>JAGBFH010000006.1 GCA_017936605.1 Tidjanibacter sp.
CTCTCCTTGCGCGAATTTGCCAATTTCCCATGTCCAATTTCCACCTTCCAACTCTCAATTTACAATTTTCAATTTTCAATTTTCAAGTGTCCCTTGTCCATTGTCCTTTGTCCATTGTCACCTCTCCCTCACTGCGTTGAAGTCGGCAAGACGCTCCTCTTCCGTCAGGCAGTCAATGCCGTAGCCCACGGTGGCTACAATGCCAAAGTCCTTCTGGCGGTCTTCATTGGTGGTGCTTTCCAGTTCCGCTGCGCACTCCTTGCCACGAGCGATTATATCTCTGATATCCTCCTCTGTGGGGGCGTGGCCCAGAAGCCTCTCGGTGGCCGTCAGAGCCCAACTGTGAGCCAAATGGTCGTAGTCGGCCATCACCCTGTCGAACTCAGCCTTGAGGGCCTCGGACGAGTCAATCTCGCCACTATCCACCCTCGAGAGAATCTCGTTCATCACATCCAGCGGCATAAACTGACCCGCACAATCTATCCAGTGACCTGCACCCGAGAGCCCCTCCTTGGCCTCGCCTAAGGAGAGCATACTGCCCAGAAACTTGTAGAGGGCGGTGGTGTAGAGGCGCTTGCCCTGCCAGGCGGCCTTGCGCTCAATCTTCATACGGCCCCAGTTGATTACATCGGGGCCTTCGCCTCCCTCCGCTTCGAGCATCTCGGAGAGTATCTCTATGGCTTTGAGGAAGCGCACCGCTATGTAGGGGTTGCACTCCTGGAAGTTTATGTTGTCGTTTCGTGTTCCCTTGCGGCGGTCCCTCTGTGGCCACTTCTTCAGGTCCCTCACGGTGCCGTAGCTCATAAGGTTCCTACCCGGCATCAGCCACGATGCACCCTCTTTCTCCACGAGGTAGGAGTAGGGGAAGGAGTCTGTGTCGCCGTAGTTGCGGTGACGACCCACCACCACCGTGAAGGCTCCGTTGCGGCAGGGGAGCATTGTGTAGGCATTGCTGCCAAACTTCACACCCCTCAGGTGGATGCCCTGGTGGACAGCACCTGTGCGGAAGAGGTGGTTGCTCTGATTGGTGCCCGAGCCCGCGTTGAAGAACGAGAAGAGGCCTGCAATCAGCAGCGAAGAGGAGTGGTGCGACACCGTATAGGGGCCTGCGAAGATGCTGCACGCCTCGCAGTTCTCCATATGGGAGCCTGCGAAGATGAGCGAGTCGCTGGCCGTGAGGTTCTCGATAATCACTCCCTGGCCCACAAAGCACCTCCTCAGGAGCGAGGAGTTATCCACGCTCGAGCTGTCCTGAACGATGAAGTCATACATCTTCACATCCACACCCACCTCAGTCTTCGACTCCTCGGAGGAGAGGATGGTGCCGTTCTGGAGTATGGAGGCTCCGAAAATCTCGGCTGCGGGGCCTATGTTCACATTGCGTATAATCTTGCAGTCGCAGAGCCTTGCGCCATCGCCGATGGTGCCCATCGTGGAGCTCACCTGCTCGGTGTAGCGTAGGGCAATCTGCTGGAGCTGATTGACGGTCTGGGGGCGGTGTCGGTAGAGGGCGCACACATAGGCGCTCTGAGCCGTGAGCCCATCATAGATGCACACCGTGCGACCACCATTCTCGTTGATGGTTGCGACCTTTGTGCCGTTGCCAAATGAGCTCACACCTCTGGTCTCGAGGATGCCCATATTGACAATCTTTACCCTGTTGCCAATTTCGTAGTTGGCAATGAATGAGGAGACATCCTTGATGGTCACATCGGCACCGATTCTCACATCACCCTTGAAGCGACAACGGCGGATGTTGTTGGGCGTGAAGCCCTCCTCGGCCACCATTATTCGCTCCCAACTATCTGCCATACAGCCGTTGGCGATGAGAATCTGTTGTTCCCCATCGGAGAGTGGTCTGTATTTTTTGTTGGTCACCTTTTGCATAAACTGCCAATCAACCTACAAATGTAATAATTTTTTGGAGAAAAATGGTAAAAAAATATAGGTAAAAAGGGGCGTGGGGTGCTTTTTTGGGAAAAAGAGTGTATATTTGTGTCGTGAATTATCTTTGGCGCATTATGGGCCGATGGCAGGCTTTTGTGTGATGCGACCGAGGGTAGAAAGGCAGGAAATTGTGATTCCAAAAAATGTAACAATAGATAACAAGCAAAAAGAGTATGACAGTACGAATTATTGATTTGCTCCGTAGCGAGCCTAAGGGTCAGGATGTTGTAGTGAAGGGTTGGGTGCGCACCAAGCGCGGCAACAAGAATGTGGCTTTCATCGCCCTGAACGACGGCTCGACCATCAACAATATTCAGATTGTTGTGGATATGGCCACCGCCGATGAGGCTCTCCTCAAGGAGGTGACTACCGGTTCGTGCCTCTGTGTGAAGGGCGCTCTGGTGGAGTCTGTAGGCTCGGGTCAGCCCGTTGAGGTTCAGGCCAAGGAGATTGAGATTTACGGTAAGGCCGATGGCGAGTACCCCTTGCAGAAGAAGGGCCACTCGATGGAGTTCCTCCGCGAGATTGCCTATCTGCGTCCCCGCACCAACACCTTTGGTGCCGTTTTCCGCATCCGTCACGCTATGGCCTACGCCATCCATAAGTTCTTCAACGACAAGGGTTTCTACTATTGGCACACCCCTCTGATTACCGCCTCGGATTGCGAGGGCGCGGGTGCTATGTTCAATGTGACCACCCTCGACCTGAACAATGTTCCCAAGGGCGAGGATGGCAAGGTGGACTACTCGCAGGACTTCTTCGCTCGCCAGACCGCACTGACTGTTTCGGGTCAGCTCGAGGGTGAGCTTGGCGCACTCTCGCTGGGTCAGATTTACACCTTCGGCCCCACCTTCCGTGCCGAGAACTCCAACACTCCACGCCACTTGGCAGAGTTCTGGATGATTGAGCCCGAGATGGCCTTCTACGACCTGGAGGACAATATGGCTCTGGCTGAGGAGTTCATCAAATACTGCGTACAGTACGCTCTGGACAACTGTATGGATGATCTCACCTTCCTGAACAATATGTTCGACAAGGAACTCATCGAGCGCCTCAAGGGTGTTGTAGATTGCGAGTTCGTAAGGCTCGACTACACCGAGGGTATCCGCATCCTGGGTGAGAGCGGCAAGAAGTTTGAGTTCCCTTGCACCTGGGGTTGCGACCTTCAGAGCGAGCACGAGCGCTACCTTGTTGAGGAGTACTTCAAGAAACCCGTCATCCTCATCAACTATCCCAAGGAGATTAAGTCATTCTATATGAAGCAGAACGAGGACGGTAAGACCGTTCGCGCAATGGATGTCCTCTTCCCCAAGATTGGCGAGATTATCGGCGGTAGCGAGCGCGAGGCCGACTACGACAAACTCAACGCCATTATTGAGGAGCGCGGTATGAGCAAGGATACACTCTGGTGGTACCTCGACACTCGTCGTTGGGGCTCGGCACCTCACAGCGGTTTTGGTCTTGGTTTCGAGCGTCTGTTGCTCTTCGTGACCGGTATGGCCAATATCCGTGATGTGATTCCCTTCCCTCGTACTCCCAAGAATGCCGAGTACTAAGGGGGTTGTCGCATCTCGCGGGTGATTTTTGTGCCAAACGGCGACTCGCAACATCCTCATTTACCTCCAAGTAAACTGCGGTGTTGCTCTCTTGTTTGGCACAAAAATCCCTCCGCGATATGCAACAACTATCAAGATAGAGAAATTAGTGAGATTAGTGAATTTAGGGCAGATTGTGGGCCGAAGTATTAGGGGCTCTAAACTCCTTAAATTCCCTAATTTCCCTAAACTCCCTCGAAGAAAACCAACTCCCCTCGGGGTCGATAGACCTTTGACTTTAGACCTTAGACCCAAAACTTTAATAAAATGAAGAGACCGCACACAATAAAGTGGTCTTTTTTCATATTAAAGTTATAGAAGTTATGAGTTCATTTAGCCAAAAGCAGATTCTGGGCTTGCAGCAGAAGCTCTCGCCCCAACAGATTCAGATGATTAAACTCCTCGAGCTCCCCAGCTTGTCGCTCGAACAGCGCATCAAGCAGGAGATTGAGGAGAATCCCGTGTTGGAGGAGAGCCGCAAGGAGCAGGAGGAGGGCGAGGAGAGCAAGGATATCTCCGTGGAGGAGTACCTCAAGGAGGACGACACGCCCGCCTACAAGATGCGCACCAACAACTATTCGCGCGATGACCAACAGCCCACGGTCTACATCTCGGGTGGTCGTTCGTTGCAGGAGTCGCTCGAGGAGCAGCTCGGATATCAGGACCTTTCGCCACGCGATAGGGCCATTGCCAAGTACCTCATAGGAAGCCTCGAGGATGACGGCTACCTGCGCCGCGAACTGCTCTCCATCTCGGACGATATAGCCTTCAGTGTGGGCCTCGACTTGAGTGTTGAGGAGCTCGAGAGGGTGTTGAGGGTGGTGCAGAGTCTGGAGCCCTCGGGCGTGGGCGCACGCAACCTTCAGGAGTGTCTGCTGCTGCAACTCGAGGCACGCGAGCCCCTGAGCCCCAGTGGCGAGCTGGCTCGCAGGATTCTCTCGGACCACTTCGAGGAGTTTGCCAAGAAGCACTATGACCGTCTGCTTGCAAGGCTCGGCGTGAGCCGCGCGGAGTTTGCCGAGGCCATCGAGGAGATAAGGCTCCTCTCGCCCAAGCCAGGCAATATGTACGCCGATGCGATGGACGATGCGGCCCCCTATGTGGTCCCCGACTTCATACTCGACAACCGCGAGGGCGAGATGGAGTTGCGCCTGAACTCCTACAACATCCCCGACCTGAAGATTAATCGCCGCTATATGGATATGATTCGTAGCTCCCTCTCGGGCGGCATTACGGGCGAGCAGGATAGGGAGGCGCTCCAGTTCGTCAAGAGCAAAATCGACTCGGCCAAGTGGTTCATCTCGGCCATCAAGCAGCGCCACGATACGCTTCTGGCTACGATGACCGAAATTTTTGAGTATCAGCGAGATTACTTCGTAGATGGCGACCCCAAGAAGTTGCGCCCGATGATTCTCAAGGATATAGCTGACCGCACAGGACTGGATGTTTCGACCATCTCGCGTGTGGTCAATAGTAAGTACATCCAGACCCCCTTTGGCATCATCCCCCTCAAGGGGCTCTTCTCGGAGGCTATGCAGACCGACAGCGGTGAGGAGGTCTCCTCGCACGAGATTAAGCAGATACTCTCGGACTGCATCGAAGAGGAGGATAAACGCCACCCCCTGACCGACGAGGCACTCATGAATATTCTCAACGAGAAGGGGTACCACATTGCGCGTCGTACGGTGGCCAAGTATCGCGAGATGCTCAAGATTCCCGTGGCCCGCCTGCGTCGTCAGTTGTAAGAACCAATAGTCTATGACAGAAACCGTTACGGATATTAAACTCGGGCGTGGGGAACGACTAATGGAGCTCTTTGCAAAAGGAGTTTCGCTGCTCACGCATCCGCTTATGGCGGGTGTGTGGATGACCCTTCTGGTGATGTATGGCTATGCCTCTCCGCTGAAGTTTCCCCACTCCATACGGTCGTTTGTGATTGGCAATCTGCTCATCACGACGGTGGCCATTCCTCTGCTGTTTCGTATGCTCCTGAGGCTCTTCGGGGTGCTCCGTAGGGATAGTAGTGGTGGTCGTAGGGTGAGGGTGCTCTCTCTGCTGATAGATGCCCTCTGTTTTGCCAGTTGCGGCTGGATGTTTGCGAGTGTGCCCCTCTTGTTTCTTGTCCGTAAAATGCTCTACCTCTGCGCGATAGCAACGCTTGTTGTGGTTGCGTTTGAGTTCTTTAGGCCCTTGTCGCACCACCTGACCATCTATGGTATTCTCTTGGGGTATATGTGGGTGTTGCTCTTTGTGGGCAATATGTCGCTCTTGTATCCCTTCATTGCGGGAGTGTTGGTTGCGGGGCTGTTGATTACCTCGCGTCTTTATCTCACCTCGAGGACTCCTCGGACACTCTACGGCTCCCTGGCTTTGGGGTTGTTGATTGCGATAGTGGGTGCCGTTCTCGTGTGAGCGTAATATAAAATAGGTATAAACAAAACACCCGACCACTCTCGTGGTCGGGTGTTTTTGTCGTTATAGTCCAAGCGAACTACTCAGCCTCGGGGGTTACGGGAGCCTCAGCATCGGGAGTGAGTGCGGGAACCTCCACCTGGTCGGGCATAGCGGGAGTTGCGGTTACATCCTCGATGAGCGAATCGAGAGCCTTGTCGCCGCTACCCTGCTGCGAGGGCATTGCAACGGTCGAGAGGATGCAGAGAACAACGATACCGATAGCCAGATACCAGCTTGCTTTCTCAAGGAAGTTGGCGGTCTGACGAACGCCCATTACCTGGTTGGATGCGCCGAAGTTGGCAGCCATACCGCTCTTGGGACTCTGTGCCAATACTGCCAAGATGAGCAGAATGCTGGCAATGATGATCAAAATTACAAGAAATGTGTACATTGTGTTTTATGTATTTAATTATTTTTTATTGTCTACTTCGAGGCGCTGTTTCTTTAGGCCCTCAATAAGTTCGGCAAAATAAACACTTTTTTGCGAATCTTGCAAACTTAATTTTTGATATATCTCGATTGCGAGGTCAAAAAGGTGCTGTTTTGCATAAATTTCAGCCAATTCTTCGCTCAAAAACTCATCCTCCATCTCGTTTTGCTCGTCGATACCATCCAGAGCGGTGTCGGTTGTCTGGTCGTCGATGACAATTTTGTGCTCACCTTTGGTGAGGAAACTATCAATTATTCCGAGCGTCTCGCTGCGCTTGAACTCCTCGGGCGAAATGGGCTTGAGGGGTGGGGTGGCAGGTGCCAGTTGTCCACGCCTTCCGGCCGCATAGATGACACTGCCGTCGGCGGCCTCGCCACGCTCGTGGAGCGCCATCCTCACAGCTCCCCACCACGGGTACTTTATTGCCCACTCCTTGAGCTGCTTGCTCTCCTGCGCCCTCAGAAATATCTCTCCTTGGTTAAACATATCTGCTTTTAGTTATCAGTCTTCAGTCTTCAGTCTTCAGTCTTCAATTGTCAATTGTCAATTGTCAATTGTCAATTTTCAATTGTCAGTTGTTGACAGACCTCTCCCGCCCTAAAGGGCACCCTCCCCTAACTTATGGGAGGGTTTATTAGTTTTCAGTTTTCAATTTTCAATTGTCAACTCTACCAGTTTGCTACGGCGGCGTTGAAAATCTCCTGCACGAGCTGGTCTACAATCTCGGTGATGAGTGAGTCCTGAACATCCTGCAACAGCGAGGTCGCATCGTACTCGGCGAAGGCGCTGAAGGTCTTGTTGTAGTTGTTCTGGGGCTCATAGATGTTCGTGAACTTCATCTTCACCGTGATGGTCAGACGGTTCATTGCTGCCGTCTCGGCGGAGGTTACCGCCGCGGGGGTGGAGGTGTAGTTTGTGATTTCGCCCTCGAAGGCCAGGTCGCCACCGTTGTCCACAACCTGAAGGTTTGTCTGCCTTGCGAACTTATCTTGCAGCGTCTGTGTGAGTGTGGAGCTGAGGGTGGGGGCCACCATTGGTGCATTGTTGGGGAAGTAGGGCACGCTCACCGTCTTGGCCTCCAAGGGGATGGAGGCTCCCGAGAAGGAGTATTTGACGGTGCAGCCGCTCTGCACCAGAAGCAGTGCCATTGCGCCCACGAGGGCCACTATATGTCTTCTAAATTTCATCTATTCCGAGGTCTTTAATTTTTCTGTAGAGTGTTCTTTCGCTCATAAAGAGCTCCTGTGCGGCCTCCTTGCGCTTGCCGCCGCTACGACGCAGGGCCTTCACAATGGCCTCACGCATCATATCGTCTTTGGAGAGGGGCTTTGCGGGCTCGTCGAATACCTCCTCGCCGATGGTCTCTTGGGGCTCCTGCTGATAGCCGCCGCCCTGCGAGGGCAGATAGCCGGCAACGGGTGCCGACTCGTGCGATGGCGCATTGTAGGACTGCTGATTGGTGCCGCCCATAACCTCCAGCAACATACGCTTCACATCCGTGATGTCGCGCTTCATATCGAAGAGCACCTTGTAGAGCAGCTCTCTCTCGTCGGCGAACTCCTCTTGTGAGCGGTCGTTCATAACTATAGGGGTGGAGCCTACGCCCTCCATTGGGAGGTACTTGCGCAGTATGGGCTCCGAGATGACCCTTGCGGGCTCGATGACCGAAATCTGCTCGGCCACATTCTTGAGCTGTCGGATGTTGCCTTTCCAGTAGTAGTTCTCCAGCAGGTGTCGTGCCCCCTCGTCGAGAGTGATGGGTGGCATCTTGCAGTTTACCGACACATCCGATGCGAACTTGCGGAACAACAGGTGGATGTCCTCCTTGCGCTGACGCAGGGGTGGTACGGCGATGGGCACCGTGGCCAGACGATAGTAGAGGTCCTCACGAAAACGCCCCTCATTGATGGCCTTCTGGAGGTCGATGTTGGTTGCGGCTACAACCCTCACATCGGTCTTCTGTGGCTTCGAGGAGCCTACTCTCATAAACTCGCCCGTCTGGAGCACCCTGAGGAGTCGCACCTGGGTCGAGAGGGGCAGTTCGGCCACCTCATCGAGGAAGATGGTGCCGCCGCTGGCCTCCTCGAAGTATCCTTTGCGAGCCTCCACAGCGCCCGTGAAGGAGCCTTTCTCGTGTCCGAAGAGCTCGGAGTCGATGGTTCCCTCGGGTATGGCGCCGCAGTTTACGGCCACATATTTCTGGTGTTTGCGGGCCGAGTGGTGGTGAATAATCTGTGGGAAGAACTCCTTACCCACACCACTCTCACCCGTGATAAGCACCGAAAGGTCGGTAGGGGCCACCTTCACAGCCATCTCTATGGCGCGGTTCAGGGGCTCGCTATTGCCGATTATGCCAAATCGTTGCTTTATCGAGAATATATCTGTCATCTTCAGTCGTTGTCTAATCTCTCTTTGCTTCCTAACCTAAACATAACTCACCTCTCCCCATAGTTTCCCCTTTGTGCTTCGGGTCGCACCGTGTGGGGTGGGAGAGGGGTGTTACTAACCCTGATAGAGCGATTTGCTGTCGATAGCCTCGTCGAGTGTTACGGGCTGCTGATACTCCTTGCGCTGCTCCATCTTCTCGTCGTAGTCCGACGAGGGCGACGATGCCGAGAAACCCCAGAAGATGCTCACCAGAGCCATTACGGCTGCCAGTATGGCAACGATGGTCAGAAGGTCAACCTTGGGCTGAGGCTTCTTGGTGGCGGGCTTTTTGATGGGTCGCTTAGCGGGCTGCTCGCGTTTTGCGGGCTCTTCTGCTTTGGGTGCAGGCTTGGGCGCAACTGGCGCCTGAGGCTTGGGCTGCTGTGCGGGTGCCGCGGGTTTAGGCTGAGGCGCGGGTGCAGCGGGTGCCTGAGGTTTGGGCTGCTGAGCAGGAGCCTGTGGTTTAGGCTGCTGAACGGGTGCCTGAGGTTTGGGCTGAGGCGCGGGTGCAGCGGGTTTGGGCTGCTGAGCGGGAGCCTGTGGGCGAGGTGCAGGTGCAACTGCGGGCCTTGTGGCGGGTGAGGGAGTGGGCTCGGGGATGGATTTCGCAAAGGGGTTGAACGAGAAGTCCATACCGCCCTCGGGACGAACCAAGATTACGCCCACGCCATCGAGAATGAACTTTTTGTTGCTCTCGAGCTGCTGTTTGACGGTGCCGATGTAGCGGTTGACTATCTCGGTAGCCTTGCTGGGGCTCACATCCAGAGCATTTACGATGAGCTGGATGAGAGTTCCGTCATTCTTCTTGAGCATATCCATAAAGATAATCTCGCCGCTCTCTTTGCGACGGATGAGGGTGCCCACTTCGGGAATGATGAGTCGGGTCTCCTTGTTGATGTACTGTGCGATGATGGCACTAATCTTTGCTGTCATAGTGGTATTTTGTTTTTCGTTATTTTATTGTCTTCGATAAGAACTCCCAAAAGTAGTGATTATTATTTAATAATCAGCCAAAATGTCATAAAAACTGACAAAAATCTGCCAAATGGCCATTTCTTGCACCCGAGAGGATGTTTCTAAGGCGATTGTGCGTGGGCAGAGTTGGCTCCGATTCGGGGGCTTGGTCGGACGGAATTGGCTCCGATTCGGGGGGTTGGTTGGGCGGATTGTGCGGTTTGAGGGGTGTTTGTTTTGGCGGTTTGGGCTTTGGGAGGTGTGGCCGTTTTTGTGTTTTTTGTGTTTTTAATCGGTTTCGTTTTGGCTCTTAAGTGTGGTAAAAATGGGTAAAATTGGCGGAAAATGCGAGAAAATAGCTCGGAGTGTTGTTAATCTCGAAAAGAATTATTTGCTTTGCATTGTGAAAGTTTTGGAAAAGTAAGTCGATTACTTTGCCGAATTTTTGCAAAAGTAGCGAAGATGGATTGTTGAAGAAAAATCTTTTTTGGAAAAATGAAGAACAAGTACACAGATCTGATTGAGCAGACTTACGATTGGCCTCAGAACGAATTTTCCGTCGAGGACAACGAGCTCTATTTCCACAATGTGCCCCTGATGGATATCATCAAGCAGTATGGTACACCCCTTAAAATTACCTATCTGCCCAAAATATCTTCGCAAATCCAGAGGGCAAAACGACTCTTCAATGTGGCAATGGCAAAGGTTGACTACAAGGGCACCTACAACTATTGCTACTGCACCAAGTCGTCGCACTTCTCCTTCGTTTTGGAGGAGGCGCTCAAGAACGACATCTATCTCGAGACCTCTTCGGCCTACGACATCCACATCATCAATGCACTCTATGAGCAGGGCCTTATAAATAAGGATATGTATCTGGTTTGCAATGGCTTCAAGCGTCTTCAGTACATTGAGAATATCGCCTCGCTCATCAATTCGGGCTTCGAGAATACCATTCCCGTGCTCGACAACAAAGAGGAACTCGACCAGCTCGAGGCCGTCTTGGAGAAGCCCTGCAAGCTCGGCATCCGCATTGCGGCCGAGGAGGAGCCCAAGTTTGACTTCTACACCTCGAGGCTCGGTATTCGCTACAACGACATCGTTGAGTTCTACAAAAAACGCATCAAGGGCAACAAGAAACTCAAACTCAAGATGCTCCACTTCTTCATCAACACCGGTATGAAGGATACGGCATACTACTGGAATGAGCTCAACAAATGTATTCAGGTCTACTGCGAACTGAAGAAGATTTGTCCCGACCTGGACAGCCTCAATATCGGCGGCGGATTTCCCATCAAGAACTCCCTGAACTTCGACTACGACTATGAGTATATGGCCGAAGAGATTGTTGCACAAATCAAGAGTAACTGTAATCTCAACGGCGTTGATGAGCCCAACATCTTCACCGAGTTCGGCTCCTTCACCGTGGGTGAGAGTGGCGCAACGCTCTTCTCGGTTCTCAACCAGAAGCAGCAGAACGATAGGGAGCGTTGGTATATGATTGATAGCTCGTTTATGACCACCCTGCCCGACATCTGGGGTATCGACCAGCGCTATCCTCTGTTGGCCATCAACCATTGGAACAAGGAGTATCAGCGCGTATTCCTCGGCGGCCTCACCTGCGACAGCGAGGACTTCTATAGTGGCGAGTCCCATTCCAATGCCGTCTTCCTGCCCAAGCTCGACGACGAGGAGCCCCTCTATGTCGGTTTCTTCCACACGGGTGCCTATCAGGAGTCGGTGGGTGGCTTTGGCGGTATTCAGCACTGCCTTACCCCCGCGCCCAAGCACATCCTCATCGACATCGACAAGGAGACAGGCGAGTATTACACCCGACTCTTTGCCAAGGAGCAGAGTTATCGGTCGATGCTACGAATCCTCGGCTACTAAAAAAACGCATATAGCGGGTGAATTTTTCACCAACTGCAACGGGCGAGACCCTCACTTACCTCGAGTAAGCTGCGGGCCTCGCCCATCTTGTTGGCAAAAAATTCACCCGCTCTATGCGTTTTTTTGTCTACCGACGACCGACCTAAGTCTTGATAGGGCTTATGTGGCTTATAAGTCTTATAAGTCTTATAGGTCTTATAGGTCTTATAGGCCCCATAGGCCCCTTAAGGACCTTAATGTCTTTAAGGACCTTAATATAATCCCTCCCCTAACTTAGGGGAGGGAGGGTAAAGCAGCGGGGGCGTCTGTTTGCCTCCGCTTGTTTCAGGCCTAAGCGGTGCCTTATTAGAACCTCCAGCCGACCGAGAGTTGGAGCATACCCGAGTAGACATCCTCGGCCTCGGGGGTGAGGGGTGTCAGGCCATAGCGGTAGCGGCCCTCGATGACCATTCCGAAGTCGAAGTCGTAGGCCAGACCTGCCAGGAGTTGGATGTTGAAGCGGTTGAAGTCGCCATCCATATCCACCTTGTCGTCATTGACCTTGGCGCTTGTGTGTACGAGGTAGTCAAACGAGGCACCCATCTGGAGGTTGAGGCCGTCAATCACATAGTATTTGCCCAGGATAGGCATCGAGATGTAGTTGAGCCTCACGCTTGCGTCGGCATTTTCGTTGTCGACCTTGAAGCCCTGCATTGAGAACAGCAGGTCGCTCTCGATGACGAACCAGTTGCAGGCGATGCTCTCAAAAAACAGACCGGCCGACACACCGGGGAGAATCTTGGCGTCGGGAATACCGTTGGCCGTGGCGAAGGTTGCGCCTACCTTGGGGCCCCAAGCCCACCCTTGGGCGGAGATTGTGCCGAGCGACAGCAGCGCCGCAGCACAAAGGAGAATAAGTTTTTTCATAAAAGTAATCTATTAATGTTGGTTAAACTTTGTTGCCTCGGGGCTCGGGGCCTCGGACAACCATTTTCCCCCACTATTCGCAAAATAAGTGCCACAAGTGCCAAGGAGTGGGGTGCGATGGCTTGGGCGGAAAGTTTATTATTACTACCTTTGCGGCTACCTAAATAGAGTAGATTATGAAACGAAAGAGAGAGAAAGTAAAGAGTGTGGCGAGCGAGCGCACGACCGCCACGCTGCGCACCATTGTCTATTTGCTGTGCCTCGTGGGGGCCCTGTGGCTTAAGCCTGCGGTGGCGCTCTTTATGGGCATTGCCATTGCGCTCACCATTGGTGCGCCCTATGCGAAGTTCAATAAGAAGTGCTCGAAATACCTGCTCCAGATGGCCGTTGTGGGCCTCGGCTTCGGTATGAACGCCCATAGTGCCATAGCGGCAGGTAAGGAGGGTATGATGTTCACGATTGTGTCGGTTGTGGGCGTTATGATTGTGGGTGTGGTGCTCGGCAGGGTGCTGAAGGTCAACCCCAAGAACGCCTACCTCATCTCGTCGGGTACGGCCATCTGTGGCGGTAGCGCCATTGCAGCCGTGGCCCCCATTATAGATGCCGACGATAACGACACCTCGCTGGCGCTGGCCACCATCTTCATTCTCAACGCTGTGGCGCTCTTTATCTTCCCGCCCATCGGTCAGGCGCTGGGCCTCACACAACAGCAGTTCGGCACCTGGGCGGCCATCGCTATCCACGACACAAGTTCGGTGGTGGGCGCAGGCGCGGCCTATGGTCAGCAGGCCCTCGAGGTGGCCACGACCATTAAACTCACCCGCGCGCTGTGGATTTTCCCCCTTGCACTGGTGTCCATTCTGGTCTTCCGCTCCAAAGGTAAGAGGGTGGCCATTCCGTGGTTTATCTTCCTGTTCATCGGCGCGATGATTCTCAATACCTATGCACCTCTGCCCGAGTGGCTCACTTCGGGTATTGTCACCGCCTCGCGTAAGGCCCTGAGCGTCACGCTCTTTATGATAGGCTGCGGCCTCTCGCTGGGGGCTATTAAAAAGGTGGGCGCCAAACCGCTCATCTTAGGCATCGTGCTCTGGGCTATCATCTCGGTCGCCACACTGCTGGTGGTGATTTGAAAATTGAAAAATAAGGTCCTTAAGGACCTTAAGGACTCTAAGGACCTTAATGACTTAGCTCGGTAGTCGGTTGTCACTCGTCGGTCGACAACACAACACCTCGCGGGTTACATTTTTGTAACCCGCGAGGTGTTGTGTTTAGCGCCGACTGCTGACTGCTGACTGCTGCCCGCCGAGAGCCTTTAGAGCAGTTTGCTCATAAACTTGGCGGCGTTCACAACGAAGCGCGTGTGGGTGCCGCGGCCGAGGAGTTGCTCGCCACAGCGGGCCTCCACCTCAAACTCAATCTTGCGACCCTCCACAGCCGTAACGGTGGCCTCCGCCTCAATCGTTGCGCCGATGGGTGAGGGAGCAAGGTGGGAGGTTGAGATGTGGGTGCCGACGGTGGTGTCGCCCTCCGCAAGGAAGGGGGCAACGGCAGTCATCGCTGCGTGCTCCATAAGTGCCACCATCGAGGGGGTGGCGAAGACATCCAGACCGCCCGAGCCTACGGCGCTGGCCACATTGCTACTGTCGACAATGGTGGTGCTGATGTGTTTGGTTCCAACTTCAATCATAATATAAATAGGTGTTTGTTCTAATTGTCCAATGCGAAGGCAAAGATAGTTTTTTTTGACGAGAGAAAAAATATAGCTACCTTTGCCCACACTAAAACCACAAACTTTTTTCCAGACCCACTATGGCAAAACGAAGAGGCCTTTTGCAGACCATTTTGAGGTTCGTCTACAAGATGCGTATGCGCTCACACCACATCATCCCCGTCAGTGACGCGAGTTTTGTGAAGATGATGTTCTACCGCGATATGGGCTATAGGCTCAATCTGGAGAATCCCCGCACCTTCAACGAGAAGCTCCAGTGGCTCAAGGTCTACAACCATAGGCCCGAGTACACCGCTATGGTCGACAAGGCGGCCGCCAAGGAGTATGTAGCCTCCATCATTGGCGCGGAGCATATCATTCCCACACTGGGCCTCTGGGAGCGCTTCGAGGATATAGACTTCGATGCACTGCCCGAAAAGTTTGTGCTCAAGACCACCCACGACAGCAAGAGTGTGGTCATCTGCACCGACCGCAAGAGTTTCGACAAGGAGGCTGCCCGCAAGTTGCTCACCGCTTCGCTCTCCAGGAGCTACTACCTGATGTATCGCGAGTGGCCCTACAAGAACATTAGGCCACGGATTATTGCCGAGGAGTATATGGTTGATGAGAGCGGCACCGAGCTGAAGGACTACAAGTTCTCCTGCTACAATGGTGTGGCTACGGATGTGATGCTCTGCTACGACCGCTCGTCGGGCGACACGAAGTTCTACTTCTTCGACCCCGAGTGGAACCTGCTGCGATACAATCGTCGCGGCAAGGAGGCCCCCGAGGGTTTTACTGTGCCCAAGCCCAAGAATATGGACCAGATGTTCCAGATTGCCGCGCGCCTCTCGGAGGGCATACCCTACCTGAGGGTGGACCTATATAATATAAATGGCCACATCTACTTCGGAGAGCTCACCTTCTTTCCCCGTAGCGGCTGCGATAGCAACCTGCTGCGCGAAACCGACCTGCTCTTCGGCAGTCGCATAAAACTCCCCGAGGAGAAAGTTATCTAAATCTTCACAAACGATGAAAACCGTAGGATTCCCCATAAGCCACAAAGAGAACGAACGCCGTCGTGCGCTCGTGCCCGAACATATTGCCTCTCTTGCCCATCCCGAGCAACTCTTCATTGAGGAGGGCTACGGTCAGGTGCTGGGCTTTAGCGACGAGGATTACGCCCAAATGGGTGTGAGGATAGCCTCGCGAGAGGAGGTGCTCCGCAAGGATGTCATCTGTGACCCCAAGTTGGGTGATGGCGACTACCTCTCGGAACTCCACGACCAGACGGTCTTCGGCTGGCTCCACGCTGTGCGCAACCGCGAGATTGCCGATAGCCTTATTGAGGGCGGGCTGACAGCCTATGCGTGGGAGGATATGAACGAGAACGGCCGCCACTCCTTCTGGCGCAACAACGAGATTGCGGGCGAGGCTGCTGTGGCTCACGCCTATATGATTCACGGTGTCTTCCCCTATAATACCAAAGTGGCCGTCATCGGCAAGGGCAACACGGCCCGCGGTGCGGTGAAGATGCTCTCCTCGATGGGTGCCGAAGTTACGGTCTATGACCGCAGGAGTGAGGCACTGGTGAGGGAGGAGCTGCCCCGCTACGATGTGGTGGTCAACGCTGTGCTGTGGGATACCCGCCGCGAGGACCATATCATCACTCGTGAGGACCTCGGGAGGATGAAACGCGGAGCGATGATTATAGATATCTCGTGCGATAGGGCAGGGGCCATTGAGTCGTCGGTGCCTACGACCATTGATGAGCCCACCTATTTCGTCGAGGGCGTGCGCCACTATGTTGTGGACCACACCCCTTCGCTCTTCTATAAGACCGCGAGCGAGAGCCTCTCTGAGGAGGTAGTGAAGTACCTCGACCTGCTCATTGAGGGTAGGGAGAACGAGGTGCTTGCCGCTGCCAAGTGCATTGAGCGTGGCGCTATCCTCGATCGCCGCATTATAGATTTCCAGGGCAGGGAGTAGGGAATCAAAAAAAATGCGAGTAGTCGAAAAAGGCTATTGCTGTGGGTTACAAAAGGTTAGTTTAGGGGGTGAAAATTTTTCGAAAAAAAAGTTGCATTTTTTTGCTCGAAAAATTTGCAGGAAAGAAAATTTGCACTACCTTTGCATCGCAAATCCGATAAGGAATTGCAGTTCTGAAAACTTTGGGAGTTTAGCTCAGCTGGTTTAGAGCATCTGCCTTACAAGCAGAGGGTCGGCGGTTCGAATCCGTCAACTCCCACAAGAGCAACAAAGTTGCGTACCAAGCCACTCTTCCGAGTGGCTTTTGTTTTATCAAGGGGCGAAAGGAAATTGACAATTGAAAATTGAAAATGGACAATTGAAAATTATTCTCTAAACTCCCTTAAGGTCTTTAAGGTCCTTAATGTTCCTAAATTCCCTAATGTCCCATCTAACTTTCAACTCTCAATTCTCTTTTTTTTCATTATCTTTGTCCTATGACTCGCAAGGAAATCTATAATCGTGCTTTGGAGGCTGTCGTGGCGCATTACGATGAGCCCGAGGCAGTCGCGGTGGCAGAGCGTTTCTGTGCCGACCTCTATGGCTTTGGCCGCTTCGAGATGGTGCTCGATGGTGGCGTTGAGCCCGAGGGATTTAAGCAGGGCGACTTCGAGGAGCGCTTGGGCCGACTCTCGGCAGGAGAGCCTGTGCAGTATATTGTGGGTCATACGGAGTTTCTGGGTCGCAAGTTCGCGGTGCGCCCCGGGGTGCTCATCCCTCGCCCCGAGACCGAGGAACTTGTGTTGATGATAGCCCGCAGGGAGCTACCCAGGGGGGCGCGTATTTTGGATGTCGGAACGGGCAGTGGAGCCATTGCCGTTTCGCTTGCGCTTGAGATTGAGGGGGCAAGGGTCGAGGCCATAGACCTCAGTGAGGTTGCGGTTGAGGTCGCATGCTCCAATGCCGAGGCTCTGGGGGCCGAGGTGGCTATCGAAAGAGCCGATATTTTCGCCTTTGAGCCCGAGGCCGAAGTGTACGATGTGGTGGTTTCCAATCCGCCCTATATCCCTGTGGCAGAGCGAGTAGAGATGCCGCGCAATGTGGTGGATTTCGAGCCTTCGGAGGCACTCTTTGTTCCCAATGATGAGCCTCTCATTTTTTATGAACGCATAGCCGATGTGGCCCTCGGGGGGCTTCGTCGGGGTGGCCTGCTGGCCTTTGAGATTCACGAGAGGCTCGCCATAGAAACTGCCCAGATGCTCGTTCGCAAGGGCTTCAAGGAGGTGACCACCTACGAGGATTTCTACTCCAAACCGAGAATGATTCTATGTACAAAATAGAGAAGCATACCACCGCACCTCGCGCGCCTCGCACCAAGACACCCGAGCAGGCTCTTGTGGCTCTTATGCGTCAGTGCGCCAAGGCCGAGAAGTGCAGCCACGATGCACTCGGCTCGATGCGTCGTTGGGGGCTCTCGGAGGAGGATGCAAGTGGGGTGCTCGAAAGACTCAAGAGGGAGCGCTTTATTGATGACGGTCGCTATGCGTCGGCCTATGTGCGCGAAAAGATGCGCTTTTCGGGGTGGGGGGCTCGTAAGATTGCCGCCGCACTGAGGGCCAAGCGTATAGATGAGGCGCTGATTGAGGAGGCACTGGGGCAACTAACGCCCGAGGATGATACCTCCCGCCTTGAGAGTGTGCTCTCCAAGAAGGCGCAGACTACCTCCTACAAAAACCTCTATGACCTAAAGGGAAAACTTGTACGATTCGGCCTAAGCCGAGGATTCGACCTCGAAGATGTCCTCGAGGTTACCGAGCGAGTCCTTCGCGCGAGAGAGCCTTAAGGTGCTTCGCAAGGAGGTGGGCATAGATGTTCTCAAGCTGTATTTCGCCCACCGAATAGATGCTCTCTATACCTGTAGGTTTGAACACCATAATCTCATTGTAACTCTCTACCTCTTCGACCTTCGGGGCCCTCTCCTGGATGGTCACACCCGCCATATCTGCCACTCTGAACATAAGCTCACGCTCCACTGAGTCGCGGCCACCCTCGGATATGGGGGCGGTGAAGAGTCTAAAGCCCTGGGCTACCAGCAGGGGCGCATCGTCTGAGGAGAGGAGCAGGCCCGAGCGTGAGGCGCGGAGGGCGGTGGCTCCTTGTGTGCGGTGGGCGTAGTCGCTGGCAAAGCGTGCGCTCGAGAGCGATATGGAGGTCTGGTGACGCTCAAAGGGAATCTCATAGTTGGCAATGGTCGCTCGGGGGCGTACCGAAAGTAGACCGTAGCCCTCATAGGGGGTGGTTGCAAGGTGTGCGATGTAGCGCCTTGCCCCCCTCTGCCCGTCGGGAGCCAGGTAGAGCCTTACGGTATTTCCCCCCTCGGGATAGAGCCCAAAGTGGAGTAGGTTGTATATCTCCTCTCTAATCTCTTGGGCCGAAAAGGTTGGCCTCAGCCCGTAGAGCGCCTCGAAAGAGTCGAAGGCGTGGCGTAGCTTGGATTCGAGGTGCAGTGGCTTGTGTCCCAGAGTGTTGATGGTCGCATATACCCAGTTGCACCCCAATATGTCATTGGGGTCAATGGCGGCCTCCGAGAGGCGCTTGAGAGCTCCATCTATGGTAATTAACACTTCGGACACGAGAAAAGAGAAAAGTGAAAACTGAAAAGTGAAAAGTGACAAGTGAAAACTCGGTTAGAGCATCATTATCTTCATGAGTAGTTCGCGGAGCAGTTCGCCTTGGTCGGCGCCGCCCGAGGCAATACCCTTACCCTTCATATCATACTCGCGTATGTAGCCCAGAATGAGGAAGATTTTTTTGTTCGGGTAGAGCCTTGCTGCCTGCTTGTAACCACCGAGCACATAGGGACTTACCTTGATGAGCGCGGCCAGTTCGCCATCGTTTGCCGCAGGCATACCTTTGACCCTCGTCTGCCACTCTCGGTAGTTGAGCGTAAAAATCTTCTGGAAGTAGTTGAAGAGGGTAGAGGTGGTCACCACCAGCGGATGGTCCTTGGGGTTGCGTGCGAAGTTGTCGGCAATGGTCATCGCCTTCGTGAAATTCTTTTGCGCGACGGCCTCCACAAGCTCAAAGTTGTTGTAGTCCTTGCTGATGCCGATGTTCTGCTCTATGTGGTCGGCAGTGATGACTTTGGTGCCCTCGGGCAGACGAGTGAGGAGCTTGTTGAACTCACCCACGATTTTGGCAATGTCGGTGCCCATAAAGTCGGTCACCATCTTGAGGGCCTTCTCCTCGATGGAGCACCCCTTGGTGGCTCTCAGATAGGTCGCCACCCACGGCGCCAGTTCGTTGTCGTAGGGGCGGGGCGACTCGAAAACTACGCCTTTCGCGGAGGCGTGTTTGTAGAGTGCCGAACGCTTATCCACGCTCTTGCCCTTGCAGGCCACCACAAGCACGGTGGAGGCCAGGGGCGAGGCGGTGTAGAGTGAGAGGTTTTCGATTTTTTTGAGCGAGCCGGCATCTTTGACAATAATGACCATACGGCCGCCCATCATCGGCATCTGTCGGGCGTAGTTGATGATGGTGCCCTCGTCGGTATCCTTGCCGTAGACCACAATCTGGTTGAAGGCCTTTTCGTGCTCCTGAAGTATGGAGTCGGCCAGCAGGTCTGTAAGTTGGTCAATGAAGTACCCCTCCTCGCCCATCAGAAGATAGATGGGTGCGAAGCGCCCGGCCTTCACATCCGTCACAATCTGCTGAAACTGCGCATAGGAATCTCTAAAACGAACACCCTTTGCCATATCGTGGTAACTTATTGGTTATTAATAGTTCTCCTTGGTTATTCGGAGGACATTCTCAGTCTTGGAGGTAATCTTGTGGCGGTTGTCTATCCTGCGGCCCACTATCCACACAATCTCTCCGCCCGAGGTCAGCACAAACTGACGCTTCTTCTCGGGCATCGACACCTTCTCGTCAATCAGAAAGTCGCTCACTTTCTTCTCGTCGGTCATCCCGAGAGGGGTGAACCTGTCGCCCTCCTGCCACTTGCGCAGCTCGATGGGCTCTGTGAGTGTGTCGAGGTCCAAGAGGGCTATATGCTCGGGCACGCGCAGGTTCTCCACCGCGTCGATGTCCAACTTCTCGAGATAGAGCACCGAGCCTCCACAGTAGACCTTGTTCTTGGAGAGGTTTACTGCCACCGCGCACTCATCCCTCTCGTCGATGTGGGAGATGATGATGCGGCCGCGGTCGATGTAGGCCACCCAATCTTTGGCATAGAAACGCTTGCCCGTAGCATCCGACTTGAGAGCGTCGCAGAGCGAGTCGACCACATCGCCCTTGAAGCCGTAGTATTGGCTCATAAGCTCATAGATTACAAAGCCGAGCGGGAATCCCGAGTCTATCTTGTCGGGGTGGATAATATCCTCACCCCCAATGTGTTCCACCGCATCGCGTGCAATCTTGTCGATGGCGTGATTGATGAAGAGTTGGGTTTCGGTGAGGCGGTCTATGTTGCTGCACATAATGCCCGTAAACTGGGGGACAATCTCCCTGAGGCGAGGCACAATGCCGAGCCTTATTTTGTTGCGAAGATACTTTGTCGAACGGTTCGAGGAGTCCTCGCGGAAGGGTATGGAGTTGCTCTTGGCATACTCCTTAATCTCGTGGCGCGAGGCGAACAGCAGAGGGCGAATGACCTTGCCGTTCAGAAGGCTTATGCCCGTCAGGCCCTTGAGGCCCGTACCGCGCAGAAGGTTTATGAAGAAGGTTTCGATGCTATCGTCGGCGTGGTGGGCGACGGCTATGGTGTCGTAGCCCTCGTCGGCCGAGAGCTGGTTGAACCACGCGTAGCGAAGCCTTCGGGCGGCCATCTGCACGCTCTCACCCGTCAGGGCCATCTCGCCCTTGGTGTCGAAGCGTTTGTTGAAGTGGGGGATACCCAGTTTTGCGGCTTGCTCGGCCACGAGTTGCTCATCCTCCTCACTCTCGGTGCCGCGAAGTTGGAAGTTGCAGTGGGCGACAGCCACATTGTAACCGGCCGCCACAAAGAGGTGCATCATAACCATCGAGTCCACACCGCCACTGACGGTGAGGATTATTCGGTTCTGCTTGGTCACAAGCTCGTGGTCGGCTATGTATCGTTCAAACTTTTCTAAAAGTGTCATTTCCTAACTAACTGCTTAAATTATAGGATGTTCACCTCGGGTGAAATCTCCACTCCGAAGTGCTCACTCACCTGCTCACAAATCCTCTCGGCAAGGGCCATAACCTCGCTGCCGGTGGCGTCGCCACAGTTGATGAGCACCAGAGCCTGATTCTTGTGTACACCCGCACGCCCCATCTGCTGACCCTTCCAGCCGAGCGAGTCTATCATCCAGCCCGTGGCAATCTTCAGACACTCGGGGCGGCCCGCCACCTCATAGATGGGCATTGCGGGGTATTGTGCCTTGAGCGCCTCGACCTGCTCGCGGGGTAGGATGGGGTTCTTGAAGAAACTGCCGGCATTGCCTATCTTCTTGGGGTCGGGGAGCTTGCTATCCCTGATGGCCACCACAGCACGGCGTATGCCCATAGGGCTCACATCACCACTCTTCTCTACCTCGGGACGCAGGGTGCCGTAGTCGAGGTGGGGAGAGGCGTGTTTGGAGAGTCGGTAGCAGACGGCTGTGATGATGACCCTCTCGGATAGTTCGTGCTTGAAGATGCTCTCGCGGTAGCCGAACTTGCACTCCGAGCCCTTGATTACGCCCTCTTGGAGGGTGGCTATGTCGATGTACTCAACCTTGTCAATTATATCCTTGGCCTCCACACCGTAGGCTCCGATGTTCTGCACAGCCGAAGCACCCACACTGCTGGGAATGGCAGAGAGGTTCTCTGCACCCCAGAGGCCGCGCTCGCAGCACCACGCCACCACATCGTCCCACACCTCGCCTGCCGAGGCGCGAATTATGAGGTAGTCCTCGTTCTCCTCGAGGATTTCGATACCCTTGGCTGTGGAGCGCAGGATGGTGCCCGCGAAGTCTTTTGTGAAGAGTGTGTTGCAGCCCTCGCCGAGGATGGTCCAGCGGCTACCGGGCGCGATGTAGGCGGCTCCCTCGCTGCGAAGGAACTCCACCAGGTCGTGTTTATTGTCCCACTCTACGAGCCTCTCAACGCGGGCGTGTGTGCCGAAGGAGGTGTAGGGGGCGATGTCTATGTTCTCTTTAATGCGTACCATATCAACCTACAAAGATACCACAAAATTCAAAATTCAAAATTCAAAACCGAAAATTGATTGGGCCTGTTGGCGAAAAAATCGAAAAGAGCCTCTAAAGGGTGCGAAATGTGTATAAAAAGTTGATAAATGTTTTTGTCGAAGCGAAAAAATACGCTAACTTTGACGGATTAATTTTTATAAATTAAACCACTAACTTTCACGCTAACTTTTTTGCGCTATGTTTACCCCAGAGGACCTTCTTCAAATCGAGCAGCACGGCCTTAGCAAAGAGGCCGTCGAAAGACAAATCGAGAATTTTCGTAACGGCTTTCCCTTCCTGAGGATTGTGCGTTCGGCCCGCGTTGGCGATGGTATCCTTGCCATCGGCGAGGAGCAGGCCGCCCAGTATCGTGCCGAGTACCGTGCAGTGCAGGACGAAAAGAAAATAGAGAAGTTTGTGCCCGCCAGCGGAGCTGCTACCCGTATGTTCAAGGACCTCTTTGCCTATGTGGAGAGCGGCGTGATGAATCCCACGGTGGAGAAGCTCGCATCCAATATGGATAAGTTCCCCTTTGTCGAGGAACTCTTCTCGAAGGTGTCACGCGAGGCGGGGTTGCGTGAGATTGTGAAGGCCATTGTTGGCGAGGGGCTCGAGTATGGCTCCAAGCCCAAGGGTCTTCTTCTTTTTCACAAGTACACCACCGGTGCGCGTACTCCCTTTGAGGAGCACTTGGCCGAGGGTGCTATGTATGCCGCAAGCCAGGGCAAGGTGAACATCCACTTCACCGTATCGCCCGAGCATGTGGAGGGCTTCAGCGAACTCTTCGCCAGCGTGAGGGAGCGCTATGAGAGGCGCTACGAGGTTAAGTACGACATCTCGATGTCGGTGCAGAAGAGCAGCACCGATACGATTGCCGTCAATGAGGATTGCACTCCTTTCCGTGAGTCGGATGGCAGACTGCTATTCCGTCCCGCAGGACACGGCGCCCTCATCGAGAACCTGAACGACATTGATGCCGACCTCATCTTCATAAAGACTATCGACAATGTGGCCCCCGACCACCTGAAGGGCGACACCATCAAATACAAAGAGGTTCTGGCCGGATTGTTGGTGAGCCTCCAGAGGCGCATCTTCGGATATGTGGAGCAGTTGGAGCAGAATACTGCCAATCTCCCCGAGATTGTGGAGTTCGTGGAGAAGGAGATGTGTGTGGTGCTTCCCGAGAGTGTGAAGGCACTCGAGGGGTTGGCTCTAAGGGCAGAACTCCTGAAACTTCTGGACCGCCCTCTGAGGGTGTGCGGTATGGTGCGCAATGAGGGTGAGCCCGGTGGTGGCCCCTTCTGGGCAGAATCGGCCGACGGCACTGTGGCACTCCAGATTGCCGAGTCGTCGCAGATTGCCCCCGAGCAGAAGAGTCTTATGGCCGAGGCTACCCACTTCAACCCCGTAGATTTGGTCTGCGCAACGCGCAACTGGAGGGGCGAGAAGTTCGACCTGAGGAACTATACCGACCCCGCCACGGGCTTCATCTCGAGCAAGTCAAAGAGTGGTCGCACCCTCTTGGCACAAGAGCTCCCCGGCCTTTGGAATGGCGCTATGTCCAACTGGAACACCCTCTTCGTGGAGGTGCCCATCTCGACCTTCTCGCCTGTGAAGGTTGTGACCGACCTGCTGCGTAGGGAGCACCAGTAGTGTGAACGGGGGCGTCGGAAAAGAACGAAACAAACAAAATCATTAATAAATAATCACAAAAAACAGAACAATGGAGAATAAGAAATTGCAGGAACTCACCGAGAAACTCTACTCGGAGGGTCTTTCGAAAGGTCGCCAGGAGGCCGAGAAGATGGTGTCTGAGGCTGAGGCTAAGGCTGCTGCACTCGTGGCCGAGGCCGAAGAGAAGGCTGCCGCTATCGTGAAGGCTGCCGAGCTGAAGGCTGCCGAGCTGAAGAAGAACAACGATACCGAGATGGCTCTCGCAACCCGTCAGGTTGTTGCGGCCCTCAAGGAGAACATCACCAACCTCGTGGTGGCTAAGACCACCGCTCCCGCTGTTCACGCAGCCCTCTTGGATGTGGAGTTTGTGAAGGAGATGCTCCTCGGTATCGCACGCGGCTGGAGTGGCGAGCGTGTGGCTCTGGAGGCAATTCTTCCCGCCCAGATGAAAGAGAAGTTCGAGGCCGAGGCCGAGGCTGCCGTCAAGGCTCTGCTGTCGGAGGGTATCGAGGTGGGCTACTCGGAGAAGGTTAAGAGTGGCTTCAAGGTGGCTCCCAAGGAGGGTGGCTACTACATCAGCTTCACCGAGGAGGACTTCAGCGCCCTGCTGGCCGAGTACCTGAAGGAGAAGGTCGTAAAGATGCTCTACTAATGTAATTAAGAGAAAGAGTATGGCCAAAAACTATTACTGCCTTGTTGCGAGCCTGAGGGACTACTCTCTGGATGGCGACCTCAAGGGCTTCGATGCGCGCGAGATTATCGACGAGATTTCGGCCGAACTGTCGCGTGAGGATGCCCGTGCGGTGGCCGGCTGGAGGCTCTTCCACGATGTTTGCAATATGGCCAATATGAAGAGTGGCAGAGAGAGCTTCTCGAGGCTCGGCAACTTCTCGCGTGAGGAGTTGGAAGTAGAGCTTGGAGAGCCTCGTGAGCTGCCCCGCGAGCTGGCCGAGGTGATTGAACTCTTTGCAGAGGTCGAGAGTGGGGAGGTTGACCCCGACGACGAGCGCCTTCAGAGAATCAACACCGAGGGTAGCTTTGCCGGTGAGCTCTACGCTGCCTACTATCGCTACTGCTCGCGAAGCGGTTGTCGCTTCCTGAGGGAGTGGAGCGAGGCCGATAGGAATCTGAGGAACATCACTGCTGCCCTGACCGCCCGTGCTAAGGGCCTTCAGATTGCCGAGCAGATGGTGGGCTCGGGTGAGATTGTCCAGCAGCTTCTGCGCTCCTCGGCAGCTGACTTCGGTCTGAAGGGCGAGATTGACTACATCGACAGCCTCATTGCTGCTCTGGGCGAGAACGACAACCTGCTGGATAAGGAGCATAGAATTGACCTTATCCGTTGGTCCATTTCGGAGAGGCTCTCCACCTTCGACTACTTCAACATCAACTTCCTTCTGGGCTACATCGTGCGCCTGGGTCTTGTGGACCGCTGGGCCAAACTCGATGCCGAGAGGGGCAAAGAGATGTTCCAGAGGCTTGTGGCCTCGCTTGGTGCCAAGGACCGCATTGCCGAGGCCGAGCGTCACTTTGCCGAGGAGTAGTCGGGGAGTAAGAAAAAGCAGATAATTCAAAAAAACAATAAAAGACTTATTAATGAAAACTACTGGAAAAGTTCAAGGTATTATCTCCAACATCGTGATTGTGCGTACGGAGGGTGCTGTTTCGCAGAACGAGATTTGCTACATCACCGTCGGTGGCGTGAAGCTGATGGCCGAGGTAATCAAAGTAACGGGTAAGGATGCCTATGTGCAGGTGTTCGACTCGACACGCGGCTTGAAGATTGGTACAGAGGTGGAGTTCGAGGGCCATATGCTCGAGGCTACCCTTGCACCAGGTATCATCTCGCGTAACTACGATGGTCTTCAGAACGACTTGGAGCGTATGGAGAGCCTCTTCATTGAGCGCGGTACTAAGACCGACCCCATCGACTATGAGAAACTCTGGGCCTACAAGCCTTTGGCAAAGGTGGGTGACATCGTCACCGCCGGCGACTGGCTGGGTGAGGTCCAGGAGCTGTGGGTTGCCCACAAGATTATGGTCCCCTTCACTATGGAGGAGAGCTACACCATCAAGTCGCTCACCGAGGCCGGCGAGTACAATGTGAACACCGTTGTGGCCGTTCTGACCGACTCGAAGGGTGAGGACCACCAGGTGACTATGGTGCAGCGTTGGCCCGTGAAGAAGGCCATCAAGGCCTACACCGCCAAACCCCGCCCCAGCCGCATTATGGAGACCGGTGTGAGGGCTATCGACACCTTCAACCCCATTGCCGATGGTGGTACGGGCTTCATCCCCGGCCCCTTTGGTGCAGGTAAGACCGTGTTGCAGCACGCCATCTCGAAACAGGCCGAGGCAGACCTTATTATTATGGTTGCTTGCGGTGAGCGTGCAAATGAGGTTGTGGAGATTTTCGCAGAGTTCCCCCACCTTGACGACCCCCGCACGGGTCACAAACTTATGGAGCGTACGACCATCATCTGTAACACCTCCAATATGCCTGTGGCTGCTCGTGAGGCCTCGGTTTACACCGGTATGACCATCGCCGAGTACTACCGCGCAATGGGTCTTAAGGTGCTGCTGCTGGCCGACTCCACCTCGCGTTGGGCACAGGCCCTGAGGGAGATGTCCAACCGTCTGGAGGAGCTCCCCGGTCAGGACGCATTCCCTATGGACCTTTCGTCCATCATCTCGTCGTTCTACGCAAGGGCAGGTCTTGTACACCTTCGCAGCGGTGCAACAGGCTCGGTAACCTTCCTCGGTACCGTGTCGCCCGCGGGTGGTAACCTCAAGGAGCCCGTTACGGAGTCCACCAAGAAGGCCGCAAGGTGCTTCTATGCACTCTCGCAGCAGCGTGCCGACTCGAAACGCTACCCCGCAATCGACCCTCTGGATAGCTACTCGAAATACTTGGAGTATCCCGAGATTGTAGACTACCTTGATGAGCACATCGAAGAGGGCTGGGTGAAGAGCGTAATGGAGGGCAAGACCCTTGTTCGCAGGGGTAAGGAGGCCGCCGAGCAGATCAACATCTTGGGTGATGACGGTGTGCCCGTAGAGTACCACGAGATGTTCTGGAAGAGCGAGCTCGTAGACTTTGTCATCTTGCAGCAGGACGCATTCGACGACATCGACGCCAACTGCCCCATCGACCGTCAGAAATATATGTTCGACTTTGTGATGGAGGTGTGCCGCAAACAGTATGGCTTCGCCGAGTTTGAGGATTGCTCCGCCTTCTTCAAGAACCTCATCAACCTCTTCAAGCAGCTCAACTACACCGAGTGGAAGAGCGAGGAGTTTGCAAAATATGAGTCCGAGATTAGGGCTCTGGTAGCAACCAAATAAAAACGAAGGAGAGAAAAAGTTATGACTACAAAAGCATTTCAGAAGATATACACCAAGATTGACAACATCACAAAAGCTACCGTCAGCCTCCACGCCACAGGTGTGGGCAACGATGAGCTTGCAACCGTTGGTGGCCACCTCGCCCAGGTGGTGAAGATTATGGGCGATGAGGTGACCTTGCAGGTATTCGAGGGCACCGAGGGTATCTCCACCGATGCGGAGGTCGTATTCCACGGCGTGCCCCCCACCTTGAAGGTTGGTGACGGTCTTGCAGGCCGCTTCTTCAACGCCTACGGTGAGCCCCTCGAGGGTGGCGCACCCGTTGAGGGCGAGGAGAGGGAGATTGGTGGCCCCACCGTAAATCCCTTCCGCCGCCGTCAGCCTTCGGAGCTGATTGCTACCGGTATCGCAGGTATCGACCTTAACAACACCATCGTGTCGGGTCAGAAGATTCCCTTCTTCGCCGACCCCGACCAGCCCTACAACCAGGTGATGGCCAATGTGGCACTCCGCGCCAAGGCCGATAAGATTATCCTCGGTGGTATGGGTATGACCAACGACGACTTCCTCTACTTCAAAAACCTCTTCGAGAACGCAGGTGTGCTGGATAGGATTGTCTGCTTCGTGAACACCACCGAGAATCCTCCCGTGGAGCGTCTGCTGGTGCCTGATATGGCTCTGACCGCTGCCGAGTACTTTGCAGCCGACAAGGGCGAGAAGGTGCTGGTGCTTCTGACCGATATGACCCTCTATGCCGACGCACTGGCTATCGTGTCCAACCGTATGGACCAGATTCCCTCGAAGGACTCTATGCCCGGTTCGCTCTACTCGGATTTGGCAAAGATTTACGAGAAGGCTGTGCAGCTCCCCTCGGGTGGCTCGATTACCATCATCGCTGTGACGACTCTTTCGGGTGGCGACATTACCCACGCAATTCCCGATAATACGGGTTACATTACCGAGGGTCAGCTCTTCCTGAGGAACGACACCGACACCGGTAAGGTTATCGTAGACCCCTTCCGCTCGCTTTCGCGTCTGAAACAGCTCGTTATCGGCAAGAAGACCCGCGAGGACCATCCTCAGGTTATGAACGCCGCCGTACGACTCTATTCGGATGCTGCGGGTGCGAAGACCAAACTGGAGAACGGTTTCGACCTCTCGGACTACGACGAGCGCGCTCTGGCGTTTGCTAAGGAGTACTCCGACAAGTTGCTCTCGATTGATGTGAACATCGACATCACCGAGATGCTTGATACCGCTTGGACTCTGTTTGCCAAGTATTTCAAGAAATCGGAGGTGACCATTAAGTCGGAGCTTGTTGAGAAGTACTGGAAATAATTTGTCGTCTTTTCGGCTCTTTTTCCTCTTCGGCTCGGTCACATAGCACCACTATGCTCCCTCGCCGGAAGAGAAAAAATAGCTCGAAAAACCAACAAATTAACCGTGATAAAAGCAAAAACCATTCTAAACAACAGAATTAGATGGCAATAAAGTTTCAATATAATAAGACATCGCTCGGCGAACTCGGCAAGCAGCTCAAGATGCGCCAGAAGGCCCTCCCTACCATCAAGAGTAAGGAGTCGGCCCTGAGGGTGGAGGTGTCGGCCGCCAAGGATAAGGCGGAGGGCTACCAACGCCGCATAGAGGAGCTTATGGCCCGCTATGACTATATGGCCTCGCTGTGGGGAGAGTTCGAGAGCGACCTTCTGGAGGTGAAGGATGTCGTGCTGGGGGTCAACAAGATTGCCGGCGTGAAGATTCCTGCACTCAAGGAGGTCATCTTTGAGCAGCGTCCCTACGACCTCTTCTCATCGCCGGCGTGGTATGCCGACGGTGTGGAGGTGCTCAAGTCGATAGCCCGTCTGGGTATCGAGTTTGAGGTCTTCCAGAGGCGTACAGAGCTGTTGGACCACGCTCGCAAGAAGACCACACAGAAGGTCAATCTGTACGAAAAGGTGCAGATTCCGGGCTATGAGGACGCCATTAGGAAGATTAAACGATTCCTGGAGGATGAGGAGAACCTTTCCAAGAGCGCCCAGAAGATTGTTAAGACCAAACACGAACAAAATCCTGTCCAAGAGTTATGATAGTAAAGATGAACAAATATACTCTTGTGCTCTATCATAAGGCACAGGAGGAGTTCCTGACACGATTGCAGGAACTCGGAGTTGTGGATATCACAACCAGTGGATGGGAACCCAATGACAAGGAGCGCGAGGTGCTCGGCGAGATTGAGGCCCACAAGGCCGCTGCCGAGAGTTTCTCGGCCCTCAAGAAGAATCCCGCCTATCAGGGTGGCGAGCCTTTTGCCTCGGGCGAGGAGGCCTATGAGCAGTATGTGGCGGCTTCGGGGCGCATTGAGAGCCTCGGCGCACAGATTGCCAAAGCCACCAAGGAGGCCGAGGAGTTGTCTATGTGGGGCGACTTCACCCCTTCGACCATCGAGCGTCTTACACAAGAGGGTATCCTGCTCTACTTCTACTCGTGCTACACGAACGAGTTTGTGCAGGGTATGAAGGTGTGGGACGAGCAGTACACCGTTGAGCCCATCGCGGAGCACAACGGCACCACCTACTTTGTGGCCGTTGGCCGCAAGGGTGAGCCCGCACCCCAGATTGACGCTCAACTACTGAGGACCCCCAAGCTCACAGCCGAGGATAAATATGCCGAGGTGAAGGCTCTGGAGGCCGAGAAGTCGGAGTGGGAGAGGGTTATGGCCCGCTGCGTGGCGAGCGAGGAGCTGATTGCTCAGCACGCCAACGGTCTCAAGGACGAACTCCAGTTCAGCCAGGTGAGCCGCAGTGGCGACAAGGAGGCCGAGGGTCACCTCATCGTGCTTCAGGGCTGGGCTCCCGAGGAGAACGCCGCCGAGGTCGACGCTATGCTCGAGGCCGAGGGCGATGTAATCTTCGTTAAGGAGAAACCCACAATGGAGGACGACACCCCCGTGAAACTCAAGAATGGCTGGTTTGCCAAACCCTTTGAGTTTGTGGGCGACTTCTACGCTGTTCCCAAGTATGGCACTATGGACCTTACCAAGTATTTTGCACCCTTCTATATGCTCTTCTTCGGCTTCTGTATTGGCGATGCGGGCTATGGTGCAACCTTCTTCCTGATAGGTCTTTTTATGTATCTGAAGAAGATGAAGGGTATGCGCCTCATCTCCCAGTTGGTTATGTGGCTGGGTCTGGGCTCGGTGCTCTTCGGTCTGCTGGTGGGTAATATCTATGGCGTGTCGATGATTGACTCGGGTGTGCCCGAGTGGTACAACAACGCGATGAAGACCATCAACGACCAACTCTTCTATATCGCACTCGGCTGCGGTATTGTGCAGATTATTTTCGCTCTGGTGCTCAATGTGATAAACACCACGATAGCCTACGGATTCAAATACTCGTTTGGCACTCTGGGCTGGCTTATCATCTTGGTTGACTGCCTGTTGGCATTCCTGCTGCCTATGGTGGGTGTTGAGGGCTTCTCGTTCTCGTCGCCCTTGTGCTTAGGGATCTTGGGTGTGGGTGCAGTCTTGATGCTGCTCCTGAATAACCCCAATAGGAACCCTCTGATTAACTTCGGCTCGGGTCTGTGGGATACTTACAACAACCTCACGGGTCTGCTGGGCGATGTGCTCAGTTATGTCCGTCTGTTTGCAATCAGCCTTTCGGGTGGTGCGCTGGCGGTGGTGTTCAACGACCTTGCAGGCAGCCTTGCTCCCGATACCCCCGGTCTGCGTCAGTTGGTGATGTTCATCATCCTGGCCTTCGGTCACGGTATCAACATCTTTATGTCGGCCATCGGTGCCTTTGTTCACCCTATGCGACTCACCTTCATTGAGTTCTACAAGAACGCAGGCTTCGAGGCTTCGACCAGAATCTACACTCCTTTCAGGAAACAAAAACAAAACTAAAAATCAATAAAAAATTAACAAACTAAAAACATTTTAAGATTATGAACATTATTCTTGCTTACATTGGTGTAGTGCTTATGGTTGCACTCTCCGGTATTGGTAGTGCCTACGGTACTTCGATTGCAGCTAACGCAACTGTTGGTTCGATGAAGAAGCGTATGAACTCGTTTGGTCAGTCGATGATTCTTTCGGCTCTGCCCGCAACTCAGGGTCTTTATGGCTTTGCAGCATTCTTCTTCGTTCAGGGCTACCTGACCGACGGTATCACCTTGATGCAGGCTGCTGCCATCTTTGGTCTTGGTCTAACTGTAGGTATGGTATGTTTGTTCTCGGCAATCCGTCAGGGCCAGATTTGTGCCAACGGTATCGCTGCTATCGGTGGTGGCTACGATGTGATGGGTAAGACCCTTCTTTTGGCCGTATTCCCCGAGCTCTACGCGATTATCACCGTTGCTGTTACCTTCCTTGTAACCGGCCTTATGGGTGACCCCGTAGTTGCTGCTGAGGTTGTTGAGGCTGCTGCTGAGGTTGCTGCCGAGGCTGCCGCTGCACTCTAATTTTAGCACACAATTAAGCCACAAGAGCCCGCCAAACACTTGGCGGGCTCTTGTGATTTATGGCGACCGACGACCGACAATCGTCTACCGACGACCGTCTACCGACCTAAGGCGGTCCTTAAGGTCCTTAAGGTCCTATAGGTCTTATAGGTCTTATAAGGCCCATAAGACCCATATGCCCCTTAGGCCCTTTTGGCCCTTTTAGCCCTTTTGGCCTTTCCCTCCCCTAAGTTAGGGGAGGGTGCCCTTTAGGGCGGGAGAGGTCTGTCGACGACGCTCGCCTATACGGGTATTAATTTTAATACCCGTGAACTATTGTAAAGGGCCGATGGGAAATGCAAAATGCACAACTCTAAACTCTCAACTCTCAATTTTCAATTTTCAATTTTCAATTGTCCATTTCCTCAGAAGTTTTTGCCGAAGCTGAGGTAGAGGCCTCCCACGGGCGTGAGGTTGGTGCCACTGGCAAGCACCGAGAGGGGGCCGAGTGAGGTGTTGTAGGTGTACTTCAGGCCGAAGCCCACGAGCGCATCCTCGCCGCGAAACATCCTAAGGAAGTTGTCATTCTGGATGAGGCCGTTGCAGATGGCCGATAGGTAGTGGTTGCCGGTGATCTTCATCCTCGCCTCGAGTGAGCCAACCATCACCGAGTTGTCAAACTGCTCGATGTGCTGAATACCCACAAAGGGCATCTGCTGGGGCACATACCTTGCGGGGAGTATGCCTCCGAGGGCGTTGAAGTAGGGGTAGGTGGGCTCCTTGCCCACGAGTGTGCGACCATAGAGCGAGGGCACTACCGTAACCCAGTCGCTCATAGAGATTGCACCCGTGAGTTTGTATTGCAGAGCCGCAAAGGGGGTGTGGTGGTGCACCTCCACGCCGTTGTTGGTGTGGAGCGTGTAGGACATATCGAGCGACCAACCCTCGGTCGGGATGTAGGCATCGTTCAGATTGTCGTAGTGGCCCGAGAGATTGTAGTTGATGTAGCCCTCCGATTCGGCCTCAAACATACCGCCCTGATAGAATGTTTCATGGAAGTCGAAGATGTCGCCGTAGATACCAGCCGAGAGGTTGAAGTTGCGAAGGTATATGTCGGTGAACTTGAGCCCCAAGTTGTGCAGATTGAAGGTGGAGGTGTGGGAACGCCTACCCGCCTTGTAGAAGGCGAAGTTGTTGTACTGATAGCGGTAGTGGAACGAGAACTCTCCAAAGAATACTCGGCTGCTCGATGCCTCGACCTGGAAATAGGGGTTGTCGTTCAGACGGGTTGTGAGTGCCACTTTGGGCTTGAAATAGTTGCCGCTCAGGGTTATCTCGGTGCCCAGCAGGAGCGATGCGAGCTCCTGGGAGTCGAAACGAAAACCGACATGCACAGAGGTGTTCTGCCTCTCGTCGACGCTTATTGTTAGGTCATAGGGCGGCTCGTTGGAGAGCGTGTAGGTCACGAAGTCGAAACCGCCTATGTTTCTGATTTGCTCAATGTTGCGATTGAACTCCTCGCGCGTAACGATGGTGTAGGGCTTCAGGTTCAGGTACTCGGTCATCATATCCACCTCCGAGCGTGAGAAACCCTTGAGGGTGATGTTGCCAATCCTGAGTGGGGTCTGTTTGGAGTAGTGGCGGTCCCTCTTGGGTGGGCGGTAACCCTCCGGTAGGCCTATCTCCTTGCGGAGTGCTTGGAGCCCCTCGCGGTGCTTGTCGGCCTCGCGCTCGCCACGCATCACGAGCGAATCGACAGCCTCGCGGTTGAAGCTCGCAGCCGTATAGGGGGCCACCTCGGGGTGGATGTAGTAGTCACACAGGGCCACATTTTTGTTGTAGTTGTCGCGCCCGAGGAAGCTGGTGAGCTGCTCGAAGATGAAGACCATATTCTCTATGTCGCCATTGGTGCGGAGGCCGTCTGTGAGGTCCACGCCTATGACAATGTCGGCTCCCATATCCTTGGCCACATCCACTGGAAAGTTGTTGTAGACACCGCCATCGACCAAGACCATATTGTTGTACCTGACGGGCTTGAAGACTCCGGGGATGGACATACTCGCCCTGATGGCAGCCGAGAGGTCGCCTCCGCGGGCCACATACTCGCTGCCTGTGTTCATATCGTAGGATACGCACGCAAAGGGTATGGGGAGCGAGTCGAAGGAGTCCATATGCTGATAGCCCAGCAGGAGCTCGCTGAGTTGGTCCATAAAGCGGTCGCCACGAACAATGCCACTCGGAATGGAGATGTTGTCGGTCGAGAGGAGCAGGTCGAACATATAGGCATCATCCTTCTTCTTGTCGGCGAAGAGTTGCCTTTCGCGCGAGTTGCGGTCGGTGAAAATCTCAAACCAGTCCATCGTTGTGTAGAGCTCCTCAATCTCCTCTATGCTGTAACCTACGGCATAGAGGCCGCCAATGATTGAGCCAATGGAGGTGCCTGCGATGTAGTCGATGGGTATGCCGGCCTCCTCTATGGCCTTGATGACGCGCAGATGGGCAGCACCTTTGGCACCGCCGCCGCTCAGCACGAGGCCGACGCTCTTACGCCCGGGGGCTGCGGGGTCGTTAATGGTGGGTTTCTGAGCTGCCGAGTGGAGGGGGTCAAAGAGCAGAAGGAGTGATGTGAGAACTACAGTGAGAGCTCTTCGGGGGTAACTTTTCATAGTTGTACTTTGTTGAGGTTGTTGTTGGTCATTGGTTGAGGGTGGGGTGAGGAGTCCAAAAAAGGACCCTTCTTTGCCGAGAAGGTCAGCAAGAAAGAGTCCCTTGTGGTGGTGCTTCCCTCCTCCTGGGGTTCTCACCTTTGGGGTGAAGCGGAGGGGAAAAGTATGTGTGATGCTCTACTCGTAGCTGCCCGACTTAAGCATAGCGACCTCTTTTTCGGTGAGGAATCGCCACTCGCCTCGCTTGAGTTTCTGTTTTGTGAGTCCTGCGAAGTAAACCCTGTCGAGTTTGCCCACATGGTAGCCCATATGCTCAAACATACGCCTAACGATACGGTTGCGGCCCGAGTGAATCTCAATGCCAACGGCATTCTTCATCTTGGGGTCGTCTACATAGCAGATGTCGTCGGCGGCGATGTCGCCATCCTCGAGGGTGATGCCGAGAATCATCTGCTCCATATCGGCTCGGGTGAGGTGCTTATCGAGGCTCACCTGATAGATTTTCTTCTTCTCATAGGTGGGGTGGGTGAGCCTTTTGGCCAGGTCGCCATCGTTGGTTAGCAGCAGTACGCCCACACTATTCTTGTCCAGACGGCCTACGGGGTAGATGCGCTCCGTGCAGGCGTTCTTCACCAGGTCCATCACGCTCTTGTCGGCGTGGGGGTCGTCGAGAGTGGTCACAAAGCCTTTGGGCTTGTTCATCACGATGTAGACCTTCTTCTCGTTCTGAATCTGCTCACCGTTGTAGCATACAACATCGCCGGGCATAACCTTGCTGCCGAGCTCGGTCACTACTGCGCCATTGACGGTGATTTCGCCACGGGTGATGTACTCATCGGCCTCCCTACGCGAGCAGATGCCCGACATAGAGATGTAGCGGTTCAGACGGATAGCGCCCTCCTGCTGGGGTGCATCGTAACTTGGATAGTTCTCCAGAGTGTAGTGGTTGGCGGTGTTGACAAAGGGCTTGGGCTCCGAACGGCGCTCACCAAAGGGTTTGCGACCTGCGGGCTTTGCACCGGCCCTCTTGAATCCGCCCTCGCGGTTGAATGAACGCTCGCGCTGACCATAGGGTCTCTCCTCGCGGTTGAAGTTGCGCTCCTCTCGGTTGAAACTCCTCTCGCGCTGCTGGTAGCCGCCCTCGCGGCTGAAGGAACGCTCGCGCTGACCATAGGGCCTCTCTTCGCGGTTGAAACTCCTCTCGCGCTGCTGATAGCCGCCCTCGCGGCTGAAGGAACGCTCGCGCTGACCGTAGGGCCTCTCCTCGCGATTGAAGTTGCGCTCCTCGCGATTGAAACTCCTCTCGCGCTGTTGGTAGCCGCCCTCGCGGTTGAAGGAACGCTCGCGCTGACCGTAGGGCCTCTCCTCGCGGTTGAAGTTGCGCTCCTCGCGGTTGAAACTCCTCTCGCGCTGCTGGTAGCCGCCCTCTCGGTTATAGTTTCGCTCACCCTCCGAGCGGCCATAGTGGCCACGCTCCGAACGGAACTCTGCCTGACGGCGGTTGCGCTCGGTGAGCTGATTGTCGCGTGTGAAATTGGGATTGTAGGAGTGACGCTTCTCGGTGCGCTCCTCGCCACCGTCGCGGGGGGAGGAGGAGTAGACTGCGTCGTTGCTCCTGAAGGTTCTTGTTCGTTTGTCTTTGGTGAAAGCCTTGTAGCTCTCCTCTTGTTCAGAGTGTGCCCTCACGGGTGAGTCTGTCTTAATCATTGTCGTAATATGTAAGGTGTTGTAATTGTGATGCAAAGGTAATTATTTTTTTGATTAATACGCCCCGCGCCACAATTTTATTGTGCCCGGGTGGCTCTTTCGGCCCAAAGAATCAAATTTTGTGCCCATAAGAACGGGAGAGTTGAGTCTTATGTGGTTTATAGAAAAGCCTCCCCTAACTAAGGGTTGGAAAGGCCCAAAAGGGCGAAAAGGGGCATTAAGGGCATTAAGGGCCTTAAAGACCTTAAGGACCTTAAGGGAGTTTAGGGAAATTAGGGAAATTAGGGGAAACTCTCATTTCTCTCATCTCTCCCATCTCTCCCATCTCTCCCATCTCACTACCGAAGCACAACAGACCTCTCCCCCGCTTCGCGGACCCTCCCCTAACTTAGGGGAGGGTATAATTGCCTCCTGCCCATTGTCCATTTTCAATTGTCCATTGTTACAAACCAAAGGCTGACCCCCATTGCGGAGGTCAGCCTTTGGTTTATTATGCACACGAGGACGGTTTAGAACTTGCCTACATTGTAGTAGATGTCCTTGCCCTCGGGGGTGTACATAGCATTGAGACGATCAGCGAAGTGCTCCTCTACCTTGCCACGAACAACCTTCATCGTGGAGTTGATAAGGTGGTTCTGCTCGGTGAAGGGCTCATCCAGCAGAGCAAAGGTCGCGGGCAACCAACGCTCGGGGAACTGACCCTCATACTTGCCACCTTTCTTATACTCGTTAAGGTCGGCCTGTACCATCTCGATAATCTTCCTCTGGCCCTCCTCGCTATCGAGCGAGAGTTTCAGGGGGGCAAGTGCAGCCTTCATAGCCTCCTTGTTGGGCGAGATGAGAAGGGTAGTGTAGGGGTCCTGATTGTTGTGCAGAATTGCGTGGTCGATGAACTTCGAGGTCGAAACATAGGCCTCCTCGATGCCCTCGGGGCAGTATTTCTCGCCGTCGGCAGCAATCAGCAGACTCTTGAAACGGCCGTAGACATAGAGAAGGTCGCCCTTGATGGCACCCATATCGCCGGTGTAGAGCCAGCCATCCTTGACGGTCTCGGCGGTGGAGGACTCATTCTTCCAGTAGCCCATCATCACATTCTCGCCTTTGCATACCATCTCGCCCTTCTCGCCCTCGGGGAGCTCGTTGCCGTCGGGGTCGCAAATCTTCATCTCGAAGGGTTTGACCATCACGCCGCTCGAGCCGAACTGGTACCTGCGGGGACCGTTGGAGGAGATAACGGGGGTAGCCTCACTCAGACCGTAGCCCTGGAACATAGGCATACCAACAGCCATAAAGAATACCTGCAAATCCTTGTCCAGAAGGGCGCCACCACCAACGAAGAATCTCATCTCGCCACCGAAGCCCTCGCGAACTTTCGAGAATACGAGCTTGTCGAAGAACCATACCAGAGGTTTGCGCAGAGCCTTCAGACCCTTGCCGCGCTCTTTGTCACTATTGCCGTTGTAGGCGATGGCATTCTTGAGGCCCCAGTTGTAGAGGGTCTCCACGAATTTACCTTTGGCCTTGATGCTGGTCTCGATATTCTTCTTGAAATTCTTGGCCAGAGTGGGCACCGAGAGGATGATGTGGGGTTTAATCTCCTTGATGTTGATGGGAATGTTCTTCAGAGTTGCGTTGCCGGTCTTACCTGTCTGCACGGTGGCCACCTGTGCACCTTTGTGCATAAAGATGTAGAAACCTACAACATGGGCGAAGCAGTGGTCCAAGGGGAGGATGATGAGCGTACGCCACGAGCTGTCGATGTCCATCAGCGTGAGTGCCTGCTCCACATTGGCGGTGTAGTTGCGGTGGGACAGACATACGCCTTTGGGGTCGGCGGTGGTACCGCTGGTGTAGGTGATGGTTGCCAGGTCGTCGTTCTGGATAGCCTGACCAATCTTGAGGAAGCCCTCCTTATCCTCTTTGAGCAGCTCACGACCCATAGCCCTCACATCGTCCATCAGAATCTCCTTCTCCTGAAGGTCGTCGATGGGGTCGAGCACGATAACTTTCTGAATCAGAGGCAGGTCGGCGATGATGCGACGGATTTTGGGAAGCTGTCCTTTCGAAACGATAATCCATTTCGAGTCGGAGTGCCTCAGGCGGAACAATAGGTCGTTGCTCTCCTCGAGTTTTATCGAGAGGGGCACATTGGCTGCGCCTGCATAGAACATAGCGAGCTCCGACATAATCCACAGATTCCTACCCTCCGAGAGGAGCGACATATTGTCTTTGGGTGCTACGCCGAGTTTCACCAGACCTGCACCAATCTCGTAGACGATATCACGAGTCTGGGCGTAGGTAGTGTCGGTCCAAGTGTTGCCGATTTTCTCCTTCAAAAATACATTGCTGGGATAGTTGGCAACTGAGCCTTCAAAAAGGTCAACCAGTGTCTTTTTCATAGTTTCTTTGTTTTTGTTGTGTTAGATATTTTTCGATTCTCTTCGTTACCTTATTTAATAATTAGCTCATCGAGAGCCACCTTGGGCACATAGTGTGTGCCCTCCTCGTCGCGCCAATAGTTCTTCGAATCCCCTGCACCTATCTCCACGAGTTTTATCCGCTCGTTGGGCTTGCCGATGGCGACCACCAGCAGCGGCTCATAGGGTAGGGCGAGTGCCTCCTTCACCTCCCTCTTGTCGAAAGCGCCAATGCAGATGCCGCCCAAGCCAATCTCCACAGCCTTCAGCAGCATACTCTGCGCCGAGATGCCCAGGTCGATGTAGACATAGTGGTCGGGCTCCGGCGTGGCCGAGCAGATGACGATGAAGGCGCGAGGCTCGGTGCCTTCGAATGGGAGTTTCAGATTTTTGAGTGCGCCTCCCAAGCGGATGTGCGGTAGGATTTTGTGGGCCTCCTGGTGGGTTACGGGACGGAAGCGTAGGAGTTGGGAGTTGCGTGCCGAGGGCACTTTGGTATTGACATCAATGATACTACGGAGCTGGTCGGGGCGGACAACAAAGGAGTTGTCGTAGCCGCGATAGCTTCGGTTTTTCTCGAGGAGTTTGCCGAGTGATGTGTGGGCCTTGAGGCTCTTTGTTCCCTTGCCGGCTCTGTACTCCTCCATCTTTTTCTCAAGGTAGTTGTCTGCCATATACCAAGTAAATCATACAAATGTATGATTTTATTTTCAAATAGCAAACTTTTCGCTAAACTCTTTTCTACGACGCCCAAAAACGAAAAGAGGAATAATCGTGTCGGATTATTCCTCTTTTCGATATTTTTGGCCTCTCGGTGCCTCTGGCTACTACTTGTAGTCGAAAGTAATTGTCTGTGTGAGGTTTTCGTTCTCTACCACATTGGTCACATAGGTACCCTCGGCGCTCTCTGCGGTCACGAAGAATACCAGGCGGCAATTCTCCGCTACCCAGTGGGTCTTGGGGAGCCTCTTATTCGTACTGATGTCCGATGCGTTGAATATTAAAGCCTATAGTATTTGCTTCTACTATTTTAAGCGGTTGTTGAAGTATGCCTTTCCCCTCTACAACTCTGATGCCATTTTCGGGACAATAAATATATCCAGTGTAATATTCATATCTCCATCGTGGAAAGCCAAACTCATTAGGTTCATTATTCACTATCCAGTATAATGTTGGTAAAGAGTAAATATGGTCATTTATGAGTCCGTTCTTGATAAATGGATGTAAACGCATATACCATTGTCGATCGGTCCTCCTTTCAGAATTTGTAGCTGGGTAAGTAGAAAATTCGTTGCGATTTTCATATTCGGACTCAATAAAGCATCCAAAGCGAGAATTATAGGAAGTTGCGCCAAAACTTATATCATATTGATATGTGGAATAGATAAATGAATCTAATTCAGATGTTTGTTCCTCAGATATGGTATAAGGTGTGGGATTGTCAGTTGATCTTTTGATAATAGCGATGTCATTTGGCATAGTTAGAACATTGGTGATGTTACAATATATTGTATCTATGGGAATATTGTTATTCTTTACGATAGCTTCTAGAATATAACAACCATGGTCGTGGAGCGTAATCGAGCATTTATTATTATTTTGACTCAAGCCCACATCAGTAGTTGTGTTGTAAAAAATTATTTCTTCAATATCAAAACTATATGTTATGTTGTTGTGATCAGGATGATAGTATCTATAATAAATATCAATATTCTGGTTGAATGTTATTTCTTGATTTCCATTAAAATACAATTCATTTTCCAATACATATACAGTAATACTCTGCTTGTGTAAAAGAGCTATAGCTCCATCATTGACCCATGATGTAAGTGTGTAACACCCTCCTTTATTAAATGTAATATCGAAGGTGTTATTTGTATTGTGGTGTTGTGAGATTGTCGCATAGTCCCCAAACTCATTCACAGCAGTTATGTCAAATAGGTAATTGTCTGAAGAAGTGCAACAAGACGCAAAGCTATTTATTTCAAGTGTATAAGTATTGCCTTTTTGCAAATATAGGACATCCCCATATGTGTTTTCTGGCTCGGGAAGCCAAGAGTAAGTAAATTGAACTTCATCTCTTTCTGGGTAGATGTTTTGTATGTCATACCAGCAATGTGTCATACCATTCCATAATTCTTTGTGGGAATAGAGTAAAGTTTCATCCATCATTATGGAACGAGTTGCTTCATCATAAGTCATTATTGATTCGATGCCCAAAGCCTCGCCAACAGTATGCATTATTAAAAACAAATATTGGGGATTGTATTTATCTTTGATTATATCTGTCCATAGTTTGTTTTTTCTATTTATGTAGATTGCTGTTACACGCGATATGTTTGTCTCTACAATTAGTAGCGAGTCAGTGCTTGAAAACTGTTGGTTATTTGTGTCAAGTTGGATGGTGATATAATCGGGTTTAGAACATGGTGTTGTGCCACATTCAACATCTATGCCACACGAAGGTATATCATTCCAAGAAAGAATTCCTTGCTCCTCGATAAAATCTAATTCTTTTACTCTAAAATACACATTTTGGAGATGTGGAGGTAACTTATAAGGGGTAGATTCTAATGATTTGGTTTTGTTAATGAGTGTTTTGTTTTTTAAATCTGCTTTGTTGATTTTTATATTGCCATTTATTAAATAAAAATCATCGAATGATTCAATGCCTTTAATATCTATATTTAAGCATTTGGCAATTTCGGATAATGGAAGTCCCTCAAGCAACGAGTCTGCCGTTGATGATAATTGAGTAATGGCGTTTGATGTGACCGAGTCCTGAAGTTCGGGGGGGACTATATTCTTGTTACAACTAGAAATATAGATAAAAACTGGAAATAATAATGATAGGGCTTTATTGATTTTCATATTGATATTAGATGAAATTCGAAACTTTAATAGAAACAGTGCCTTCGTTGCCGTTGACTGTATCCGATGTTCTTGCTGGATGAAATTCTACCGTAATCCACTTTGTGACAAATGTCGATTTTGTGCAAGAGTGATAGTAGTATACTCTAAAGCGATAACTACCCAACTCTTCTACAACTATGGGTAGTCGATAATTGTGCCAGTAATCTCCTTCATACTCTGGTAAATTTCCATAATAGTCAGTGCAGATATATGGGCCAACGGAATTGTGTGTTTTAACCCACGGATAGTCGGCCGATAATTCGATAGTTCCATTGTGTTCCAGACTGATGTAGGTGGGGTGATATGTGAAGTTTGGCTCCGCATCTTCTGTTCTCCAGAATGAAATATAGGCGAGGTATCCAGATTCGATATTTCCGGGACTTAAAATCTCGTGTGATTTATAGTATTGCCAAATATATTCACCTTTGTCATTGGTGCATTCCGGAGTAAGGGTTATTATCATATCTTCAAGAAGTTGCGCATTTTCAAAGTCAAATGAGATTGGAAATAGCTCTGTCGCATTTTGGGGACAATCACAAACTTCTGTGTCTACTTGCTGACAAGATAATGCAAGAAGAGAGATAAGAGAAGCTATTAGAATTATGTATGAGTGTCGCATACTACTTATTAATATTGTCCGTATGAAGAAAGAACAAACCTAAAGCGATGCGTCACTTTAGGTTTGTTCCTTTGGATGTCGATTACTTGTAGTCGAAAGTAATTGTCTGTGTGAGGTTTTCGTTCTCCACCACATTGGTCACATAGGTGCCCTCGGCGCTCTCTGCGGTCACGAAGAATACCAGGCGGCAATTCTCCGCTACCCAGTGGGTCTTGGGGTTCTCTACATCGCCACTCTGTTTGAGATTCATAACGAAGACATAGTCGGCAATGTCACCTGCGGCCATCGAGCCGAGCGAGTGACCTGCGTAGTGCCTTTCGCCATCGGGTTTGCTGTCGGCGATGCGCACAGCGGCCTCGTGGGTGCTGAAGTCAATATCCACCTTGCAACCGTTGTTATACTGCATAGCGTGGATGCCATCCTCCACGAGCCAAGCGCCCACGCGGTAGTTGCCGGCCTCGGCAGCCTTCACGCTCACGCGAGCCACAACCAAACCATCCTCATAGTTGATTTTGGCCGAAATACCCGCCTTAGCAGCCTCGTCGAGCGAAGTGTTAATCTGGTTGCGGAGCAGCTTCATATTGGTCTCATAGCCGTTGTTGTTGAGCGAGGTTTTCATATCGCAGATGATGGTGGGGTACCCATTCACGCCAAACACGCGGTCGATGTCGTTGAACTCCTGGGGGTACATAGGATCGGTGGTAGAGTAGGTGTGTACGGCTGCCAGAACGAACTTGTCGCCATACTCTGGGTCATCGGCCAAGGTGTGGAGAGCTGCAATGAAGAAGGGGCAGTAGCCACACTCGGTACCCGTAAACTGGGTTACGAACATCCTCTTCGAGAAGTTGGTGTTCGAGGGGTCGGAGTCGATAGCCCTCGAGGGGATAGCGAAGTCAACGGCAGTAATCGTGAGGAGTCTCTCGCGAGTGTCACCGGGGCCTGCATTACGAGCAATCCAGATGTTCTTGGTGCCAACCTCCGAGGGGTTGTAGATTGCCAGATTGTAGACACCGCCATTCACATCGGTGACCTCTTTGGTCTCAACGGTGAATACCTCATCGGAGCCATCCTCGAGTGCGTAGTAGAAGGTAACCTTCTCGGGGTCCAGCACCTCACCATTGCGGCGAACGATGAGCAGACACTCCTCCACGCCTTTCTGGAAGACGGTGGTCGTTGCACGCAGCGACATACCGCTCTCCTCGATGGGCGAGAGGTCAAGACCAGCGGCCTTCACAGCCGTAATCTGGAACTCATCCGATTTGTGCTCCTTATAACCGAGCTGGATGGTGTAGGTGCCGGGGGTAGTGGTGGTGAACTTGAGCTCAGGGAGCTCGGCAGCCTCACCATTAACGGTGGCCGAGAGGTCGGCCGCCTGAAGAGTTGCGCCGTCGAAGGTTGCGCTGAACTGGGCAGCATCCTCACCGTCGGCAGCGATGGTGTAGGTCGAAACGGTCACCTTTAAGCCATTGCCCTCCTCGGTGCCGTCTTCATTGTCGGGGGTGTCGGGGCCGCAAGCCACAAGCGCAAGGGCTGCTACGGCCGCCAAAAATCTCATTGCTTTCATCTTCTTAGTCTATTTGTTTTTTAGTTAGTTTTCCTTGGCTGTATTAGAATGTTGCACTCACGAGCAGGTTGAAACCTGTGTAGGCGGGGGTGTAGCGGCATACGCCACCCGAGCAAACCATACCTGCACGGTTGCGACCATAGCTGAGCTGAACCCTTGCAGGGCCGTGGGTGTAGCTTGCGCCCACGCTGTAGTAGTTCACCTTGTCGTTGAAGGTCGAGATGCGCTGGTGGTTATACATATCGCTCACGAAGAAGCTGAGCGAGGGGGCGATGTTGTACTCCACAAGGGCAGCCATCCAGTCACCCTCGTAGTCGTTGGAGTAGAGGTACTGCAACTCGGCCCTCACGGAGTGCTCGGTGTTGATTTTGTAGCTCACATCCGTAACGAAGATGTGGGAGGTGTAGATCATATCCACGAAGCCCTTGTTGGGGTTGCGTTTCTGCATCGAGTAGAGGAAGGTGGTCTTGAGCGACTTGCCCCACTTGCGCTCCACATCCATATTGAAGTCCATCCAGGTGAGGTTGCCGAACTCCTGATTGTGGGCAATCGAGAAGTTGGAGTGGAAGCGCCAGTAGCTGCGACGACCATCCTTAATGGAGTAGTAGGCGTCGGCCTGTGCTGCGAGCTCGCTGTGGGTGTTGACCTGATGGGGCTCGAGGTTGGCGAGCATATAGGTGTGCTGACGGGTCAGTGCGGGGATGTAGTTCAGAGCGTTGCCGAGGCTCGTGTCGTAGAGCGAGAGGCGGGTGCCCATATTCTTCAGCATACGGCCCTGGGTCATAATGTTGAACTTGCCCACCGAGTAGGACATCTCGCCCAGAACGGCCATACCGCTGTGGGCCTCGAAGTCTACAGCCTCGGAGAGGTCTTTGGTCTTGGCCACGAACTCTGCTTTGGCGGCGAGGTTGCCGTAGCCGAAGTTGGCCCTACCAGAGATGAGGTGAGTAAGGGGCGAGGTAAGACCTGCGTTCTCGAAGATGTTGCCCACAAACTCAATCTCGCTACCCTCCTTGTGGAGGTCCTCATAGCGGCCCACATAGCTACCCTCCAGAGAGAGCATCACCTCCTGCCAGCCGAGTGTGCCGGCCAAGTCGTAGCTGAGGTCTACGCCACCCATAAGGGAGCCGGCGTGGCCCAGAACGGCCAGGCGGGGACGGCCCGCAAAGGCCTTAAGGGAGAGGTGGTTGCCAAGTCGCATTGTCATCCTCAAACCCTGAGTGGCCGAGTTGACACCGAGCTGACGGTCCTCGAAGCTACGGTAGGCAAGACCGCTGCCGAACTGCTCGAAGAAGTCACCGGCGGTAACCTCAAACCAGTCGCCACGGTAGCTCACATAGAGCTGCGAGAGGGCAAACTTGGGGTCGGTGGCACCCGCATTGCGGATGTCGTCGTAGCCGATGAGTGCGGGCAGGTACATATCGCCCTGCAAACCTGCGCTCCAGCGGCCATTGTTGTAGGCCACCTTCAGATAGTCGTTCGAGCCAAAGGGAATCTGCCTGTCGCCCAGAACGGCATCATTGAGATAGTAGATGGAGTTGGACTCCAATGCGCCGGTAACGGTACCGCCCGCCAGAGGAATCTGTGCGCTTGCTGCGGCTACGGAGCCAAGAGCAAGCAGAGAAATGATTAGTCGCTTCATCTTTTTTTATGGTTTTTGTTTCGTTTTTTCACTCTTAAACGGTGTGTGTCTGTGGGGATTAGTTGCGGCCTGCACCACGACGGGTCGTAAACCACTTCTCGGCCCTCTGCTCACCTGTGAGGTGCATATCGCTCTGGAGTGTCTTGTACTCCTCAATGGGGCCGAAAGCTGTGCGGCTTGCGGGACGGGCGGGAGTCTTAATCTCCTGCGACGAGCGGATGCTCTCACTCTTCATCTTGCCTGCTCGCTTGGTTGCAACCTTGGCGGGTGCTGCGGCCGAAGAGGTGTTGCGGGTGAGGGTTACCTCCGAGATGACGCTCACGCTCATTGCATACTGACCACTGCCGAAGTAGATAATGGCATTGGGATAGTAGCTGATGCCGCTGTGAACAAGGGGTTTGAGGGTGATGGTGTTGCCGTCCTCGGAAATCTCCACGGGGAAGTGGCCATTGACTGCGTTGCCATACTCATCGCCCAGATAGGTTACGGGAGCCTTGTTGATGGGGTCGAACGCAATGAAGTGCGACTCATAGATGGCGTTGTTGGCGGTGTACCAGCTTGCCATAGGGGTGAAATAGTTGGTGTTGAAGGGGGCGGTTACGGTGCCGTCGGCAGCCACCTCCAGGAACCACTTGGGACCGAAGTCATAGATGGGCATCTCGCTGGTGTAGCCGTTGTAGGTCTCCGATACGAAGAGGCTGTAGGGGTCGGCATAGCGGAAGTAGGGGTAGATGTCGCCACCAAAATCGTAGCCATTCATAAGGATACGGTTCTGTGCGCGGGTGTTGTCGTTGAAGGTCTTGGCCGCAGCCTTGAACTCCTCGTAGTAGGCGGTAGCCTCCTCGCGGCTCATATCATTCTTCTCGAAGGTTGCGTAGTCCTCCTCGCGGAGAGTCTCGGGATAGGTGAAGTCGCCGATGGTAACGGTGCAGGAGTGGGTTGCGGTGTAGGGGTCATACAGCCCGGTCTCCTCGTTGTAGAGCGAGTAGCTTACATTGGCCGAGGCGGTCCACTCACCCTTGAGGCTCTCGAAGAGAGTGCTCTCCACCCTCTCGCGTGCGTCCTCATAGGGGGTCTGACCGATGATGGCCTCCGAGTAGGTCTCGGTGCCCTCGTCGTTGGCAATCATAGCTGCCAGATAGGTCTTCTCGTTGGGACGCGAGGTGTAGGTGATGGTAAGGCCATCGTCGGAGTTGATCTGCAAAAGCTCCACAGTGGTGAAGGGGTAACCATAGGCGTCCAAGAGCTCCTGGGCGCTCTTGCGAGTCTTGAGCCACTCTTTCTCGTAGTTGGCAATCGAGCAACCCGACTCAGCGTCTTTGGTGGGGCACTTGATGTTGAAGCTGATTTCGAAAGGCGAGGTAGGCTCCAGAGCGGTCACTACGAGCTCGGGTGCGGGCTTGGTGGGCTGGGGCAGATAGAACTCAAAGCTCTTGCATACCTGCTCGTTGCCATCGAGGTAGCCGTCGCCATTTACATCGCCACGCATACCTACAACATAGACCCAGTATTTCGACTCGCGGTTGACGCTGGTGAGGAACTCGCTGATGGCGGTCTGGAACTGACCCTGAAGGCCATACTCGCTGTCGTAGGGAGCAATCTGCCTTGCGAAGCCCTCGTAGGAGCCCATAAGCGAGGTGGCGAACCACTGGAGGTGTTCGGTGTCTTTGATGCGCGACATTACGGTGTTGTACTCAAGCTCGCTCAAGACCATCACCGAAACCAGGTCGATGGACTTGTCGGCCCACACCTTGATGCGGGCATCGGAGGGCTCGGTTACGATCTCCACATCAAGCAAATCCTCCGAGATGGGCTCGGGTTTCTGTACCTGAATACGCAGATTCTGGTAGAAGCCGGTCCAATAGGGGGCCTCGTCGAGCTTCTCGCCGGGGTTCTTTGCTTGGTCGAGTTTGTAGGTGTCGTAGTCACACATAGGGCGGTAGTAGCCAAGTGGCCAACCCGAATCGGGCAGCTCGCCACGGCGGAACTCGCCCAAGAGGAACACCTGGGGCTGACCGGGTACGATAGACTCGTAGTACCAGTACTCGAGCTCGCCCTGGTCGTTGAAGATGTAGCTGTGCTCCTCATCAATAATGAGCGAACGGCTCTCGTTGAAGAGGTTGATGCCGTTCCAGGCTTCGTCGTGGGTGTTCATCATACTTGCATCGGTGGACCTGCTGTTCATATTGTACATATAGAGGTCCGATGTAATCCACTTAATCATATGGTTCTGCTCCTTCACCTTGGGGTCTACCTTTACATCCACGGTGAAGCCGCGGTAGTGAATATCTCTAACGGTCACATCCTCTGCGAAGTCGGTGGTCTTGATGTTCTTGACGGTGATAATATCCTCCATATACTCCTCAATCACAGCGATTTCGCCTGCAATGAAGATGGTGTAGAGGGTGTTGGGCGAAAGGGCGGTCACAAGTACGGTGTTGTCACCAGACTGCATATTGACATTCTTACCCGTAGCAAAAATCTTCTGGATGGAGGGAGCGCCCTCGGCCTCTACCTCGGCAGGGGTTTTCACCATATAGGCAATGCGCGAAACATTCTCGGCATAGAGTTTAATCTCGGCAGTGGTTGCATCCACAGCGCCCAACTCTGCGGTCAGTACGGGGATGATGGGCTCGGCAGCGGTCTTGAACCTAAACTCCTTGACCTCGCTCCAAACCTTGTCGGCCGAGATTCGGCCTGCCCAGTAGGTTACATAGTTGGTTTCGGCCGTAAGGTTACGCAGGGTTATCTGCGTTGTCTCCTCTTTGCTGAGGGCCACCATTGTGCCGTTGGCGAAAATCTCCTCAGCGGTGGGGGCTACCATCTCGCCCTCGACGGGTTTTACGATGTAGCTTGCCACATTGAGCACCTGGGCATCAAGGGAAACGGTGGCGGCGGTGATGTCGGCACCGACAAGTTTCACCTCGAGGCTTGCGCCCTCAAAGGGGTCTACCACCTCTACGGGAGGCTCGGGGTCATCGCAACTTGTCAGCAGCAGTGCGACAGATGCAAAGAGAAATGCCGCCAACTTGAAAACTTTTTTCATAAATTGTTGTTGAATAAATAGTTAGTTGTTAGGTTATTTTTTTCGTTATTATTTCGTGGCTTTTTACTTTGTAAAAATCGGTGCCAATATACAAACTTTTTTTGTTATTTTCTCCACTTTGAGTGGAGATTCTCTCGCCTTTTTGTTTTTGGCCTCCGCACAAGGCAAAATGGTATATTACGATGGGAAGTTTTGACAATCTTTTCTCGGGTGATTTTGCGGCGATTTTCATCCGAAATTGCGCCCGTTTTTAAGGTCTGAATTTTGACAATTCCTGTCAAAGAATTTCGGGTGTTTTTGCACCTTTTTTGAGGGCTTTTGTCTGTGTTGTTTGGTGCGCTGACGGAGTGGGGTAGAGAGTGTGTTTGCGGGGCAATATGTGACACGCAAAAGAAAAAAAACGACAATAACATATTTTTGTAAAGATATTTCTTTTGCGGAACGGAAAAAAAGTATATTTTTGTGGCGATATTAAGTTGAGGGCTGTGAGGGCTGTGCAGAGTCCGCTTCGGAGGATGTATTAGGACCACCGGCCGCCACCCGAAAAAGGAGTAAACACAAAACAAATATTAACTTAAAATTTTTTGAACTATGAAAAAACTGATTTTTGCAGCAATGATGCTTCTGTTCGCTTCAAGCGCAATGGCGCAGATTCCTTCGGTAAAGGTTGAGAACGGCAAGGGTAAGGTGGTGAACACCTCGTCGCTTGTTGACGGCAAGACCCCTATGATTATCTCCTTCTGGGCTGTGACTTGCAAACCCTGCATCCAGGAGCTCGACGCTATCAATGAGGTACTGCCCGACTGGCTCGATGTTGCCGACTTCCGTGTAGTGGCTGTTTCGACCGACGACTCGCGCTTCACCGCACAGGCTCGCGCACTCGCTGAGGGTCACGGTTGGGGCGACTTCACCTTGCTCTACGACAAGAATGGCGACTTCAAACGCGCTATGAATGTTCAGTACACTCCTCAGGTGTATGTTGTGGACAAGAACGGCAAGATTGTCTACTCCCACACCGGCTACACCCAGGGTGGTGAGAACGAGCTCTTCAAAGTTATCAAGGGCCTCAAATAATTTGCTCTTGCAGACCCCAACGACAACAACATCAACAAGAAGTTAAGTAACTACTAACTTGCAGAGGATGAAACGCACACTTTCGACACTTCTCTTGGCCCTCGTGTCCACCGCTTCGCTGTGGGCGCAGGGCGACCAGGAGAAAGGATATTTTGTAGGCTCGTTTGAGAGCAATAGCATCATCTATGCCGAGGATAATGTGACCAACGCACAGAAGCCCGAGGGTAACTTCGGTACGAACAACTACCTCAAGGCCGACTACTATCTTGGTAACTTCTCGGCAGGCTTGCAGATGGAGGCCTATCAGCCCGCTCTGGTGGGCTATCCCACCAATCTGGCAGGCGCCCGCCTGACGAACTACTATCTGGCCTGGAGCGATGGTAACTTCGGTGTGACCGCAGGTACCTACTACGACCAGTTTGGTAGCGGTCTGCTGTTCCGCACCTATGAGGACCGCACCCTCGGTATGAATACCGCTATGCTCGGTGCGAGGGTTACCTACCACTACAAAGACATCGTAGCCCTGAAAGCCCTCTGGGGTGCTCCCCGTCTGGGTATGGAGGCCGCTCCCGAAACGCAGGTGAGGGGTCTTGACGGCTCGCTCTCGCTGGCAAGCCTTCTGGGTATGGAGGGCACAACCCTCTCGGTGGAGGGCTCGCTGCTGAACCGCTTTGAGCCCGTGAGCCCCATCGTTGAGGAGCTCGGTGGTAGCGCCTCGACCATGGGCTACTCGGCACGCCTTAATGCCGGCCACGGTGGCTTCTTGCTCAAGGCTGAGTATGTGGATGCCGGTAGCAAGATTTACTCCAACCCCAACATTCTCATCGACGGCAAGTCCAACCTCATCAAAAATGGTAACGCACAGCTCGTGGAGATGTCCTATAGTGGCGGTGGTCTGGGTGTGAATGTGACGGCTCGTAGGCTGGAGTGGATGGATTCGAAGGTATCCTATGGCTCCTCGGAGCTCAACAACTCGCTCAACTACATCCCCGCGATGTGTGCGCAGTACTCCTATGCAATCACCAACCTCAACCCCTACATTCCCCAGCCCGGTACAACCTCGGGCCACATCAATAGTGGCGAGATTGGCGGTCAGGTGGATGTCTACTACAACTTCCGCCGCGGCTCCGCTCTGGGTGGCAAGAGGGGTATGAAGGTCAACTTTAACTTCTCGACCTACTATAACCTCAAGGAGGAGGGCTCGTTTGTGCCCAAGACCCTCCTGTGGAGGAATGTGAATGTGGGCGTGGAGAAGTTCCTCACCCGCAAGTTCAAGATGCAGCTGCTCTACTCGATGCAGGAGTACAACCACTCCCACGGCGTAGGCAAGGGCACCTGGCTCTCCAATATGGTCGTTGCCGACCTGCTCTATAAGTACACTCCCACCTTCTCGACCCGTATGGAGTTGGCCTACCTGACCACCTTCGAGGACCAGAAGGATTGGATGGCAGGCCTCTTCGAGGTGAACTTTGCCCCCTCGTGGAGCATCTTTGCGAGCGATATGTTCAACCACGGCGACACCAAGATTCACTACTACAACTTCGGCTTCAGCTACACGGCAGGTCGCACCCGCGCCGCCTTCAGCTATGGCCGCAACCGTGCGGGTATGGTTTGCTCGGGTGGCGTGTGCCGTCTGATGCCCGCCTACACGGGTGGAAATATCACCATTTCGACATCATTTTAGCTTAACAGATACCATTAATAATATACGACTATGAAATTTTATAAATTTTTATCAGCCGCATTTATGGCACTTGCAGTAGTTGGCTGCGAGGACCCCAACAATGACGATGATCCCAGTAAAGATGATCCCAGCACCGTAACTGACGCCTACACTATTGCTGTCGACAAACAGACCGTTGAGGCCGATGGCGTGGACTATGTGACTTTCCAGATTCTCGACAAGGACGGCAACGATGTTCTTGTGAATGAGGATGGCTCGGATAGCGACCTGCTGAGCAAGACCTACTTCGTTATGGCCGACTCGGGCAAACGCTTGGAGAGGAAGACCAAAACTTTCAGCTCGATTCGCAATGGCGAGTATGAGTTCTACGCTACCGTTCGTGGCGAGAAGACCGCAAACACCGTGAAGGTGACCGTTCAGAATCGTGGCAACTATGAGAAATATCAGCAGAAGGTGTGCGTCTATCAGCTCACCGCTACCTGGTGTGGCTACTGCCCCCAGATGACCGAGGGCCTCGGCCTGCTCCGCAATGGTGCGAATGGCGACAATGTGATTATTATGGCTTGCCACGCACAGGACGACTACGCTCTTCCCTGGGAGAATGAATACAAATATGATCTCGGCACTTATGTCCTTGTTTCCCACGGTGGTAGCGGCTACCCCTACGCTGTTTACGATATGAGCTTTGGCAACGGTCAGCGCACCGAGAGTATTCTCAACTCGCTCGTTGAGGGTCAGCTCCAGTCGGCACCCGCAACCTGTGGTGTGAAGATTTCGGAGGCTACCATCGACGGTCTTGGTAACGCAACCATCACCGCTTCGGTCAAGGCCGACAAGGCGGGTACTTTCGACCTCGGCTATGCTATCTTGGCCGACAACCAGCCCAGCAAGGGTGGTACCGAGTCGATTTACAACGATGTTGTTGCAGCCGTTTCGAAGAACTTTGTGAAGATGCAGGACGATACCAAGGTGAGCCTTGCAGCAGGCGAGGAGTTCACCAAGACTTTCACCGTGAAGGTAGAGCCTTTCAAGGGTGTTAGCTTCAGCCCCGACAACTACAAAGTTGTAGTCTTTGCTCACAGCGATGCTCACGGCAAAAAGCAGGTTGACAATGCCAATGCTTGTGGCTTCGGCGAGAGCGTAGACTATATTCTGAACTAATAAGCGAAAGAGAAATAGAGAGAGAAATGAACAAAATCTCAAAATACTTTGCAATGGTGGCCCTGGCTGCCGCCTCTCTGCTGATGGGCTCGTGCCACGGCCAGAGCGACGATGAGTTGCCCGAGCCTACCGACCCCAAGACCGAGGTGCCCGATGGTACGCTGCGCATCTTTGCCGACAAGACCGAGATTATGGCCGACGGCAACGACCTTGTGACCTTCACCGTGATGTTTGGCAAGGAGGATGTGAGTGAGGCCAAGACCCTCCAACTCATCCGCACCTATGAGGGCAAGGATACCTATATGCCCTATGGAGTAAATACTTTCTCGAGCGTGGTGCCCGCCACCTACACTTTCCGTGCGGAGTACTACCAATCGGGTAAGTACTATACGGACAACAATGTGACCGTGACCGTGAAGCCTGCCAGCGCCGGCGGTGAGACTAAGTCCTATGCACAGAACATCTTGGGCCTCCAGTTCACCTCCACCGGCTGTGTGAACTGCCCCACGCTGAGCACCAACCTCAAGGCCATACAGGCAGAGATGCCCGGCAAGATGTCGGTTGTGTCGTTCCACCAGAATTTCAATAATATCGACGCAATGACACACCCGATGACGGCTGCCTACTATAAGCAGATTAAGCGTCAGGGTCTGCCCCAGTTCAATGCCAACCTCATCATCAACGACGAGTACATTACCATCTCGAGCTACACCGAGATTCTGGATATCCTCTCGCTCGTGGAGGAGGAGTACCCCGCAACTTGTGGTGTGGCCGTTCAGTCCTCGCGCCAGGTGGGCGGCTCTGCCGACCAACTGAAAGTCGAGGTGAAGGTTACCTCCAATACTCCCGCCGTTCACCGCTACCAGATTTTCCTCGTGGAAGACGGCGTTATGGATGTGCAGGAGGGCCACGGCGGACTCTATGAGCACAACAATGTACTGCGTACGACCTCGTCGGATAATGTCTATGGCGATGTGCTCAACGAGGGCGTGCCTATGCAGGTGGGTGTGGAGGTCAAAGCCGAGCGCACAATTACCATCCCAGTGGGTTGCAATGTGGAGAATATGAGGGTCATTGTGGCTGCCTTTGTGAGCTACGATGGCGGCTCGACCTATGTTGTGAACAACTGCGCCGAGTGTAAAGCAGGCGAGGGTGTGGATTATGAACTGAACTAACAAAGATTTTTCCACCAGGAGAAAAGAAATAAAGTATAGAGAGATGAAACTTATTAGGAAAATTGCACTCTTTATGGCTGTGGCTGTGGGCTTTGCTTCGTGTCACGGTGTGGAGGACGATAGCGTTGGTGTAACCCTCGAGGCGAGCGCGCTCACTATTGTTGCCGATGGTCAGCAGAGCGTAACCTTCGAGGTGCTCTACGGTGCGTCGGTGGTTAGTGCCGAGGCCGAGATTTACCTGACAAGCCACCCTGACAGGGGCTTCTCGGGTACTTCGTTCAGCACCACCGAGGCTGGCGAGTATATCTTCCAGGCCATCTACCGCGACCAGAGCTCCAATCAGGTGAAGATTACCGCTACGGAGCCTGTGGGACCCCACGAGAGCCGCTTCGAGCGCCACATCTGCGTAATGGACCTCACGGGTACTTGGTGTACCTTCTGCCCCGACGGTATGACCAAACTCAACTTCTATGTCCAGAAGAAGGAGTGGAAGGATATTACACACATCCTGGCCATCCACGACAATACTCAGGGCGACGACCCTATGGGCCTTCCCCTTTCGTCGAAGATTATGGCCGACTATGGTAACTATGGCTATCCTATGTTCGTGACCGACCTGAGGGATTCGGGCAGCCTGACTAATGATGTGGGCAATATCGTGCCCAGCTTCAATCGCTCCCTCGATGAGTTCCCCGCACAGTGTGATGTGAAGTTCACCAGCTCGCTGGAGGGTAGGAATCTAAGCGTAGATGTAGACCTTTTTGCCGAGTTGGCGGGTAGTTATGCTGTGAGCGTCTTCCTTGTCGAGGACAACATCGTAGCTCCCCAGAAGGACGGCTCCATCACCCACCAGGAGTATAACCACAAACATGTGGTCAGGGCACTCCTTAATAATAACTACAAGGGCGACTCGCTCGGCACACTTGCTGCCGAACAGGAGGGGTCAAAAACTTACACCTATACGCTCCCCGAGGAGTGGAAGGTGGAGGATATGACCATTGTAGTGCTGGCTATCACCCCCGACGGCTATGTGAATAATGTGACCGCCGGTGTGCTGGGTGGAAGTGCTGACTACAAATATTTGGCCGAATAACCACGAAAAATATTCATAACTAAACCAAAAAACCAAACAAAAATTATGAGAAAATTTCTTTCATTCATCGCTGCGGCAGCAGCTGCTGTGATGATGTTCTCGTGTGAGGAGCCTGCTGCTCCTGCCGAGTTGAGAGTATCTCCCGAGAGCCTCTCTTTTGCAAGTGCCGCAGATAGTCAGACCGTTGACCTGCACGCAACTCAGGATTGGACCGCAGAGATTACCTCGGGTGCCGATTGGATTACCCTCGACCAGATGAGCGGTGCAGCCTACGACGGCGTGATTATCGTTGAGGTAACCGCCAACACCACCGGTAGCGACCGTAGTGGTAGGGTGCTCTTCAAGAGCGGCGAGCTGAGCGCCGAGTTGCTCGTTGGACAGGGTAGCGGCTCGTCTGTTCCTGCCGGCCTTGTTATTCCCGACCCCATCTATCGTCCCGATGTATTCTCGCCCGTTGATTATGTGGCAGACTTGGCAGAGGGTGGTATGGACGGTGTGACCATCGAGATTACCGGCAAGGATACCAACAACTTCAAGTTCCAGGTTCGCCCCGGTGCAAATGTTCAGTCCTATCGTCTGGATGTTTATCCTCTGTGCCGCCTCTACAACTCGCTCTATGAGAATGCTCGTCAGGGTGGTTCGAATATGAACACCCAGCTCTCGGCTGACGCTGTGGAGTCGATGATTCGTGGCTTCATCTTCGATTCGTCGGGCGCAGGTGCCTACACCTTCTCGACGAACAATATGGAGGACTATATGAACCACGAGTTCGACTGGATGAACACCCCCTATGCACAGGCTAAGGTTGTGCCCGATTGCGAGTATGTAATCGCTGCTGTTGGTTGCTTCGACTCGGAGGGTACCGACCAGGGTGACCTGACTCTCTGCTATGTTCGCACCCCCTACAAGAACCTCATCGGTACTCCCGCAGTGGGTATGGACATCATCACCAGCTACACCGCAATGCAGGTGACCTACCTCCCCAATGACGATTGCAAGTACTTCTACCAGTGGGTATCGAACGAGAGCGACCTTCAGCCCTACATCGACGCCTACGGCGACAAGATGTACATCGACTTTATGCGTAACGCCGTTTACGATCCCACCTCGCGTGAGGACCTTGAGAACCACACCTATTATATCAACTTCGGCCTGTCGGCTTCGGCAGATGTGCCCCTGATGGCAACCGCTGTTGGTCTTGACAAGAACTACACCCCCTCCGAGGAGTTCCAGAGCGAGGTGTTCAGCCTTATGCAACGCCCCGAGGAGAGCGAGGATGCCTACTCGAAGATTACCGTTGACAAGGACCACATCGGTGCAAGTGTATTCTGGCTCGATGTAGAGATGGGCGCAAACTGCTCGGCTGCCGTTATGAAGGTTATGTCCAAAGAGCAGGCAGAGTCGCTCAAAGAGCTTGACGAGGCAGCACAGGCAGCACAGGCTGAGTTTATCTACCAGGACGGCTGGGGCTTTGGCAATGTGAACTATAAGTACAACCGCGAGACCGATGAGCTCTTCGGCTCGGGTTACTCGATGAGTGAGCCTTGGGTTTCTTGCGAGCCCGACACCGAGTATGTGATTGTTTGGACCGCTATGAACCAGTACAAACAGCTTGCTCCCCTGCAGTTCTCGGAGGTTATCAAGACCAAATCCATTGAGAAAAACAATCCCGCTGCAAGTAAGGAGAATGCTGTTCTCAACCTGAGCCACACCGGTGTTCAGCAGGTACATATTGAGTTCACCTACGACTTCGACAAGACCGCGAAGATTCACTTCCAGTACATCGAGGGCTTCGGTGGCGATGGCGTGAGCGTTCCCACTCAGAACTCTTCTCGCGAGGAGCTCCTCTCGTTCCTCTACTCGGATGGCGACGCAGAGAAGGGTGCTTACTCGGCTAACCACTGGTGGACCGAGCCTCACGGCAAAGATAAGTGGACCGATATTCTCGACCCCAACACCACCTACACTATAGCTTATGTTGCAGAGGACTGGGACGGTGTTCTTGGTGAGGTGAGGTTTGCTTCGACCAAGACCGAGGCTTTGCAGGGCGGTGATAACCCTATTGCAAGCATCTCGGGTCAGCACACTGCAGCAGGTGTTCCTTACTTCCTCTTCGAGATGGGTCAGGAGGCTATGCAGCTCTACTATCTGGTGAGCAACGATCCCGCACTGAACTTCAAGGACCTGGGCAACAAGAACAAACTCCGCTATAAGGATGTACTGCCTGGTTGGGAGGCCTTCTGTTTGAACTACTCTCTGAAGAGCTATGCAATGAAGATTGAGATGGAGGCCAGCCACGGCGACATCGCACTCTGTATCCCCATCGGTGGTTCCGCAGATGCTCCCGTTTACGGCGATCTGAGCCACCTCATCTTTGCCGATGGCGAGTTCCGTGATTTGGGCTACTACTATCCCAATGAGCACAACCCCAGCAGCGTAGCTCCCGCTATGCAGAGCCTGCGCCAGAGCATCATCACCTCGCTTGAGCGCAATGTGGGCTATGTTCCCGCATCGGAGCTTCCCGAGGTAGAGTACGGCAAGAAGAGCGTACGCTTCGGTGAGGTTAGCGGCCAGGGCGTGAGTGTTAACCTCGATTACGAGAAATTCTCCTCGCACCCCAAAGCAAGTGGAAAATAGTGAGATAGAATAGGGAAAAAGGGGCGGTTTTGAAAAAAATCGTCCCTTTTTTTGTTTTTTTACGGAGAAAAAAGTTATATTTGTGTTTGAGTAAAAGCCTTAAAAGATTTGCCGACCACGGCCGATTGTTGATGGATTTACTTCAATGTGCTGAAACACAACTAATTAACTCATTTTATTAACCAAAAACTAATTGTATGAAAAGATTTTTCCGTAATCTGAAATCTTTGGCAATGGTTGCAGTTGTTGGCTTGGCAACCCTCACCGTATCGTGCTACGACGATACCGAGTTGCGCGACAGCATCAACGCTAACACTGAGAACATTGCAGACCTTACCGCACGCGTAGAGGCTCTGGAGATTAAACTCGGCAACGAGGTTAACGCTCTGAAGGCTCTTATCGCAGATGAGATTGCAAAGGTAAACGATGCAATCGAGGCTGTTGAGGACAAAATCGTCATTGCTGCTGCTGAGCAGAACGCAAATGGCGAGTGGGTTCTTACCCTTGCTAACGGCAAGACCGTTACCGTTTATCCCCAGTACGAGGAGAACAACAACGGTTTGCTCACCACTGTTAAGGAGAATGGCGTTTACTACTGGGCACAGATCGTAGACGGCGTAGCTACCAAACTCGTTGACGAGAATGGTCAGGGCTATGCAGTTCACCACGCAACCGTAGTTCCCGAGATTCCCGAGGGTCACGATGCTCCCCAGGTTCGCGTAAACGACGAGGGCTTCAATGAGGTATCGTTCGACGGTGGTCAGAGCTGGATTCAGCTTGGTGGCGGTGGCGATGCTGGTCTGTTCCAGAGCGTTACTTGCACCGAGAACACCATCACCTTCGTTCTGAACGGCGGTCAGGAGTTCACCGTAACTCTTCCCGAGCCTTTCAACTTCGAGGTAGACGGCAACAAAGTATTCCTCTCGGCAGAGCAGGCTATTGATGTTAAGATGAAAGTTTCCGGCATCAAAGACCTCACCATTATCGCTAAACCCGAGGGTTGGAATGTTGCTATCAATGGCAACAAACTCAATGTTGTAGCTCCCGCACAGGCAGCTATCGACGGTGGCGAGGTAGAGAAAACCGGTGCTGTTAAGGTTCTTGGTATCACCAACGACAACCAGGCTGTCATCGGCAAACTCTTCGTTTCGGTTGACAAGGGTGTTTACATCAGCTTTGGCGAGCGCGAGGTTTATGTTGGTATGGACGAGAACTACGATCCCGTATACGAGGTAACCAACGCCGTTATCTTCGACAACCAGATGACCTATCTTGCAGAGGATTCGTACACCGGTGAGATGGTAGAGCGGCCCCAGCCTCTGATGGTTGGTATCTTCCCCAAAGGTGAGTTCACTATGGAGCAGCTCGCTTCTGAGCTCGCACAGGGTTGGTATGGTAACTATCCCTACGAGAGCCAGAATGTTTACGAGAATGGCGAGACCGCATTTGCATTCAATAAATTCTTTGCTGACAGCTGGTCGGGTGAGGTTATTCCCTTCGAGCCCGGTGCAAGCTACATTATCTTTGCTGCTCCTTATGTAAGCAAAGGTATGGGTGCAGAGATTAACCCCGACGATATCGTTACCTATGAGTATGTAAACACTGCTCTCGTTGTAGAGGAGGTTTCGACCAGCGTATTCGATGTTCAGATTAGCGTGAACATCAGTGGCTTCGAGGGCTACCGCTACTACCTCATTGAGGCTCAGTATGACTGGGAGGAAGAGTGGAATATGGCAGCTGAGTGGAATGAGCCCTTCGGTACCGAGGGTACCTATGAGAAATTCGAGGGTTCGCTCTTCGAGTTCGGTTCGACCGGCAATCTCTCTGCTCGTCCCGGCACTCTCTATAACCTTGTTATTGCTCCCATCATCGATGGCGAGTGCCTGAAAGAGAATGTTAAGGTATTCACCTTCAAGACTACCAATGCAACTGCTGGCGGTAGCGTAAATCCCGTCTTCACCGAGGGCAATACCGACTATAGCAATATCCGCGTTGATGTTGCTGCCGCTGGTGCAAAGATGACCTACTACAGCTGGTTCAATGAGGAGAACTACGCAGAATATGAGGGTGACGATGAGCTCCTCTTCGAGACCGTAACCGAGAACGGCTACATCAAACTCGATGAGAACTTCTCGATTACCAACAGTGGTCTTTCGCAGGGTGTTTCGCGTTGGCTCGTTGCTTACTCGATTGACAAAGACGGTAAGTACGGCTCGCTCGTTAAACAGAAATTCACCACCAAGGTATTCCAGTTCAGCGAGACTATGACCATCGCTATCGACGAGTTCAAGATGAGCGATATGGGTACTGAGGCTTGGGTTAAGGTTAGCGTAACCGGCAACACCAGCGAGATCGTTCAGTATCGTTATGCAAACATCAGCAACGAGTTCTCGTGGACCTATACCTACGGTGGCACCATCGAGTCTGCTGCTCAGTATGTTGCAACTGTTCCCAATGCTTACTATGGTCCCAAGTTCGTTGATCCTACCACGGACCTCGATGAGAATGGTTACATCCACATCCAGAACCTTGCAATTGGCGAGACCTACAACTTCGTTATTATCGCATTCGATGCAGATGGTAATGTGACTCCCGGTGTTGGTAAGACCTACACTCCCGAGATGAACGCAACTCTCATCTATGCTGACGAGGAGGGTTGGGCAGAGGCTGCTCCTACCGTAGTTATTGGCGAGAAAGATATCTACCAGATGAAAGGTATGAATTATGCTGACTACACCTACACTGTTACTCCTAAGGCTGGCACCGCTCGTTTCTGGTACCGCTATATGAGTAGCGAGTATGAGGCTACCTATAACACCCCCTGGACCCTTATGCAGTATATGGTTACCAATGTTGGCACCAGCGAGTGGTATTCGCAGGTATGCGAGGGTGACCAGCCTCTCACTGTTGAGGTATGGGAGCAGTGGGTAAGCGCTGACTACAACATCTATGTAACTTGGCAGGACGCTGATGGCAACTTCTACGAGTGCGTTAAGACTCCTATCTACACCGCTGAGGAGATTGGTACTCCCGAGGAGGGTGGTGAGGCTGGCGATCCCGGTATCATGTTGTAATTCAGATAACCCTTTATAGAAAAAGGTGTCCGAGAAATCGGACACCTTTTTTTGTCGGCCAGTAGTTAAGTTGAGAGTAATATGTAGTTGGCTGTTTACAGACAACTGTTTACTGATAACTGACTACTGATAACTATTTAAGACTGGCAAGTGCTATGGCGACGGCGGCTTCGACCACTACTGCGCCGCGTAGGGCTATGCAGACATCGTGACGGCCACCAATGGTGAGCGCCTCCACCTGACCCGTTGAGGTGTTGAGCGTCTGCTGCTCGCGTGCGATGCTCGAGGTGGGCTTGAAGGCCACGCGAAGGGTTATGGGATTGCCGTTGGTGATGCCACCGTTGATGCCTCCGGCACCGTTGCGAGAGGTTGTGCCGTCGGGTGCGACTATGGGGTCGTTGTGTTCCGAGCCCCTCTTCAGCGTTGCCGCGAAGCCGTCACCGAACTCCACACCCCTTACCCCTGGGATGGCGAAGAGCAGGTGGCTCACAGCGCTCTCCACAGAGTCGAAGAAGGGCTCGCCAAGGCCTACGCCCGCACCCTCCACGCGGCAGCCAACAATGGCTCCGAGTGAGTCGCCCTCGGCCTTTGCGGCAGAGAGCAGAGCCTCCCATTTGGCCGAATCGCGCTCGCCACCAATCTCCTCCACTTGGGCTTTGATGACTACATCTCCGAGAATCTTCTTGGCCACCACGCCTGCTGCTACGAGGGGCAGGGTGAGCCTTCCCGAGAAGTGACCGCCACCGCGAGGGTCGTTGTAGCCCGCGAATTTCTGAGTGGCGACCCAGTCGGCGTGACCCGGACGAGGGGTGGCGGAGAGGGAGGCGTAGTCCTCGGAGCGCACATTCTCGTTGCGGAAGATGATGGCCATAGGGGCGCCCGTAGTGTGACCCTCATAGAGGCCCGAGAGTATCTCGGGAGTGTCGGCCTCACGACGCTCGGTGGTGCCCATCTGGCCCCCCTTGCGACGCTCCAGGTCGTGGGCGAACTCCTCCACGCCGAGGGCAAGCCCCGCGGGAATACCGTCTATTACGACCCCAACAGCGGGGCCGTGGGACTCCCCAAAGAGGGAGATGCGAAAGTTGTGTCCAAAGGTGTTCATATATCTCTCTGTTGTAACCTTTATTGTTTGCTATCCTTGAAGAAGTTGGAAGAAAGTTGGGAACGACTTGGCCACACATAGGGTGTTGTCCATTGTGGGCCTCTGCTCCTTGGGGATGAAGAGTGCCGCCACCGCAAAGGCCATAGCTATGCGATGGTCGTTGTGGGTCACTATGGGTGCAGTGCGCAGGGGCTTTCCGCCCACAATGTGGAGCTCATTGCCCTCAATTCTCACCTCGGCACCGATGGCCACCAAGTTCTCCACGAGGGCCTCCAGACGGTTGCTCTCCTTGTTTTTCAGACGCTCCAGGCCGCCTATTACGCTCTCGCCCTCGGCAAAGAGGGCCACAATGGCGAGCGTGGGAATCAGGTCGGGTGTGTGGGTGGCGTCGTAGCAGATGGCCGTGAGCCTGTCGGAGGGTAGAAAATCAATGGTGCCCCTCCTCTCATCGACCGAGATGTTGGCCCCCGAAATATCCAGTAGCATCAGCACCACCTCATCGCCCTGCCACGAGCCGAGTCGGGAGTGGAGAGTGTAGCGCCTCCTTGGTGCGAGGCCGCTCTGAGCAATGGCATAGGCGGCGGCAAAGTAGCCCGCCGACGACCAGTCGGTCCAGAGTGTCACCTCCGAGGGCTCGAATGGCTCGGGCTCGATATCTATGGTGAGCGGCTCGTTGCCGCCAATGGTTACAATGCCCCCAAACTGCTCCATAATGGCCGAGGTGAGCCCTATGTAGGGGCGGCTTACGGCCTTGTGGAGCACTATGTGGGTCATCTCGTCGCGGTCAATAAGCGCCGAGGATAACATAAGGCCCGAGATTATTTGCGAAGAGCCCGCGCTTGCGACCTCCATAGTGAGTGGTAGGGTAGCGGCTCGACGGATGGTTATGGGCAGGTGGTAGTCGTTGTGGGCCACCTCGGCACCATAGCCCTCGAGCAGTTCGATGCTCTCCCGTAGGCTGCGGCCCAGAAGTGTCCCTTGGCCCTCAATGCGCACCTCGCCTTGGCGGAGGAGCGTGGAGAGGATGGGGAGTAGGAGCCTTGCGAGTAGGGCCGACTCGCCCACATTGAGCAGTGTTATATCTTGGCCCAAGCGCTCACTTATGGCCTCGTGGCCGAGGCCCTCAATGGTGAGCGTGGTGCCCGAATACTCTATCTTGGCGCCCAACGAGCGTGCCACCTCAAGGGCGGCAAGTGTGTCGTCACACGCGTGCGCGTTATATATAATAGAGGTGCCCTTGGCGAGTGAGGCCGCCACAATGGCCCTCTGCGCCTCGCTCTTGGAGCAGGGAATCGTGACCTCTTTGGGCAGCGTGAGCCCCGAAAGGTCGAATCCCTCCTCTGAGAGTGCCTGAAGCTCGGCTTGGGTGGGCTGCCCCTCGGCTGTTGCAGCGCCCTCGGTGGGGGCTACATAGGTGTAGGGTGCCCCAAGTAGGAGCGACAGACGGCGCGAAAAAGCCCCCTCGCGGCCCATCGCAAAGGCAATAAGCCTCTCGGCTGGCAGGTGATCATATAGTTGCAGAGGAACGATAGCCTCGGCAGTGGTGGTGGCGGTGGTGATGATTTTTGCGATGTCGGCGCGGTAGGTAAAGGCCCTCTCGGCCATCTCTTTTAGATGCTCAGGCGAGGGCGTGTGGTCGAAGTGGTGGGAGAGGATGACCCGTACACCTCTCTCGCGGGCAGCCTTCAGAAGTGGCAATAGCACAGCCTCGGGGGTGTCGAGCTCAATGTCTACGGCCCACGCGCCAGCCTCAATAGCGGCTAAGTAGATGTGCTCGGCCTCGGCGCTATGACAGGTTACAATCTCACCATCTGCAAGGCCGATAAGCCACTTTAGCTCCTCTGCCGTGAGTCCCATAAGGTCGGCACGAAGTTCCACCAAAGGCTCGCCACTAATCATCCGACTGGCCCTCTGGATATCGCGCTCGGCTATGCTCTTGCAGTACTCCATTTAGTGCATTATCTTGTTTTGTCTTTCGATACTTTCGATGTGGATGGCCTCCAGAATCTGCTCCACACAGCCGCGACCCAATCCGAGTGAGTCGGTGCGCTCAAGGACCCTCTCCACAACCTCCTGCCAACGGCCCGACTGGAGGATGGTGAGGTTGTCGCGCAGTTTGAGGCGGCCAATCTCCTCCGAGATGTCCATCCTCTTGGCAAGGAGCGTGAAAATCTCCTCGTCGAGGCGGTCGATGGTGGCGCGGAGTTGCTCCAGCTCCTCTTTGCAGCCCGTGGCCTCACCCTCGGCCTTGCGCCAAATAATCTGCCCAAGCAATTGCTCGAGCGCATGAGGGGTTATCTGCTGGTCGGCATCGCTCAGAGCCTCTTCGGGCGAGGGGTGGCACTCTATCATAAGGCCCGCATAGTCCAGGTCGGCGGCTCGTTGTGCCACCTCCAGTAGAGCTGTGCGGTTGCCACAGATGTGCGAAGGGTCACAAATCATTGGTAGGTGGGGCATACGGCGTTTCATCTCGAGGGCCAACTGCCAGAGTGGGGTGTTGCGGTAGCCCGAGGCACTATCGTAGCCCGAAAAACCGCGATGCACAAGCCCTATCTGCTCCACGCCGCAATTCGCCAGACGCTCCACAGCACCGACCCACAGTTCAATGTCGGCACTCGTGGGGTTCTTCACCCACACGGGGCCCTTGTGACCTCTGAGGGCCTCGGCTATCTCCTGCACACTGAAGGGGTTGGAGGCGGTGCGGGCACCAATCCAAAGCACATCCACTCCCGCCCCGATGGCCTTCTCGGCGTGGGCGGCGGTGGCCACCTCGGTGGCTATTCTGAGCCCCGTGAGCCTCTTGGCCTCGGCGAGCCACTCGAGCGCAATGTCACCCACACCCTCAAATGAGCCGGGCTTGGTGCGAGGTTTCCACACCCCTGCACGCATAGTGCCTACGCCCATACGGCCAAGAGCAGTGGCGACCGAGAGCACCTGCTCGCGGCTCTCGGCACTGCAAGGACCTGCAATGATGATTTTCTCTTTCGACATCCGCTTCGTTATTTTATGCCCCTCTTGTTTAGGGCCTCCTGATAGCGCCTTGCGTTGGCCGAGTGCTCGGCGTTGGTGGTGGCAAAGTTGTGGGTGCCCGAGAAGTCCTCCTTGGCGCAGAAGAAGATGTAGTTGTGCTCGGTGTAGTTGAGCACAGCATCAATGGCTGCAATCGAGGGGATGCAGATGGGGCCAGGAGGCAGACCCTGGTTGAGGTAGGTGTTATAGGGCGACTCAAACTGTATGTGTTTGTTGAGAATCCTCCTGAGGGAGAAGTCGCCAACGGCATACTTGGCCGTGGGGCAGGCCTGAAGTGGTATGCCACGACGCAGACGATTCATATATACGCCGGCAATCTTGGGCATCTCGCCCTTGTTCTTGGTCTCCTCGTAGACGATGGAGGCGAGGGTTACGACATCAATCTTGTCCAGACCGGTGCGCTGGAGCATTGCTGTGCGGCTCTCGTTCCAAAAGTTGTTCCACTCACGATTCATACGGTCCGTAAGTGCCTCGGGAGTGGTGGTCCACCACACTTCGTAGGTGTTGGCCACGAAGATGCCTATGAGTTCCTCGGTCGTGAGGCCATACTTCTTGGCCGTGGCGGGAGCAGTTAGGTGGGCATAGAGCGATGCGCTGTCGGCCTCAATCTGCCCTGCGAGTTTTGAGGCGAGCTGCTCGAGGGTGCGGGTGTTGTTGATCACAAGTTTCACGGGCCTCTGTGCGCCGCTCTTGAGCAGGGCCACAATACCCATAGCATTGGCTCCCTTGCCTATGACATAGTGGCCGGGCTTGATGTTTTTCTCGAGCTCCTTGTACTGGCCCACCATCTTTATGAGCCCCATCTTCTTCACGCCTGCCGACTCAAGTGAGTCAAGTACAGTGGAATAGGGGGTCCCGCTGGGAATGAAAAGTTCCACGGGTTCGCTCACGCAAGAGCCCTTGAGGATTGCCACAGCCGCAATACCCGCTACGCCTATGAGCACAACCACGAGGAGTGCTACACGCCTAAAAAGTGATTTCTTTGCCATAAAATTCCAAATTTTTTGCAAAAATAATAAAAAATATCGTACATTTGCACCTCGGGTAAGTCTTATACGACCAGCTCCTGCTGAATCCCCCAGGCTTGGAAGAGAGCAAGGGTAGGTGGTTGTAGCGGTGCGATATAAGTAGCTTACCCATTTTTTTATATATGCCGACCCCAAAGGCGGCATATATAAAAAAGTAATTGAAAATTGACAATTGAAAATTGACAATTTGAAATTAATTATATCACTTCCTAAACCTATGGCAAAACTTGTCAAAATCTATCCGCAGAACCCCTCGGAGCGCGAAATCGAAAAAGTGGTGAAGGTGCTCGAAAACGACGGCCTTATAATCTATCCCACCGACGGTGTCTACGCCTTTGGCTGCTCGCTCCGTAGCCCGAAGGCTATCGAGAGGCTCCGCGCACTCTCGGGCAAAGATGAGAAACTCCTCTCGATTGTCTGCTCGGATATCTCGATGGTCGACAAGTTCGCCCGCATAGACAACAATCTTTTCAAAATCCTCAAGCGCAACACCCCCGGTGAGTTCACCTTCATCCTCGAGGCCTCGAGCAAGGTGCCCGATAAGGCGCTGGGTGGCAGAAAGAGTGTGGGTGTGAGGATACCGGACAATAATATCCCGCTCACTATCGTTGAGAGGTTGGACTTCCCGCTGGCGACCGCCTCGGTGAAGGACGACGACGAGGTCGTGGAGTACACTACCGACCCCGAACTGATTGCCGAGCGCTATGATAGTGATGTAGATATGGTCATCGACGGTGGCTATGGTGGTCTTGTGCCCACAACGCTTGTGGACCTCACAGGCGATGAGCCCGAGATTCTGCGCGAAGGGGGAGGTGAGCTCAAGTAGTAGTGAGTTGCATACGAATACAAATTTAAGTTAGCTATATGAACAAAAATTTCTGGTTGGAGGCCCTCAAGGGCGGAACCATTATTGGTCTTGTGAGCGTGGGCTTTGCGATTCTCACCCAGACCATCGGGGAGGATAGCACAACCCTGCTGAAGGTCGTAAACTTCCTCTCGAGCTTCATTATGATTATGTTGGCCTTTGCCTTCACTCGCAAATTCTCGGCTGGTCATAGCGCCGAGGTGGGCTTCTCGTTTGGCCGAGGCTTGGGCTTTGTGGTGGCAATGATGCTCTTTGCGGGCTTCATTCAGGGCCTCTACTCGGCAATTATGGCCAAGTTCTTCATCGGCGGAGAGCTTTTGCAGGCTGTCGATGAGGTGATGGCACAGATGCAGGATGTTCTGCCCGCCGACCAGTTCGACCAGACCTATCAGATGATGCAGAAATCGGTGACCAGCCCCCTGCTGCTCACCATCTCTTCGGTATTTTCCAACGCCCTCTATGGCGTTTTCTTGGGCCTGATTATCTCGATTTTCACTCGCCGCAGGGCAGATATTTTTGCCGATAGTGGCAATCAGCAGCAGATGCAGTAAGATAGTGAGAGTATGGATGTAAGCATTGTAATACCGCTCCTTAATGAGGAGGAGTCGCTCGTGGAACTCTACGGGTGGATTGAGCGCGTAATGGGCGAGCACTCGCTCTCCTATGAGGTCATCTTCATTGATGACGGCAGCACCGACTCGTCGTGGAGCATTATCGAGAATCTCGCCCAAAATAACGAGAGTGTGAAGGCTGTGCGCTTCCGCACCAACTATGGAAAGAGTGCCGCACTCTACTGTGGCTTCGAGCGAGCCGAGGGCGATGTGGTCATCACTATGGATGCCGACCTTCAGGACTCGCCCGACGAGATTCCTGCTCTATATAAGATGATTACCGAGGAGGGCTACGATATGGTGTCGGGCTGGAAGCGCCGCCGCCACGACCCCAAGGCCAAGACCCTGCCCAGCAAGCTCTTCAATGCCACTTGTCGTGCGGCCTCGGGCATTAAACTCCACGACTTCAACTGTGGCCTAAAGGCCTACAGGCGTAAGGTCGTCAAGAGTATCGAGGTCTATGGCGAGATGCACCGCTATATCCCCATTCTTGCCAAGAAGGCTGGCTTTGGCCGCATCGGCGAGAAGGAGGTGACCCACTACGCGCGCCGCTATGGGCACTCCAAGTATGGTTGGGAGCGCCTGCTGAAGGGCTACCTCGACCTCATAACCGTGATGTTCGTGTCGAAGTATGGCCGCTCGCCTATGTACTTCTTCGGAGGTGCAGGTACGCTTATGTTCCTGGTGGGCTTGGTGGCCATCGTGTGGATTGTGGTGGAGAAGTTCACCCTTGCAAGGCCGCTGACTAATCAGCCACTGTTCTATATGAGCCTTGTGGCCATCCTGCTTGGCGTTATTCTCTTCTTGGCGGGCTTCCTTGGCGAGATGATAAACCGCAACGCCCCCGAGAGAAACCACTACTACATCGACCAGGAGATAAAGCAGACGAGGAGATAAAGAAATAGAGAGTTATAAACCAACTAAATAGACAAAAAATGTTACAGCGTATTCAGACAGTATATCTTCTTATTATGACGGCCCTTATGACCGCGCTCTGCTTTGTGCCTATGGCGACCTATAGCTCCAATGGCGTGGAGGGGGCACTTGTGGCCTTTGATTTTTGGTGGGTGGGGGCGCTGTTTGCCCTCTGCGCTCTGGTGGCCTTTGTTGTCATCTGGCTCTATAAGAACCGACTGTTGCAGGTAAGGCTCCTTGTTGCGGAGATTGTGCTGCTCGTGGGCGCACAGATTTTCTCGTTGTGGTATGCTATTGGTATCACCAAAGAGGTGGCCGCAGCGGGTGGCGCCAATATGTCCTCGATTGCAACCCCCACATTCTTCCCCCTGGTCTGCATCATCTTAGCTTGGCTGGCCATCAGGGGCATCCTCAAGGATGAGAGGCTTGTGCGCTCGCTCGACCGCATCCGATAGCGTCACAGAGAATTACGACTCTTAATAGTATAAAAGCACCTTCTGCCCGAGGCAGAAGGTGCTTTTATATGTCCAGATGTTCAAAATTGCATCTATTATGTTTAACTGCGGAATTTTTTACTATATTTGTAGCGTTGCGAGGATTCATTATGGCGATGTGATATGGTTATAATGAGGGTGTTTCGCCTTTAACGATAGATAGCTCCACACTCTCTTGTCTAACAATTATTCAACCCCCAAGGAGCTATGTGGCCTTGAGCAGAAATTACTAACTCAAAACATATTCGCGTATGAAAAAGCAAGGAAGATGTGGTTACCGCGCACCCGAAATCGCCGAGAGCGAGGTGCGTGTGGAACAGGGAATTGCGGCATCGGAGTCGATTTACGAACTGAACTATTCGGATACTCAAGGTGCTGCCGGTGATATTGAAGAAGTAATTGATGGAGGAACATTCTAATGAAAAGTAAACTTTTTTTCGTGATGTTGCTGTCGGCGACGGTTGCATTCACGGGTTGTCAAAACGACGAGATTGACACTCCTAAAGAGGAAATAACCAGCAAAAAACATACTATCAAAATCCACGCGAGCAAGGGGGTAAATACCAAGACCACCGTCAGTGCAGAGGATGGAGCGTATGTTACCGCGTGGGAGAAAGGCGACCAGATATCTATTTTAGAGATGGTTACGGGTGTGTCCACCGATTCCGAATTGGACCGATTGGAAGATATGCAAGGTTTCTACGCCTCCGCGCCTTTGGAGGAGGGTGGCCCAACGGCTACATTCGAGGCCACTTTCGATGATTACTATTGGTCCAATGACGACCTCTCGACCTATACTTTCAACTACTCCTATGTAGCAGCGACCACTCCTAACTATATGTTGGTTACAATGTTGGACGAGAACAATGACTTATACCTCCCAGTCTACTTCCCAAGCCGACAGATCATTGGCAAGGATAGTTTCAGTACGGAGTGCGACCTTATGGTTTCCAATTTCAGCAGCGGCTATAGTTGTCGCCCCGAGGAGGTTGAGTTCCATTTTGCTCGACTTGGTTCCATTGTGAAGATAACCGTTGGCGGCCTGCAAGCGGGTGATGTTATCGATAATGGTGCTTGGTACACGGGAGATAAGTTCCTGCCAGCATTCGATATGGAGGCAGTTCTCTTCTACTATCCCGAAAAGGGCGAGTATAAATATGAGCTTCCCGAATATCTGGTGGAGATGATTACGGCCGAGAGCCACCGTGTGGAGTTTGAAGTTGATACGGAGAATCCTATTGTTGTGGGTGCAGACGGAACTGCCGACATCTATCTGAGGGCACTGCCTGGCCAAATCTCCGATTGGTTTATGTTGAGTTGTAACATTACTCGCGATGGCGAGCAGCTCACCTACTCGAAGTATGTTTCGCTGGCCGATTTGGGTAGGTCGCTCACTTTCAAGGATAGTGGCCTGACTAAATTCTCGGTTGAGCTCAAGGAGGCAACTGTGTCCAACCCCGAGGATATTATCTATACGGTACCCAGTACGCGCGATAGCTTTATGGCCGTTTGGGAGAAGCAGGAGGGCGTGGCCAAATATGAGTGCTTCTACTCTTATGATAATTATGAAGAGGGAGAAGGCAGAGAGATAGTCGAGTTGGATTGCATTGAGCAGGATGGTATGGTATTCGTTCAGGCCGAGAACTTGAAGCCGGGTCGCTACTATCTCGGTGTGCTCGCTGTGCCCGATTCGCAGCACGGACCTATTAGCATCGGCTATAGCACGGTGGAAATCTATGTTGGTGTTCCTATGACCCTTATGTGGTACAGAGTGGAATATAACGACGGAGTGGAGTTCACCCAACTCTCAGATAGTCTATGGATGCTTGTCGAGGAGGGAAGTATGTTCCCCTGGGTCTTCGAGGTGTCGAATGTCAGGACCGAATGGGGCTGGCTTATTGGAGAGGGTCAGTGGAGCTTTGCCACCTCTTTGGAGATGCAGCATATCGGACAGCTGCAAAGTATAACGATAAATCTTTCCACCTCTGCTAATGTTCCCACTGTCTATGGCCTAACTCCAGAGGGTACAATGACAGAGATTACCAATCCCGAAGTGGTACCATCGGATGAGTACAACAACTGGTACACTTTTGACTTTGAGTCAGCTGGCTATTTCAATGGATTCAAGATTAGCGGCAGTGAAGGTGCTTCTATAACAACTTTCAATCTAAGCTACTACGCTCCCACGGGAGAAGAGGAGTATTAGTGGCTCCTAATGGAGAAGAAAACAACTGCTCTACCAAACGGGTAGAGCAGTTGTTTTTTGTGTCTATTCCACGATTCGGTGGAAGGAGGTGTCGATGTGGAAGTAGGGGCCGCCCTTGCGTCTAACGAGCGCTCGGCCGCCCGAGAAGGAGAAGGCCTCGTCGTAGAGGAAGTCGGTGTGGCGCTCGCCGTCGGTGGAGTAGTAGCCGAAGCGGCCACCGCGCCTTGCCACCACAAAGCCCTCACTCGCATCGCCCATCCAGTCGCACGCCACAGCCGAGAGTTGTCGGCCCATACGGTCGTAGAGGTGCCAACGCCCCGTGTCGTCGGCCGCCACGGCCACATTCTCCCCGCCATACCAGCAGAGCTGTTCCCACACATCGTTCATCACAAGGCGGCCCGAGGTGTCCACCAGACCGTAGCCGCGTGGGGTGCGGATGACGGCTCTTCCCTCCTCGAAATCGTAGGCGGCAATCACCTCGCGCTCAATCCTTAGAATCTCTCCGTCTTGGTGGGCATAGCCCCACTGGTCGCCACGCAGGTAGCGCACCATCTGGTCGCCCGCAGGCTCTACTCGCTCACAGAGCGCGAAATCCAACCTAACAAGTTCCTCCTCTTCAAGCGTAGGGGTGCCCTCGAGGTGGTAGAACTGGTGGGGCTGACGGCTTGTGAGCAGTGGGTAGAGTAGCCCGAGAGGGGCGAAACGCTCGTGGGCGAGGTGGGCTACGGCAGAGGTAATCTCGTGGTGTGAGGCTCCCGCAAGTAGGGCAGAGCAGAGGGCCGCAAGGCGCGTGGAGCCGTGGTGTTCGGCCGCCGATAGCAGGCAGCGCAGTCGCCTTTGCTCCTCGCAGGGGGAGTTGTGAGGTGAGTCGATAAGTGCCCTGTAGCCCTTCAGGTCAGAGGCCGCCACGAAGAGCAGAAGCGCCGCCCTGCCGAGGGCCGAGTGGTCGCTGCGACGGAGGGTATCCACTATCGGATAGTCCATAAGCCTAAGGTTGCAGTGTGCATCGAAGCAGATGCGAAACCTATCCAGCGAGCCGTGGTTGATGGGCTTTGCGATTGCGGCAGCGATGCTCTCAATAGCCATACGAAGGTGGGAACGATGACGGGCTGAGCAGTTGAGCCTCACAAACTCCTCGAGGGGCGTGTGGGCCTCCTGCAAGAGAGCATCGCAAGAGTGGGCTCTTGAGAGATTGTCGAAAACGATGAGTGCCTCGGGTAGGTACTCAGCCTCGGCAAAAAGAGTGTCGGAGGTGGCAATGGTACGGCAGCGCAGGGCTATCTCGCTCTTCCGGAGCGCAAAACGATTGCCGCGCGGAAGAGAGAGTGTCCAACGCTTATCTTGCCCAACAAGAGGGATGATTATCACTCCGTTGCGGCTGCAAACCCCTCTGCTTGGGTCCAGGTGGAACCCCTGGAGCCGAGTCGAAAGTTGCAGCGGGTTGCCTATGGCATCGGTGTAGGCGGTAATTGGCAGCATCATCTCTGGGGAATTGGGTTAAACCATCATATCCGTACTGAGGGTGCCAATTGCAAGTAGGCTCACCAACTCACTGACGGAGGCATTTACACACATACCCCTGAATGGGGCCTCGCCGCCACGAAAATCAATTATCTCCTGATTGAAGAGTTCGGGCAGGGTGCTCGAGATGTTGTAGAGGAGTCGTGCGTGGCGATTGGTGGCCACGGGCTCACTCTCCGAGGGGAAACATATATGGGGTAGGCGGGTGGAACCCTCGGTGGCGAGCAAAATATTTATTAGGAGTGTGTTGCCGTCATTGGTATGGCAGGCTTTGAGTCTGTCTGCCAGACGGATAATCTCCTCCGCTGGAGCATCGGTGGCCTCGCCATCGGAGATGTTGATGACGATGGGTGGGAAACTCTCGGGGTGATTCTTGCACCACGAGCGACACATACGGGTGGCCATACCGAGAGCCTCGCCCATAGGCGTGCGTCCCTTGGCCACAGGGGCTATCCAGCAGCGCCTCTCGACGATGGTCTGAAAGCTCTCGCCCGAGGGCAGAGTGCGCGATAGGATTTGGTGTTTTACGGGGGTGTCTATGGTGTTGATTTTGGCCACACTTACAAAGCCTTTGCCCAGCAGATTGCGGGCCTCTGTGCCCGAGTAGCCGATGATGCCTATGTCGAAGTAGTCGCCCACGAAACCCTCTCTGTGGCAGTGGTTTATAATCTCCTCCAAAAGGCCGTTCAGAACATCGCAAAGAGCCTCGGCCTTGGTCGTTGTGTGACCCTCAAATGGTGCCTCCTCGGCCATCGAACCCGACTGGTCCAAGAGTATCAGAAAGGCCCCTTTGTGGGCGCGAGTAATTTGTGAATGATACATAGCAGTAATTCTTCAAGATTGTCTATTCTATAGTCGTTGAGGTATAGCGAATCAAGGAGCCTCAGGAGCGCAGGCGAGGGGCCAAAAAGGGCGGCTATCTCGCCCCGCTTGTGCTCGCTTGGTAGTGCTACCATCCCTTCGCCCGTGGCGAGCGAGGGGCTCAGGTGGAGTGCTGCAAGAGAGCAGGTTATCAGTGCTATGGCGTAGTCGTCTATGTGGCTGTCGTAGGCATCGCCACGCTCGGGGTGCATAAAGAGCGGAGTGCCCACCTCGCCGCGCCACTCGAGCCCGGGGGAGTAGAGCGCGTCGCAGTCAATGAGCGCCATTGTGCCGTCGGGCCTCACGATAATGTTCTCCGACTTCAAATCGCCGTGGCGCCACTCGCTGCTGAGAATTGCAAGTGCCAGTCGGCAGAACTCCTCGAGCAGCTGACCGAAAGCCTCACGGTCGCGGTTGTGGATGGCGCGTCGAATCTCCCTGTCGAGCGAGTGGCCCTCGACCCACGGATAGAGCACAACATCCACATACCTGTCGCCCACCCACAGCTCCTGGGCGTAGGGTGTGGGGCGGATGATGAACTCTTGGGGCAGCAGGGAGAGGGTGTCGCACACCTCGGCCAGAAGGGGTTGTGGCCAGGTGTAACACTTGATGCCGTAGTGTCCGCCTTCCCAGAGGGCCTCAAAGACAACGGAGTGGCGCCCGCTTGTAAGGCGGAATCTGCCATCGGACTTCCTAAGGGGTTCTATTCCCTTGAGGGTACGGAACATACGGTCGTCAAAGTGGAGCGACTCAATGATGGTGTTGGTTGTAAGTCGTTTCACCTTTGGGTTGGTTTTTGTTTGTATTCTGTTTTTTGGGTATGCGAAAGTATAAAAAATCGGAATAAATACCTATATTTGCCCGATAAATATATTATAATATATTTAAGTGGGTGATTTCTGTGTTAGATAATAGATGAAATAATTAAATACAAGGCGATAGGAGTGGGGTTTTTGGGCCTTTTGTTGATAAATTAATAGGGGCTCGGCCGATAGTCAAAAGTAGGTATTGAGAGCATTGAAAAATACACTAAAGGCAGTATTGCGCACTCTTTTGCTAACCGATAATTTTGCAACCTGAAAACAAAGTGATAACGATGAAGAGATTTGGAGTATTAGTGGCAGCTCTGTTGTTGGGCATTTCGGCATCCAACGCACAAGCAAAGTTTAGCTATGGCGACATTGCCGCAGGACGCTTTGCGCAGAAGAGCGTCTGGGGCTTGCGCTCGATGAATGATGGCGCACACTACACAACCCTCGAGGGTGGTGTGGTTTGTCGCTACAACTACGAGGGCGACCAAGAGCGCGTGGAACTGTGCAATACCCGCGAGATTGACCTCGGGGGTAGGGTGGCCGATTACACCTTCTCGCCCGACGAGCGAAAGATTATGTTCCGCCTGGACTCCAAACCCCTCTATCGCCGCTCCCATTTCTCGAAATATGTGGTCTATGACCTGGAGCAGAAGAGGCTCACCGATGTTGACGAGAGTAGCGAGGTGCGCTATGCAATGTTCTCGCCCGCAGGCGACAAGGTGGCCTATGTCAAGGATAACAACCTCTTTGTGAGGAATCTCGCAGGTGGTGAGTGTGTGCGTGTGACCGAGGACGGCGAGTGGAACCACATCATCAACGGTATGCCCGACTGGGTCTATGAGGAGGAGTGGGGTATCGACCACGCCTTCTGCTTCTCGCCCGACGGCAAGCAGATTGCCTTCCTCAAGAGCGACGAGAGCAGGGTGAAGGAGTTTGGCTTTATGAAGTTTCTCACCGGCACCTCCTATCCCGAGCTCTTCAAATATAAGTATCCCAAGGCTGGCGAGGACAACTCGGTAGTTTCGCTTCACCTCTACTCGCTCACCGATGGCACCACCACAAGGGTCGATAGGAAGGGCAACGAGGATATCTACATCCCCTTCTTCGATTGGACCCCCGATGGCAGACTCTATTACTTCCAGATAAACAGGCTTCAGAACAATCTTGAGGTCATTATGCAGCAGGGTCAGGAGCAGCAGGTTATCTACGCCGAGCAGAATCCCAAGTATATTGACGGCATCTCCAATGGTACCATCACCTTCCTTGCCGACTCGGATAGGTTTCTGGTGCTGAGCGAGCGCGACGGCTACAACCACCTCTACCTCTCCTCGGTATCCAAGGGCGGCCTCAGGGCTGTGACCTCGGGTCGGTGGAATGTGACACAGGTTGTGTGTGCCACCGATGAGCGCATCTGGTACCTCTCGACCGAGGGTTCGCCCCTGAGGAGGGAGTTCTATAGCATAGGCATTGATGGTCGCGACAAGAAGCGACTCTCGACTCTTGAGGGTACCTATAGCATCTCGCCCAGCGCGGGTTGTCGCTACTATATCTCCTACTTCTCCAACTCCTCGACCCCCAATACGGTGACTCTCCACAGGGGTGATGGCGAGCTTATTGCTACGCTCGAGGATAACGCCGAACTGAAGGAGTATCTGGCTGAGATTCAGCTCCCCGAGAAGGAGTTTTTCACCTTCACCACTCCCCGTGGCGATGTGCTTAACGCCTATATCAAGAAGCCTGCCGACTTCGACCCCAATAAGAAATACCCTGTGCTGATTACCCAGTATAGCGGCCCCGGCTCGCAGGATGTGAGGGACCGCTGGACTATCGACTGGGAGGATGTGCTCGTTCAGCACGGCTACATCGTGGCCGACTGCGACCCCCGCGGTACGGGCTTCCGCTCGGCAGAGTTCAAGAAGAGCACCTATGGCATTATGGGTCGCCTCGAAACCGAGGACCAGATTGCCTTTGCCGAGTATCTCAAGACGCTCTCCTATGTGGACGGCGAGAGGGTAGGTATCTACGGCTGGAGCTATGGCGGCTTTATGGCACTGAACTGCATCCTCAAGGGTGCCGACACCTTCAAGATGGCCATCTCGGTTGCCCCCGTAACCTCGTGGCGCTACTACGACTCGGTCTACACCGAGAGGGTGAACGGTCTGCCCCAGACAAACGCCGAGGGCTACGACGAGCCTTCGCCCATCGGATATGCCAAGAATCTCAAGGGCAAACTGCTGCTGATGCACGGTACGGCAGACGATAATGTTCACATACAGAACGCCTACGCTATGGTGCACGAGTTCGTCGAGGCGGGCAAGCAGATAGATATGATGATCTACACCGACGACAACCACTCGATGATGCCCTACGGCAGAGTGAATGTGAGGGAGAAGATGGTGGAGTACTGTCTGGAGAATCTGTAAAAGAATAATGCACAACTTAATAATATTATGAGGAATAGAATTTTGATACTTTTGCTGGCGCTTTTGGGGTGTGGGGCTGTGGCCTCGGCCCAGAATGTGCGTGGCGTTGTAAGGGATACCAATGGCGAGCCTCTGATTGGCGCAAGCGTCTATTGGGATGGTACGACGGTGGGTGTGGCTACCTCGGTGGATGGTAGCTATGAACTCTACCGCGTCAAGGGCTACACGAAACTCGTGGCCGCCTATGTGGGCTATGTGGATAGCATCGTGGAGGTTACCGACCAGGAGGTTGTGGACTTCACTCTCTCGGATGGCGTGGGCATTGAGGCCGTGGTTGTTGAGGGTGTCTCGACGGGCAAAATCCGCCAGAGCAGTATGATGGTGGGTGAGAATATCAGCTTCGCAGGTCTGTGTAAGATGGCTTGCTGCAACCTGGCCGAGAGCTTCGAGAACTCGGCAGCCGTTACGGTGGGCTATAGCGACGCTGTGAGTGGCAGCCGCCAAATCAAGATGCTCGGCTTGGCAGGTACCTACACCCAGATTCTCGACGAGAATAGGCCCATTATGCGCGGTATCGGCTCCCCCTACGGCCTGAATTATACGCCCGGTATGTGGCTCAACTCAATTCAGGTGTCGAAGGGTATCGCCTCCGTAACCGCCGGTCACGAGGCTATGACGGGTCAGATTAACCTCGAGTATCGCAAGCCCACCGACGAGGAAAAATTCTTCCTGAACCTCTACTTCGATAATGAGCTCAAGCCCGAGGTTAATATCGCAATGCCTTTTGCTTTCGATAAGGATAAGAGGCTCACTACCAACATCCTGCTCCACTACTCGGGCGACACGCAGCCTATGGACCACAATGGTGACGGCTTCCGCGACCTGCCTATGGCACAGCAGATTAACTTCGCCAACCGCTGGCTCTATCAGGCCAATGACGGTACCCAGTGGCGTTGGGGTTGGAGGTTTGTGAATGAGAACCGTGTGGGTGGCGATATGGAGTACACTCCCGAGCGCTACGACCAGATGGTGAGCGAGAAACAAATCTACGGCTCGGAGATTAAGAATATGGGGCTGAATATGTATCTGAAGGTGGGTAAACCCATTGGTGCAGCCGTTTGGGATGCCGAGAACGAGGAGGAGAAACGCTCCAGCCTCGCCTTTGTGATGGATATTGATAACTTCAAAATGGATAGCTACTTCGGCCTTAATACCTACAATGGTGTCGATCAGTCCTTCTGGGGCAACCTCTCCTATCTGCACTACTTCTCGGGTCGCTCGTCGCTGACAGCCGGTGCTTCGTTCTGGGCACGCAACATCGAAGAGAGCGTCTTGCAGATGGGCCACGACCTCACGGGTGGTGGCGAGATGGTAGAGCCCGGTCTGTTTGCCGAGTACACCTACGCCATTAAGGATAAGTTCTCCATTGTGGCAGGTGTGAGAGGCGACCTTGTAAGTGCCCCCATTGACGATGTCGCAATGAAGACCGACATTCTGGTAACTCCCCGTATGCACCTGCGCTACAACTTCACCGAGCAGACCGTTCTGAGGGCTTCGGCAGGTCTGGGCTCAAGGAAAGTTATGCCCTTTACGGACAATATCTGGATGCTCGCAACGGGCCGCCAGATTGTCAACAACATTGAGGCTGGCAATGACTTGGAGCAGGCCGCAACCTTTGGCGGTAGCTTGAGCCATACCACAAGTCTTGTGGGATATAACGACTTGACGGTGAGTGTGGATTTCTTCCGCACGCAGTTCAGCAACTCGGTCTATGCCGACCAGGAGTGGGCCGATGGCACCATCCGCCTCTACAACACCGACGCCCCCTCGTGGGCCAATAACTATCAGCTCGATGTGCAGTGGACCCCCGCCGAGGGCCTCGATATCTTCACCACCTTCCGCTACACCGACTCGCGCGTGACACTCGAGCGCGGCGGTGAGCAGATGTTGGTGGACAGACCTCTGGTTGGCAAGTTCAAAGGTCTTGTCAATGTGCAGTATGCCACTAAGTTCCGTCGTTGGGTCTTCGACTTTACGGCTCAGCTCAATGGCCCGATGCGCTTGCCCGCACTGGATGGCAACATTGCCGCTGCGGAGTATTCGCCCATCTACCCGATGTTCTACGGTCAGGTGAGCCACCGCGTGGGGCAGTGGGATATCTATGTGGGTTGTGAGAATATCCTCAATTTCATCCAGCAGAACCCCATCATCGGCATAGATGCCCCCTTCTCGCCCGACTTCAACTCGTCGGTGGTTTGGGGTCCCCTGATGGGTCGCAAAATCTACATCGGCGCAAGGTTCAACCTCTACTAATCCGCAATCAATAAACACAAAAGCAATATGAAAAAACTACTTATTATTTTGATGGCTCTCACCCTCGGTATGGGTGTGACCGTAGCCCAGGACAAGAAGGTCAAGAAGGTCGAGACCGTGAAGTTCGTAACCAACCTCGATTGCGAGAACTGCGCAAAGAAGGTCCTCAATGTGATTCCTTTCAAGAAAGGTGTGAAGGATTGCGTTGTAGATGTTCCCGCAAAGACCGTTGAGGTGACTTTCGATACCCGCAAGACCAACCGCGAGAGACTCGTTGAGGAGTTGGCAAAGATTGATGTGCTGGTTGTTGAGCACAATGCAGAGTGCAACGGCAACTGCGATGGCCAAACAGCAGGTAAAATCGTGGGCGAGCACTCCAAACAGGACGCTTGCTGCGACGGCCACGACCACAGCGGCCACAACCACTCTCATTAGTAACCCATAGACCTCTGCCCTTTGGCGGAGGTCTTTTTTAATTTATTTAATAAGGTATGAGGAGTTTTGTAAAAATTTTAGTAATAGCAGCAGCCTCGGTGATTGTTGTTGCTTGTGGCCCGAAGGAGGCCGAAGTGCCCACCGTTTATATGACAACCGACATTTCGCCCGAGGGTTTGGTGAAGGTCTATGAGGCTCTGGGTGTGGACTTTGAGGGCAAAGCGGCTGTGAAAATATCCACCGGTGAGCGTGGCGGTCATAACTTCCTCCGTGCCGACCTCATCAAAGACCTCGTGCAGAAGGTTGAGGGTACCATCGTGGAGTGCAATGTTGCCTACCCGGGTGCCCGCTACTCCACAGAGGAGCACTGGAACACCATCAAGCTCCACGGCTTCTACGACATAGCCCCCTGCGACATTATGGACGAGGAGGGCGAGGTGAGGATTCCTGTGCAGGATACCACCCACATCAAGTTCAACATCGTGGGCGACCACATCGCCAACTACGACTGGATGATTAACCTCGCGCACTTCAAGGGTCACACGATGGGTGGCTTCGGTGGCGTGCTCAAGAATCAATCCATAGGCGTGGCCTCCTCCAACGGCAAGGCCTACATCCACTCGGCAGGCAAGGTGCTGACCAAAGAGGAACTCTGGGGCGGCATCGACAAGACCGAGCAGGACCACTTCCTCGAGGCTATGGCCTCAGCCGCACAGTCCGTTCACGAGTATTATGGCGGCAAGATGGTCTATATCAATGTGATGAACAACCTCTCTGTGGATTGCGACTGCAATGCCCACCCCGCAGACCCCGAGATGAATGATATAGGTATCCTCGCATCTCTCGACCCCGTGGCCCTCGATCAGGCTTGCGTGGACCTGGTGTTCGAGTACCCCTCGACTGAGGGTGACGACGCCTCGGCACTCATCGAGCGCATAAACTCGCGCCACGGCATCCACATCATCGAGCACGCCGAAAAAATCGGCCTCGGTAGCCGCGCCTACGAACTGGTCTGCATTGACTAATGATTTTTGCGCCTTTTTGTAAAAATGTGCCCGAAATACTTTTAGTGTAGCCTTTGCGCGGATAGCGGATGTGGCTGCTCCAAAAGCAGTACTTAAAATAGCTCGACACAGCCACTCAAACTTGTTTGAAAGTGGTTGTGTCGTTCTATTTTATGCTCTTTTTGCGAAGAGCCCACACATCCCCTCTCCCCGAAAACGCAATACGAAAAGCCTCATTTATTTACTATAAGTCCCTAAGGTCATTAAGGTCATTAAGGTCATTAAGGTCATTAAGGTCATTAAGGTCCCTAAGGTCCCTAAGGTCCTTAAATTCCCTAATCTCCCTCTAAGATATGGCGGTGCCCCAGCTCCACAAAAAACGAGGACCGTTTGGGTGGGGTTATTATCAAAGAGCTGTGCTCTTTGACCAAGTCCCCCTTTCTCAAAGGGGGATTTAGGGGGAATGTAAAAATAGGAGCTGATTATTCAGCTCCACAAAAAAAGAGAGAACATTGGTTCTCTCTTTTTTTGTGGAGCTGGGGGGAGTCGAACCCCCGTCCAAACAGTCTGCCTGAAGGCTTTCTACACGCTTATCCATCGCTTAATCCTCCTACTGCGGCCCGGTGAATGGCGACCAAACCGTAGTCCCAGTTCCTTAGTTTTCGCCCAGGCGGTCGGAACGCCCCGCGGGCTATCTTCTCATTGATGATACTCCGTATGCAGAGGCGACAAGAAGCGGGTCACTACTGCGGAGTACTCGTCCTCACACCAGCCTTGGGCGCGTGGATTAAGCCAATTAACTCGGTTAATTAAGCAGCGAGTGCGTAGCTATTATTGCCATTTAATTGTTTGAGCGTTGAGATTAACGAGCCCCCACACAAAGCTCGGCGTGCTTACCGACCTGCATGTCCTGCTGTCAAAACCGGTCAACCCCAAGTCTGATAAGTGACTGCAAAGATAATGCAAAAAGATGAAATTGGAAAGTTATAAAGGGATATTAATATTCCCTCCCCTAAGTTATGGTAGGGAGCCGGAGGGGTGGGAGAGTTCTGTTGGTGGGTGAAAAGTTCTATCCGCGACGCAGAGTGATGACCACAACTTGCGGTTTGGCGCCAATGCGGAAGGGGATGCCGCCACCTATGCCGTCGCTCACAAAGAGTCTGCAATCCCCCTTCTCATAGAGGCCGCTCCAATAGTTATAAACAAGTGCTGCGGGCGACCATCCGCGAGGACCGACGGGCAGGCGCAGCTGCATAGCGTGCACGTGGCCCGAGAGAGTTAGTTCGGCCTCGGTGGCCGCCACAATGCTCTCCCACATCGTGGGTGTGTGGGCCAGCACGATATTGAAAGCACCCTCGGGGAGCGGGGCAAAGTGGGAGGAGTAGTCCTCGGTGACGGTAACGCCGTGGGAGCCCTTCTCGACTGACGAAGGGTAGTTTATGGCTGTGAGGTAGAGCGAGTCGCCACCCACGGGGAGTGCTACGCTCTGGTCGGTGATGTTCTGCCAGCCCATCTCTCTTTGGCGCTCAACGAGCAGGGCGCGGTGCTCCTCGCGGGGCAGAGTGAGGGTGTCGGTGATGTAGTCGCCGCGGTCGTGGTTGCCCAGTACGGTGTAGACCCCCAGAGGGGCTGTTATGCGGCCGAGGATGGCCATTGCGGCGGAATCCAGCTCATTGTACTTGGCATTGACCATATCGCCGCAATCCACAACTAGGTCGGGATGGTGGCTCATAACCTCCCGCTGAACTCTCTCCAACAGCCTCTTTGTCGCCTGTCGTCTGCCGATGTGGAGGTCGGTTACCTGAACTATTTTGAGTCCGTCGGCCCCCTCGGGTAGGTTGTCGTAGTGGAGCGTAAGGTGGGTGGTGCGCACTTGGTGGCGCTCCCAAAGTGTGCCGTAGGCAATCAGCACCGTAGCAAGTAGCGAAAAAACAGCTGCTACCCTAAGCGGCCACCTGCGTCGCTCCGAGGAGCAGAGTAGGGCGAGAGTGAGCGGCAACTTCCAGAAAAAATGGAGCAAGAAGAGGATGAAAATCGCGGAACTGAACGCGGAGAAGAGTGCCGACTCATCGTTGGTCCATTGGGATAGAATGAGTAAAATTGCATAGGGTATGACGCAAAGTCCCGTGAGGGTGTAGTAGAGGGTTTTGCGTGCCTTGTTTTGCCCTTTGATTACCCTTTTGTGGAGGTAAAACTCCAGAGCGAAGGATATTGCAAAGAGCAGAATTACTATCTTGAGAAACATTAGTAATCAGGTGTTTGGAGATTGATTATGGCGCAAAGATAAGAAAAAATGTTTTTGAGGAGTAAAAAACTCAAAATATGTGCCTCGGGGGCTTTGAATTTTCGGCAAAAAACCCTATCTTTGTTTGTTTTTAGAACGCGCTTTACGATGAGTCGAAATACACTAATAGAATTGACGGATGTGGCTGTCTATCAGCCCGATGATGAGTTTTCGAAGTTTAGCTACGATAACTCCACCCAGGTGCTTTCGGATGTGAACCTGTCGGTGGGCAGTGGCGAGATGGTCTATTTTATCGGTAAGGTTGGTAGTGGCAAGTCGTCGCTTCTGAAACTTCTTTATGCCGAGCTCCCACTTGTTGAGGGCAAGGCTCGTGTGCTTGGCTTCGATTTGGCCGCTTTGCGCCGCAAAGATATCCCCGCGCTTCGCCGTAAGATGGGCATCGTTTTTCAGGATTATCAACTCTTGCGCGATAGGAGTGTTTTTGAGAATCTGCGCTTTGTGATGAGGGCTACGGGCTGGAAGGATGAACTGAAGATTAAATCGCGTGCCGAGGAGTTGCTGGTGCTCGTTGGTCTTGAGGGTAGGGGTGCGAAGATGCCCTATGAGCTCTCGGGAGGTGAGCAGCAGAGGCTTGTGATTGCCCGTGCGCTCATAAATGAGCCCGAGGTGATTATTGCCGATGAGCCCACAGGTAACCTGGACCCCAAGTCGGCAGACGACATTATGAAACTCTTTCAGTCCATCGTTGAGCGCGGCTGCTCGGTCATTATGGCAACGCACAATGTGCAGCTCATAGGTCGCTATCCCGCGCGCACATATATGTTCCGCAAGGGGCGTATGGTGCTGGTGGAGAGTGATAAACTGGCAAATCTTTAGAGAGGGAAAAATATAGAAAAATAAGATATAAACTAAGTGACAATGGAAAATTTGGAACAGCAGAATGTGGCCGCACAGCAGGAGGAGTACTCGGCGTCGAGTATTCAGGTGCTGGAGGGTCTTGAGGCAGTGCGCAAACGCCCTGCGATGTACATTGGTGATATTGGTGAAAGAGGTCTTCACCACCTTGTATATGAGGTTGTGGACAACTCTATCGACGAGGCTCTGGCGGGCTTCTGTACCGACATCAAGGTGGTTATCAATGAGGATAACTCCATCACCGTAGAGGATAATGGTCGTGGTATCCCTGTGGGTATGCACGAGCAGGAGGGCAAGTCGGCTCTCGAGGTGGTTCTGACCATCCTCCACGCCGGTGGTAAGTTCTCCAAGAGCTCCTATAAGGTGTCGGGTGGTCTTCACGGCGTGGGTGTGTCGTGTGTGAACGCGCTCTCCACCCAGCTGATTGCCACCGTTCATCGTGATGGCAAAATCCACCAGATGACCTTCTCGCGCGGTGCCGCCACCTCGGAGCTCAATGTTATCGGTGAGACCAATCGCACAGGTACCACCATCCAGTTTAAGCCCGATGGTGAGATTTTCACCGCCACCGAGTATCGCTATGAGATTCTGGCAGCCCGCCTGAGGGAGCTCGCATTCCTCAATAAGGGCGTGAACCTCGACCTGACGGACCGCAGGGAGCAGGATGAGAATGGCAACTATCTCCACGAGCACTTCTACTCGGAGAATGGTCTGAAGGGCTTTGTTGAGTACCTCGACGAGAGCCGCGGACAGAAGATTATTGACGAGATTATCTATATCGACACCGAGCGCAATGGCACCCCCGTAGAGGTCGCTATGCAGTATAACGACAGTTTCTCGGAGAATGTCCACTCCTATGTGAACAACATCAATACCATTGAGGGCGGTACCCACCTGACAGGTTTCCGTAGGGCCCTGACGCGCACTATGAAGAAGTATGCCGAGGAGAACGGTATGCTCTCGAAGGTTAAGTTCGACATCTCGGGCGACGACTTCCGCGAGGGTCTGACGGCTGTTGTTTCGGTGAAGGTTGCCGAGCCTCAGTTTGAGGGTCAGACCAAGACCAAACTCGGTAACGACGAGGTGGCTACGGCTGTGGATGGTGCCATCTCGCAGGCCCTGACTAACTACCTCGAGGAGCACCCCAAGGATGCTAAGGCTATTGTGGATAAGGTTATCCTCGCCGCCACCGCTCGTCACGCTGCTCGCCACGCAAGGGAGCTCGTGCAGCGCAAGACCGTGCTCTCGGGCTCGGGTCTTCCCGGTAAACTCGCCGACTGTGCAACAAGAGACAGGACCAAAGCGGAGATATTCTTCGTCGAGGGTGACTCGGCAGGTGGTACTGCAAAGCAGGGTCGCAACCGCGAGTTCCAGGCCATTATGCCTCTGAGGGGTAAGATTCTCAATATCGAGAAGGTCCAGGAGCACCGTATGTGGGAGAACCAGGAGATTAAGAATATGTTTACCGCCCTGGGTGTGTCCATCGGTACCGAGGAGGATAGCAACGCGCTGAATCTGGATAAGTTGCGCTACAATAAGATTATCATTATGACCGATGCGGATGTGGATGGTAGCCACATTGCAACCCTTATGCTGACCTTCTTCTTCCGCAAGATGAAGGCCCTCATCGAGAACGGCCATGTCTATATCGCAATGCCCCCTCTCTACCTCGTGAAGAAGGGTACGGCCAAGCACTACTGCTGGACCGACGAGGAGCGTGCAAGGCTGACTGCCGAGCTTGGCACCAAGGGTGTGACCGTACAGCGCTACAAAGGTCTTGGTGAGATGAACGAGCACCAGCTTTGGGAGACCACTATGGACCCCGAGACACGCATCCTCAAGCAGGTGACCATTGAGAATGCAGCCGAGGCCGACCGTATCTTCTCGATGCTTATGGGTGACGAGGTAGGTCCTCGCCGTGAGTTTATTGAGAAGCATGCAAAGTATGCAAAAATCGACGCATAAGAAAGAAATATAGGCGGCAAATTCCGCGTTACGCTCGAGGAGAAAATACTCATTTACCTCAAGTAAACTCCGCTTTTCTCCTCTTCGCGAGCCTTGAATTTTCTCGCCTCTATTCCTTTCTGGGATGGCTCTGGTGCCAAACTAAAACCAAGCCTTGAAATCCCTCCGTTCTATCCATTTGCGAGAGAAAGGTGGGTAGGGTAAAGAGGTGTTAGGGCAGAGGCCTTGAATTTTCTCGCCTCTATTCCTTTCTGGGATGTTTGGGACCACGCTAAAACGGTGTGTGTGAAGCAGGCCCCTGAAGGACAACTACTAAATAAGGTCGTTAGACTTTTGACTTTAGACGAAAATAATATGAATGTAACCATTATTGGCGTTGCAGGCGGTACCGGTAGCGGTAAGAGTACGCTTGTAAAGCGATTGCAGGAGGCTTTCGCAGGTGATGCAGTGGCAACCCTTTGCCACGACTATTACTACAAGTCGTTCCCCAATTTGACCTATGAGGAGCGCTGCAAACTCAACTATGACCATCCGCAGGCTTTCGATACGGATATGATGGTTGAGCACATCAAGGCGCTCAAGAGCGGCGTGGCTATTGAGCACCCCGTTTACTCCTTCGTGGAGCACAATCGTACGGATGAGAAGGTGCCCGTCAAACCCTCCAAGGTCATCATCGTAGATGGTATCCTCATCTTCGAGAACAAGGAGCTGCGCGACTTGATGGACATCAAGGTCTTTGTGGATACCGATGCCGACATTCGCCTCTCGCGTAGGATTCTGAGGGATGTGCAGGAGAGGGGCCGTTCGATGGAGTCGGTCATCACACAGTACACCACCACCGTGAAGCCTATGCACGAGGAGTTCGTGGAGCCCTCGAAGAAGTATGCCGATGTAATCATCCCCGAGGGTGGTTTCAACTCGGTGGCCGTATCGATGCTCATTGAGAATATCAAGTCCCTGATTAATAGGGAGTAGAGAACCGATTTTTTGCGTTTGGCTGTTGTGTGTGAGAGAGTGTGTGAGAAAAAAAAGTGACAACAGTACCCAAATGTATAACCAAAAATAGAACAATATGTTAGTAGTAAGGGAGATAAGTAGCAAGCGAGATAAGAGGCGTTTCTTTAAGTTCCCCGTTGAACTCTATAAGGACTGCCCCTACTTTGTGCCTGCACTTTATATGGACGAGAAGAGTGAGTTTGACCCCAAGCAGAATGGTGCCTTCGCCTATGCCGAGTGCCGTATGTGGCTCGCTGAGCGCGACGGTAAGGTTGTGGGGCGTGCCGCCGGTGTCCTCAATAAGGCCTACAACGAGAAGATGGGCGTCAAGCAGATGCGCTTCACCCGCTTCGACTTTGTTGACGATGCCGAGGTGGTGGATGCACTCTTCGAGAAGGTTAAGGAGTACGCCGCCGAGAAGGGTATGAACGAGATTATCGGCCCCATCGGTTTCTCCGACCTCGACAAACAGGGCCTTGTTATTGAGGGTTTCGAGGAGGAGGATATGTATGTGACCCCCTATAACTATCCCTACTATGTTGGCCACTTCGAGCGCCTGGGCCTTACAAAGAAGGTCGACTGGCTGGAGTTCCAGATTACCATCCCCGAGCAGATGAACGAAAGGCTCGAGAGGATTTCGGAGATGGCTATTCAGCGCTACGGCTATAAGGTCCTGAGGTTCAATAAGATTTCGGACATTAAGCCCTATATTGTGCCTGCGCTCCAAATTCTTAATGAGGCCTTCGAGAAGCTCTTTGGTACCGTATGGCTCAGCGACAAACAGCTCTTGGACTTCTCCAAACTGATTATGTTGGTGGGTAACCCCGACTATGTTTCGGTGGTGCAGAATAAGGAGGGCAACATCATCGGCTATAGCTTTATGGCCCCCTCGATTAGCAAGGCCGTAAGGGAGTCCAAGGGTAAACTCTTCCCCTTCGGTGTCTTCCGCATCTTCAGGGACCTGAAGAAGAGCAAGACGCTCGACTTCTATAGCATAGGTGTGAAGCCCGAGTATCAGAATAAGGGTGTCAACGCTATTCTCCTGAGGGAGGGTCTGCGTGGCGCCATCAAGAATGGAATGAAAATCGCGGAGACGGGTCCCGAGCTCGAGACCAACATTGAGGTGCAGAGCCAGTGGAAAGCCTACGAACATCGCAATCACAAACGCCGCAGATGTTATACCTACTCCTTGCAATAGTTTGCGCCGCAACCTATTCGGTGCTCTTTAAGTTGTTCGCTTGCAGAGATGTCGATTCTCTGCAAGCGATTGCTTTTAACTACCTGACGGCAACCATCCTGGGCGTAGTCTTGAGCCTTGGCGGTGGAGTAGAGGGCGGTCTGGTGCTCGGAGTGGGTGAGTGGTGCCTTGCGGCCGTTATGGGTGTGATGTTTATGGCCGCCTTTGTGCTTATGGCCCGCAGTACGGCCCTCTCGGGTGTGGCCGTGACGACGGTGGCGGCGAGGGTGTCGCTCATCATCCCCGTGGTGTGTAGCTACCTCTTCCTGCCCAATCAGATGGAGCCTCGCTGGGTGGCCATAGGGGTCATTATCCTGGCCCTCATTATGGTCATCTGGACTCCCGCAAAGGGGGATGCGAAAGATAGAAAGGGTGGGGCAGGCGGAGTGCTGCTGCCATTGGGCGTTTTTCTGCTCTTTGGTGCCAACAACTTCTGTTTGAAGTGGGCGCAGAGTGGCCTTAGTGCCGAGGGGGCGGCCGCACAACTCTCGGCTGCCATCTTCCTCTTTGCTGCCGTGGCGAGTGGTGGCTACTACCTTTGGAGTCGTCGTGAGCGCCGCTTCTCGTGGCAGGCTCTTGGCGGCGGTGTGGTGCTCGGAGCCTCAAACTTCTTCACGACCTACTTTATGTTTCTGGGCCTCGAGAGCCTGCCGAGTGGTCTGTTTTTCCCCATCTATCACATTGGCATTGTGGCACTTGTTACGACTGTCGGTCTGCTGCTCTTTGGGGAGCGATTGGTGGCGCGTCAGGTGCTGGGCTTAGTTGTGGCTGCCGCCGGCATAGTTGCATTTTTCGTGTAGAATCATTATATTTGTAAAATCCATATTGTGCCCCTATGACTCAGTATCGTGACATACTCGACCGCTTGGCGCGTGGGCGAGAGGTTTCGCAAGAGGAACTTGCGGAGCTTGTGACGCTCTCGGGTGAGCCTCGCGTGCTTGATTACGCACGAGGACTTGCGAGGGAGGTGCGCCAGGAGTGGTACGGACACAAGGTCTACCTGAGGGGCCTGGTGGAGATTTCGAGCCACTGCTCGGGTGGATGCTACTATTGTGGCCTAAGGGCCGAGAATCGCTCGCTGGAGCGCTACTCGCTCTCCGAGGAGCAGATTATGGAGGCCTGCCGCGAGGGCTACGCTCTGGGCCTAAGGAGCTTTGTGCTTCAGGGTGGCCAGATGATGGACCTCGAGGAGCGAATTGCCAACTTGGTTGTGGCGCTTAAGAGCGCGATGCCCGATGCGGCTGTGACCCTCTCGCTTGGCGAGCAGCCAAGCTCGACATACGAGGCTTGGCGCAAGGCGGGAGCCGATCGCTACCTGCTGCGCCACGAGACCGCCTCGGCCGAGCACTACGCCCAGCTTCACCCCGCGAGGATGAGTTTTGCCGAGAGGTTGGCCTGCCTTGAGGAACTTCATAGGCTCGGCTATCAGCGAGGTGCGGGCTTTATGGTGGGCACGCCCGGGCAGACGAACGAAATGTTGGCCCACGAGGTGGAGTTTTTGAAGGACCTAAGCCCCGAGATGGTGGGCATAGGGCCATTTATACCCCAGAAAGATACCCCTCTGGGCGGAATGGCGAGGGGTGATGTGGCGACAACGCTTATGATGTTGTCACTTGTGAGAGCAGTTCTTCCGAAGGCGCTGATGCCTGCAACAACGGCCCTTGCCACTACCGCGGGCAATGGAACGCTACTTGGGGTGCTGTCGGGAGCCAATGTGGTGATGCCCAATATCACGCCACGGCAATATAGGGGCTCCTATGCTATCTACGACGGCAAAAAGAGTTCGGGTACCGAGTCGGCCGAGGGAATCGAAAGATTGGCCGAGGAACTCCACTCGATTGGCTATGAGGCCACAATGACCCGTGGTGACCACCCCGACTTTCCAGGCTCCGAAGTAAAGCAGTAGGTAGAACTACGCCATACGGTTACACTAAAAGTTTTTGGCGGCAACGGGGCTCAACGGTGCCAGCGAAATTAGGTATTCCGAAGCAAGGCGGTAGGTAAAGTTGTGACTTCTGGTTACACTAAAAGTTTTTGGTGCAGCTTTTTACAAAAAGCTGCGAAAAAAGCTGCAAAAAACAAGACACTTAAAATATAGAAAGAAGATTATGTATAACCCAAAATCAAAAGTTGCCGAGGAGTTCATCTCCCACGATGAGATACTCGCAACGCTGGAGTGGGCGCGCGAGAATAGGAGCAATCGCCCGCTCATAGAGAGCCTCATTGAGAGGGCTGCCGACTGCAAGGGCCTCTCGCACCGCGAGGCGGCTCTGCTGCTGGAGTGCGACCAGCAGGATTTGAACGAGAGAATGTGTGCCCTTGCCAAGCAGATAAAGCAGAGGGTCTATGGCAATAGGATTGTGATGTTCGCCCCATTGTACCTGTCGAACTACTGCGTCAATAGCTGCACCTACTGCCCCTATCATATTGCAAATAAGACCATTCCGCGCAAGAAACTCACGCAGGAGGAGATTCGTGCAGAGGTCATCGCCCTTCAGGATATGGGCCACAAGAGGCTCGCTCTGGAGGCGGGCGAGCACCCGCTCCAAAACCCCATTGAGTACATCTTGGAGAGTATCCGCACAATCTACTCGGTGAAACATAAGAACGGCGCCATTCGTAGAGTAAATGTAAACATTGCTGCCACCACCGTGGAGAACTACCGCCTACTAAAGGAGGCTGGCATTGGAACCTACATCCTCTTCCAGGAGACCTACCACAAGGAGCGCTACGAACTCTTGCACCCCCGCGGCCCCAAGAGCAACTACGCCTACCATACGGAGGCTATGGATAGGGCTATGGAGGCAGGCATCGACGATGTGGGCATAGGTGTGCTCTTCGGCTTGGATGGCTATAGGTATGATTTTGTGGGCCTTATGATGCACGCCGAGCACTTGGAGGCGGCCTTTGGTGTAGGTCCCCATACGATTAGTGTGCCGAGGATTTGCCCCGCCGATGATATCGATGTGGCCGACTTCAAGGATGCAGTGCCCGATGAGGTGTTCCACAAGATTGTGGCCATCATCCGCATTGCAGTGCCCTATACGGGAATGATTATCTCCACCCGCGAGAGCGCAACCTCAAGGGCGAGGGTGCTCGAGTTGGGTGTGTCGCAGATTAGTGGCGGCTCCAATACGGGTGTGGGTGGCTATGTTGCAGGCAAGGAGGCCGAGGGCGATGCTACCGCGCAGTTCGATGTGAGTGACCGCCGCACGCTCGATGAGATTGTAGGTTGGCTCCTGAAGTTGGGCTATGTGCCGAGCTTCTGCACCGCCTGCTACCGCGAGGGCCGCACGGGCGATAGGTTTATGTCGCTTGCCAAGAGCGGCCAGATAGCCAACTGCTGCCAGCCCAACGCGCTGATGACACTCAAGGAGTACCTTATGGATTACGCCTCGCCCGAGGTGCTGCGACTTGGTCTAAAGGTTATCGCCGAGGAACTCGAGAGGGTGCCCCACCAGAAGGTGCGCCGCATAGCTGCCGAAAACCTCGCAAAGATTGAGGCCGGCGAGAGGGATTTTCGTTTCTAAGGAGTTGATTGTAAGAGAATAAACGGATATAAAACTATGAACTCGACACCCCAATCTATGCGCCTTCATATAGGCATTTTTGGCCGTTGCAATGTGGGCAAGTCGTCGCTTGTCAATAGGCTCACGGGCCAGTCGTTGGCGATTGTGAGCGATGTGGCAGGCACCACTACCGATGCGGTCGTAAAGAGCATAGAGATAGGCCCTCTGGGCCCTTGTGTGCTGATTGATACCGCGGGCATCGACGATAGCTCGCCACTCGGCCCTCAGCGCAAGGAGCAGACCCTGCGTGCGGCCGACAAGTGCGATATGGCCATCTTGGTCTGTGGCGCAACCGTGGACTATGAGATGGAGCGGGAGTGGAAGGAGATGTTTTCCAAAAGGGGAGTACCTGTGCTCGTGGTGCTCGGCAAGGCCGATAGGATTATCGACCCCGAGGAGCACAAGCTGATGATTGAGGCTACTTTGGGCGTGAGCCCTCTGCTGTGGAGCCACGACTCCGAGCGCGAGGTGCTAATCCAAGCTCTTGTTGCGCTGCGCCCCGAGGGTGGTGCCCGAAGGAGCATTGTGGGCAATCTGGTCGAGGCGGGCGACAAGGTGGTGCTCGTTATGCCTCAGGATGCGAGCGCCCCTAAGGGTAGGCTCATCCTGCCACAGGTACAGACCATCCGCGAACTATTGGACCGCCACTGCATACCTATGTGCTGCCTGCCCGAGGAGTTGGAAAGCACACTCTCGGCTCTTTCGGCGCCCCCAAAACTGATAATCACCGATTCACAGGTCTTTGGCTATGTGGCCGAGAGGACCCCTAAGGGCACAATGCTCACCTCTTTCTCGGTGCTGATGGCTGCCTATAAGGGTGATGTTCAGGCCTTTGTGGAGGGTGCCAAGGCGATTGGTGGCCTCACTGAGCAGTCGCGTGTGCTCATTGCCGAGGCTTGCACCCACGCCCCCGCAACGGAGGATATTGGCCGTGTGAAACTGCCCGCAATGTTGCGCCGCAGGGTGGGTGAGGACTTGAGGGTGGATGTTGTTGGTGGAGCCGACTTCCCCGACGATTTGACCCCCTATGACCTTGTGATTCATTGCGGAGCGTGTATGTTCACCCGCGCCCACGTTCTCTCAAGGCTCTCGGCGGCCTCGGCCCAAAAGGTCCCTATGACCAACTATGGCATAGCCATCGCCTACCTGACGGGCATCCTCGGTAGGGTGGTGATGCCCACCGAGTGACGAATTGTCACAGAGTAACGACAGAATTTAACACCGAAAGTGCCAAGAGTGGTATATTTTTGCAGCATTAACACACCTAATTATATATAAACTATGAGGAGGCTTGGATTCTATTGTGCGCTCATTTTGGGTGCATTGTTGGTTGGTTGTGGCGAGGAGCCGGAGCCTACCCCCATCAAGTTGGACGCTCCTGCAGAGCTCAAAGCAGGGGAGATTACCACCACGACTATTGCCATAAGTTGGGAGGCGGTTGAGAATGCGGAGGGTTACACCTGGCGTTGCAAAACGGCTGATAGCTACACCTCGGGCGATACGACGGAGTGCGCCGTGACGCTCACCGACCTGCTGCCCGCAACCGAGTATCAGATTGCAGTGAGGGCCACAAAGGGCGATTCGATGAGTGATTTCTCGGAGTATATCACCGTCACTACCGCTGAGGAGGGTGGCGAGGAGCCCGAGCCTAATCCCGACCCTGAACCCGAGCCCGAGAATCCTCCCGTAGTTGGTAGCGTACCTCTGGATAAGCTCGTGGGCTATGGTGAGAATACCACAGGTGGCCAGGGTGGTAAGGTTTACCACTTCAATCAGGGTACGGCCTTCCGCGATTGGCTCAAGTTGCGCGAGAAAAACAAGAGCACCGAGCCCGCAATCGTATGGCTAAGCGGCACCTTCACGGCTGCCGATGGACGCGATACGGGTAGCCCCTGGTTTGACATCAAGCGCACCTCCAACATCACCATCTACGGCACCGACTCGTTCCGTATGGATAAGGTGGGTTTCTTCCTCAATGAGGCCTCGAATATCATCATTCGCAATGTCTATATCGTTCAGCCCAAGGCAGATAACGGTGCCGATGGTATATCTATGCAGGAGAGTCAAAATGTCTGGGTGGACCACTGCACCTTCGAGAGTGTCAACCAGACCAAGGACTACGAGGACGGCTCGTGTGATGTAACCCACGAGACCAATGGTGTGACCATCTCGTGGTGCCACTACATCAAGACGCAGAAGAGTACTCTCGTGGGCCACTCCAATAGCGCCTCGGCCGATGAGAAGATTACCATCACTATGCACCACAACTGGTTTGACGGCTCCTCGTCGCGTCACCCGAGGGTGAGGTTTGGCAGGGCCCATGTCTACAACAACTTCTACGACAATGTGACCACCTACGGTGTGGGCAGTGCCTATGGCGCCAAGGTGCTGGTGGAGAACAACGCCTTCGATGGCGTAAGGCTCCCCACCGACATCTGCACCTTCCCCGCCAAGAAGAGCGGCAGCAGCTGGGTTTCCAACCTGACGGGTAGTGTTGCAGGCTACCTCTATGCGGCCAATAATGAGTATACCAATAAGCCCGCCGACGCATCGGACCCCTATCCCTTCACCAATGTGGAGTATGTGAAATATAACGGCGAGAAGCTCGCTACACCTCTCACCTACAACGACTTCAAGCCCTCCTATGACTATGTTGTCGACGACCAGACAAGGGTTGCCGAGATTGTCAAGAGTGGTGCGGGTGTAGGTCGCCTTACGGGCTTCTCTTCGGCCCCCATCGAGGCCGACAATGGAGGTTTGGGCACCGAAGGTGGTGGCTCGGGCGACAGCGGCTCGGAGGGTGGCGACGATAGCGGCACGACCGACCCCGAGCAGCCCTCGGAGCCTACGGGCAGCGATATTGGTGGCGGCTGGACGCTGACGGCTGTGAATGGCTCGGAGGTGAGCGCCTCGGTGAGCGCCGAGGGCGTGTTGAGCCTCTCGGCTACGGGCAAGTTCGAGAGTGGCGCACAGAAGTTCGGCTATGTGTGGAGGAAACTTTCGGGCGACTTCACCCTGACGGTGGCGCTCGACGGCTACACAACCGCCAAGGGCGGCAACCAGAGTGCTGCGGGCCTTATGATTTGCTCCGACCCTGCGGCGAGCGCTACGGATATGCTCTATATGACCTCGGGAGTGATAGATACGGACTACTATAGCCACTACCGTTTGACCTCGGGTGCGAAGGCCAGCAAGAAGTCTATGGGCACACGCGCGGCCGGCGACGATGTGGTGCTCCGACTCACCCGCTCGGGCAGCAGTGTGGAGGCTGCCTACTCGACGGATGGCGGTGCGACCTTCACCGTGGGCAAGAGCGACAGCTTTGCGGCCCTCGCGGATGAGGTCTATGTGGGCCTTGTGGTGAGCAGCGGCGACAATAGCACAAGCGCTACGGCGCAGTTCAGCGATATGCGCATCGACGGCGCGGAATATGGGTTTAATTAGTGAGTGGCCAAAAGGGCGAAAAGGGCGAAAAGGGCGAAAATGTCCTTAAAGTCCTTAAACTCCTTAAACTCCCTAAACTCCTTAAACTCCCTAAACAACGGCCACAAAAAAAGACTACCTCGTTTCCGAGGTAGTCTTTTTTGTTTTTTAGTCATCGGGTGAGGTGTTGCCCTGCAATCCTGCAACCCTGCAACTCTGCAATCCTGCAATCCTGCAACCTTGCCTTGATTAGAACGCCTGGAAGGTAGTCCAACTGCTGTTGCTCTCGGCGGCGTTCTCGAGGTTGTCGGCGAGGTTTACGAAGAAATCCAAGCCCGTCAGTGCCTCAATCTCATCCACGCTCTTTGCGTAGGAGGAGTAGGTTGTCGAGCTGTAGGCCTTGTTCTCAAACCAGAAGCCGATGGCCGAAGCGGAGGTCACCGTCGAGCCGCTCTTGTTCACCTTGAGCACTACTTTGTAGAAGTAGTTGGGCACAGGCACCTGCTTGGTGTCATTCTTGGCGGTGGTGTAGGAGATGGTCTCGTTGCCACCGACGGTTTGGAGTGTGGTGCCGGTCACGATGTAGATCTCCTCGCTCTGGGCTATGTTCTGGAGCGCCCCTTCGAGGCTGCTCCAGATGCCTTCGTTGAAGGAGGTGTGAATCTGAGGCGCCGAGTTTGTGACATAGAATGTCTGGAGTTGCATTGTCTGGTTACCGTTACGCGAAGCGTTGGGTATGAGGTGACCGCGGGAGTGTCCTTCTCCGTTGTTGTAGGAGGAGTAGGAGGCATTTCGGAGGTCCACCTGATAGCTCGAGGCGAGATTGGGGTCATAGCTCCAATTGTCGGGCCTCGAGAGGCTGCCCATATGCGTGCTGTTGAGCGCATAGGCCACCCAGTAGGTGGTGTAGAGGCTCTTGTCGTAGGCTATGGTGTAGTTGCGCGTGGAGCCGTCGTAGAGGGTGTTGACATAGAGGTTGTCGTACTCCTCCATTTTGGCGGGCAACTCGAGCCACGACTGTGCCACTATGGGCTCAATGGGCTTGTCGAGCGTCTTGAACGAAGCCACCTCGGAGGTGAAAGTCTTACCGTTCACTACGGCGTAGAGCGCGTAGTAGTAGGTAGTGCTTTCGGTGAGATTGTCGATTGTGGCCTCGAACGAGCCTGCGGCATTGGGCGTAGCGGTTGCAGTGTTGGTGAGCGCGTTGGCGGCTGTGCCGTAACGGAAACCCACCTCGGAGGGCGTGTGGGAGGCTGCGGAGTACCCGCCCGACAGGGTTGCCCCTGTCGAGCCGATCTCCGAAGTTCCTTCGTGATAAAGAGTTATGCTTGCTGTTGGCTCTTCACCACCGGCGCCTCCGCCGGATGTATTTCACTCAAAAGTTACAACTACTTTTTGGATGCGCACATGCTTAGTTCCGCCAGCGGTAAATACTACGGAGTTACTGCTACCAGTCCAAGTTCCTTCTTTGTACGAGGCAGTATCCCAAGCATAGTCGAATGTGCCAGTATCTGCGGTAAATGTCGAAGCGGTATTGTTTTTCTGACCCGTAATAACAATGCTGGTGATATTTTTACCACTGGGTGCGGAAACGGTCATTTTGGCTCCATTGTAGATTCGAACGGCAGTTCCCGTGGTGTAGTATTGTGTGGCAGTGCCTGCACTTCCTTTTGCAAAAGCGATAGAAACACCGTTGATGGTGAGGGTTGTTCCATCAAGCTGCTGCTGCTTTGTATAGTTTTGTGCAGTCAAATCAAGTGTAACAGTTGTTGCAGAGTCATCGCCACCACCAGTGCTTGCAGCAGCTACTGTAAGAGTATAGCTTGCGGTTGCAGATTTGTACTCTGTTGTTTCCTCTGCTGTTGCAGTGATGGTAGTTTCACCAGCACCTACAAGGGTAACAGCACCTGTGTTGGCATCAACGGTAGCAACAGCAGCATTGCTCGAAGTGTAGGTAACAGTGGTCATTGCACCGCTCAAGGTAGGCTCGGTGAAATCCTGGCCAACGGTTGCAGATGCAGTAGTCTGGCTGAAACTCAAAGTCTGCTCTGCTGCCTCGGGAGTATCGGTGCCACCCTCGCCGCTAACCTCATAAGTGATAGTAATTTTAGAGGTCTGAAGCTGGCTGCCGCCACTACCTGTACCGTTAGTGATGATGATTTCTTTAGCAGAACCTGTCCAAGTAATTGTACAACCGCTTGTTTTGGGGTTATTGAGAGTACCTACATTGACAGTTGCAGTCTTACCATAGTTTGTACTCTTAGAAACCATCTCAATTTTGGTAATGTTAGAGGAGCTGGAGAAAGTAAGAGTGTGGCCCTGATAAAGACGCATAGTGCTTGAAGTTGTGTACGAGCTATTAACGGCTGAAGTACCTTTGCCTTGCGCCTGCACAATGGTTACTCCGTTCTCTACCCAAGTAATAGAGCTGTTGGCGTATGTACCGGTAACCGACAAGTCGAAAGTTTTAGTTACAACATCCGCACTTGCAACATTGATTGTGTAGGTAGCACTTACGCCACTGTAGGTAACGGTTACGGTGTACTCACCAGCGGTTGCCATATTAACTGTGGAGCTGTCTACGGAGTAGTCGGTTATTTCCTCAATAACACCATTCTCATAAACTGCTTTTACGGTGCCACCGAACACAAACTCATCACCCTCGGTGAAAGTAATAGTCTGGCCCTCAATTGTAAGAGAAGTGATAGTGGGTGCTGCCTCGGTCAGTACGATATCATCAACACGAGCGTTGTCGCTGCTTGTATTCTCCAAAGTCAGTTTGAAAGTCTCAACACCATCTGCAAGAGCTACGGTGTAGCCGGTGTTGGTAAGTTTGGTGATGGTTACACCCTCAGTAGCGGATGTGAGAACAACAACACCTTTATTGCTCTTGAACCAGAAGTTGAGAGTCTTGGCAGTACCATCCGATACGAAAGTTGCGGACATCGAACCACCTTCTTTACCGATAAGAATCTCGCCGGCCTCACCACCTGCAAGCGTATCATCGGGATATACCTTAGTGTCGCTGCTGCCATTAACAATGTTGTATTTGCTCAAATCCTCGCTGTCGAAGTTCTCGCTCCAAGGCAACTCAATAGCCACATCCTCTATGGGAGTGCAAGCTGCCATAGTTACCTTGAAAGAGCTAACCTGGCCCTTGTTGAACGCAAGGTCATCGGCAGTTGCGATGGTCTTCTTGTAGATATCGCCATTGGTAGCAACAACCTCAATCTCCATATCGCCCTCAAGTACGCCGGTAGGAAGAATACCAAACCAGTATACGCCGTCTACGACATTGGTAGGAATAAGGGTGATATCTTTTTTGTCTGCGTGCGAGTAGTCGCCAATAGCGTAAGTGTCTTTAACCTCATAGTAGCGCCTAATGTTGTTACCTGCAACATCCTGAGTGAAGTGGAGAATAACCTGCGAAGCCTCTACGCCCTCGGGGAGGGTAAGTTTCATCTTACCATAGGCAAGAGCGTGTTTGAATGACATACCTACAGTGCCGGTGGGGAAAGCGCCCTCGTAGTTGTGCTCTGCAATGAGAATGTGTGCATCCTCATCAACCGAATTTGCAAGAGGAGTCTGAGTGGTAGGAACGGTCAAATAGGTGTAGCTATAAATAGTGTGGCTACCCCAACCGCCAATGCCAGCACTAAAGTTGCCAATGGGCGTCAGTGCAAAGATAACACCATTCTCAATATCGGTACCACCAGTGAAAGTTACATTGAAGTGGGTAGTTGCACCTGCCTCGGTAGGTTTGGTCTCAACCTGAGCACCCTCAATGGTTTTGTCGTTGGCAATGAAACGAACAGTCTCGTCACCAGTCCAGGTGGAAGGATAAGCACCATCGACCTTCTCGCCAAAAGTGCTACGGGTTGCCATATCGGCAACAATCTCAAGAGTTACACCCTCGTTGTTTGCGTTTACCTGCTCATCAATCTCGTTCTGGCAAGCGGTGAGGCTCATTACAGCTACTGCAATGAAGCCAAAAAATTTCATCATCTTCTTCATAGTTGCAATAGTTGTTTAGAATTCATCTTCCCACTCGTTCTCGGGAGCAAGCTCAATGTAGCTCTGCGACTGGGCAATACCATTCTCCACAACTACATCCTCGATGTAGATTGCGGGCTCTGTGTAAGTTTTTTTGAACATAAATGTGAATTAATAAAAAAAGTTGAATATTGTGTTGTATATCGTTTTGTCTATCAGTGTGTTATGGGGTGCGCTACGCTTGTGTGTGCGCTCGCGCGAGGAAAACCCAACTCCACAATGTGTAAAAAATCGCCGCAAAAGTAGCTAAAATTTCCTTATTTGAAAGCATTTGGCACACAAAAATTCCTAAAAATCAAAAAATTAACATAGGCTTAAAGATGGTCGAAAGTTGAGAGTAGAAAATGGGCAAAGGATAATTGGCAAAAACCATACCCTCCACTAAGTTAGGGGAGGGTCCGCGAAGCGGGGGAGAGGTCTGTGAGCAGTTGAGAATTGAGGATTCGGGGCTTATAAGTCTTATGGGTCTTATAGGTCTTATAGATAACTGCCCATCCAAACAAAAACGCCACCGTTGGGCGGTGGCGTTTTTGCTATTATATCTCGTCGCGGAGGTTGTCGATATCCTCGTCCTCTTCGGCGTGGTCGGCGAACTCGTCGGCACCCTTCAGATCGTCGCTGTAGTAGTCCTTATCCTCCTCATCCTCAAGGTGATCGTCAATCTTGACCACAACCTTCACAAGGTAGCTCACCTCCTCGGTCTCGAAGGGTACAGCATAGAAAAAGTCACCGTTGGGTTTCTCGATGCGCATCATTGCGTCGTTGTAGCCATAGGGGTACAACTTCTTGACCTCCTCCTGAAGCTCCTCGGGGAGGTTGGCAAAGCTCACTACGGAGCGTCGTTTTACTACTTTTGTTGTCATATCTATTTTCTGGTTTTCTCAAAAATTTCTGCAATTATAAGGCAAAATTCCTTATTCGCTACGGTTGTTAATAACTTTTTTTGTTTTTTTCGGGAAAAACCGCCCGAGGATTGGTTTTCTCGCGCCAAAATCACTACCTTTACATTGTAGAAACAAGATTATATTATGCGCCATAAAATCGAAGAGCTAAGAGATAAACTCAACCTCTACAACTATAAATACTATGTCGAGGCTCAGCCCGCTGTGAGCGACTATGAGTATGATATGATGCTCAAAGAGTTGCAGCAGCTCGAAGCACAGCACCCCGAATTTTTCGACCCCAATTCGCCCACTCAGCGCGTTGGCAGCGACCTCCAAAATACCTTCACCTCCGTTGAGCACCGCTATCCGATGCTCTCCCTCTCGAATACCTACTCGCTCGAGGAACTCGCCGACTTCGTGGGCCGCATTGAGCGCGAAGAGGGCCCAACGGAGTTTGTCTGCGAGCTCAAGTTCGACGGTACGGCCATCTCCATAATCTATGAGAACGGCCGCCTGGCAAGGGCTGTGACGCGCGGTGACGGCACGCGAGGTGACGATGTGACCGCCAACATCCGCACAATCCGTTCGGTGCCTCTGGTGTTGCGCGGCGAGGATGTGCCCGCCTATGTGGAGATGCGCGGTGAGGTCATTATGCCTCACGCCTCCTTCCAACGCCTCAATGCCGAGCGCGAAGAGGCAGGCGAGGCCCCCTTTGCCAACCCGCGCAATGCGGCTGCCGGCACCATAAAACTGCAAAATTCGGCCGAGGTGGCCCGCCGTCAGCTCGACTGCTTCCTTTATTATATGGTGGGCGACCAGCTGCCCTGCGAGAACCACTGGGACAACCTCCAGACGGCTCGCCGCTGGGGTGTGAAAATCTCCGACCGTATGGTGCGTTGCCACTCGTGGGAGGAGATTGAGGAGTTCATCACACGCACCGACAAGGAGCGTGCCGAGCTGCCCTATGATACTGACGGTGCGGTGATTAAGGTCAATGACTACGCTACCCAGCGCCGCCTGGGTGCTACGGCCAAGGCGCCCCGTTGGGCTGTGGCCTACAAGTTCAAGGCCGAGCAGGCACTCTCGCGCCTGCTGTCGGTAGACTTCCAGGTGGGCCGTACGGGTGCCATCACCCCCGTGGCCAACCTCTCGCCTGTGCAGCTTGCGGGCACGGTCGTTAAGCGCGCATCGCTCCACAATGCCGACCAGATAGCCCTGCTGGATGTCCGCCTGGGCGATATGGTCTATGTCGAGAAGGGTGGCGAGATTATCCCCAAGATTACGGGCGTGGAGCTCTCCGAGAGAGGCGAGGATTCGAAACCTTTTGAGTACATTACCTCTTGCCCTGTGTGTGGCACTCCGCTGGTGAGAATCGAGGGCGAGGCCAAGCACTATTGCCCCAATGTGGAAGGCTGTGACCCCCAGATAGTTGGCCGCATCATCCACTTCCTCTCGCGCAAGGCTATGAACATCGAGGGCATAGGCGACGAGACGGCCGAACTGCTCTACCGCAGTGGACTTGTCGGGAGTGTAGCCGACCTCTATGAGTTGCGCCCACAGCAGATTGCCTCGCTGCCGAGGATGGGGCTGAAGAGTGCCGAGAATATTATGCGCCAATTGGAGGCCTCCCGAGAGGTCCCCTTTGCTCGAGTGCTCTTCGCACTCGGTATCCGCTTTGTGGGAGAGACGACCGCAAAATATTTGGCCCACCATTTCCGTTCTATGGATGCACTGATGGCGGCCGACAAGGAGCAACTTGCCGAGGCCGATGAGGTGGGTGAGAAGATTGCCGAGAGTATCTTGGAGTTTTTTGCCGATGAGCGTAATAGGGTTATTATAAACAAGTTGCGTGAGGTGGGCCTCTGCTTTGAGGAGCAGGATAGGGCAACCTACTCCAATCTGTTGGAGGGCAAGAGCATCGTCATCTCGGGTAGCTTTGTGCGCCACTCGAGGGATGAGCTGAAAAACCTTATCGAGCTGCACGGCGGAAAGAATCTGGCGGCCGTTTCGGGCACTACAGACTTCCTGCTGGCGGGCGATAAGATAGGCCCAGCCAAATTGCAGAAGGCCAATAAGTTGGGCGTTAGGATTATCTCCGAGGAGGAGTTCGAGGCGATGATTGAGGGTGCTGGGAGCGAGATTGGGGAGAGTCGGCCCGAGGTGGGAGCTATCCGCCAGGAGGAGAAAAAAGAGGCTCCCGAGGAAAAGATTCCTGTGCAGGGCGCACTCTTTTAGAGGAAATATTATATTTTTGTAGGATTTTTAGTAAAACGGCATATTATGCAGAGTGTTTTATCCAAACTTAAAGGACTGGGAGTTGCACTGGTGACTCCTTTCAACGAGGTGGGCGAGGTGGATTATGCCGCGCTCGAAAGATTGGTTGATTATGTGATTGCGGGAGGTGTGGACTACCTTGTTGTGATGGGCACAACGGGTGAGACTCCCACGCTCTCTATGCCCGAGAGGGTGGCCGTTCTGAGGGCCGTCAAGAGCCGCAATGCGGGCCGATTGCCTATTGTGGTGGGCGTTGGCGGCAACGATACGGCAAGGGTTGTGGAACTCATCGACCAGACCAACCTCGATGGCGTAGATGCTATTTTGAGCGTTACACCTTTCTATAATAAACCTTCGCAAAGAGGTCTGTTTGAGCACTATAAGTATATCTCGGAGCGCTCGCCCAGGCCCATTATTCTCTACAATGTCCCCGGTCGTACGGGTGTGAATATGGAGGCCGAAACCACACTGCGCATTGCTCGCGAGTGTCCCAATGTGGTGGCAATCAAGGAGGCGAGCGGTAATATGCAGCAGATACAGAGGGTGATTGACGGTAGCCCCGAGGGCTTCATCGTAATCTCGGGTGACGACTCGCTTGCTCTGCCCGTGATGAAGAGCGGCGGTGTGGGTGTCATCTCTGTGGCTGCCAACTCATTCCCCGAATATTTCGCCTCGCTGATAGGCGCTCAGGCCGAGGGAGGCAGTGAGGATAATGATGCCAAGTTTGAGGCCATACGCCCCGCTGTAAAGATGCTTTTCGCCGAGGGAAACCCCTCGGGTGTAAAGGCGGCACTTGCCGTCAAGGGCGTGATTAAGAACTATTTACGACTGCCTTTGGTGCCCGTTAGTGACGAACTCTATGGCTCTATTGAGGCAGAAATCTTAGCACACGAACTCAGGTAATGCAGCGAGCAAGGAGATTGTTTTGTGGCTTATGTGCCGTGGTGCTGTGGGCTCTTATGATGCCCACCCAGCTCTCGGCGCAGGAGTATATTGTGCCCGATGAGGAGGAGATTCTGAGCCGTACGGTGGATGTTGACTCCCCCTACTATCTGGAGCGCCTGCTGGGCAAGTTTTTTGCCTACGATGAGCCGCTTACAGACGAGGAGTTTTTCTACCTCTACTATGGCTATGCCTATAGTGAGCACTATCGCCCTTTGGACCCCATTGCGGCCGAGGATAGGGTGCTTGCGGCTGTGGAGAAGATTATGGGTGAGCCCACCGAGGAGTTGATGAGGGAGCTCGTTGCTGCCGCCTCGGAGGTTATGGAGAGGGATCCCTTTAGCCCCAAGAATCTCAACCTGTTGGCCTTTGCCTACGGCTCGTTGGGAGATAGGGAAAATGAGCGTAAGTGTTTCGAGCGAATGGAGGGTGTGTTGCGCACCATCGAGCGCTCGGGCTCGGGTCGCAGGGAGGGTAGTCCTATGCATGTGCTGATGTTCACTCACGCCTCCGACTTGCTCTATTCCAAGGGGTTGGAGATTAAGGCAAGGGAGATTATCTCGCGCACTTGTGAGTATATTTTCCTCACCGAAAGGGAGGCAGATGGCAACATTGGCTACTATTTCGATTTTTCGCGAATCTATATGGTGCGCCCCGAGAATCAGACCGAGATGGAGACCCAAAAGCGAGGGTGGACAATAAATAATATGCCGCTAAAGTAGTAGGGTGGGCGAGTAGACTTTTTGGAGATGGGAAGAGTTGCTGCATATATAATAAAGGTATGGCTTGTGATGGCCGCGATTTGCTCCTGTGCGGGTGTCGCAGATACAGGTCAGGATAGTGTGGCGCTTGCTCCCAATGAGTGTGAGCACACCATCGTGATGTACCTTATGGCCGACAATAACCTCGCGTCGAGCATCTATCAGAATGCACTTGATGCCGAGAAGGGGATGTTGGAGGCCTACCCATCTGTGAGGCTGGTGATTTATCTCGACAAGGCAGACAAAACCGAACTCTACGAGGTGCGCTATCTTCCCTATGGGTCGGGCGATGAGCACATCCGCCACTGCCGCACTCTGAAGAGCTACCCCAGACAGACATCCACCAATCCGAGCGTTATGCGTCAGGTGCTCGAGGATGTCAAGGCGTTGGCCCCGAGCAAGAGCTACGGACTTGTTATGACAGGTCACGGCTCGGGATGGTTTCCTGCTCCTTCGGCCGGCACATCCTATGATAGTCAGAAGGTTGCGCCCTCTGGCGGTGCGGAACACCTCTTCCATCAGCCACTGCTTGAGGAGCCTCTTACACGATATATGGGCTACGACCAAGACATTAACGAAAATGGCACCTCGGTGAGGAGTTTTATTACTACCGAGGAGATAGTCGAGGGATTGCAACCCATTCATTTTGACTATATTATCTTTGACGCTTGCTTTATGTCGTCGGTGGAGTTCCTCTATGCTTTGCGTCACTCGGCCGACTACCTTGTAGCCTCCCCCGTGGAGGTTATGGCGTGCGGTTTGCCCTATCGTGAGATTGTGGGCGTGCTGGGCACCGACAAGCACAATCTGAGCCGCATTTGCGATGAGGCGATGCAGGTCTATATGCGCGACGATGATTTCTCGCGCGAAAAGTCGCTGGCACTGACCGTTGTGGATTGTTCGAGACTCGAAGCATTGGCCGAGGCCGCAAAGGCTGTCTATCAGGCAACGGGCGGAGTGGACCACCTCGCCCTTATCAAGGAGAGAGTGGATAGGAGCAAGGTGCAACATCTTGATAGGATGTCGCCTGCGGCCTTCTATGACCTGAGGGATTTCGTTGTGGAGTTGGCGGGTGATAATGTGGAGGAGAGGCAGAGGTTCCTCTCGGCACTTGATGATGCTATTGTCTACTCGCTCCATACGGAGCAGATTTTTGCTCTTGGCTACTCGTCGATGTATGGCTACAACTACGACTATATTGACCCTATCGAGGAGTCGGACCTGTCGCTTTGTGGTATTAATACCTACATCCCTTTTGCCGAGGCTCCTCTCACTGCCTCGCTCTATATGCAGACCGAGTGGGGGCGAAAAATATACTCTGCGGAATAAACAAAAACTCTACAATACCTCTACAAAGCTCCTTTTTGGGGGCTTTTGTTTTTGTGCGCAAGTGTGTGGTAATTAGGTGATTGGGGATTTTTGAGGCTGTCGAGCGAAACTATACACATTTTGTGGGTTACTCTACAATGAAAAATATTTGTATATTTGTAGTGATACGCGTATGTGTGAAACGAACCCAAAACGAAATGTTTAGACCTAAAAAAGCCGATATTCTCATCGAGAATATAGACAAATATTTCAATCTGATTGATAGCTCTCTGCTCGTCTTCAAGGATGGCGTGAGGAACTACCTCTACTCCTCGACCGAGGGGTTCAATGATAACCTTCAGAATATGTCGCAGCTCGAAACGGAGTCGACGCTTTTGCGTCGCGAAATCGAGAATGCGCTCTATACTCAGACTGCTCTGGTGCGCTCCAGGGGCGACATTATGCGTCTGCTGGAGAAACTTGGTCATATTGCTAATCTGTTGAATGATAGCCTGTTGCAATTTGAAATAGAAAATCCTTTTGTGCCCACCGAGCTCAATAATGAGTTTGTCAAGCTGACCGAGTTTGCAACTCTTGCAGTGGAGTCGGCTCTGCCCGCTGCCAAGGCCTATTTCCGTGAGCCCGAGATTATTGCCGATAAGATTTCGAGGGTCTATTTCTATAAGAAAGAGACCAAGAAATATGCCCAGGCCATCAAGCGCAAGGTTTTCCACGAGATGATGAACCTCAAGTTGAGTGAGAAGTTCCACCTCCGTTACTTCGCCCTTCATATCGAAAACCTTTCGGATGCGGCCGAGCAGGTGGCTGACCAGCTCTCGGTGATGGCCATTAAGCGCACATTCTAACCCACTGCTATTTTTCCCCTAAAACACGATGACCTACGCATTTACGATATTGCTTATGGCGCTGATTCTCTGGCGAATGATTGTCAGAGAACTGCCCGTCGCCTTTGGCCTTATCGTACCTACGAGTGCTGTGCGTAGGAGCATCTTTGCTGCTCACATCCTTGTACTCGGTGTGGTGGCCCTGCTGTTGCCCCTAACGGGTGGCTTGGCCGATGGGTTGCTGGAGAACTATGGCGAAGGAGTGAAGATGGCCGGCGTGTCGCTCGTGCTGCTTTCGGCCATTGTGTCGCTTCTTCTGCTCGAGCATTTCGACGCTATGCCCTCCATAGCGCTGGCTCTGCTGGGTGCTCTCGAGGGATATAGGGTATTCTCGCAGGGTGATGCTCTGGGGTGGAATATGATTGGCAGTTGGTTGGTGGCCCCCGTTGTGGCAGTCGCTATTGCTGCTCTCCTGTATCTATTCTTCCGCAAGGTCATCTGCCGTCCTCCCGTACACCTTATTAGGCTCTCGGGCTATATGCGCTATGTGGTAATTGTCGGTTTGGCTCTGCTTGTGTTGGCAGTTGGCATCAACAACGGCTCACTGCTGGTGTTTGCAGGTAAGGTGCTACTCGGAGGCGATAGTTTGATAGGCGTTGCGCTGGCCGTAGTGATGTTCGCAGGCGGATTGTTGCTCTTTGGTCGCACGCTCCATAGCCGTATGGATGTGGAGGCCGAACGCTACGCCGAGGCCACCACGCAGACCATCGTGTCGGTATGCTATGCGGTGGTTCTCACGCTGTTGCTCTTCTCGTCGTCACTGGTCCAGAGGGTGGGGTTGGCAGCCACACCGCTGTCGCTGTTGTCGTTGATTTTGGGCGGATTCCTGGGTGTCGGCCTTGTGCAGCGCAGCCAGATGCCCGAATTGGTGAGGGTGGGCCGCAGTATGGCCGGATTGGTGCTCACGCCCATTGCAGCGATAATCATCTACTACCTGCTCTTTTCGCTCTTGACGGGCGGCGAGTCGGTCAGCGAGGAGCTGAATATCACGCTGTTGCTGTTTGCACTGATGCTCCTGATGTTGGTTTTCTTCGGCCGCTATGTCCGCAAGCAGGAGCGACTCCACGAGGCCTCGCGCAAGCTTATCCAGAATCAACAGCAGGAACTCTTTGAAAACCAGAAAGCACTCAATGCGATGGAACTCAACGCCATACTGGCTGAGAATCATAGCCTTCACGGCACGCTCGAACTCAAACGCAAGGAGATTATAAATGTGGCACTCGGCATCAGCGAGCAGAAGGAGTTTCTGGAGATGCTCGCCGAGAAGGTGCATAGGGCTGCCAAGTCCTCGGGCGAGGAGAAAGATAAAATCATTGCCGAGATTGAGCACGAACTGGGACAGCGCACGAGCTTTTCGGGTGAGATTGATGAGTTCTACACCCAGGCCGAGGTGCTGCATAAGGATTTTAGCGTGAAACTTACCGAGGAGTTCCCCAATCTGACCACCTCGGAGCGCCGATTGGCCACCCTGCTGCGCTTGGGATTCTCGTCGAAGTATATCGCCACCCTCATGAATATTTCGCCCAAGAGTGTGGAGATAAGTCGTTATCGTCTGCGCCAAAAGTTGGGTCTCAAGAAGGGCGATAACTTGATAAATTTCATTAAATCAATTTGATATAAAACCAAACAAACAACCAATTACAAACCAAACAAACAAAACTATGAAAAAACTTTTACTTATTGCCGCTGTGGCTCTTGCATCGATTTGCTCGGCCCAGGCACAGACCGCTGAGGTGAATCAGTATGGTCAGAAGGTATCTTCGCTGCCCATCAACGCAAGCGTGCAGGACGGTATCTTGGTATTCCAGAACAAGGACGCAGGCTACAAGATGTGGTTTGATGTTCGCGTGCAGGGCGACGCTGCCGTTTACTTCGGCTATGACAAAAACCTCACCCAGATTGGTAACGGTATGAGCTTCCGCCGTACCCGTTTCGCTGTGAAGACCCAGATTAACAAAGATTGGTATGCAGAGTTGGATACCGACTGGTCGAGCGGTATCGTTGAGCTGAAAGATGCTATTCTTCAGTACGACGGTATTGAGAACCTCCAGATTAAGATGGGTAACTTCAAGGAGAACTTCTCGATTCAGCGTAACTCCACCAGCCGCTACCTCCTCTTTATGGAGCGCGCAATGGTAACCTATTTGGCTCCTTCGCGCCATATGGGTGTGAACTTCCGCTATGCTACTCCCGCTCTGTGGGCTTCGTTTGGCGTGTTCGGTCCCGAGATTAAGGGTGCCGAGGAGCAGACCGCAATGGAGGATGGCAACAAAGACTACGGTCTGGATGCAGGTTTGAGCTACACCGGTAAACTCGTATGGCGTCCTCTGCACAAGATGACCAACGGTTCGCTCCACATCGGTGCTGCCGTATCGTATCGCGAGCCCAAGGTAACCTCGACCGATGGTTACAACGCTATCCGCTATAGCACTCGTAACTCTACGAGCATCAACCGTAAGAAATTCCTCGATACCGATGCTATTCCTTACCTCGACCACGAATTGTTGTGGACTGTTGAGCTCGCAGGTCACTATGAGGCTCTCCGCTATGAGGCTGCCTACATTTCGCGTCAGGCATTCATTGATGTAGAGAAGAACCCTCAGGGCGAAGGCCTTAGACCCGCAAGCGGTTGGTATGCTCAGGCTGGTTATATGCTCTTTGGTGGCAAGCAGAACTACGATGCAGGTGGTGCTAAATACACCCGTTGCACCCGTGGTAAAGATTGGGGTGACTTGGAGTTGGCTGTTCGTGTAGACCAGATTAACCTCAATCTGAACAAATACTATATGGGTGGTTCGGCTATGCAGTATGCTCTTGGTTTGAACTACTATCCCATCGAGAATGTTAAGTTTATGATCAACTACCAGTTTGCAGACAACGATATCTTTGCAAATGGTAAAGGTGCGCAAGATGGTACCGACAAGACCGCTAAAGGTCCCTACCGCACCGGTTACGATGCAGACGGCAATGTTACCTATTTCCCTGCAGATGTTGATAAAACCAAAGGTGCAAATGGCGTTGATTTCCATATGATTTCGTGCCGCTTCCAGGTTGCATTCTAATCCGAGAAACTCACAAAACAAACAAAATCAATACACACTTTTTTATTAACTAATTAAAACACAAAAAAAACTATGAAAAAACTTTTTGTATTTGCAGCTATGGCTGCTATGGCTCTCACTTCGTGTGACAATACCGATGATTTTGGTGTAGAGAGTGGTGACGACTACAATGTAGGCGTTAAAGGTATCGTTTTGAACGAGCTTTCGGGTGCAGACAAATTCATCGAGCTCTACAACACTACCGACGCAGAGGTTTCGCTCAGGGAGGTTTATCTCGTTAAGTACGACAGCAGCAAAGATGGTGGCAAGAGCACCACTTGGACCGGCGCTAAGGATATGGTTATCCCCGCTAAAGGTTATGTAGTTCTCGAGAGCTCCGATCTGGCTGACGAGGCTGAGGGTGGCGATCCCGCTTATGCTTACGAGAGCCAGAACCACATCTTCAAAGGTGGTCTTTCGGGCAAGAAGAATGTATTCATTGAGCTCTACAATGCTAAGGATGAGAAGTTGAGCGAGTTCAAACGCGGCGAAGAGGGCGCAGGTTGGAACCAGGTAAGCGGCTTCAACAACGACAAGAAGCACACCTTCTCGCGTGTACCCGATGGCACCGGTGAGTTCGTTTATGCAGATCCTACCAAGGGCGCAGCTAACGGCGCAAAGGTTGCTGACATCGAGCAGACCCCCGTTGCAGAGTAATTCCGGTTTGGGATAATTTTTGCATTAACATTTTCTTGACGGATGGGCTCTGCCTGCAAAGGTCGGGCAGAGCCAATATCCGCCTTTTACCACACACATAAAAATCAAGAAAAATGTCGAAAGAGAAAATGGAGATTGGAGCAATCTCGAAACCCCGTTTTGAGTTCCGCTCCTTCGGTCAGAACTTCGAGGCTGCACACGCCCGTATGGCTCGCCTGTCGGTGCCCGTGCCCGAGAAAGTATGGCGTCGTACAAGCGACGAGATTTACATCATCTCGCGTGCCAACGACATCAACAACACCAAAATCCGTGACGGTAAGATGGATATCAAAACCTATGTTCAGACCGTTGACGGCCTGGAGCAGTGGAACCCTCTGATGAAGGGTGAGTTCCCCATCTCGCGTGAGGTTTTGGAGCAGGAGGTATTCCCCGCATTTATGGTGGAGATGCCCGCGCTGACCAAAGATACCTACACCTTCGAGGAGTTCCTCGCTATGGTGGAGGCAAACAAAGACCTCGCTGCCGTAAGGGTACACAAGGAGAGGTTTGGTTATATGGTCAATGACACCATCTGTGAGGTTGGTAATGTACTTATCAACGGTGCAAAGGTTGTGACCATCAACTCCGAGTCGACCGAGATTGAGGACATCAAGAAGACCATCGCCGACTGCGGTCTTGAGGGCGTAGAGAATATCAACTACCTCCAGGCCATCAAGCGCGTGATTGGTATGACCAAGAAACCTCTTGCTAACGAGTAAACACAGCTACGACTATGGCACAGGAAATTGAGAGAAAATTCTTGGTAGCAGGTGAGTTCAAATCGCTCGCAAAGAAGGCTACCCGCATCACTCAGGGCTACCTCTCGTCCGTACCCGAGCGCACCGTACGCGTGAGGATTAAAGGCGAGAAGGGCTTTATTACCATCAAAGGTATCGGCTCGGCCAGTGGCGCAAGTCGTTATGAGTGGGAGAAGGAGATTCCTACCGCTGAGGTGGAGGAGCTCCTGAAAATCTGTGAGCCCGGTGTTATCGACAAGACCCGCTATCTCGTGGAGGCTGGTGAGCACACCTACGAGGTAGACGAGTTCTACGGCGACAACGAGGGCCTTATCGTGGCAGAGGTTGAGCTCGCATCGGAGGATGAGAACTTCGTAAAACCCGAGTGGTTGGGCGAGGAGGTCACCGGCGATGTGAAGTACTACAACTCGATGCTTATGAAAAACCCCTACAAAAACTGGTAGAAACAGGTGTGATTATTCATCAAAAAAAGAGTTAGTTAGAACTATGAAAAAAATATTTATCTGCTGCTTGTTGGCACTCGGTATGCTGGCTTGTGGCGACCCCGATAACGGTGGTGATGATACCCAGAAACCCAATGTAGAGGACCCCTCGACCAAACCCGAGGAGAAGCCCGAACCAAAGCCCGAGCCCGAGCCCGCTCCTGCACCCGACATTACGAAGGATGTACCCGCGTGCTCGATTGCAGAGTTCACCAACTGGCAGACCAATTTTGCCAGCGGTGATATCATTGGCGATTTCTCGGGCCTGTGCTTCAATAAGGATAAGAGCGGTCTGGTTGGTGTGAGCAACTACAACGGTAGGCTCTACAACATCAACTTCGACGGCACCAGGGACGAGAAGGAGTTTGTGCGTACCGGTAAGGATATGGAGGGTGTTACTCTCGACCCCGAAACAGGCATCTACTACCTGAGCGAGGAGGGTGGCAACTTCATCTGGACCGTTACCGAGGAGGTTACCGAGGAGGGCTCCAAGTGGAACTACAAACGCTTTGTCCACATCGACACCACCGGCACCGAGTCTAATGGCGGTCTGGAGGGTATCACCTACCATGATGGCTATCTCTATGTTGCCAACCAGTCGCCCGCCGAGCTTATTATCTACTCCTTGGAGCACCAGGGTGTAGCCCTGAGCTATATGGCCGACTTCATCACCGAGTGTTTCTCGGACCTCTGGTTCGATACCACCAACAACACCCTCTGGGCTGTTGATGCTTGGAGTAGCAACAAGGAGATTGTGAACTTCACCATTTGGGGCGAACTGATTGCTCGCTTCAAGAGTCCTGTACCCTGGATTGAGGGTATCTGCATCGACTTCGAGAACAACAAGGCGTGGTTTGCTTGCGATAGCACCGGCCAGCTCTATAGCGCAGACATTGTACGCAATAACTAACTTGCTTTTTTGTGCCACACCGCCGAGTGCTGTGTGGCCACAATGAAAGATTATTGATGAGAAAGAGGATATGACCTTTGGGGTGGGTGAGAGCCCGCCCCGAGGGGAGTATCACCGCTCCGAGGAGAAGAGGGAGAGAGGTGTCGACCCTGCCGAGGAGCAAACATATTATACTAAGGTATAGAAAGCGACACCCTGCGGCCCCAGACGGGCTGCACACCAAAATCGGAAATAACGAACAAAATAATATATAGAACTATGGCAGAAACTACTAATTTGAATCCCGAAGAGGAGAAGGTGTTCGATCCGCTGGATATGAACAACTATAAGGTCGAGAAGCTGCCCAAGATGCAGAAGAGCGGCTTTGAGAAGTGGATGGCCCGACTTGGTGGCCCTATTGCGGTGCTGGTCTTTGTGCTCATCTACTGGGTGTTGAAGATTGGCTTTTTGGATAATATCACAGCCGAGAGTCTCAACCCCGACACTTGTGCCAAAGCCGTCAAAAGGCTTGGTGAGGTGGGTTTGGCCGACTTCATCCGCACCAACTATGCTATGCTCGCCATCTTTGCCGCAGCCATTGTGCTGTGGGTTACGGAGGCCATTCCCAACTACCTCACCTCGCTGCTGGTGATTCTGGGCGTGGTGCTCACGGGTGTTGCTCCCCAGAAGGAGGCCTTTGCACAGCTCGGCCACCCCGTAATGTGGCTCAATATCCTCTCGTTTGTGTTGGCAAGTATGCTCGTTAAGACCCGCGTGGCCAAACGCTTTGCACTGTGGTTTGTGCTGAAGTTTGGTAAGAACGCCAGTGGAGTGTTCTTCAGCTTCATCATCATCAACCTTGTGCTGTCGATGTTCATCTCGGCAACAACGGTGAAGGCGACCATCCTGCTGCCCATCTTTATGGTGGTGGCTGCAATCTATGGCGCAAGCAACGGTAACCGCAATAATGTGGGCCGAAATTTAGTGTTGCAGAACCTCTTTGCAGTGAACATTGGTGCGAGTGGCTTTATGACCGGCTCGGGTGCCAATCTGCTGGCCGTGTCGCTCATTGCAGGCGCGGTTGGTGGCTACGAGATTTCCTACTCCGATTGGCTCTATGCGGCTCTGCCCTTGGCGCTCATCCTGCTCTTCCTGGGCTGGTTTATAGGCGCAAAGGTTATCTTCCCTGTGAGCAAGGCGGAGGCTAAACCCCAGATTGAGGGTGGTATGGAGCGTCTGCGCAAGGAGCTCGAGAGTATGGGCAAGGTGACCTTCGAGGAGATTAAGGCGGTGCTGATTTTCGTTGGCGTGCTTGTTCTGTGGGTTACCAAGGAGTATCACGGCATTGACGAAACTACGGTTGCCTTCATTGGTGCCATTGTGGCACTGATGCCCGGTATTGGTATCGTGAAGTGGAACGATGTGGATATTCCCTGGCACCTGATGCTCTTCTCGGCCGGTGCCTATGTGCTCGGTACGGGTCTGAACGCTACGGCTCTGCATGTGACCCTCGTGGATACCGCATTCGACGCTATGGGCATCTCGGAGAATACCCCCTACTGGGTGTTCTACATTGTGCTGACGGGCCTTATGCTGCTTAGTGCACTGGTCTTCTCGAGCAAGAATATGCGTACGATGATATTCGTGCCCATCGCTATCGCTACGGCACAGAGTTTCGGCTATCCCGTGATGAGCCTTGCTTTCCCCGTGGCTCTGTTGATTGAGCATGTCTATGTGCTGCCCTTCAATAGTAAGCCCGCGGCGCTGCTCTACACGACCAACCACTACAGCTGGAGCGATACTTTCAAGTATGGTATCACGATGATGGGTATTGCCTGGGTGCTGATTATCCTCTGGGGCGAGACGGTGCTCCGTTGGCTCGGACATACTCCCGGCTTGTTCTAAACTAAGATACATAATACGATTGCAGACGATTAAATAGGCGAGTGGAGGGAAATACGAAGAGCCTCGAGGAGATATAATCGGAAGAAAGCACTACACATACGCCGAATCAAAAAAAGTGCGTTTTTAGTAGATTTATCCCGGCCCTTCGCCCTCTGGCTCGACTATTTTGTCGCTTGCGATATTATACCCCAAAACAGACAATAGATGATTACTATTCAAGCCAAAAAACACGACAACTTCTCCGTAGAGTTCAAGTTCGGCTTCGAGGGCAACCCCGAGGTCGAGCATAGTGAGTTTGTGGTCAATTCGTGGATTTTTGTGCCGAATAGCCTCGATATTAACCCACAGACCTACGGCAAAGACCAATTCTACCGCGACATAAAGTCCAATGTGAGGATGATTACGCCCGTCTATCTGCTGCGCGAGTTGGCCGACCCTGAGTCGCTGCCATTTGCGGAGCTCAGGAGGGCTTTCTCGGAGGTCGCCTCCTCGCCCACAAAGAGCGCTGTGGAGAACTACGAGTCGGAGATAAAGATGTTTGCCGCCATCTTCAAGAGTGCATTGAGGAACCATTCGGTGCATACGAGTAGGTGTGACGCCATCAATGAGGTTGCCTATCTGTCGGAGAGTTTCGCGGAGGGCGTAAGGAGGATTGTCGATGAGTATCGCCGTCTTTATCAGCTCATCAATGTACCCACGGTGGAGGATAAACTCCGCAACTACTTCCTCTTTGGCGACGAGATGATGAGCCACATCATTGATGTGCAGACGCTGCGTATAGTGAAGAAAATCGACCGCCTCGCAAGCCCCGAACTTGCAGCCCCCAGAGCCAAACTTGTGGAGCTTATGAGGCACGAGAAGAGCTATAAGGTGTCGCAGGGCTACGAGATTGTCGAGCCCGAGGAGATGGAGAGCAATCGCCAACTCGTCTTCCGCTATGGCCTTCTGAAGAAGTATATTGAGAGCGACCTCTACATCAAACTCGACAAGAAACGCGACGGCTTTGCCATTGAGCAGATTTATTATAGCCTTGCGGCGGGTCTGGCGATGATTTTCGCTACGGGCGTGGCTTGGTTTGCACAGCTCAAGTATGGCAATATTACGGGCCCGCTGTTTGTGGTCCTGGTGGTGAGCTATATGCTCAAGGACCGCATCAAGGAGCTTATGCGCTACTACTTCGCCCACCGCTTGGGCAATAAGTATTACGACAATAAGGCCGAGGTGAGGGTGCACGAACAGAAGGTCGGACTCTTCAAGGAGGGAGTGGATTTCATCAGCGAAAACAAGGCCCCGAGGGAGGTGATGGATATTCGTGGCCGCTCGTCACTGGTGGAGGCCGAGAATCAGATTTTCGAGGAGAAGATTCTGCTCTATCGCAAACGCCTGATGCTTGATAATGTGCAACTTGCGGCGGGCAGCACCTATCCCGTGAAGGGTATCAATGAGATTCTGCGCTTCCATATGCACCGCTTCATCCAGAAGATGGACAACCCCGAGGTGCCTGTCGATACGCTCGATGGCGAGGGCAATGTGGCAACTGTGAGGGTGCAGAAGATTTACTATATCAACTTTGTTATGCAGCTCGTTGAGGGCGAGCAGACCTCCTACCGCCGCTTCAGGGTCGTTATGACCCGCAATGGAATCCTCTCCGTTGAGGTGATGTAAGCGGCAGGCGGCAGACGACCGGCAACCGACAACCGTCAACCGTCAATATTCAATTCATAAAACAGCTCTCGGGTATTAATTTTAATACCCGAGAGCTGTTAGTATGGGGCTTATGGGGCCTATATTCTATTATTATACTTGCTACGCCTTTGAGCGGGGCGTGGCTATTTTTTGCGAGAGAGTTGCCAGCTGTTTATGAGGTTTTGCCAGACGATGTATGCAGCGGGGGCGACCGACGAGAGGGGGTGGAGGTAGCTCTGGGCAAGCAGAATGGCAAGCAGGGTATTCTTCTGGCCCACCGACTGACCGCCCGCAATCTTGTCACCACAGCGTTTGCCCCACCAGCGGCCAATGGCAAATTGACCCACGCAAAGCACGCCCGCAAGAAGAGCCATCCACACCTCCAGACCGACACTCTCACTGGGTTGCGAGAGGATGAACGAGGTGGTCGAGGCCATCAGAATCGTGAGCGAGGCGAGCCACAGATAGAACGACCACGACTGGTGATTTTTCACATAGTCGCGCGCCTTGGGGGCGCACTTTCCGAGCAGTTGAGAGGCTACGAAGGGCAGCACAACAAGCAGCAGAAGGCGGCGGAAAACAAGCCAAAAAGAGGTCAGGAATGGTAGCTCCGTATGGGTGCCTATGAATGCAAAAACGATGGGTGCCACAAGAGCCACAGACATATTCGACAGGAGCGTGAAAGTGGTCATTGTGGTGACATTTGCACCCAACATTCCACCCACCACAACAGAGGCCATAGCGGTGGGAATAAAGACGCAAATCATCGCTCCCTGACAGATGATTTCGTTCACTCCAAATAGCCTCAAGCAAAGGTAGAGCCCGATGGAGCCAACTAATTGAATAAGAATCTGCCCAAGGTGTATGCGCTCAAGTTTTAGTTCAGATGCTTTTACTCTTGTGAAGGTGACAAAAAGCATAGCCGCAATGAGGTAGGGTGAGAGCACATCCAACGGGGCGATTTGGGTGTGGAAAAGGGCTCCCACAACCATCGCTACGGGCATCGAATAGGTCCTCACTTTTGGGCTCATAGAAAATCTCTTTTGGCAATTAGTACCGCAAAGGTAGCAATAATTTCACAAAACTATCCACCCTCGGAGATTTGCGAGTTTTCAGACCTCTCCCCGCTACGCGCCCCCCTAACTTAAGGGGAGGGTAGTGGGCTAAAAGGGCTAAAATGACCTTAATGACTTTAAGGGCCTTAATAACCTTAGAGGATAGGCCCAATGAAAATCCCCCTCTAAGTTAGAGAGGGGCTTTAGTGCAGGGGGGCGTGTGTTTCCCTATCTCCTAATACCCTCAAAATTCCCATACCCAAATATTGTGCAATCAAAAAACTTTCTCTAATTTTGTGGTGTCAAGGATTGACTTGGCAGACATATTTTTGATGAAAGTGTTTTAGCTTTTATCCTTGAATGGAAATCTGGAAAATTTCAATTATCGCAAGGAAAGCATCACACTCGTCACTCCGTATTGCATTGTTTTTGGGGTGTTCTACCCCATACTCATTCGATACGAGTGTGGGGTATGTTTATTTGCGATAAGGTATTCCAGAACCTCCATTCAGATAAACTAATAGGCTCCACACTTTCTTTTTGCCCAATATTAACCCGATTGTTTGGAGCACAATCACGAAATTTTTATGAATTATGAGAGTGAGAAGAACTTTCTGTTTGGTGGCGCTCCTTGCCACTACCATTGCATTTGTTGGTTGTGAGGCGGAGGAAGAACCTTATGTTTCGCCCTCTGGGCAGGAGGTGGCACCCGGAGAGGTGGTTGATACACCTTCGGATGCAGTAACCGTCAATCTGCTTATCGACGATGAGTTGTATGGTTATGCTTTGGATAATGCCTTCAACTGGGATGCAAGAGGAGGAAATTATGATGGAAGCATAATCGATGGACGCTACATCTACAATGGTGTTGAGTACTACATTACTTTTCAACAATATATTTGCGACCTGGGCGCAATGAATGGTTTAGGAAATATCACGACATTTTCTACTCCTAATCCGGCAAGCGAATGTGCTGTCATAAAGGGTCACGGTTATGTTTTCTATAACGAGTTGATGCCCGAGAGTATTTGCATAAGAAATCCATACTACGAAGAGGTTTCAGCAGATGTGCAGCAGGCGGTGTTAAATGACTATTACAGCAAAAACCGTGTAGAGTACTATTGCGTTTGGGTTAAGGATGTCTTCGAGAGTGGCATAACTGTCCAATATGTAGTCCGCAATATTTTTTTCGCAACTAACTCCTAAACAACTATAGACTATGAAACGATTTTACCTCTTATTGTTAGGCGCCTTGCTGTTTGGAACAACAGCCCTAATGGCGCAAGATGTGATTGTGCGCAAGGATGGTACAACCATACTCGCCAAAGTTGAGAAGGTGGGTGAAACCACTGTTGAATACCGCAAATGGGGCAACCAGGAAGGTGCCCTTTACACACTTTCCATTGCCAATATTCTCTCCATAAACTACGAGAATGGCACACGAGATAGTTTTGAAAGTGATGCAAGTAAGGATGCGCCCATAGCCATATCTGGTGATGGTATAAATGCGCCCAATGGCAGTAAATCGGCTGCCACAACTCCCGCCACGCAGGTCCAAACAACGACCACAGCCAAAAAATCAAACTGGTATAGAGATGAAAAGTGGTTTGTGATGAACCAGGATCTTATAGGTTTGTGTTTCGACCCAGATAAGGGTTTGATTGGTACCCACACTTCGATTTTGTATGCTCGCAACCTGGGACGCTATTTCTCTGCTGGTGTAGGCTTTGAGATTTTTACCGACACCTACTACCAATACTACGACAACAACAGCCTTTATAGCCTTTATGCAGATTTACAGTGGTATATTTTGGGCAAGAAAAAGATTACCCCTTACTACGAATTAAGATTTGGATTTTGCATTGAAGATGGCGGCATTTATGCTGGCGGAAGGCTTGGACTTGCAATTCACAACTTTAGAGTTTCGTTTGGTCCGACCGAACGCTGCGATGTTTATCCTGGAATTTGGCCATCGTTGGATGTTAGCGTAGGCTGGGCAATCCGCTTCTAAAACACAGTGGTTTAGAGAGGTGATTCTATTCCAAAAGAGAGAGCGACACCGGGGTTTGCTTGACGCAAATGAGGGTGTCGCTCTCTGATTTTTGGTGCACAAAGCACCGACAAGATGCGCCTGTGTGCTATTTTTGGCGGAAATAGATCTGCATCGGTACACCCGAGAAGTCCCAGTGTTCGCGAATCTTATTCTCCAGGAATCGGCGATAGTGGTCGCGGATATACTGGGGCAGGTTCACGAAGAATGCAAACGAAGGAGTGACCGTGGGGAGCTGGGTCACATACTTGATGCGGATGTATTTGCCCTTGGTCATTGGGGGAGGGGTCTCTTCAATGATGGGGAGCAGATAGTCGTTCAGCTCGCTGGTGGAGATGCGCTGACGGCGCGACTCGTAGACCTTGATGGCCGTCTGCAACACATCCATAATGCGCTGCTTGTTGATTACGGAGGTGAAGATGATGGGCACATCGCTAAAGGGGGCGAGTTTTGCGAGCAGGGCCTCTTTCCACTCCTTCATAGTGTTGTTGCCCTTCTCGATGAGGTCCCACTTGTTGACCACAATCACACAACCCTTCTTGTTGCGAACGATGAGCGAAAAGATGTTCATATCCTGCGACTCGATACCCTGACGAGCGTCCAACATCAAGACGCACACATCGGAGTTCTCAATGGCCCTAATGGAGCGCATAACCGAGTAGAACTCAAGGTCTTCGGTCACTTTGCCCTTCTTGCGCAGACCCGCCGTATCGACCAGATAGAAGTCCAGGCCGAACTTGTTGTAACGAGTGTTGATGCTGTCGCGAGTGGTGCCTGCAATGTTGGTCACAATGTTCCTCTCCGTTCCCAGCAGGGCGTTGGTGAGCGACGACTTGCCCACATTGGGACGGCCCACAATGGTGATGCGGGGGAGCTCCTCCTCAACCTCGGGTTTGTCCTCGGGCAACATCTCCACGATTTTGTCCATCAAATCGCCGGTGCCGCTACCGCTCATCGAGCTGATGCAGTAGGGGTCGCCAAGACCGAGCGCATAGAACTCGTTGGAGCCGTAGATGAGTTCGTAGTTGTCAACCTTGTTGACTACCAGCAGGCTGGGCTTTTTGCTACGACGCAATACATCGGCCACCATCTGGTCGAGGTCGGTGATGCCGGTGGATACCTCCACCATAAAGAGAATCAGGTCGGCCTCGTCGATGGCCAGGTGGACCTGTTTGCGAATCTCCTCCTCGAAGGCATCGTCACTACCTACCGAGTAACCGCCCGTGTCGATGAGCGAAAACTCCCTGCCGTTCCAATCGGTTTTGCCGTAGTGGCGGTCGCGTGTGGTGCCTGCCGTGGAATCGACAATCGCCTGACGCATACCTACCAAACGGTTGAAAAATGTACTCTTACCCACATTGGGGCGACCTACTATTGCGACTAAACTCATACTCGTTTTTTGATTAATTTGAGTGCAAAGATAAAGAACTTTGAGAAAAAAAATGCCTTTTGCATCATTTTTGAATATATATCATTATATTTGCGCCATATAATTATGGTATTCACCGTCTGAAAACAAACTATTAAGATGAAAAAAATTGTACTTTCTTGCCTCGTTTTGCTGTCTGTAAGCCTTACGGCAGGGGCTAACAACATTCTCGGCATCCTCAATATAGGTGGCCGAGTAGGTATCATCTCGTCGAGCGAGGTCATCCCCACCACTCAGGAGGAGATAACCAATGCAATCAAGGCCGATGGTACGGGTTGGACCGGTACTGTGTTTGCACGCCTGAACATCCCCAGCCTCCCCCTCTACATTCAGCCCGAGTTGCAGTATACCAACACCACCATCACCATCCCTATGGTGACCGACAATAGCGCCTCCACAGAGAAGCACACCTACATCGACCTTCCCGTGCTCCTTGGTGCAGAGTTCGGACTGGGCAGTCTGGTGAGCGTGAGGGTAAATGCAGGTCCCGTGTTTGCCATCACCTCCGAGAAGGGTTTTGGCGACCTCGTTGAGGAGGACTTCATTGCTGCCTACAATGAGCCCAAGATGACTTGGACCGCAGGTCTGGGTGTGAAGGTGCTTGCGATTATCGCAGAGGTGCGCTACAATGGCAACTTCACCGATGGCAAAATCGACACCGAGAATATCGCCGGCAGTATCGACACCAACCGCACAAGCTGGAACCTGAGCTTAGGTGTGATGTTCTAATGATTAATCCTACGCAGTAGGCGAGATTTGAGGTATAAATGGCGGCCTTGAGAGCCAAAGTCGCAAAATAATACTATCTTTGGGCGCTCGATTTGAGAGCGTAAGAGAAAACAAACAAAACAAAACTATAACACAAGAAAAAAGAAGTTATGAAGAGAGTTATCTTGATGGTGGCCGTTGCTCTTATGGCAATCTCCACTGTAAATGCACAGAGCCACGGTTGGTTCTGGATGGGTGCAAAGGCAGGTCTGACCTCCAATGCTACTGATGTGACTATGGATGGCGAGAGCCTCCAGGGTGTTTTCGATGGCGCTATGGGCTACAATGCTGGCCTTATGTTCCGTCTGAATGTGCCTATTTCGATTCTGTCCGTACACCTTCAGCCCGAGCTGATGTACAACTGGCAGAAAGGTGATCTGAAGAATCCCGAGACCGGTAAGGTGGAGATTAAGGATGTTACCCTCAATGAGTTCAGCATTCCCGTGCTGGCAGGTGTGGGTCTGGACCTGGGCCTTTTCAACGCTCGCGTACAGGCTGGTCCTGTAGTTAAGTTCAACTCCAATACTCCCGTTGCAGGTGAGAACGCTGCCCCCATCAACTGGCAGGATGTAAGCTACACCTGGGCTGCTGGTGCCGGTATCGACCTCTTCAACTTCATTATGGTAGACTTCCGCTACCTGGGTGGTTGGAACGAGGGTATGGAGCCCAAGTCGTTCGGTGAGTTGTTCAACTTCGACAACATCAACAAAGAGACCGACACTTGGTATGTGTCGCTCGGTGTGCTGTTCTAAAAAAGGATTACGACCAGCAAGGTTTACTAAATGACAGAGAAGGTTATATCGATTGACGGTATAGAGCTTCTCGACTTCTATGGGGTCGCAAATTCTCATTTCAACAGGATTTGCGACCTTTTTCCTAAACTCAAACTCGTGGCCCGAGGAGATGCCATCAAGGCCATCGGCAACGAGGAGGAGATAGGACGACTGGAGGAGAGGATGGAGGCTCTGGAGCTGTACTACACCAAGTATGGCCACATCTCCGTGAGCGTCATCAATCAGATATTTCAGGGCGGCCTGCCGCAGGCCGAGAGAGAGGCAGCCGATGCGGATGTCATCGTCTATGGCAATAACGGTTTAATCGTTAAGGCACGCACTAAAAACCAACAAAAGCTCGTTGAACTCTATAGGAACAACGACCTGCTGTTTGCCGTAGGCCCCGCGGGTAGCGGTAAGACCTACACGGCAATCGCTCTGGCGGTGGGCGCGCTCAAAAACCGCGAGGTGAAACGCATCATCCTCACCCGCCCCGCAGTCGAGGCGGGCGAGAGGTTGGGCTTCCTGCCGGGCGACCTGAAGGAGAAACTCGACCCCTATCTGCAACCCCTCTACGACGCGCTGAACGATATGATTCTGCCCGCCAAGTTGCAGAAGTTTATGGAGGAGGGCGTTGTGCAGATTGCCCCGCTGGCCTATATGAGGGGCCGCACGCTCGATAACGCTTTTGTGATTCTCGACGAGGCGCAAAATACGACACTGCCACAGATAAAGATGTTCCTGACGCGTATGGGCCGCAATGCCAAGTTTATCGTGACGGGCGATTTGACCCAGATAGACCTCCCTAAAAAGAGCGATTCGGGCCTCGAGAGGGCTGTGGGGATGCTCCGCGAGATTGATGGCATAGGAGTTGTCGAGTTCGACAATAAGGACATCATCCGTCACGCCCTTGTGAGCCGCATCGTGGGCGCATTTGAGGGCAAAGAGGCCACCGAGAAGAGCGAGGCCAAAACAGAAGAGTAGAGAAACATACACAATACACTAAACTAAAAGAGAATAACACTATGGACAAAAATTTGTCGAAACTTGCCCCTCAGGCAGTTTGGAAAAACTTTCAGGGCCTGACCCAGTGCCCCCGCCCCTCACACAATGAGGAGGCTGCTCGCAACTACATCATCGAGTTTGTGAAAGGCTTGGGTCTGGAGTATACTATGGACGAGGCTACCAACATCCTCGTAAGGAAACCCGCCACCCCCGGTATGGAGAATCGCAAGACTATCGTTCTTCAGGCCCACGTGGATATGGTCCCCCAGAAGAACTCGGACAAAGAGTTCAACTTCGATACCGACGCTATCGAGGCCTATATTGATGGCGATTGGGTAACCGCCAATGGTACTACTCTGGGTGCCGACAACGGCATCGGTGTGGCTGCTATGATGGCCATCCTTGAGGACAAGAGCCTCAAACACGGCCCTATCGAGGCGCTCTTCACCGCAACTGAGGAGACCGGTATGGATGGCGCTTTCGGCCTGAAACCCGGTATGCTCAAGGGCGAGATTCTGCTGAACCTCGACTCCGAGACCGAGGGTGAGCTCTATGTTGGTTGTGCCGGTGGTATGGACTTCAACGCCACTATGCGCTACGGCACCGGCCGCATCATCAAGAGCGACTTCAGCGGCTACCGTCTGGAGATTAAAGGCCTCAAAGGTGGTCACTCGGGTATGGAGATTATCCTCCAGAGGGCCAACTCCAATAAGCTGATGTGTCGCTTCCTGAAGACCTTTATGGATAAGTTCGGCATCCTCTTGTGCGACATCGACGGCGGTGGCCTGAGGAACGCTATCCCCAGGGAGGCTTTCGCAACCGTTGCTGTGCTGAAACAGTATGAAAAGAAGTTCCTTGCAGCCGTTAAACGCTACGAGAAACTCTACCAGGCCGAGTTCAAGGGTATCGAGGACAGCATCTCGTTCAAGGCTGTTCCCGTTAAGTGCCCCTCGAAGTGCATCGACATCTTCGACACTCAGGACCTGATTGACGCAGTAGTTGCTCTGCCCAACGGTATCGCCAAGATGAGCACCACTATGCCCGGCCTTGTGCAGACCTCCACTAACCTCGCAAGGGTCGTTTCGGAGAAGGGTAAGTTCAATATCCTCTGCCTGTTGCGTAGCTCCGTACGCAGCGAGAAAGAGGCTCTGGCACAGCAGATGAAGACTGTCTGCGAGCTCGCAGGTGCAAGCGTGAAACTCTCGGGCGCATACGACGGCTGGAACCCCAATCCCGACTCGCCCATCCTCCACACTATGAAGGAGGGCTACAAAGCTCTCTATGGTAAGGAGCCCGCGATTATGGCTATCCACGCAGGTCTGGAGTGTGGCATCATCGGTGGCGTTTATCCCAAGATGGATATGATCTCCTGCGGTCCCACCATCTGCTATCCCCACTCGCCCGACGAGAAGGTGAATATCGCTTCGGTGGAGAAGTTCTACAACTACCTCTGCTACACCCTCGAGCACGCTCCCGAGAAATAAGTAGAGTAGGGGAGTAACAGCCCCACAGAGGAACCCAAATATAATCTTTGCTCGGCGACATCCTAATAATAAAAGGAGGATGTCGCCGAGATTATGGTTAGGATAAATAGAGGAAGAATGAGTAAGAATAATAGATGGCTTGCCATTGTGAATCTGCTCTCGGGCAGCGGTCGTTGTGGCCGCGACTGGGAGCATATCGCTCGTATGCTCTACGCCGCAGGCATAGACTTCGACACGGTATTCACGGGTCACCGCTGCCACGCCATTGAACTGGCCGAGAGGGGTATTGTTGAGGACGGCTACCGTAACCTTATAGCAATTGGTGGCGACGGAACAGTGCACGAGGTCGCCAACGGTATTCTGCGCCAAACGGCTGTGCCGTCGGAGCAGATAAAGATGGGCGTAGTGCCCGTGGGTACGGGGAACGACTGGATTCGCACCTACGGTATCCCCAAGGAGTATGAACAGGCTGTGAGGGTTATTGCCGCGGGTAAAGAGTTCGTGCAGGATGTCGCCAAGGTGGAGTATACGGGACGCGACGGAGAGAGGGCCGAACGCTACTGCGTGAATATCTGCGGTATGGGTCTGGACGCTGCTGTGAACCTTAGGGTGTGCCAGATGAAGGATAAGGGCCGCAATGGTAAGGCTGCCTATATGACCCAACTCGTCAAGTCGGTGCTCTCGTATCGCTCGTGTAGGATGACGGTCAATGTCGATGGCGTGAATGAGGCTAAGGGGTCCATTATGAGCATCGCTGTGGGCATAGGCCAGTATAACGGTAGCGGTATGTGGCAACTGCCCGGCTCGGTGGCCGACGACGGAGAGCTGGATGTGACCGTGATTGAAACAATGTCGGTGCCCCATATCGCAATGGTTGTGGGCCGACTTTTTGATGGCAAACTCTATAACCTCAAAAGAGTGCATAACTACCGCGGCCGCAATATCTCGGTGAGCTCCGACGAGGTGCGCGAGGTTGAGATCGACGGCGAGGCCCTCGGCACCACCCCCGTCACCCTCACCACCGAACCCCACCGCCTCCGCATCATCGTGCCATAGATATAATTTGGCAGCCAAGCATTTTCCAATTGTTAATAGATAACAAAAAAGGTGACCAACTCGGTCACCTTTTTTGTTCTATTGCTGCTGGGCCTTTTCGGCTCGTTTGCGGTCAATCTCGCTCAGGAGAATCTTACGCATTCGCATAAACTTGGGCGTAATCTCCACATACTCGTCCTCGCGGATATACTCCAGAGCCTCCTCAAGGGAGAACTTCACTGCGGGCGCGAGGATGACCTTATCGTCGGAGCCGCTCGCGCGCATATTCGTGAGTTTCTTACTCTTGGTGAGGTTCAGGCAGATGTCGTTGTCGCGGGTATTCTCGCCCACCACCTGGCCGCAGTAGATCTCATCGCCGGGCTCCACAAAGAAGCGACCCCTATCCTGCACCTTGCCGAGTGCGTAGGCGTAGGCGGTACCGGTCTCCATAGCCACCAGCGAGCCCACCGAGCGCATCTCAATCTCACCCTTGTAGGGCTCAAAGCCCTTCAGGCGGTGTGCCATAATTGCCTCACCCGCAGTGGCCGTAAGAAGGTTGCTCCTCAGACCAATGATACCCCTCGAGGGGATGTCGAACTCCAGGCGGGTGCGCTCGTTGCGCGACTCCATATTCTTGAGTGTGCCTTTACGCTTGGTTGTGAGCTCAATAGCCTTGCCCGCGTAGTCGTCGGGTACATCAATGGTGAGCTCCTCCACGGGCTCGCACTTGACGCCGTCAATCTCCTTGAAGATGACCTTGGGCTGGCCCACCTGCAACTCGTAGCCCTCGCGGCGCATAGTCTCAATCAGTACCGAGAGGTGCAGTACACCACGGCCATAGACGATGAACTTATCGGCGCTGTCGCCCTGCACCACGCGGAGGGCGAGGTTCTTCTCGAGCTCCTTGTCCAGACGCTCCTTGATGTGGCGGCTGGTCACATATTTACCATCCTTGCCGTAGAAGGGCGAGTCGTTAATCGTGAAGAGCATACTCATCGTGGGCTCATCAATGCTGATGGGGGGCAGGGGCTCGGGGTTCTCGTAGTCACATACGGTGTCGCCAATCTCGAAGCCGTCGATGCCCACCAGTGCGCAAATCTCGCCGCACTCAACCTGCTCGACCTTGGTTTTGCCGAGGCCCTCAAAGACCATAAGGTCTTTGATTTTGCTCTTGCTGAGGGTGCCGTCGCGCTTGGCGAGGGTCACATTCATACCCGAACGGAGCGTGCCGCGAGTGAGTTTACCCACAGCGATACGGCCCAGATAGGGCGAATACTCGAGCGAGGTGATGAGCATCTGAGGGGTGCCCTCCACCTTCTCGGGCTCGGGAATCTCGTCGATGATGGTATCGAGCAGAGGGGTGATGGTGTTGGTCTTCTCCTTGTAGGTGTGGCTCATCCAACCCTGCTTGGCGCTACCGTAGATGGTCTTGAAGTCGAGCTGCTCCTCGTTGGCATCGAGGGTGAACATAAGGTCGAATACCTGCTCGTGAACGAAGTCGGGGCGGCAGTTGGGCTTGTCCACCTTGTTCACAACCACGATAGGTTTCTTGCCCAGAGCGAGAGCCTTCTGGAGAACGAAACGGGTCTGGGGCATAGTGCCCTCGAAGGCGTCTACCAGAAGGATGACGCCGTCGGCCATATTGAGCACCCTCTCAACCTCTCCGCCGAAGTCGGAGTGACCGGGGGTGTCGATGATGTTAATCTTGTAGCCGTTGTAGATTACCGACACATTTTTCGACAGAATGGTGATACCTCTCTCGCGCTCCAAATCGTTGTTATCCAACACAAGAGTGCCGCTGGCCTCCTGATTGCGGATGAGGTTTGCCTGAAGAATCATCTTGTCCACGAGGGTTGTTTTGCCGTGGTCAACGTGTGCGATAATGGCAATGTTGCGTAATTTCTGCATCTTGTTTTCTTTTATTTCGGGCGCAAAGGTAGTAAAATATCGAGGTTTTTGTACTACCTTTGTATAAAAATATAAGGTATATAAATAATGAACACCCTCTCCGAACTCAATTTTTCCTCCCAGCGGACCACCCGCATAGTGGTCGGCTCGGTAGCCAAAGACCTCAAGGGGCTGCTTCCCGAGGGGCGAGTGATTACCATTGTGGATGCCGAGGTGGATGGCCACCACAACCTCTCCGAGCAGCTGCCCGAGAGTATCCTCATCCCCGGTGGCGAGGAGAACAAAAACCTCGAACTGGCCGAAATGCTGTGGAAAGAACTCATTGATAGCAAAGCCGATAGGGGTACTTTCCTGCTGGCTGTCGGAGGCGGCGTGGTGATGGACCTTGTGGGCTTTGTGGCCTCCACTTTTATGCGCGGTGTAAGGTTTGGATTTGTGCCCACGACGCTCCTCGGACAGATTGATGCGGCCATCGGAGGCAAGTGTGCAGTGAATCTTGGCGGCTACAAAAATATGGTGGGGCTCTTCTCGCCTGCCGACTTTGTGCTGTGTGACGCGGCCCTGCTTTCGACGCTTTCGGATAGGGAGTTGCGCTCGGGTGTGGCAGAGATGATAAAGAGCGCCATTGTGGGCGACAAGGAGCTCTTCGAGATGCTCGAGCGGAGCGACTTGGTGGCCCTCAAAAAGGACCAAACTCTGCTCGAAGAGATGATTGAAAGGTGTGTGAGGGTTAAGTGCGCGGTGGTCGCAGCCGACCCCTACGAAAAGGGTCTGCGCAGGGTGCTCAATTTGGGCCATACGCTCGGCCACGCCATCGAGAGCCTCTCGACGGAATATACTCACGGCGAGGCTGTTGCGGTTGGATTGGTGTGGGCCGCAAGGCTTGCCACCGAGCGTGGGTTGCTCCCATTGGCCGAGGCCGAAAGAGTCGTTGGAGTGGTGGAGAAATATGGCCTTCCCACCTCGGTTGCGCTTGCCGAAGAGGAACTTATGGAGGCGATGACGCACGACAAGAAGTGCGGCCCCGAGGGGGTGAAGATTGTTCTCCCCGAGAGCATCGGAAAATGCGGAATATATAGGCTGTAGAGCAAACTATTTAGGGCACCCCGAAAGGTGCCCTAAATAGTTCTAATAGACGGCCGAAATGGAGCCCCAATAGGTTGTTGTGGGGGAGAAGTCGGAGCCGACCGAGAGGGTGGCACCGCCCGTCTTGGAGTAGATTTCCAGCGTCAGAGTGTAGTCGTTGGAGGTGTAGAGCCACGAGGAGAACGACACCCTCCAACCGTCGTCGGTCTGGATGGTCGTGAAGTCGGCCAGGTTGGTGATGGCACTATTTACGAGTATCAGGCGGTAGGGTGGGGCAAAGCCCTGATAGATGGGCAGATGCACATCGGCCCAGTCGCCATAGATGGCCAGCTCGATGTTGGGATTGGTAATGAGGTGGCTGCTGCCGGCCGGCTCCACATTGAACATCGTGGGCGAGAAGCGATAGTTGTGAGAGAGCACTGTGGAGTCGATGAAGTGCTCGAAGGCGGCCTGTCGGGCCTTGCGACGGGCGATGCGCTCCTGGTGTTTCTGGTCGAGTTTGCGCTCCCTCAGGCCCTCGGCCGAGGATTCGATGTTGGCCCCGGATGGGGTGTTGCTTGTTACGACAATGGGCACAACGATGGCCATAAGCGAGGCGGTGATGGCGAATGTGAGTAGAATTTTTTTCATCTTCACGGCGTTTTTCTTTAGGTGTAATAAAAGGGTGAATTGCTTCCCCTTGCAGGTGCAAAATTCTTGCCTAAAGGGGATTATTCGTGAAAAAAATGTACCTTTGCGGCCAGGTAATATGCCCCCCGCCCAAAGAGCGGGGCGAGAGATAGCAGAACAATGAAAACGGTATTCAAATTTAGTAGCTCCAAAATATCCCAGATTCCCGACCACGGCAAGCCCGAGTTTGCCTTCATTGGCCGCAGTAATGTGGGTAAGTCGTCACTTATCAATATGCTCTCGGAGAGCAAGTTGGCCAAGGTGTCGGCCACCCCGGGCAAGACCAAGCTGATAAACCATTTTCTGGTGGATGAAAGGTGGTGGCTGGTGGACCTGCCAGGCTACGGCTACGCCCGCACCTCACAGACCGTGCGTCAGGAGTTCTCCACCCTCATTACGGACTATGTGACCAAGGCCAAGGGGCTCCACTTCCTCTTTGTGCTTGTCGATAGCCGCCACGAGCCTATGAAGATAGACCTCGACTTTATGCAGCTGCTGGGCCGCGAGGGTGTGCCCTTCGGTGTGGTCTTCACCAAGGTCGACAAGCAGAGCCAGAGGCTCACCAATAAGAATATCGAAACCTACCGACAGACCCTCCTCCAGTGGTGGGAGGAGCTGCCCCCGATGTTCGTGACCTCCTCCGAGAAGCGCCTCGGCCGCGATGAGATTTTGAACTTCGTGGAGGAGTGTCTTGAGGCCGAGAAGTAGCCCCGTAGGGGAGTGAGGTACACTCTCCAAAGCCAAGTGAATGTAGAAATGTTGGGTAAATGTTGATAATTCACCTGAGAAAAATTGCTAATTCGGCTTTCGGGCCATATCTTTGTGGGCACGATAAACCCAAAATCTAAAAATATAATGGCAATTCACAAACTGAAAATCTTTGCTTGCCGCGGCTCGGAGGCTGTGGCTGCAAGGATTGCCAAGAGCTACGGAGTGGAGCTTGGCGACCTGACCGTTAGTCAGTTTAGCGATGGCGAGTTTCAGCCCGCTTTTAATGAGAGTATTCGCGGTTGCACCGTATTTATCGTTCAATCGACTCCTCCTCCCGCAGAGAATCTGATGGAGCTCCTGCTCACCATCGACGCTGCCAAAAGGGCCTCGGCTCATATGGTTGTAGCTGTCATTCCCTACTTCGGCTGGGCTCGTCAGGACCGCAAGGACCGCCCCCGTGTGCCCATTGGTGCCAAGCTTGTTGCCAACCTCCTCACCTCGGCAGGTTGCGACAGGGTGATTACCATCGACCTCCACGCCGACCAGATTCAGGGCTTCTTCGACATCCCCGTAGACCATGTTTACGCTTCGAAGGTGTTTGTTCCCTACATCAAGAATATGAAACTCGAGAACCTCTCGGTAGCTACCCCCGATATCGGTGGTGCTAAGCGTGCCAACAGCTACGCCTCCTACCTCGAGGCTCCCCTGGTAATCTGCCACAAACACCGCGAGAGACCCAATGTTGTGGGCACTATGACCGCCATTGGCGAGGTTAAGGGTCGCGACATCATCATCTTCGACGATATGGTCGACACCGCAGGTACCCTCACCAAAGCTGCCGGTATGTTTATGGATATGGGCGCAGCAAGCGTGCGTGCCGTCATCACTCACCCCGTATTGAGCGGCCCCGCCTATGAGCGCATCGCCGAGAGCCAGCTCACCGAGGTTATCGTGACCGACACCCTGCCTCTGCGTGCCGACAAGGACACCTCGAAGTTCACCGTTCTGAGCGTGGCAGATATGCTGGCCGATGTTATTGAGCGCGTACACAACTATCGTGAGATTTCGTCGCAGTTTATATTTGGTCCCAAGCAAAAGTAAAAAACTAATCTGGCGGGCGACTGCTTCGTTATACAACAAAAATCTGCTCTGGCATTTACACTCAGTAATATGCCAGAGCATTTTTGTTGCAAGCCTTGCATTCATCCCGCCAGATTAGTTTTTTTGGTTTTGTTTGGCAAAAAATTCCCACCACTCTATGAGTTTTTAAGTTGTGGAGGTGGGAAGTGGCACCATAATTCGCTGGCACCGTTGTGCCCTGCTTCGTTATACAACAAAAATTTGCTCTGGCATTTACGCTTAGTAATATGCCAGAGCATTTTTGTTGCAAGCCTTGCATTCATCCCGCCAGATTAGCTTTTTGTTTCTGTTTGGCAAAAAATACCCACCACTCTATGAGTTTTTTTGTCGAGCGATAACCTATGACAGACCTCTCCCGCCTTCGGCACCCTCCCTGTGCGCGAGGACGCGCACGCAATTTTCGAGCACCCCTCCCAACCTCCCCTTTCGTAGGGGAGGGAAAGGGCCAAAAGGGCTAAAAGGGCTAAAAGGCAATTGACAATTACGGAGGGGCTTATGCGAAGTTCCCTAAAGTCTTTATAGGTCCTTAAAGTCCTTAAAGTCCTTAAAGTCCCTAAAGTCCTTAATCTCCCTAATCTCCCCAATCTCCCTGACTCCCCCAAACTTTCAACTCTCAGCTTTCAACTCTCAACTTTTTTTTCTACTTTTGTATTATGGAAAAGATTGATTTGGTCTATCTGTGGGTTGATGGCAATGATCCCGAGTGGCAGCAGCAGAAGCAGCAGGCTCTGGCCGCGAGTGGCAGGGAGTATAGCAAGCAGGCTCTGGCCAAGGGGCGTTTTGTGCAGACCGACGAGCTGAAATATTCGCTCCGCTCGGTAGAGAAGTACGCTCCGTGGATAGACCGAGTGTTCATCCTCACAGCCGATCAAAAGCCCGAGTGGCTCAATGTGGAGCACCCAAAGGTGCGCCTTATTTCGCATCGTGATTTCATCAAGGGCGACTACCTCCCGACCTTCAATTCGAGTGCAATAGAGATGTGCATCGCCGACATCGAGGAGCTGGGCGAAAGGTTCATCTTGGCCAACGACGATATGTTCTTCCTCAAGGCCGTGGAGCCCTCGTTTTTCTACAACCGCGAGGGGTTGCCGATAGCCAGAATGTCGCCTAACAAGGTGAAGGTTTCGGACCTCTATTCCAATAAGGTCCTTAGAGCGCAACGGCTTGTGGCAGAGAAGTATGGCAGACTGTATGAGCGTATGCCCCACCACAATATGGATGCCTACCTCAAGGAGGATGTGAGGGCCTGTCTGGAGGCCTTTAGAGAGGAAGCGGAGGCCACCCGTTCCCACACTTTCCGCACCGAGGGAGAGTTCCATCGTAGTGCTTGGCTCTATGCGGCTATGGCTATGGGTAGGGCCGAGGAGAGGGTAGTGGGGCGCTATGGTGGCGCACGCAGCCTGCTGGAGGCTTGGCGCTGTCGTCTTGCGGGGCATTACTGTATGGAGACCAAGGCGATAGGTATTCATCGTGGGTCACTCGCCCGCAGGCTTAGAAAGTACAACCCTGCGATTCTGTGCCTGAACGATACGGAGCACGCAACCGATGCGCAGCGCGAGGAGATGAAGACTCTGCTGGAGGGGCTGTTCCCCGAGAAGAGTAGTTTTGAGAAATAGAGAATAAACCGAAGATATATATGGCAAAAGTTAAGAAGGCATATTTTTGCAAGGAGTGCGGCAATGAGTCGCCCAAGTGGTTCGGGCAGTGCCCCGCGTGTGGCGTGTGGAACAGCTGCTCGGAGGAGGTCATAGCTCGCAGCGCTCAGGGCGGAGGGCTCAGGCGCACAAACGAAAACCGCCCACAGAGGGTGGCAGAGATTGCCGATGCGGACCATCAACGCATCCTGCTCTCCAGTCCCGAGGTCAACAGGGTGCTGGGTGGCGGCCTTGTCAAGGGCTCTATGGTGCTGCTCGGCGGCGAGCCCGGCATCGGTAAGTCGACCCTGAGCCTTCAGATAGCTCTGGCCACCGAGGGCGTCAAGACGCTCTATGTGAGCGGCGAGGAGTCGGCCTCGCAGATTAAGATGAGGGCCGCGCGCCTCGGTTCCGTCAGTGAGGATTGCTACATCTATCCCGAAACCCTCCTCGAAAATATACTCTCGAGCGTGGAGGAGATGAAGCCCGACCTGGTGGTTATCGACTCCATACAGACCATCTATAGTGAGGCCATTGACTCCTCGGCGGGTAGCGTCTCGCAGATTAGGGAGTGTGCAACACGCCTGCTTAAGATGGCCAAGGAGAGCGACACTTCGGTGCTGATTATCGGCCATATAACCAAGGATGGAGCCATCGCGGGGCCCAAGATTCTGGAGCATATTGTGGATGTTGTGCTCTCCTTCGAGGGCGACAATAACAATGTCTACCGCCTTCTGCGCGGCATCAAAAACCGCTTCGGTGCCACCTTTGAGATTGGCATCTTCGAGATGAGGGAGGAGGGCCTCGTGGAGGTCGCCAACCCCTCCGAAATACTCCTCAGCCACCCCGAGGAGCCGCTGAGTGGAGTGGGGGTGGGGGCCGCTGTGGATGGTATTCGCCCCTACCTTATCGAGGTGCAGGCTCTGGTGAGCAATGCGGCCTACGGTACACCCCAACGCTCGGCTACGGGCTACGATAATCGCCGTCTGAATATGCTCCTTGCAGTCTTGGAGAAGAGAGTGGGGATGAAGATGTTCCAGAAGGATGTCTTTCTGAACTTTGCGGGCGGTTTCAAGGTGCAGGATACGGGCCTCGATTTGGCCATTGTGGGAGCGGTCATATCCTCCTACTTCGATAGGGCCATAGGCGAGGGAGTGTGTATGGCGGGCGAGATTGGCCTCTCGGGCGAGGTGCGCCCCGCGCCCCGCACGGAACAGCGCATAGCCGAGGCCGCGCGCCACGGCTTCAGAAAGGTTATTGTCAGCGGCTATCTGGCAGGTCGTGGTCTGAAACTCCCCGAGGGAGTAGAGGTGGTCTACATAAACACCGTGACCGAATTGCCTAAAGCGATGTTCTAAAACGGCAATTGCTCCATAACTATGTTATGGGGGCGGAAAAAATGTTGAAAAAATGTTGACAGAATAGTTGCGAAAGATTTAGAGATTTGCATATATTTGCGGTGTCGAAAGGCGGATATTTGTAAGACGCAAGAGAGAAGAGATGAAAATGGTTGTGCTACAATGCTTTGGGTGTTGTGACCGATGTAAACTCACATCGGATTCAGCCACCGATTTTCTACCCATAGGGAGGAGTGTTCGATAACAGAACACCCCTTCTTTTTGTTTTATGTGGCAAAAGAGGACAAATTTAGAACCAAACAAATAAACATTTAACAAACAATTATTAATCATTTTTTCACAAACTAAAAACACAAAAGTATGAAGAGATTCTACACATTGGTTTTGTCGTTGTTTGTTGCCTTTGGTGCGATGGCCCAGGTGACAACTTCGAGTATGAGTGGTTTGGTGAATGATGATAGCGGCGAGCTGCTTGTTGGCGCTACCGTTATCGCTGTTCACACCCCCTCTGGTACGGAGTACGCCGTTACTACCAACACCAGCGGTCGTTTCAATATCAATGGTATGCGTACCGGTGGTCCCTACACCATCGAGGTATCGTACATTGGTATGACCACCAAACAGTACTCGGACATCTACCTCAAACTCGGTGAGCCCTATGAGCTCCACGCAGAGCTTATTGCAGGTACCGAGATTGACGCTATTTCGATTGTTAGCGAGAACACTTTCAAGGTGAGCAAGACCGGTGCTGCCGACAACTTCTCGCTGGAGGTTGTAGAGCAGATGCCTACCATCAATCGTAGCGTCTATGACATCGTTAAGCTGACCCCCCAGGCTTCGGTTAGCAAAAACGGTGGTATGTCGTTCGCAGGTTCCAACAACCGCTACAACTCGTTCCAGATTGACGGTGCTGTTGCCAACGATACCTTTGGTCTTTCGGCCGACGGTACCAACGGTGCTCAGGCTGGTGGTAACCCCGTATCGCTCGACGCTATCGAGGAGATTCAGGTAGTAGTTGCTCCCTTTGATGTTCGTCAGTCGGGCTTCACCGGTGGTGCAATCAACGCTATTACCAAGTCGGGTACCAACACCATCAAGGGTTCGTTCTCGACCTACTACAACAACCAGGACCTGATCGGTAGGAGCAACACCACTTACCTCGATAAGATCGGTAAGACCGAGCGTCTGAAATATGATACCCAGTCTCAGCAGACCTACTCGTTCACCGTTGGTGGCCCCATCATCAAGAACAAACTCTTCTTGTTCGTAGCCGGTGAGTACTTCGGCAAGTCGTACCCCAATGTTTACAGCCCCGAGAATGGCTCGTATCTCAATGAGAAAGACCAGAAACTCAACAAGCCCGTTACCATTGGTGACCAGACCTATGAGTATCTGACCCCCGAGCTGGCAGACGCTATGATTGAGCACTACAAGAACACCTACGGTGCCGACATCGATGGCTTCGAGGAGAGCTACGATCCCCACCAGGTTAACAGCCGCTCGATCAACGCTCTGGCTCGTCTGGACTGGAACATCAATAACAACAACAAACTGATGTTCCGCTATCAGTTTGCTGATTCCTACTCGGATAAATACTCGTCGGGTTACAAGACATACTACTTCAACAACTCGTCCTACAGGATGAAGAACCGTACAAACACCTTTGTACTCGAGCTCAACTCGCGCATCTCGGACAACATCTCCAACGAGTTCCGTGCTACCAGCGTTTATGTACGCGACAAGCGTGACATCCCCTACAAGGGCGCCAATATGTACATCCAGGACAACATCACCGTAGACCTCGGTACCGAGTACTCGTCGGGTGCAAACGGTATGAACTCCGACAACTACACCATCTCGGACAACTTGTCGATTTTCCTCGGTGACCACAACATCACCATCGGTACCCACAACGAGATCTTCAAGTTCTCCAACATCTTCTTGCAGTATGCTTACGGTGGCTACACCTACAAGTCGGTTGCTGACTTCTTCGACAACAACCCCTCGCAGTTCAACTACAAGTATGCAGACCCCGAGCTCACCGGTGGTGAGAGCGTATGGGCAGCAACTACTTGGGCTGCACAGTTTGGCCTCTACATCCAGGATGAGTGGAAACCCAACCGTGATTTCACTCTGACCTACGGTGTTCGTGCCGATATGCCTATGCTTCTGAACGCTCCTACTGCTAATGAGGACTTCAACTCGAGCAAATACGCTATCGACAACAACGAGTATGTTGGTACTACTCCCAAGGCTCAGATTCTCTGGTCGCCCCGCGTAGGTTTCCGCTACTGGGCTGACGAGGATCACACCCTGTTGCTGCGTGGTGGTGCTGGTCTTTTCACCGGTCGTGTACCTTTCGTATGGATTTCGAACGCCTACAACAACACCGGTATGGAGTCGAAGTCGATTACCATCAACAACCCCTTGAGCATTGATGGCTTCCAGTTCACCAGCAATCCTTATGATATGGTTGCCAATGGCACCATCCAGGCAGGTGACTCGGGTGCTACCATCAACACTCTGAACGAGAACTTCAAGTATCCCCAGGTATTCCGTGTGAACCTCGGTCTGGACAAAGAGTTTGAGGGTGGCTGGAAATTCACCGTTGACGCTCTCTTCTCGAAGACTCTCAACAATGTATTCTTCAAGAACCTTGCAATCACCAGCAACAACAAAGTATATGCTGTAGGTCCCAATGTAGAGGCAACTGCTCCCTACTATACCATCGACAGCGGTAAATACTATGCAATCGTTGCTCTGGCCAACACCAACAAGGGTTACACCTATTCGATTAGCGGTAAGGTGGAGAAATCGTTCGACTTCGGTCTGAACCTGATGGCTGCCTACACCTATGGCCACTCCTACTCGCTCAACGACGGTACCTCGTCGGTAGCTTACTCCAACTGGAAGTACAACTACTCGATCGACACCAACTCGCCCGACGAGCTCAGCTACTCGCTCTTCGATCGTCCTCACAAATTCAACGCTATGGTTAGCTACAACACCCCCTACTACGCAGGTGGTCGTATGAAGACTTCGGTTGCTCTTACCTATGAGATGCAGAGCGGTCAGCGCTACTGCTACACTATGGCTGAGGATGTTGACTTCAACGGTGACGGCCAGAAGGGTAACTCGCTTATGTACATCCCCACTGCCGAGGAGATTGGTATGATGAACTGGGCAGACGGTGCTACCAGCGCAGTTGCATTTGAGAAATATATCCGTGGTGACAAGTACCTCTCGAGCCACCGTGGTGAGTGGAGTAGCCGCTATGCAGGCATCCAGCCCTTCGACCACCAGCTCGATCTGCATGTTGCTCAGGACTTCATCTATGACAAGGAGGCAGGTCGCAAAGTTCAGGTTACCTTCGATGTTCTGAACTTCGCTAACCTTCTGAACCCTGCTTGGGGCGCTTACTACAGCGGTACCTACAACTTGCAGGTTCTCCGCGTTACCAACATCTCGGGTGACGCAGAGGGTAATATGACCCCCACCTACAAGTTCAACAACCCCAGCTTCACTCCCAGCGACTTCTCGTCGCGTTGGAGGTGCCAGCTTGGTCTGCGTGTAACCTTCTAATCTCGAGCACAAACGAGAGATTGACTTAACCCTTCGAGGCGGCTGTGGCCGCAGTGGGTCACAGCCCCGCCTCGAGAAAAGAGTTTGAAAAACAAAACAAACAGAACAAAGAATATGAAAAAGATTTTTTCGATTTTTGGTGCCCTTCTGGCTGGTGCAATGATGTTCTCTTGCTCCAACCTGTATGATGAGGAGATTACCTTCGGTACCGAGATTACGACAAATGTTGAGTCTTTGGCTCAGTTTGCTGCTGAGAATGCCGAGGCTCAGACCGTGGAGGTTACCTCCGACGGTGACTGGGTGGCTGTTGCCCCCGCTTGGTTGGAGATTTCGCCCCGTTCGGGTGGTAAGGGTACCACTCAGGTGAGCGTTAGGGCTATGGATAACTATGAGTTGGTTGCCGACGAGAGTGGCGAGATTAAATCGGAGCTTGGTCCCAAGCGTTCGGCTACTGTCTCGTTTGCCGGCGAGCAGGATATGAAAGTTGCTGTTGATGCCAACAAAGATGGTGAGCAGGATACCGACGAGGATGGTAACCTCCTTTGGGAGACCGTTTCGGTTTCGGCAGAGGTTGCTATCAGCCAGGACGGTGACCCCAACAAGTGGGATCCCGCAGTTCCTCGCCCCGTAACTATGCAGTACTTCAACGAGGTTGCTACCGTTGGTGACGGCTTCACCTACATCCTTACCGGTAAGATTACCGAGGTTGCCAACACCGTTTATGGTAACTTCTACTTCGAGGATGAGACCGGCACCGCTTATGTTTACGGTCTGCTCACCCCCGATGGTAAGACTCAGACTCAGTGGGCTGCTGCCGGCCTGAAAGTGAACGATGTTATCACCGTTTACGGTGCTCGTGGCGAGTACAAAGGCGACCCCCAGATGTCGAATGCTACCTATATGTCGCACACCGAGGGCGAGGCAAGCCCCATCGTGGACGCTACTATCGCAGAGTTCTTGGCTGCCGAGAAAGGCGGTACCCAGTATCGCATCAGCGGTGTTGTTAGCAGCATTGTTAACCCCACCTATGGCAACATCAACCTCAAAGACGCTACCGGCGAGGTATATGTATATGGTATCGGCGCTAAGGGCGAGTTTGAGACTATGGGCATCGAGGTTGGTGACATCGTTACCCTCCTTTCCAACCGTGGCGAGTACAACGAGACTCCCCAGGCTGCTAACTCCGTACTGGAGAAGAAGACCGATGTAACCGCAGTTGCTTCCGTAACCGACTTCCTCGCACTCGAGGAGAGTGGTGACTACTATATGCTCAGCGGTACCGTTAGCGGTATGGCTGCTGCCGGCGAGTATGGTAACATCTACCTCAATGACGAGACCAGCAGCATCTATGTATATGGTGTGCTCTCTGGCTATAAGGGTGATAAAAAGCAGTTCCCCGCTCTGGTTGAGGCTACCGGTCTGAAGGATGGCGACACCCTGACCGTTATTGGCAAACGCACCTCTTACAACGACACTCCCCAGGTAGGTAGCGCATTCTACTTCTCGCACGAGGCCGCTCAGGGTGGCGAGGAGCCCGAACCCGAGCCCGAGCCTACCGTTAAGACCATCGCAGAGGTTCTCGAGGCTGAGGGCGCTCTGGCAGAGGGTACTCTCGTAGAGGGTGTTGTTATCTCTAATATGGATCTGAACAACCTCACCTCGAAGAAGGGTATGTACATCCAGGACGAGACCGCAGGTCTTCAGTTCTATCTGGCAGCAAACCACGAGTTCGCTTTTGGCGACAAAGTGCAGATTGACCTTAGCGGCGTAACCGTTGGCGAGTACAATGGCGCAGTTCAGGTTAGCGGCGTTGCTCTGGAGAAGATTACCAAGATTTCGAGCGACAATGCTGTTGAGGCTAAAGTTGTTACCATCGCTGATTTCCTCGCAAACAAATACGAGGGTCAGTATGTGGCTATCGAGGGCGTACAGGTTGCTGAGGCCGACCTCGCTAATACTTGGGTTATGGGTGGTGCGCACACCTCCATCAACATCGAGGACGCAGAGGGCAACAACTTCGTTGTATTCTCGTCGAAATATGCTACCTATGGTGCCGAGACCGTAGCACAGGGTTCGGGTACCATCAAGGGTATCTCGTCGATTAGCAAGGGCGCTATGCAGCTCATCTTTGCTCAGGCAAGCGACTATGCAGAGCTCACCGGCGCACGCTTCGGTGGTAGCACCGAGCCCGAGCCCGAGCCCGAACCCGAACCCGAGCTGGGCGAGTGGGCAGGTCGTGACGACTTCAACACCGTTGCTCACAACTCTTCCTATATCGAGCGTACCACTACCGCTGGTTGGGCAGCTACATTCTGCGCTGTTCAGTCGGGTGGTGCCACTGATGCAAACCCCGTACTTCCCAGCCTGCTGGGTAGCAACCCCGACACCCGCGCATTCTGTATAGCAGGTGGTACCGACAAGATTGGTACTATCACTTCGCCTGTGCTGAATGGTGGTATCGGCAAGCTCAAATTCACCTACGGTCTTGCCTTCACCGACAAGAATGGCGTGGATATGGATGTTACCATTATGCAGAACGGCGAGGCTGTGAAGACCATCAATGTTAAGACTGCTTGCAACAAATATGAGGTACAGAACTTCGAGCAGGAGATCAATATTGCTGGCGACTTCCAGATTGTCTTCACCAACAACTGCCCCTCGCAGCTGACAGGTAACAAAGACCGCATCTCGATTTGGGATGTAATGTGGACCGGTTGCACCGATGGTGGCAACTAGGGTGGCGGCGAGGCTACTGCCTACACTATGACCCTCGCAACCGTTGGTACTACCGACGAGGCTGGTGCTACCACCTATGCTCCCGCAGCTAACATCACCGGTATGGAGAAGAGCTTTAAGGAGCACACCTGGACCGCTACCGACGACAGTGGCAAGGATGTTATCACCTTCAACGGCAATGTTTACTACCGCACCGCCGACGCTTGCATCTGGTACTTCAACAAGAAGAACGCTGGCACTACCGTTAGCGCAGAGGGCTTTGGTAAGCTGAAAAAGATTACCGTAACTCTCCAGAGCTCGAGGCTTCCCGATTCGATCGTTTGCACCGACAAAGAGGGCAACACTATCGCTTCGACCGAGACTGCAAAATCGACCACTATCACTTGGGAGTTTGCTAACGCCACCGATGGTTTCACCCTCTTGGCTGCAAACACCGACTCGACCAATACTACCTACTATCAGGATCTGAAGATTTCGGATGTAGTGATTGAGTACGAGAAATAGTTTTCGATACTATCAAATCTAACTGAGGTGGGCTCCACGCAAAGTGGAGCCCATCTTTTTTTTGTGCAGAAAGAGTGGTGGGGTGTTTCGTATGGTTTCGAAACGAAATATATAGAAATGTTTTTTGCCTTTTGTTGGTTTGGGCCTAACTTGTTGTATGATAGTGTTTTGTGTGTTGGAATGGGAGTTGAGAGTGCGCGTTTTGCCCAAATAATAGTAATATTCCGAAACCATTTTTGAGGATGGTTTTGTATATTTGTCAAGAGTGTATTGCTTTAACTGTGGCCGAGGGGGGTATTGTGGTTCCCCCTGAGGCCACAAAGCGGCACCTCTAATTGGACTACACCGAGATAACTGAAATTCAACCGAATAAAACTATCAATTATGACAAAGAAGCTCTCTATTCTTTTGTTGGCCATCGCCTTTATGGCAGTGTCGGTAGCGGGTTGCGAGCCCGTAAATCCCGAGCCTCCCGTTGAGGAAGTTCCCGAAACCCCCGAAGACCTCGAGCCCCTCAAGTCCAAGATGGTCATCAGTGACAACTGGATTTTCGAGGGTCAGCCTGTGCTCACCATCTCCTCGCAGAACCCCAATGAGGTGGAGGCCGATGCGGCTGTGAAGGTCTACTTCTACACCGACAAGAAGAAACAGATAGACATCGTGGAGTTCACCGAGAAGGTGCCCGCAGGGAAGACCAAGGAGATTGCCGTACAGCCCAATGTGATCCTCGAGCCCGGCTTCTATAAGGCTACTTGTGCTGTGAATGGCAAGATTGTGCGCAGCTTCGTATTTGGCGTGTCGCCCTCCCAGATTGTTTCGGCTCCCGACAAACAGCCCGACTTCGACGAGTTCTGGCAGGCAGCCAAGGATGAGCTCGCCGCTCTCGATATGAACGCAACCCTCACCGAGATTACCTCCAAGAGTTCCTCGGCTCGCAAGGTCTATCTGGTGGAGATGCAGTCGGTGCCCGATAGCCCGGGTGGTGAGCCCGTGATTATCCGCGGCTACTATCTCGAGCCCCAGGATGGCGAGAAACACCCCGTTATGATTCACTTCTTCGGCTACGACGACCAGAAGCCCACCAGTAAGCTCAGCTGTCCTTCGGGTGGCTCGTCTGCCGAGTTCGCAGAGTTCTACCTCTCGACTCGCGGTCAGATTCTCAACAACCGTCCCGCCAATCTTCGTGAGCCCGACGGTAAAGGCGACTTCGTGAATACCTATGGCGATTGGTTTGCCTACAACTTCGGCAATAGGGATGGCTACTACTATCGTGGCGCATTTATGGACTGTGTGCAGGCTGTGCGCTTTATGGCTACCCGCCCCACCAGTGATATGACCAACCTCTTCGCCGAGGGCTCGAGCCAGGGTGGTGCATTCTCCTATGCGGCTGCTGCCCTGAGCGACTATCCCTTCACCGCCATCGCTCCCTGTGTGGCTTTCTTGGGCGACTTCCCCGACTACTTCGACATCGTTTCGTGGCCCGGCAGCACCGCACGCGACAATCAGGGCTCGATGACCGACGAGGAGATGTTCGCATTCCTCTCGTACTTCGACACCAAGAACTTGGCAACCCGCATCAATGCTGCTGTGATTGCTTGTAGCGGTTTGCAGGATGGTACCTGTCCTCCCCACACCAACCTCGCACCATTCAACAACCTGCCCACCTCGGATAAGGAGATGTACTACTATCCCGAGATGAAACACGAGATTCCCTCGGACTGGTCGGGCAAATACAGAAAATTCTTCAAGGAGCGCATCAAATAGCGCTTCAGAGGAGATAATAGAAAAACTCCTTTTATCAGGAATAAGGTTTGTAGAAACAGCGGTTGGCCCAAAAGAAATGGCCAACCGCTGTTTGTTGCTATTATTAATAAATAGGTATGTCTGGACCCACTCCCGAGGGCTAACCCTCCAGAATCTCCTTCACTTCGCCCTCGACCTTCAGCAGTCGTGCGCGGCAGAATTTGATGAGCTCGGTGGCTCGTGTGACCTTCGAGGCGAGGGTGTCGATGTCGGTGTCGGCACTCTCGATGGAGCGCAGAATCTCCTCCAACTCTTGGAGGGCCTGGCTGTAGGTTAATTCGTTGTTACTCATAGTATTTAGTCGTTTTTCTTGTTGTCTGTGATAATTGCCGAGGTGGTGCCCCTTCGGAGCGTTATCTCCACCTTGTCGCCCTCCTTGAGCAGCGAAGAGTCGGTGATGGTCTTACCCCCGCACCTGACCATCGCAAAGCCCATCCTGAGGATACGCTCGGGCGAGGAGGCTTCGGCCGACGACTCGGCAAGCAGCAGGCGCGAGCGGTGGCTCTCGAGGAGCCTTTCGGTGGCGTGGCGGAGTCCCAACTGATGGCGCTCCAGTGAGAGCGAGTGGGTGGCCAGCAGGCCTGTGGTGTTGCCTGCAAGGCGGGCGCTGTGGAGCGCAAGAACGGTCGCTTGGTTTGTGAGGGTGTGGCCCACGATAGTGGTAATCTGCTCATAGAGCCCCTCGACCTCACTATGGTAGCCCTCGGCCAGCGCGACCAGAAAGTCGGCAACGGCTGTGGGGGTCTTGAGCGTGCGAGAGGCGACCATATCGGCCACCGAACTATCCTTGTCGTGGCCTATGCCTGTGACCACGGGCAGCGGAAACTGAGCAATGTGGGAGCAGAGGGCGTAGGAGTTGAAGCACTCCATATCGCTCTGTGAGCCGCCACCTCGGATGATTGCCACCACATCGAACTCCTCCTCGCGCTCGGCCACCTGGCCGAGTGCCTCAATTATGGACTCCTCGGCCGCAGCGCCCTGCATAAGGGCCCCAAAGAGCGTCATCTCAATCCTATAGGGCGACTCGGCAAGGTGATTTCTGAAGTCCTGAAGACCTGCGGCTGTGGCCGAGGAGATGACCGCAACGCGCTGGGCGAGGGTGGGGAAGGGGAGTGAAGAGTTGAGTGAGAATACACCGTCGGCCTCGAGTGCGGCTATGGTTTCGCGCTTGCGCCTCTCGCCCTCGCCGAGGGTATATGTGGGGTCGATGTCGCTCACCACCAGTGAGAGCCCGTAGGCCTCGTGGAACGAGATGGTGACCTTCAGCAGCACACTCATACCAGCCCGAAGCTGCTCGCCCGTGGCCTCACGGAAGTAGCTCGAGAGCATCAGCCAACGATTGCGCCAGATGGCTGCCGAGGCTTTGGCCTTGGGGGTGCCATCCTTCTCGGCCTTCTCGATGAGCTCCAGATAGCAGTGGCCCGAGTAGCGATTCTCCTTCATCTCGCCAATCTCGGCACTAATCCACACCCCGAGAGGAAAGCTCTCGGAGAGCGTGCGCTTCACATCGGCGAGTAATTCGGAGAGTGTTATGTGTTTTTCGGGTGTCATTATCACAAAGGTACGAAAAAAAATTCCTATCTTTGCGGCCAAAGCAGAAATTTTATGGTAGATAACGCTATACTCAACAGACTCGACGGACTGAAAATAAAGTTCGAAGAGATGGGCCAGCAGATGACTGACCCCGAAGTAATCGCCGATATGAAGCGATTTGTGCAGCTCAACAAGGAGTACCGAGAGCTTGAACCCCTTGTGGCAGCCGCCGATAAGTTCAAGAAGACCCTCACCAACATCGAGGACGCAAAGGATATTCTTGCCAACGAGAAAGATGAGGATATGAGGGAGATGGCACGCGAGGAGCTCGCCGAGCTTGAGCCCCTGGCTGCAAAACTCGAGGAGGATATTAAACTCCTTCTCATCCCCAAGGACCCCCAGGATGGCAAGAATGCCATTGTGGAGATTCGTGGCGGTACGGGTGGCGACGAGGCAGCACTCTTTGCCGGCGACCTGCTGCGTATGTATATGAAATATGTCGAGAGCAAGGGTTGGAAGCACGAAATCAACTCCTTCTCGGAGGGCTCGGCCGGTGGCTACAAGGAGGTAGTTATGAAGGTAACGGGCGACGGTGTCTATGGCACGCTCAAGTATGAGAGTGGCGTTCACCGCGTGCAGCGTGTGCCTGCAACCGAGACTCAGGGCCGCATCCACACCTCGGCTGCTACGGTGGCAGTCCTGCCCGAGGCCGACGAGTTCGATGTGGAGATTTCGATGAACGACATCCGCAAGGATACCTACTGCGCAAGTGGCCCTGGTGGTCAGTGTGTGAACACCACCTACTCGGCTGTGCGTCTGACCCACATCCCCACAGGTATCGTTGTGCAGTGTCAGGACCAGAAATCGCAGCTCAAGAACTTCGACAAGGCTCTCGAGGAGTTGCGTACCCGTATCTTCAACCTCGAGTATGCTAAGTATATGGACGAGATTGCCTCGAAGCGTAAGACTATGGTGTCGACAGGCGATAGGAGCGCAAAGATTCGCACCTACAACTATCCCCAGGGCCGCATCACCGACCACCGCATAAACTACACCATCTACAACCTGCCCGCCTTTATGAATGGCGACATTCAGGACTGCATCGACCAGTTGGTTGTGGCTGAGAATGCGGAGCGACTGAAGGAGAGCGAACTCGGCTAAAAACGCATATAGCGGGCGACTGCTTCGTTATACAACAAAAATGTGCTCTGGCATTTACGCTTAAGTAATATGCCAGAGCATTTTTTGTTGCAAGCCTTGCATTCATCCCGCTATATGCGTTTTTTGTGGGGGGCGAGCACATCTCGCGGGTGAATTTTGCACCAAATTTCAAAGGTGGCTTCCTCATTTGCGCCAAGCAAACTGCGGAGCCACCTTCTCATTTGTCACAAAATTCCCTCCGCGATATGCGCTCTTGTGTCTTATAGGTCTACTGGTCTACTGGTCTACTGGTCTGCTGGTCTATGGGGCCGATGGGTCTTATAGGTCTTATAGGTCCCATAAGTCTTATTGGCCTCATTTCTCTCATTTCTCTCATTTCATAACTTTCAACTCTCAATTTTGAATTTTGAATTTTGAATTTTGCATTTTATTCGTATCTTTGTGGGCTCAATATTGAGTGCGGGCCCATAGCTCAGTTGGTCAGAGCAGCGGACTCATAATCCGAAGGTCGTGGGATCATGCCCCTCTGGGCCCACAAACTACAAGGCGGTTGCAGTGTTGCAACCGTCTTTTTTTTTGTTTTCGGATGAACAATTTGGCGAAAAAGCGATTATATTTGCCATTGAAAAATGGATAAAAAACAGTAAGACGATGAAAAAGATTAGAGCTGCCGTAGTAGGTTACGGCAATATCGGTAAGTATGTTTTGGAGGCCCTCGAGGTGGCCCCCGATTTTGAGGTTGCAGGCATTGTTCGCAGGGCTTCGTCGCTCGGCGAGAAAAATACTACAGGCTATGAGGTTGTGGGCTCACTGGAGGAGCTCAAGGATGTGGATGTGGCAATCATCTGCACCCCCTCGCGCCTGGTGGAGCAGAGCGCCAAAAGGGCTCTCGAACTGGGCATTCCCACCGTGGATAGCTTCGATATTCACTCTGAGATTTATGGCGTGCGCTCGCGCTTAGACGAGGTCGCCAAGGCCCACGGCGTGGCAGCCATCCTCTCGGCAGGTTGGGACCCTGGTAGCGACTCTATAGTTCGAGCCCTTCTGGAGGTGTGTGCCCCTCAGGGCGTCACCTACACCAACTTCGGTCCCGGTATGAGTATGGGCCACACGGTGGCTGTGAAGGCTGTGGAGGGCGTAAAGGCTGCCCTCTCGATGACCATCCCTCTGGGCACAGGCATCCATCGCCGTATGGTCTATGTGGAGTTGGAGGAGGGTCAGGACTTCCAGAGGGTGGCCGAGGCCATCAAGACGGATGCCTACTTCGTTAATGACGAGACCCACATTAAACAGGTGGAGAGCGTTGCGGCGCTGCTCGATATGGGCCACGGCGTGAATATGGTGCGCAAGGGCGCTTCGGGCAAGACCCAGAATCAGCGCTTTGAGTTCAATATGAGCATTGATAACCCCGGCCTTACGGGTCAGATTTTGGTGTCGGCTGCACGCGCAGTCCTGCGTCAACGCCCCGGTGCCTACACGATGATTGAGGTGCCCCTTGTGGACTTCCTCTACGGCGAAAGGGAGGCCCTCATCCGCCGCCTCGTGTAAGAGAATTTTGGCTATGAATATGAAAACCTCCGACCCGAGAAGGTCGGAGGTTTTGTTTTACTTCTGTTCCAATAGTTGGAGTAGGGCGGTGATGTCGTTGTCGGTTGTGTTCCAACTGGTTACGAATCTGACGGTGCTTTCCCTCTCGCCCCTCGGGCCCCAATATTCAAACCCTGCGTGGGGCTTCAGTCGGTCAACAACCTCATTGGGCAGCAGGAAAAACTGCTGATTGGTGGGAGAATCTACAACCGAACGATAGCCGAGCCTCTCGAAGCCCTCCTTGAGCCTCAGTGCCAGAGAGGTTGCCTTGCGACCTATGCGCTCATAGAGCCCGTCGCTAAACAGGGCCTCGAACTGCACACCCAGCAGTCGCCCCTTGGCCAGGAGTGCGCCGTGCTGCTTGACCAGTGGGAAGAAGTGGGGGAGCAGCGAGGGGTTGGTTACAACGACCGCCTCGCCAAAGAGTGCGCCCACCTTTGTGCCGCCAATGTAGAAGAGATCGGCAAGGCGGGCAATGTCCCTGAGCGTCACATCACACCCCTCGGCCCCAAGTGCATAGCCGAGTCGTGCGCCGTCGATGTAGAGCGGAATCTTAGCCTTGTGGCACACCTGGCTGAGGGCCTCAAGTTCGGCGAGCGAATAGAGGGTGCCGTACTCGGTGGGGAAGGAGATGTAGAGCATCCCCGGGGCGACCATATGTTCGTAGGTCTCGTCGCGGTAGAAGTCGTCGATGTAGCGGGCGACATCCTCGGCCCTCACCTTGCCCTCGTGCTGTGGGAGGGTGAGCACCTTATGGCCCGAGGCCTCGATGGCTCCCGCCTCGTGAACACTTATGTGGCCGCTCTCGGCCGCCAATACCCCCTCGTGACGGGCAAGCAGGCCGTCAATGACGGTGGCATTGGTCTGTGTGCCGCCCACAAGAAAGTGGACTCTCGCTTCGGGAGCACCACAAGCCTCCCGTATGAGCGCTCGGGCTCGGGCGGTATATTCGTCGGCACCGTAGCCCACGGTCTGCTCGAGGTTGGTTTCGATGAGCCTCTGGAGCACCTCGGGGTGGGCACCTGCCATATAGTCGGATTCGAAATGAAGCATAGTATTGTCGTTTGTTTTATGGTGATGTGTGGCTACTTTATCTGCTCGGGAATGGCCTCTATGGCGTAGAAGGTGGGGGTGGGGATGCCATCGGTGATGGTGACGATGGTCACGCCCGAGGGCTCCTCGCCCAGAGGACGGCCTGCGGCACCCGAGGTGGCAAGCCTTATGCCCTCATACTCGCCCCTAACGCAGTGGTGGAGGTGTCCCGAGAGGACCAAGTCCACGCCATACTCTGCAAAGAGTGCGAGGTACTTTGTGCGCATCTCGAGGGGAAGATTAACACCCGCATCCTCCTCGTCTGGGCACTCTACAAAGAGGGGGTGGTGGGCTACCATAATGATGGGTAGGTCACGCTGTGAGGCCGCCTCGAGGCTCTGGCGCATCCACTCATACTCCTTCGGTTCGCCCTCGGCAATGGTCTTGATGACGCACGAATTGTAGCCAATGGCGGTGTAGCCCTCGCCTTCATAGACGAAGCGGTCGTGGCCATAGCGCAAGATGAACTGCTCCACATCTTCGGGGGTGGCCTCGCCTACATCGTGGTTGCCGGGAACGAAGTAGAGCGGAATATCTTTGTCGAAGAGCGAGCACATCTGGCGGAAACCCTCCAGAGCTTTGGGGTCGGTGCGCCACTGCACATAGTCACCCGAAAAGACCACAAAGTTGGGCTCCAGACGATTGACGGCGGCGGCAATCTGCTCCATATTTTCCCTCTCGGGCGTGAAGTCCTCAGACTCGTTGATGAAGCCGAGCTGTGGGTCGGAAATCTGCACGAAGAACTCCGTCTTGGGGGTAGGGGCTTGGCAGGCAAAGGCCACGAGGGCCAGCAGTAGGGGTAGTACTCTTCTCATAGTCCAATCTGTTTTTAGCGTTATTAAGCCCAAAGGTAATGAAAAATCCTGTTCTTTCCTATTGGTTGTGCCTCGTGGGGCTCTCAAAGTGATAAATGTTGGGTCTGATTGTTGCTAAATCCTAATTTAATCCGTAACTTTGAGGGTTAGTTAGAAACATAAAAATCTAAAAATATATAGACTATGATTTCCAGAACACAGCTACCCGCCGATGGCGGTCTGAGGGAGCACGAAACTCCCTATGACATCATCCACCGTTTTGAGAAGATTCCCACCAAAGTCTTTCCCACTGACACAGAGGCAGTGCAGGAGGTTGCCGACAGGGTTGTAAGGGCGATTAATGACTTCACCCAGAGCGCCATTGATGAGTTTGCAATGGAGGAGAAGACCTTTGTACTCGGTTTGGCTACGGGTCGCACCCCCGTGGGCCTCTATCGTGAACTCGCCGCGCGTCATCAGAGGGGCGAGGTGAGCTTCCGCAGGGTGTCTGTCTACTCGCTCGACGAGTTCTATCCCATCACCCCCAAGGAGCAGCAGAGCCGCAACTACAGCATCCACGAGGAGCTTATTAACCACATTGACATCCTGCCCGAGAATGTCCACCTCATCAATGCTGAGGTTGCCAAGGATGACCTTCCCCGCTACTGCGCCGCGTACGACAAGGCCGCCAGCGAGATTGACCTTATGATTATGGGTGTAGGTGAGCAGGGACAGGTTGGCTTCAACGATGTGGACATCAATAGCAAGAGCAAAACCCGTATGGTGAAACTCTCGCACAACACCCGCTCGGTGCTGACCAATCTCTTCTTCGGTGATGGCAATACTCCCCGTATGGGTATCACTCTCGGTATTGGCACTGTGCTGAAAGCCAAACAGATATTGCTGCTGGCTTGGGGCGAGGATAAAGCTCAGGCTGTGAAGGCCATTGTGGAGAATGAGCCCACAAGTAAAGTGCCCGCTTCGCTCTTGCAGGAGCACCCCAATATCACTGTTTTCACTGACGAAAACGCCGCCTCGTTGCTCACCCGTTGCCAGACTCCTTGGCTTGTTGGCTCGTGCGACTGGACACCCAAGTTTGTCCGCAAGGCTGTCGTATGGCTCTGCGAGAGGGTGGGCAAGCCCATCTTGAAGCTCACCAACGAGGACTACATCCAGAACTCGCTGGGTGAACTGCTGGAGGTTAGGGGCACCTACGACCAGATTAATATTGATGTTTTCAACGACTTGCAGCATACCATCACCGGTTGGCCGGGCGGTAAGCCCAATGCCGATGACTCCACACGCCCTGTGAAGTCGTCGCCCTATCCCAAGAGGGTTATCATCTTCTCGCCTCACCCCGACGACGATGTGATTTCGATGGGTGGTACTTTCCACCGCCTTGTAAAGCACGGTCACGATGTGCATGTGGCCTATGAGACTTCGGGCAATGTGGCTGTGTATGACGATGTTGTGTTGCAGAATATCGACACCTCGAGAGAGTTCGGCTTTGGTGACCACTACGATGAGGTGCAGGCCATCATCCGCTCGAAAGTTAAGGGTCAGCCCGAGCCTCGCGCTCTGCTGAACATCAAGGGTGCCATCCGTCGTGCCGAGGCAAGGGCCGCGTGTCGCTCGCTGGGCCTGAACGATAGGACCAACGCCCACTTCCTCAATCTTCCTTTCTATGAAACAGGTGGCATCAAGAAGGGCGAACTGACCGATGCGGATATCAACATCATCATCGACCTGCTGCACCAGGTCAAACCCCATCAGATTTATGTTGCGGGCGACTTGACCGACCCCCACGGTACCCACCGCTTGTGCACCGAGGCCGTATTTGAGGCTCTGGAGCGTACCAAGGATGAGGATTGGAACAAGGAGTGTAGCATCTGGCTCTATCGCGGTGCTTGGCAGGAGTGGAACCTCGGTATGGTAGATATGGCTGTGCCCCTGAGCCCCGAGGAGATTATCGCCAAGCGTCACGCCATCTATCGCCACCTCTCTCAGAAGGATATCGTACCCTTCCCCGGTGCCGATAAGAGGGAGTTCTGGCAGAGGGCCGAGGATAGAACTCAGAATACTGCCCGCCTCTACGACGCACTCGGAATGGCAGAGTATCAGGCTATCGAGGTCTTCGTGAAGATGAGATAATAATTGTCGCTAAATAATTAAATATAGTGTGGGGGCTCAATCGAAATGGTTGAGCCCCTTCTTGATTTGTGAAATAGAGGGTGCCTTGCAGAAAGTGTCATTTTCATTCACATTTGCTTTGCTTCTCACCTCGATTGTTCCCCTTTGGCGGGGGGAGAAAAATTATAGATTTGTTTGCTTTTTTGTTGTTTATTGCCTACATTTGCATTAACACTAACACTAATAACTAAAAAATCATTTGTTATGAAGAAAATTTTTACAATTTTGGCAGTTGCAGCAATGTCTTTGGCAATGGTATCTTGCGGTGGCGCAAAGAGCCCCGTTGATAGGTATGAGGCCATCGTGGTTGATATGGAGAAGGCTGTAGAGAATAAGGACGCCGAGGCTGTTAAGGCTGCTTATATGGAGATGGAAGAGCTCCAAGAGGCGCTTAAGGCTGAGGGTATTGAGGAGTCTTCGCTGAGCGAGGAGGAGCAGGCCGAGTTGAAACAACTTGGCGAAAGACTGCTGGTTGCTCTTATGCAGGCTGCAGCGTTCACCGAGTAGAGTAGAAAATTGTACTTTTAGTAAAGATGTGCCAATTCTCCCTGGAGAATTGGCATTTTTTCTTTCCTTGAAAATAATATTTGTTTTTTTGCCCTCTCCCTTTGGGGCGACTTGGGTGGGGGAGTATGATATTTGCTCTTGTAAAGAGCAGCGAAACCAAAAATAATTCTTAACTTTGTATATTATATCCACTCTAATGGGCCTTTGGCCCAAGGGGTGGAGAGAAAGGGTAAAGGAGAAAAACGGAGGCCCGAAGGCTATGGAGCAGAAACAAAAGGAATACGATGTGGTCATCATTGGCGGTGGCGTGACGGGTGCAGGTACTGCACGCGACTGCGCCCTGCGTGGCCTAAAGGTTCTGCTTGTCGAGCGCAAGGACTTGGCAACGGGTGCTTCGGGTCGTAACCACGGCCTGCTGCATAGTGGCGCACGCTACGCTGTGACCGATAATGAGTCGGCTGCCGAGTGTATCTCCGAAAATAGAATCCTGCGCCAGATTGCCCGCCACTGTGTGGAGCCCACCGACGGTCTGTTTATCACCCTGCCCGAGGACGACCTCGGCTATCAGGAGCAGTTTGTGGGGGCGTGTAGGCGTGCGGGCATCGATGCCGAGCCCATCTCGCCCGAGGAGGCACGGAGATTGGAGCCCTCGGTCAATCCCGCGCTCATTGGTGCTGTGAGGGTGCCCGATGCTGCCATTGACCCCTTCCGCCTCACTTCGGCCAATGTGCTCGATGCACGACTCCACGGTGCCGAGGTGCTCACATACCACTCCGTTGAGGGCTTCGTTGTGGAGCAGGCGAGGGTTGTGGGCGTAGTGTTGAGGAACTGCACAACGGGGGAGAGTCTTACGGTCCGCTCGCGTGTGGTAGTCAATGCCGCAGGTATCTGGGGTGCCGAGATTGCTCTGAAGGCGGGCGTGGAGATAAATATGTACCCCTCGAAGGGTGCTCTGCTCGTATTTGGCCATAGGGTCAACAATATGGTACTGAATCGTTGCAGGGTCCCCTCCGATGCAGACATTCTGGTGCCGGGCAATACCATCTCGCTCATAGGCACCACCTCCGAGAGAATCCCCTTTGAGGAGATAGACAAGAATGAAGTTACAGCCCGCGAGGTGGATATTCTGCTCGAGGGCGGCGCGAAACTCGCCCCCGCACTCTCCTCGACACGAGTGTTGAGGGCCTATTCGGGTGTGCGCCCGCTGGTGGCTGCCGACAACGACCCCTCGTGCAGAAACATCAGCCGCGGCATTGTCTGCATAGACCACGCCGAGAGGGATGGCTTGGAGGGCTTTGTGACCATCACGGGTGGCAAACTTATGACATATAGACTTATGGCCGAGAGGGTGACGGACCTTGTTTGTAGTAAGCTCTCCCACAATGCCGAGTGCTCGACTGCTACTACGCCCTTGCCCGGCTCGAAGAGCGGAGCCAAGGCGGAGTCGAAGAGGGGCCGCAGGGAGTTTGTGGCCAAAAGGCCCGGTGAGCGCGGAGCTGCGAGCCGCCACGGCGACAGGGTGGAGCAGATAGGCTTCCAGAGGGCTGCCGATGCGGCCTTGGTGTGTGAGTGCGAGAGGGTGTCGGTTGCGGAGGTGGAGTATGCCATCCGCAGTCTGGATGTGACCCACCTCGACGACCTGCGCCGCCGTACGCGAATAGGTATGGGCACCTGTCAGGGCCACATCTGCGCTATGAGGGCGGCAGGTATTATGGCCAAGACGAAGACCACAACCGAGAGGGCCACCGAGTTTGTGGCCGACTTTGTGGAGGAGCGCTGGCGGGGCGTGAGGCCTGTGGCGTGGGGCGACTCACTCGTGGAGGCCCAATTCACACAGTGGATTTATGACGGCATCTGCGGTCTGGGCGATAAGTGAAGAGAATAGAGTACGATGAGATACGAGGCGATAATCATAGGCGGTGGACTTGGCGGTCTGGTGAGCGGCATTAGGCTTGCTCAGGCGGGCCGTCGTGTGGCCATTATCTCGGCAGGCAAGAGCGCACTCCACTTCTGCTCGGGCTCGCTGGAACTGTGGTCCAAATGGCGCGAGGAGCTTCTCGGACTTTCTGAGAGTCACCCATCTCATCCCTATAATATCGTTGGACTTGAGCGACTTGAGAGATACACTAAGGAGGTGAAAGAGATGTTCCGAAGGGCGGGTATGAGCCTTGTGGGTGACTTCGAGAAGCCCCACTATCGCCTTACGCCCATCGGCGGCCTGAAACCCGCGTGGCTCACTCTGGAGGAGTATGTGACCTTCGGCGCAAAGAGCGACCTCGAGGGGCGCAGAGTGCTCATCGTGGGCTTGGAGGGATACCTCGATTTCTACCCCGAGTTTATCGCCTCGGGCCTCGGAAGGCTGGGGGCGGAGTGCCGCGTGGAGAAGGTGTCGCTGCCCGAGTTGGAGCGCCTGCGTGAGAGCGCAGCGGAGATGAGGGCTGTGGGCATTGCTCGCCAGATGCAGGGCGAGGCCTTGGAGCGCTTGGCCGAGAAGGTCAGTGGGCTTGCCGAGGGGTGCGACCTTGTGCTGCTGCCCGCGGTCTTTGGCCTTGCGGATGAGGAGTGCTTCAGGAGGTTTGCACGAATGATGAAGCCAGCAGAGGTGAGAGTTGCACCTACGGTGTCGGCCTCGGTACCTGGAGTGAGGGCACAGCGACTGCTCTCGGAGGAGTTCGTGAGGCTCGGAGGTCAGCTCATACAGGGCGATAGGGTGGTGTCGTATCAGCTCGATAGGAGTGGTCGCATAGAGAGCCTTTCGACCATCAATCACGCCGATATACTCTTCCGTGCCGACGATTTCATACTCGCTACGGGTAGTTTCTTCGGCAGAGGACTTGTGGCCACCTCGGAGAATATTGTAGAGCCCATCTTCGGGCTCGATGTTGTGGCCGCCGAGGCGAGAGAGGAGTGGTGTGGCGAGAAGATTCTCGGTGAGCAGCCGTTCCAGCGTTTTGGCGTGAGGGTTGACGGCAGGCTGCACCCACTCAAAGGGGGGCGCCCCGTGGAGAATCTCTATGCCGTGGGGTCGGTGCTTGCGGGTGCCGATGCCGTAAAGGAGGGTTGTGGCGCGGGTGTGGTCATCTCCACCGCGCTGATGGCCGCCGACGAGATTCTGGAGCAGAATGGGAAAAGGAAGGAGGAGAGCCTATGAAATACCATAAGAGAGTAAGCAGCGAGAACAACTTTGAGCAGTGCATAAAGTGCACCATCTGCACCGTCTACTGCCCAATGTTGGAGGTCAATCCGCTCTATCCGGGCCCCAAGCAGGCGGGCCCCGATGCGGAGCGCTACCGCCTCAAGGACCCGCAGATTTGCGATGAGGCGCTCAAGTATTGCCTAAATTGCAAGCGCTGTGAGGTGTCGTGCCCCTCGGGTGTGAGGATTGGTGACATCATTGCCATTGCAAAGGCTAAGAGTCGCCACGGCCACTCGGTGCGCGACAGGCTCCTCTCGGGTTCCGACTCGATGGATGGTGTGGTGGCGAGTGTCGCCCCCGCGCTGAATAGCCTGCTGGAGAAAAAGTCCGTAAGGAGGTTTATGGACCGCTGCCTTGCCATTGATGAGCGTCGCCCGATGCCCAAGTATGCCTCCGAACGCTTCTCCTCGTGGTTCCGCAAGAGTGCCCAGAGGGAGCAGGAGGGATTCGGGAAATATGTGACCTACTTCCACGGCAGCTATGTCAACTGCAACTACCCCGAGTTGGGCAAGGAGTTCGTGAGGATTCTCAATGCTGTGGGCTATGGTGTGAGGCTGATGGACGACGAGCGCTACTGTGGAATTGCCAAGATTTCGAGCGGACTGCTACGCCAGGCCGAGAGGGATGCCGAGCGCAATGTGGAGGCCATCCGCAAGGAGGTGGCCGAGGGACGACGGGTTATTGCCACCTCGCCGAGCTGTGCGCTGGTGATGAGGGAGGAGTACCAACATATTTTAGGCATCGACAATAGCGATGTAAAGAACTACATCTCGCTCTCCACCCGCTTCCTCTATCGCCTCTGGGAGCGTGGCGAGATAAAGTTGGCTTTCAAGGAGGACTACCACCGCAAGGTGGCCTACCACTCGGCCTGCCATATGGAGAAACTCGGATGGGTGCTCTACTCGACGGCTCTTCTGAGGCTTGTGCCGGGTTTGGAACTTGTGATGTTGCCGTCGCAGTGTTGCGGAATGGCGGGCTTCTATGGCTACAAGAAGGAGAACTACGACTTCTCGCAGGCCATAGGCGAAAAACTCTTCGAGCGGATTCGTCAGACGGGGGTGGATACGGTAGTTACCGACTGCGAAACCTGCAAGTGGCAGATTGAGATGTCTATGGGGCTGGAGGTGATGAATCCCATTACGCTCCTTGCCGAGGCCATAGACTTCGAGAAAACCAGAGATCTTAACCAGAACAAATAAAAGAAAAACTGACAATATGGAAACCATTGTGATAGTTGTAGCCATCCTACTGGCCATAGCCTTTGGTGGCGTTGTGACCCTCTACCTCCATCCCGACCGCAGGGCCCTCAAGGAGCGAAACGCTCAGCTCCAAAAGGCCGAGGAGGAGGTCAAAGTGTTGCGCAGTGAGTGCGCCGAGAGAAGCACCGAGGCTGCACGCCTCAGGGAGCGCTGCGAGAGGCTCGAGCCACTTCAGGCCAAGGTGGAGAAGCTGCAACTGGAGATAAAAGAGAGGGAGGCGGCAAATGCACGCCTAACGGAGCAGTTGCGCCAGGAGAGCGAGCAGAGGGCCGCTATGCGCAGGGAGACGGAGCAGAACTTCAAGGAGCTCGCTACGGCCATCCTCGATGAGAAATCCAAACTTTTCAGGGAGAGTAACGAGCAGCGCCTGGGCGAGATTTTGACCCCTTTCAAGGAGAACCTCCAGAGTCTCCAGAAGAAGATAGATGAGTGCTACACCAATGAGGTGAGCGATGTGAAGTCGCTGAAGATGAGCCTCAAGGAACTCACAGAACTCAATGCGACCATCTCGCGTGAGGCTCGCGAACTGACCGACGCGCTGCGTGGCAATAGCAAGGTGCAGGGCGACTGGGGCGAGATGATACTGCGTCAGATACTCGAGAAATCGGGCCTCGAGGAGGGTGTGAACTTCACGATGCAGGCAACGACCAATAGCGACGGTACGAAGATAGTGGGCGAGGAGAACAACTCCCTACGCCCCGATGTGGTCTTCCACCTGCCCGAGGGCAAGAATATCGTCATCGACTCCAAGGTGTCGCTCACAGCCTATGTGAACTATGTGAACGCCACCAGCGATGAGGCACGCGACCAGGCCCTTGCGGCCCACCTGGCCTCCATAAATGGCCATGTGAAGGAGCTGGCCACCAAGCAGTATCAGCGCTATGTGAAGGATGCGGCCGACTTTGTGATGATGTTTGTGCCCAATGAGGGTGCCTATATGGCGGCGATGAATGGCGATACGAGCCTCTGGGAGAGGGCCTACCAACAACAGGTGGTCATCATCAGCCCCACACACCTCATCTCTGTACTGAAACTTATGTACCAACTCTGGACTCGCGATAAGCAGACCAAGAACGCCATTAAGATTGCCGACGAGACGGGCAAACTCTACGATAAGTTGTGTGGCTTTGTGGCTGATCTGGAGGCTGTTGGCGGCTCACTCGAGAAGGCTCGCAAGAGCTACGACGAGGCCTATAGCAAGCTCTCCACCGGCCGCGGCAACCTCCTCAAAAAGGCGGAGGACATCAAGGCCCTGGGCCTAAAAACCACCAAACAACTCCTCATCGAGAGCGATAATTAACGAAAAGATTACTACATTTGTAGTGCAATAAGAAACCATTTATTTTTGAAAACAAAGAGAGAAAATTAACTACTGACATATTTACTAATTAGCGTTTGCTATTTGTTCGGTCGTTCTGAAATGTAGGAAGTTTCAAAAATTGATAACCGGAACAGATGTTGCGAATGCCCCGTTGTGTGGGCATTCTTGTCTGTTATCACGGTATTTCCTACAACCGCAGAACGAGGACAAGATTTGTCCACACTTTTTTTGTTGGTTGTAGGATTGAACGGATTGCAGGCGCGCAACACCACACGCCTATGGCAAACACAACTTTGACGGCAGCAAGAGCCGCCAAGAAGGATGAGTTCTACACTCAACTCTCCGATATTGAGCGCGAACTGGTCCACTACAAGGAGCATTTTCGGGGCAAAACTGTCTTGTGCAACTGCGACGACCCTCGCGTCAGTAACTTCTTCAAGTACTTTACCCTAAACTTCGAACACCTTGGGCTAAGGAGAGTTATCGCCACCTGCTACAAAAGTCAGGATGTCGATTTGTTCTCTATGAATACGAGCGAAAGGGCTGTCTATCAAATCTATGAGGGCGACCGCGATGGCAATCGTATGCCCGATGCAGACGAGATTGAGGTGCGCCCCTTGCAGGGCGATGGCGACTTCCGTAGCGCGGAGTGCATCGAACTGCTCAAACAGGCAGATATTGTTGTTACCAATCCCCCCTTTTCGCTCTTTCGTGAGTATGTGGCCCAGCTGATTAAGTACGACAAGAAGTTTGTGATAGTGGGCCACCAAAACGCCATCACCTATAAGGAGATTTTCCCTCTGCTCAAGGAGAATAAGTTGTGGTTGGGCTATGGTTTCAAGGGTGGAGCGGGCCATTTCTACTCCAAATATGAGGATGTGGCCACCGCTGGCGACCACCGAGAGGGTATGATTAGGGTCTCGGGTGTGACTTGGTTTACCAACCTCGATATTGCCAAGAAACACGAAGAACTCATCCTCTACAAGCACTACACCCCCGAGGAGTACCCCCACTACGACAACTACGACGCAATCAATGTGAACAAAACCTCCGACATTCCCTGCGACTACGACGGGGTTATGGGTGTGCCAATCACATTTCTCTACAAGTATAACCCAGAGCAGTTTGAGTTGGTATGGACTACCGACCGTGGAGGTGATGGGATGATAGAGTATCTCAAAAAGGAACATACAAGATTTGACGCACCTGTTGTTAATGGTCAAGGTATGTATAAAAGAATCTTAATCCGCAAAAAACAATAAATATTATGAAGATAGAATTGAGAGAGGTGACGGTGAGGGAACTCACTGAAGGATACAAAGATAGTGGCCACGAAGGTGTGAAAGGGTTTGGCGGAAGGCTCAACATTAGACCGCCCTATCAGCGTGAGTTTATCTACAAGGAGAAACAGCGCGATGCGGTGATTACTACCGTGGTGAACGACTTTCCGCTGAATGTGATGTACTGGGCAGATTGCGGCGACGGCACCTATGAGGTTATCGACGGGCAGCAGCGCACCATCAGCATTTGTCAATATGTGGCAGGGGAGTTCGCCTATATGTTTCGCTACTTCCACAACCTTACCAGCGACGAGAAGAATCAGATTCTCGACTACAAGCTGATGGTCTACATCTGCACCGGCACCGACAGCGAGAAACTCAAATGGTTCCAGACAATCAACATAGCCGGTGAGAAACTCACCGACCAGGAGTTGAGGAATGCGGTCTACTCGGGCCCGTGGGTGAGCGATGCCAAACGCTACTTCAGCAAGAACTCCTGTCCGGCATATCTGCTCGGCAGGGATTATATGACCGGCTCGCCCATAAGGCAAGACTATCTCGAAACGGCTATTGATTGGATAAGCAAGGGTAATATTGAGGGATATATGGCGCTCCATCAGCACGATAGCGACGCTTCGGCACTGTGGATATATTTCCAATCTGTGATAGTGTGGGCCGAGGCCAAGTTCACGCGCAGACACAAAAAGATTATCAACTCTGTGCCGTGGGGCAGGCTCTACAATATATATAAAGATACTCCGCTCGATGCGCGCGAGATAGATGCAGAGGTGCGCAGGCTACTGCTCGATGACGATGTGACAAAAAAGAGCGGCATCTACCCTTATATCCTCACGCGCGATGAGCGACACCTCTCCATCAGGGCCTTTAGTGAGAGCCAAAAGTTGGAGGCCTATGAGATGCAGGAGGGGGTGTGCCCAATGTGTGGCGAGGAGTTTGAGATAGAACAGATGGAGGCCGACCACATCATCCCCTGGAGCGATGGCGGAAAAACCATCACCGATAACTGCCAAATGCTATGTCGCCATTGCAATAGGCAAAAATCCAATAAATAACACCGCATCACCACAAACGCCACGCGGGTTACATTTTTGTAACCCGCGTTTTAGTTGTCAGTTGAGATAAGGTCATTAAGGTCCTTAAAGTCCTTAAAGACTTAGGTCGGTTGTCGGTCGTCGGCCGTCGGTTGTCAGTCCTTCTTCGCGTTGTCGATTTTGCCGCGATAGACCACAAAGCGTTGGAACAGGTACTCGGTCGAGAGGTTTAGGAGCATATTCAGACCCGTGACGAGGTAGTCGTTCCAGCCGAGGCCCTCGGCCAAATAGTTGCCGAGGAGGGTGGTTGTGGGGGTGAAAATGCAGTAGTAGCCTAAGACCTTGAGCATTGCGCTCGGGATGTTGGCCGAGGACTGGAAGGTGAACTTGCGGTTGAGGGTGAAGTTCCAGAGGATGGAGAGCAGCAGCGAGGGCAGGTAGCAGGCGTAGTAGCGCCACTCGGTGAGCTCCGTAAGGGCCGTAAAGGAGCCTATCTGGATGATGCCTGCGCTGGCCGAAAATAGCACGAACTTCACTACGCGCAGAAACTCTTTCTTATTACTCATAGTCTTATTTGCAATTTTGGAGTTGGTGTGAAAATAAACGCCGCAAAGGTACTCTTTTCCTGTGGGCGTGGATGAGCGCGAGGGCGATTTCTACGACGCCAAAGGGCTAATAGTTGTAGCGCTTTTGATTGACCATCAGGAAGATAATGCCCATAATTAATGCGGCACCCTCGGCGAAAGTTACGGCCCACCAGATGCCGTCAATGCCCATCAAGGCGGGTATCACGAGCACCGCGCCACACTCGAAGATGAGGCTGCGCGAAAATGACACGACGGCCGAAATGAGGCCATTGTTCAGGGCCGTAAAGAGCGAGGAGATGTAGACATTCGCTCCGCACAGCAGGAACGATATGGAGTAGATGCTAAAGGCCCTGCGGGTGAGCAGGAAGAGCCCCTGGTCGTAGCCCACAAAGAATTGAGCCAGAGGGCCCGCAAGCAGCTCTGCAAGGAGCGTGAGCCCCACCGAAAGGAGCAGAATGATGCGCCCACTGCGCCTTACAACCCCTCGGAGCTCGTCGTATCGCTGTGCGCCAAAGTTGTAGCTCACAATGGGGGCGCTACCCGTGGAGTAGCCCAGAAAGACGGCCAGGAAGATGAAGAGCACATAGCCTATGACACCGTAGGCTGCCACGCCATCCTCGCCTATATAGCGGAGCAACTGGTGGTTGTAGAGCATAACCACAATGGAGGCCGAGATGTTGGTGGCCATCTCCGAGGAGCCGTTGAAGCAGGTCTGGCGCAGAGCCCCACCATCCCAACGGGTGGCACCGAGGCGTAGCAGGCTACTGTTCGGGCGGCTGAAATAGATGAGAGGAATGGTGCCCGCGACAATCTGGCTCAAGACCGTAGCTACGGCCGCACCCTCCAGTCCAAAGGGAAAGGCCACAATTAGCAGGTAGTCGAAAACGATGTTCGTCAGACCCGCGCAGAGCGACACCTTAAGGCCCAACGAGGGCTTCTCGGCTGCCACCATAAAGGGCTGAAACATACCCTGAAGCAGAAAGAAGGGCATACCAATCAGCAGCAGTCTGCCGTAGCGCAAGCAGTCGTCGAGAATCTCCCCCTCGGCACCCAGTCCTATGGCTATGGGCTCCAGGAGAATGAGGCACAAGAGGCTGAAGAAGAGTCCCAGAGCGATGGTCGTGTAGACAATAAGGGAGAATGTGCGGCCCGCACGATGGCGGTCGCCCTCGCCGAGAATCTTGGCCACCAGTGCACTGCCGCCCGAGCCCATCATAAAGCCTATGGCGCCGATGACCATAAAGGCGGGGTAGATGAGGTTGATGGCCGCAAAGGGGGTCTTGCCCACAAAGTTGGACACAAAGACTCCGTCCACCACACTATAGATGGAGGTGGCTATCATCATCACAATTGTCGGCAGCGTGTAGCGCAGCAGACGGCGTGAGGTGAAGTGGTCCGCGAGAGATATTTTCTGTCCCATTGTGTTGGCTCTATTGTCGATTTTGGAGCGCAAAGATAGGAAAAAGAGTTTGATATTTTCAATTTTCAAAATTGAATTGTACTTTTGTAGTCTTATGCGCAAAATGTGGCTACATATCGTTTGGATGTTGGTGGCGGGCTGTGTGCTTGCCTCCTGTGGCTCCTCCGCCAGGCGAGCGGTGGAGTGGGGCGAGGTGCTCTACGGACCCCACTCGTCGAAGGGCTACGAGATTGTGGCCACCGAAGGCGCCTCCACCGTTCTGCGCATACTCTCGCCTTGGCCCGGTGCCGAGGGGGTGGTGAAGGAGGTCTTTGTGGCCCGCAATGGCGAGGTGCCCCCCAGAGGGTTCGACGGCATCACTCTTAAGGCCAATCCACAGAGGGTTATCTGTATGTCCTCGAGCCACTTGGCTTCGCTCGATGCACTCGGACTTGTGGAGCGAGTGGTGGGTGTGAGCGGCGCCGACTACATCTCCAATGAGAGAGTAGTGGCAGGCCTTGAGAGCGGAAGCGTCAGGGAGGTGGGCTACGATGCCAACATCAACTACGAACTGCTGGCCGCACTGAGGCCCGATGTGGTGTTTATCTACGGCACTACGGGCGAGAATGGCTCGCTCTCGATGAAACTCTCCGAGCTCGGCATACCCTACATCTACATCTCCGACCACACGGAGACTACACCCCTCGGTAAGAGCGAGTGGGTGGTGGCTCTGGGCGAGGTGTTCGATTTGCGCGAGCAGGCCGAGGAGCTTTTCGGCGAGATTGCCGAGAGGTATGAGAGCCTCCGTATGGCGGCCATCAGCTACAAGGGACGCCCCAAGGTTATGCTCAACTCCCCCTATAAGGATACCTGGTTTGTGCCCGCCGATGATAGCTACATCGTGAGGCTTATTGAGGATGCCGGTGGCGAGTATATCTGCAAGGGTAGCAGCCAGAGCCAACTCTCAAGGCCCATTAGTGGCGAGAGCGCCTTCCTCTATCTTGCCGAGGCCGACTACTGGCTCCACACCAACGCCGCACGCGATATGGCGACACTCGTGGCCGAGAATCCCAAGTTTGTGACCGCTAAGGTGGTGAAGAATAGGAGGGTCTACAACTGCACAGCCCGCAGTACGGCAGCAGGCGGTAGCGACTTCTGGGAGAGCGGAGCCCTCTGGGCAGATAGGGTGCTCGCGGATATGATTGCCATTCTCCACCCCGAGGAGGCTCGCGGCCACCAACTCTACTACTACGAACAACTCAATTAATCAACCCGATAGCAAACGATGAATCGCTCACGCACCACACTGCTCTTTGTGCTGCTTGCCATAGCCACCCTGATACTCTTCGTGGTGGACCTGGCGGTGGGAAGTGTGCCCCTCAAGATAGGCGAGGTGTGGCACGGATTGTGGGGTACGGGCTCGGCCGCCGAGGCCGACTCGGTGGGCATCATCGTGCGCAACTTCCGACTCCCCAAGGCGGTTATGGCACTGCTCGCTGGTGCGGCACTCTCGACGGTGGGACTCCAGATGCAGACCCTATTCCGCAACCCTCTGGCGGGCCCCTATGTGCTGGGTGTCAGCTCGGGCGCAAGCCTCGGTGTGGCGCTTATGCTGCTGGGGCTGCCACTTATGGGTGTGAGTATCTCCTCGCCCTGGGTGCAGAGCGTGGGGGTGGCGGGGGCCGCGTGGATAGGCTCGGCACTGATTATGGTGGTGGTTATGGCCGTCACGGCACGCATAAAGAACATTATGACGGTGCTGATTCTCGGTATGATGTTCGGCAGTGCAGCCTCGGCTCTGGTGGAGATTATGCAGTATCTCTCGCCTGAGGGGGCACTTAAGAGCTATGTGGTCTGGACTATGGGCTCGCTGGGAGGTGTGACACTCTCTCAGCTACGCATCGTGGTGCCCGTCATAGTGGTGGGACTGGTGCTGTCTGTGCTCCTCATCAAGCCACTGAACATACTGCTCCTCGGTGAGAACTACGCCCGCACAATGGGCCTTAATATAAAGCGCACAAGGCTGATGGTGACCCTCACGACGGTGCTGTTGGCGGGTACGGTGACGGCCTATTGCGGCCCCATAGGTTTTGTGGGACTTGCGGTGCCCCACGTGGCAAGGATGCTCTTCCGCGAGGCCGACCATAGGGTGTTGGTGCCCGCAACGATGCTCTCGGGCACGACCATAATGTTGCTGTGCGATATCGCCTCGTCGGTACCCTCAAGCGACCTGACGCTACCCATCAATACCGTGTCGGCACTTGTGGGCATACCGATAGTGATTGTGGTGATTGTGCGCAACCGTAAGATGATGATGTGATGGCAGAGATGGAACGCATATATACGATTGAACTCCACGGAGTTACGCTTGGCTATGGCGAAAGGGTGCTGATGGCCGATGCGAGCGTGGGCTTCGGTTGGGGCGAGCTGACGGCGCTGATTGGTCGCAACGGCACGGGCAAGAGTACCCTGCTGCGCACCATTGCGGCCCTGGCAAGACCCCAGAGCGGCCATATCACCATCTCGGGCAAGGATGTTGCCTCGCTCTCGATGAGGCAGGTGGCCGAGAAGATAGCCTTCGTGTCGACCGACGATGTGAGGGTGCAGAACCTCAGGGTGTGGGATGTGGTGTCGCTCGGTAGGGCCCCCTATACCAACTGGGTGGGGCGACTGACCGACGAGGATAGGGTCAAGGTGAAGGAGTCGCTCAGACTGGTGGGAATGGAGGAGTTTACGGAGGCTGCAATGGATAGCCTCAGCGACGGTGAGCGCCAACGAGTTATGATAGCCAGGGCCCTGGCGCAGGATACGCCCATCATTCTGCTCGATGAGCCCACAGCCTTTCTGGACCTGCCGAATAAGTATGAGATATGCCTGCTATTGAGGCGATTGGCCCACAAGGAGGGCAAATGCATACTCTTCTCCACACACGACCTGTCGATAGCCATCGAAATATGCGACACGATAGCTATGATTCAAGGGGGCAGGTTCCACTACGGAACGGCCGAAATGCTCATCGAAAGTGGCGCAATGGGCGAACTTTTTGAACACACACAGATAGAGTTTGACCGCCAGAAGGGCAATGTGAAACTAAAAAAATAAAAAAATGTAAATAAAGTTTGCAGTTTATCATTTTTTAGTTACCTTTGCACCGCTAAAAAGCTACCTATGGTAGTAGTCGGGGCCCATTCGTCTATCGGTTAGGACGCAAGATTTTCATTCTTGAAAGAGCAGTTCGACTCTGCTATGGGCTGCAGGAGAGATAAAAAATTTTAAAAATATATAACTATGGCAAATCACAAGTCATCTAAAAAGCGTATTCGCCAGACGGAGACCCGTCGTGTAGCGAATAAGTACTACCACAGGACAACTCGTAACGCTGTGAAAGCATTGCGTGGTACCACCGACAAGGCTGCTGCTGAGGCACTTCTGCCCAAGGTAGCTGCAATGTTGGACAAACTCGCAAAGAAGAACATTATTCACAAGAACAAAGCTGCCAACCTCAAGAGCGGTTTGCAGGTTAAGGTGAATAGCCTGTAGTAGACGGGTAAAGGTTTGCGCCTTAGGGCTAAGGTTGCAAACCTCAGATGGTGACTGTAGCTCAGTTGGCAGAGCGTTGGATTGTGGTTCCAAATGTCGTGGGTTCGAGCCCCATCAGTCACCCAGAGAGGAGAACGAGAGTTCTCCTCTTTTTTTTGTGCTCGCGACAACCGACCTAATTCTTTAAGGACCTTAAGGACCTTAAGGACTTTAAGGACTTTAAGGACCTTAGTGAGTTTAGTGAGTTTAGTGAGTTTAGTGAGTTTAGTGACCCCTCCTCCATCCCCTCTATAATTTTGCTTTTTGCATTTCCTTTTAGTCCTTTCGGCCCTTTTAGTCCTTTCGGCCCTTTCGGCCCTTTCGGCCCTTTCGGCCCTTTCGGCCCTTTCGGCCCTTCTCTCAACTCTCAACTCCCCATAGTTTTCTCTTATGGTGGCATAAAAATTTCCGATTTGATTTTTTGGACAAGTGGTATTATCTTTGTACTAACAAAACAGAACAAATAAGTTAAACCAAAAATAACAAATGATTATGGCAACGAAATTTTATAAGTGTAACCATTGTGGCAATGTGATAGTTAAGGCTGTAGACGGTGGCGTAGTGCCCTTCTGCTGTGGCGAGAAGATGACCGAGTTGGTAGCTAATACCCAGGAGATGGGCGGCGAGAAGCACCTGCCTGTAGTTGAGAAGGTGGACGATTGCAAGATTCGTATCAAAGTGGGCAGCGTTGAGCACCCTATGCTCCCCGAGCACCACATCTCGTTTGTCTATGTTGAGTTTGAGGATGGCGGCCTGAGGATTGACCTCAAGGATAAACCCGTTGCAGAGGTGTGCGTTTGTGGTCGCAAGCCCGTGGCGGTCTATGAGTACTGCAACATCCACGGCCTCTGGAAGACCGAGCTCTAACGGAGGGGCGCGCAATATGAAACAAAAAAAGGACTGCAATTTTGCAGTCCTTTTTCGTTGGTAGCGAGACCCAGGATTGAACTGGGGACCTCATGATTATGAATCATGCGCTCTAACCAGCTGAGCTATCTCGCCGCGCTTGCTGAAAAGCGATGCAAAGATAAGCGTTTATTTTTTCCTCGCAAACTTTTTTGAGGTATTTTTTTTGCATAGGGGTAAGAAAAATGGTTTAGGTATGAAAAATAGTCGCTCACAACATCTCGCCCACACCCTCGATGGGGTGGCAATCATCGCAAGTGTCCTCCTTCTGGTGTCGCTCTCGCTCGACATCGTCACCCGCAAGACCTACATTCTCTCCTCGGGGGTGGAGGAGTTGCAGCTTGTGGTCTGTATGGTTTTCGTTATGGACTTCGTGGTGCAGACGATGGTCGCCCGCGAGCCTAAGCGATTCTTCACCCGCAACATCCTCTTGCTCTTGGTGTCGATACCCTATTTGAATATGCTCCATTGGGGCGGTGCGGAGCTGCCCAAGGGACTCTATATATTGCTCAAGTGCCTGCCGTTGGTGCGCGGCGGGGTGGGCATCTATCAGCTCGTGAGGTTGGTGGCACCGAGCCGTGTGAGCGCCATCCTGTGGAGTTATATCTCGATGATTGTGCTTCTAACATACCTCTCGTCCCTCATCTTCTATGCCTATGAGGAGGGTGTGAATAGGTCCATTGTGGACTTTGGCTCGGCGCTGTGGTGGGCGGGGCTGAATGTGACCACCGTGGGGGCTCCTATGTTTGCGGTGACTACTGTGGGCAAGGCGCTCACTGTTATGCTCCCCGGACTCGGGATGGTTCTCTTCCCGCTCCTGACGGTCTATGTGACCCACATCGTGCAGCTGCCCCGCAAAGAAAAACGGCCCGCCTAAAGTGGGCGGGCCGTCTAAAGCGGTTGAGAGTGGAGTGGGGGATTACTCCTCAGCCTCCTCTGCCATAGTGGTGTAGACATTGGTCACATCGTCATCATCCTCGAGTTTCTCGATGAGTTTGTTGATGGCCTCACGCTGCTCGGCATTCACCTCCTTGGTGTCGGTGGGGATGCGTACGAACTCACCGCTGACGATCTCCATATTGTGCTCGTCGAGGTAGTTCTGGATAGCGCCGAAGGCCTCATACTTGGCGTAGATGTTGATGATGTTCTCGTCGTCAACGAAGAGCTCGGTCATATCGAGGTCGATGAGCTCCAACTCCAACTCGTCGATGTCGATGCCATCCTTCATTGCGGTCTTGAATACGCACAAGTGGTCGAACATAAAGGTCACGCTACCGCTGGTGCCGAGGGTGCCGCCGCACTTGTTGAAGTAGCTGCGAACATTGGCCACGGTGCGGGTGGTGTTGTCGGTAGCGGTCTCCACGAGCACAGCGATACCGTGGGGGCCGTAGCCCTCATATACCATCTCCTTGTAGTCCGAGGTGTCCTTGGAGATAGCGCGCTTGATGGCCCTCTCCACATTCTCTTTGGGCATATTCTCTGCCTTTGCGTTCTGCAGGAGGACGCGCAGACGGGTGTTACCCGAGGGGTCGGGACCGCCGGCCTTTACAGCAATCTCAATCTCCTTACCGATTTTAGTAAATGTGCGGGCCATATTGCCCCAGCGTTTTAGTTTTCGCGCTTTGCGATACTCAAATGCCCTTCCCATAAGTTGTAGTTCTATTATTGGTCTCAGTGCAGCGTTCCCGTCGATACTTCTTTGCTTCTCGTCGCAGGCAGCAAAGCCGCTTTGTTGTTCTTCCCCCACCTCCTAAATCCCCCGCCTCGGGCGGTGGAGTTGGTCGGCAGAGCCGATGGGGAGTGCTGTCTGATACCGTGTTTGTTAATTAATATAATTCAAAGTGCGCAAAAATAAGGAATTAAATTGAAAGTTGAAAATAAAGTTTTAGGAAAAAATGGGGAGTCTTCCTTAAAGACCTTAAAGACCCTAAAGACCTTGATGTCACTAAACTCCTTAAATTCTCCTAATTCCCCTCTAATAATTTTGCATTTTGAATTTTCGTTCTGCCCTTTTAGCCTTGCCCTCCCCTAAGTTAGGGGAGGGTGCCCTTTAGGGCGGGAGAGGTCTGTCAGCTCTCAGCTCTCAACTGTAACTCTCAACTCTCATTTTTGCATTTTTCCGCCGAAAAGCCCTATCTTTGCAAGTGATACCCAAAATAGACAAAGTAGACTATGCAAGAAGAAGTAAATAGGGCAGTGGAGGTGCTCCGCAGAGGGGGCATAATTCTCTATCCCACCGATACCGTTTGGGGTATCGGCTGCGATGCGACCAATCCGGAGGCTGTGGAGCGCATCTATCGCCTCAAGGGGTCGGTCAATAAGAAAGGTATGATTGTGCTGCTGGATACGCCCGCAGCCGTTGGTAAATATATCCGCCGAGTGCCCGAGGTGGCTTACGACCTTATGGAGCTTACCGACAAGCCCCTGACGCTCATCCTCGATGGTGCGGTGGGTGTGGCCGAGAACCTCATCCCTGAGGAGGGGTCGCTTGCTGTCCGCGTACCCGACCATGACTTTTGTCGCCGAGTGGTGGGCAAACTGCGCAGGCCCTTGGTTTCCACCTCGGCAAACTTCTCGGGTGAGCCTACGCCTGTGAAATTCAGCGATATAGTAGACGGAATAAAGGAGGGTGTGGATATGGTCGTAAGTCCCCAGTTTGAGGGTAACCCCACTCGCCAAGCCTCCTCGATAATGATGATTAAGGAGGACGGAGAGTTCAAAATTTTGCGATAGGAGAAGATGAAGATTACAACAGAGATACAACAGCGATTTGCCGATGCCGACACCCTCGGCCACATCAACAACATCCATTTGCAGGAGTATTTCGACCTGGGCAAGATGGAACTCTACGCCACACTTCTGGGTAGCCGAATAGATTGGCGCGGAGTGAATCTGGTGCTGGTGAGCATCAAGACCGATATGATGCGCCAGACCCGCCTGGGTGACGATATTATTGTGGAGTCGTGGGTGGAGAAGATAGGAACAAAGAGTATGACCGTTCACCAGAGGCTCGTCAATAGGACCGATGGGGAGGCCAATGCCGAGTGCAGCACAGTGGTTGTCTGCTTCGACTTCGCCTCGCAGCGAGCTATCCCCTTCCCCGATGAGTGGAGGGCTATTTTGGAAAACTCTATAGAGTAGCGCGTGCATCTCGCGGGTGAATCTTGCACCAAATTTCAAAGGTGGCTTCCTCATTTGCGCCAAGCAAACTGCGGAGCCACCTTCTTATTTCGCACAAAATTCCGCATTCGCGGAATGAGTATAGACAATCCCTCCAAACCTCCCTTTGAAAAGGGAGGCTTGGTCAAGGGCAAGCCCTTGATAGGCACATTGTTCAACGGTGCTGGCGAATTATGGTGGTCGACCGCAACCGACTACCGACGACTGATAACTCAAAACTTATCCCATAGGGCGTCGAGGTCGCGGCGCTCTTTTTTTGTTGGGCGGCCGGTGCCGCGCTCACGAGTGATGAAAATGGTCTCCTTGGGCGGGTTGAGCTTGGCCATCTCCTCCTCGGGGGTGAGGTCGAGGCAGTAGGTGGGCACATCCTTGGCGGGCAGTCGGCGCTCCACAATGCCCACTACCTTGTAGGTGAAACGCATCACGGGTACCTTCTTGACGGTCAGCAAATCACCCTCCTTTACCTCCTTTGATGGTTTAGCTTCGCTACCATTGATTGTCACCTTGCCTGTGCGGCAGGCCTCGGCGGCATCGCTGCGAGTTTTGAAAATCCTTACGGCCCAGAGCCATTTATCTATTCGAGTTTGCATATATTGGTCATTAATTTCTCGAAAAATACAAAAAAATCCGTAACTTTGCACAAATCGACACCTAAAAAATGAGCGCAAACACGAAACATAAGACCCGCAAGGAGCTTGCGACCATCTGGCGCTACGGCCTCGGAAGCACCATCTCCTACCTAATCAACCTGTTGATTATATGGATAATGACCGACCTGCTCGGGGTCCATTATCTGCTCTCGAGCATTGTGGGCTACGCCTCCATTGTGATTACCTCCTACATCTTCTCGGTGACCTGGATTTTCACCGAGCGTAAGATTGCCTCGAGGGGTAAGGAGTTCATCGCTTTCACACTCATCACAGTCTTTGCGATTCTTATGAATCTGGTCTCGATGTGGTTCTTCACCGACTACCTCGGCTGGTACTACATCATCTCCAACATCACGACCAACTTCCTGGCCACCATCTGGGGCTATGTACCCAAGAAGATTTTTCTCTTCAGCAGCAAGAAACAGAAGGTGGAGTATGAGGTGGAGGATATTCTGCCGAGCCTCGATGACCCCGATGATTTGCCCACCCCCTTCATCTATGAGGACGAGTTGGAACAAGACTAATACACATAAAAATATAATAGAACTCTATGGATATCGAACAGAAAGTGGCTGGTTTTACCCCCGAGGGTGACGCTGTGGTGGTCTACACGATGCGCAACTCCAAGGGCTACGAGGTGGAACTTTGCAATATGGGTGCCGCGATTGTGGCGGTGAGAGTGCCCGATAGGAGTGGCACAGTGGGTGATGTGGCTCTGGGCTACGAGAATCGTATGGACTACATAACCGAGGGTCCCTGTATGGGTAAGGTCCCTGGTCGCTATGCCAACCGCATCGCCAAGGGCCACTTCGAGCTCGACGGCAAGGAGTATCACTTGGCTATCAACAATGGCCCCAATGCGCTCCACGGAGGCCCTACGGGCTTCCATAAGAGCCTCTGGGAGGGCCGCGTGGAGGAGAATAGGGTGGTGTTTGCCATCGACTCGCCCGATGGCCACGAGGGCTACCCGAGCGACCTCTATGTGGAGGCTGTCTATGATTGGGATGACGACAACCGCCTGGAACTGACCCTCTTGGCACAGACCAATGGCGTAACCGTCATAAACCTCACAAACCACGCCTACTTCAACCTGAAGGGTGCAGGCGAGGGTACGATTAAGGACCATCTGCTCAGTCTTAACGCCTCGCACTATCTTCCCACCGACCAGACTCTTGTGCCCACGGGCGAACTACGCTCGGTGGAGGGCACTCCTATGGATTTCCGCACCGCCAAACCCATCGGGCGCGATATGGACGAGCAGTTCGATGCACTGCTGTTTGGCAAGGGCTACGACAACTGCTGGCCTATTGACGGTTTCGAGGCGGGCAAGATTCAGCAGGCCGCGCTCCTCTCGGAGCCCACTACGGGCCGCACTCTGAGGGTCCTGACCGACCAACCCGCTGTGCAGGTCTACACGGGCAACTGGCTCTCGGGCTGCCCTATGGGTAAGGGCGGCAAACGCTACGAGGACTACTCGGGCGTGGCCATTGAGTGCCAGGGCTACCCCGACGCGCCCAATAAACCCCACTTCCCCTCTCAGGTGCTACGCAAGGGCGAGAGGTACGAACGCCACATCATCTTTGAGTTTGGGGTGGAGGAGTAGTTCCGATTGGGGCTTTGTAAATTGTTAATAACTCTTCCCCAGCGGGCTTGGAAAGTCGGCGGGGAAGAGTTAATTTTGCGCAGACAAAACAACAAATGTATAACACTAACCAGATAATATTTCTATGTTTCTTGAGGCAAGTAAACCCGGATGGATTGAGGTGATTTGTGGCTCGATGTTCTCGGGCAAAACCGAGGAGCTCATACGCCGTATGCGTCGCGCACTCTTTGCAAATCAGCGAGTTGAGATTTTCAAACCACAGATTGATGTGCGCTACTCGGTCGACGAGGTGGTGTCGCACAACTCCAACGCTATCCCCTCCACGCCCGTTGAGTCCTCCTCGCAGATTCTGCTGATGGCCACCGAGGTGGATGTTGTAGGCATCGACGAGGCACAGTTCTTTGACGAGGGTATCGTGGATGTGTGTATGCAGCTCGCCAACCGTGGTGTGAGGGTCATCGTTGCGGGCCTCGATATGGACTACCTTGGCAAACCCTTCGGCCCTATGCCTATGCTTATGGCCAAGGCCGAGCTGGTGGATAAGGTCCACGCCATCTGTGTTCGTTGCGGCAATATCGCCCACCACTCCCACCGCCTGACCAAGAACGACAAACTCGTGGTCCTGGGCGAGAAGGATACCTACGAGCCCATCTGCCGCCACTGCTTCAATAAACTGATGGCCGAGGAGGCCGCCGAGGCATAGCGAAACAACCAACAACTCTTTGTTGCGAGTATCCAAGGAGTTGCATAATCAAGGAGTTGCATAATAACAAAAGTCCCTCCGCAAGAAGATGCGGAGGGACTTTTTTTGTCTGCTAAAGCTCTATATTAGGCCGGCCTCGTAGAGGATGATGATTTGTTCGATTAGTTTGTCTTCGCCCTGGGAGGGGTCGTACTCCTGTTTCAGGTTGGCCCTGAAGATGCGGGCGATGGTGTTCCAGAACTTGGCCGCAAATTTACCCCTGAACTCCTCGACTATCTGGTAGCCGGTGCGGTTAGTTTCGCGGTCGATAAGGCGCAGCAGGATTTTTCCCTGCGTGAAGGTCATATCCTCAAGGATGGGGGTGTAGCGCTTGACGAGCTCTTTCTCAAGATTCTTGGTTATGCGGTCGCGCTCCTTGTCGGAAGAGGCCGCGGCAAGCTGCTCGTTGAGCTCTCTGAAGAGGTTGCGGGCATCAACGGCATAGGGGTAGACCGCCTTCACATTGCGTATGAGTTTGCGCTGGCGTTTGATGTGGCCGATGTTGCCGTAGACAATCACATTCGACACCTGGAAGACATAGGTCGTGTCGCCCGTCTTGGGGTCCACCTCGGTGCCCTTGAGGAATCCCGCACGGTAGCGCGAGTAGGGGTAGTTGTATGTTTGGTCGGCCTCTTGGGTGCGAGAGGTGCTCTGCGCGGCGACCTCGGTCACTACGCACATTATCATTAATAGGTATATTAAGCATCTCTTCACGGCTCAAATATAACGAAAAAAATCCGAAAATTATTTTGTTCCCTTTGGCTGGCACTTCCAAATTGTGAAAAATGTGATAGTAAATAATTTAGTGGAGTTTCTAAAAAAATTGAAAAATTGTTGTACTTTTGTGTGCCCAATGCCTCGGAGTGGGGTGGTGGGCTTGGTTAGCACAGGTTGAACATTAAACATAAAAATCTATGAAACAGGCAATTGCTATTCTTACGGGTGGTGGTCCCGCCCCCGGTATGAACACCGTTGTTGGCTCTGTAGCCAAAACTTTCATCACTAAAGGTTTCCGCGTAATCGGTCTGCACGAGGGCTACACCGGCCTCTTCAAGACCAACGCACGCTATGAGGATATCGACTTCCGCCGTGCGGACGACATCTTCAATCAGGGTGGCTCCTACCTCCAGATGAGCCGCTTCAAACCCACCGATGCAGACTTTGAGAACAATTTTAACCTCAAATTCTTCCAGGATAACAACATCAAACTGCTTGTTACCGTAGGTGGCGACGACACCGCTTCGACCGCCAACCGCATCGCCAAGTTCCTCGAGGCAAAACAGTATCCCATCGCCAACATCCATGTTCCCAAGACCATCGACAACGACCTTCCCCTGCCCGCAGGTGCTCCCACCTTCGGTTATGAGTCGGCAATGGATAAAGGCGCAGTGATTGGCCGCGCCGTTTACTCCGACGCTCGCACCAGCGGCAACTGGTTCATCATCGCCGCTATGGGTCGCTCGGCAGGTCACCTTGCTTGCGGTATTGGTGCTGCTTGCCACTATCCTATGATTGTCATCCCCGAGATGTTCAATAAGACCGAGATTACCATCGACAAGATTGTTAACCTCGTAATCTCCTCCATCATCAAACGCAAACTTATGGGTATGGACTACGGTGCCGCTATGGTATCGGAGGGCGTATTCCACAGCCTCTCGGATGAGGAGATCAAGAATGCCGGCGTGAACTTCTCCTACGATGAGCACGGCCACCCCGAGCTCGGTAAGGTCTCCAAGGCCCATGTCTTCAACGAGATTCTCGAGAAGAAGCTCAAAGGTCTGAAGATTAAGGTGAAATCGCGCCCCGTGGAGATTGGCTACGAGGTACGCTGCCAGACTCCCGTCGCAAGCGACCTCCTCTACTGCACCACTCTCGGTATGGGTGTCTACAAACTCTTCAGCGAGGGCAAGACCGGCTGTATGGTCTATGTTGCACAGGACGGCCAGATTAGCCAGCTCTACCTGAAAGACCTTCAGGATCCCGTTACCGGCAAGATTCCTCCCCGTTTGGTTAACCCCGATGGTGACCAGTTCCAGGGTCTTGTGAACAACATTCTTTGCTACATCACTCCCGAGGACTACGAGGCAGCCAAGGCTTATGTTGCCAACCCCGAGGAGTATGATTTCAAGAAGATTTTGAACTGGTAAAAAACGCATATAGCGGGCGACTGCTGCGTTATACAACAAAAATTTGCTCTGGCATTTACGCTTAGTAATATGCCAGAGCATTTTTGTTGCAAGCCTTGCATTCATCCCGCTATATGCGTTTTTTTGTCTAAGGTCTAAAGTCTAACCGACCTAAGTCAAAAGGGCAGAAAGGGCGAAAAGGGCCAAAGGGGCCAAAAGGGCGAAAAAGACCTTAAAGACCTTAAAGTCCTTAAGGACCTTATCAACTTCCCCCTCTAACTTAGAGGGAATTATCTATGGGGCCTATAAGACCTATAAGACCTATAAGACTCATAAGCCCCATAGGCCCCATAGGTCCCATAGGTCCCATAGGTCCCATAGGTCCCATAGGTCCCTAATTTCCCAAACCTCCCTAAAAAACTTTCTACTTTCAACTCTCAACTTCCAACTTTATTTGTACCTTTGTGGCGTGCAATTCGATTGTATGCAATCGAAAGAGAGGGGCAGTACATATCAAGAGAGAACAGATAATATAGGACAGAGAACAGAGAACTGATAAAAGATAACAGATAAGCGTATGGAGAATAAGAAGAGCATTTACGATTTCAGGGTCAAGGACGCCAAGGGTACAGAGGTGGCTATGTCGGACTACAAAGGCAAGGTGTTGTTGGTGGTGAATACCGCCACCGAGTGTGGATTCACGCCTCAGTATGCGGCTTTGCAGGGGCTCTATGAGCGCTACAAGGAGCGCGGATTTGAGATTCTCGACTTCCCCTGCGACCAGTTTGGCCATCAGGCCCCCGGCAGTGAAGAGGAGATTCAGAGTTTCTGCACCCTCAAGTACAAGATCACCTTCAGGCTCTTTGCGAAGGTCGATGTGAATGGCGCAAAGGCCGAGCCGCTGTTCACATTCCTCAAGGAGCAGAAGAGGGGTGGGCTCTTGGGCTCGAAGATTAAGTGGAACTTCGAGAAGTTCCTCATCTCGCGCGAGGGTGAGGTTGTGGCCCGCTATGGCTCGACCAGGCGCCCAGAGAAGATTGCTAACGATATCGAAAAATTACTATGAAGGAACAACTAAAACTCTCCAATCAGCTCTGCTTCCCTCTCTATGCCTGTGCCAAGGAGGTGGTAAGGAGCTACACCCCGTTTCTTGAGCCCTTAGGGCTGACCTACACCCAGTATGTGGCGATGATGGTCCTCTGGGAACACCACTCCATAGGCGTCAAGGAGATGGGCGAACTGCTATTTCTCGACTCGGGAACGCTGACCCCTATGCTCAAGAAGATGGAGCAGCGAGGCTGGCTCACAAGGGAGCGCAGCAAGAGCGACGAGCGCAGGGTGGTTGTGACCATCACACCCGAGGGTGAACAGTTACAGGAGAGGGCTCAAGATATCCCCTGGCGTGTTGCTCAGTGTGTGAGCCTCGGGAGTGAGGATATGATTGAGCTCCACGGGTTGCTCGGAAAGTTGCTTAATTCACTCAAGGCTGACAAATGATGATGGTGGGTCGTAGGTGGCTGTTTGCGGTGGCGGCCCTCATGTGGGGTGTGCCTGGGGTTATTATCACCCTCAAGGGTGTGAAGGCCTACGGTGCGGTGCCCGAGGGGGCTCTGTGGTGGCATCTACTCATTACGGTGGCGGTGCTCTTGGGCTTCTTCTTTATGTTCCGCCGCGTGGTGGAGCGCTACTCTGCCCACATACTCTCGCTCTCGCCACGGGCTTCGGTGTTCAAAACCTTTTCGCCTCGCGGATGGATGTTGATGGCCATTATGATGTGCTTGGGTATGGCTGTGCGCTTCGTGCCGGGTGTCCCCAATGGCTTTGTCGCCTCGTTCTACTCGGGCCTTGGGCCTATGCTATTGCTCTCTTCGGCAAGATTCTTGCTGAAAATATAACTATTTATTTGGACTCGATTAAACTCTCAACTCTCAACTCTATGAAAAGACTTTTTACATTTATGTTGGTCCTTGCGGCCTTTGTGCAGTCGGTGGTGGCTGCGGGCGGCTCAGACTCTAAACCTTTTGCCTACAAGGGCTTCTCGGGCGGTATGATGCTCCACGCAGGTTGGGTGCAGAGGGGCGACATAGCCGTAGGCCTCGCACCTGCCCAAAGGCTCCGAGGTGTGCCTATGGGCATTGGCGGTGCACTCAAGGTGCGCTTTGGCGACCACCTGAGGGTCGGCACCGAGGGCTACACCTCCTCGCTCGGCTATGGCGAGTGGGGCTCGTCGCTCTCCATAGGGTGGGGCGGACTGCTGGTGGACTACACCTTCGAGGTGGGCGACTTTGTGCCCTACTTTGGTGCGACCATTGGTGGCGGTGTGGTGGAGAACCTCACACTCACCTCCGAGCCCGCACTGGACACCCTCCCCGAGGCCAATATCTCCTATCGCAACTATGGTGTGGGGGTGGTTGTCCCCTTTGTGGGTGTCGAGTATGGCCTTACCGAGCGTATGTCGCTCACCCTCAAGGCCGATTATATGTTTTCGTTGTCGGCCACCGAGTTTGACTTCCCCTCGGGTGTGAGGTGCTATGTGGGTTTTATGTTCAACCACTAAAGCAGTCAGCGGTCAGCAGTAAGCGGTAAGCCTTGTTCACGGGTATTAATTTTAATACCCGTGAACTATTTACAATAGCAGAAAGGGCGAAAAGGGCGAAAAGGGCGAAAAGGGCGAAAAGGTAGGCCCCGCCCTAAAGCCCCCCCCCTCTGACTAGCGGGAGATTATCTATGGGGCCTATAAGACCTATAAGACTCATAAGCCCCATAAGCCCTTAAAGTCCTTAAAGTCCTTATAGTCCTTATAGTCCCCAACCTCCCTAAAGACTTATGTCGGTAGACCGTTGACCGTCAAGGGCTATACGCAAAAAGACCCGCGAGCAGTGCTCGCGGGTCTTTCTTCAATTTTGAATTTTGAATTTTGAATTTTGCATTCTCTACTTGAGGCGGTCGATGGCCTCGCAGAGGCGCTCGAAAATCTCATCCACCGAGCCCACGCCATTGATGGCGATGTGTTTGCCCTGGGCGGCATAGTAGTCGGCTACCACGGCGGTCTGCTCGTTGTAGATGCGGATACGGTTGCGGATGACCTCCTCCGAAGCATCGTCGGCACGGCCGCTATCCTTGCCCCTCAGCAGAAGTCGCTCCACAAGCTCATCCTCGGGAACCTCCAGCGAGAGCATAATATCCACCTCGCTATGCCACTCCTCCATAAGGCGGTCGAACTGCTCGGCCTGATATGTGTTGCGGGGAAAGCCGTCGAAGATGCTGCCCTCCACATCCTGGTGGGTAGCCATAAAATGTTTGACAATCTCGATTACCAAATCGTCGGGGGCGAACTCGCCTCGGGCGATGCAAGCCTCTACCTTCTTGCCGGCAGGGGTCTGCTCCTGGATCTCATTTCTAATGACCTGACCGGTTGAGATGTGGTTGAAACCATACTTCTCAACCAACTTTACGGCCTGGGTGCCTTTGCCTGCTCCCGGAGGGCCGAATAATACAATATTTTTCATTTACGCCGAATTGTGACTTTTTTCACGAGTGCAAATATATACATTTATCCACAAACTCAATACCGAGTTAGTAAATTTTTTTATTATCTTTGCCACAAATTGTGAATTTTCAGGCTATGAGTAAGAGAACGGAGATTTCGGAGTTGGGCCAATTTGGCCTTGTAGACCGCCTCACAGAGGGTGTGGAGTGCAAGAATGAGAGTAGTGTAGTGGGCGTGGGTGACGATGCCGCCGTGATTGATGCGGGTGATAGGTATCTGCTCCTATCCACCGAGCTGCTGCTCGAGGGTGTCCACTTCGATTTGACATACTTCCCGCTCAAGCACCTCGGCTATAAGGTCGTGGTGGCCGCAATGAGCGATATTCTCGCAATGAACGGCACCCCTCGCCAGCTGACCCTCTCGCTTGGTGTGTCGGCACGCTTTGCTGTGGAGCATCTGGAGGAGTTGTATGAGGGCGTGAAGACGGCGTGCAAGGAGTATGAGATTGACCTTGTGGGTGGCGATACGACCGCCTCAATCAATGGCCTTTCGATTGGCGTGACGGCTGTGGGCGATGTTGCAAAAGATAGGCTCGTGCGCCGTAGTGGTGCCAAGGAGAACGACCTTGTGTGCATCACCAGCGACCTCGGTGCGGCCTATATGGGTCTTCATCTTTTGGAGCGTGAACGCATAGCCCTGGATGGTCATCCCAACCCCAATCCCGACTTTGCCAGCCACGAGTATATCCTGCGCCGCTGGCTCAAACCCGACTTGCGACTGGATATTATCAAAGCGCTTGAGGCAGAGGGCATTGTGCCCACCTCGATGATTGATATTACCGACGGTCTGGCCTCCGATGCGTTGCAACTCTGCAAGGCCTCGGGATGTGGCATAAGGCTCTATCTGGAGCGCATACCCATTGCAGCCGAGACGAGGGCTATGGCTGACGAACTCAATGCCGACCCCATCGTGGCAATGCTCAACGGCGGTGACGACTACGAGCTGATGTTTACGGTGCCTCTGGAGATGAGGGATAAGGTGCTTCACTTCGGTGGCGTGGATGTCATCGGTCATATCACGACCCACGGTGCTGTGCTTGTCACCCCCGAGGGTGGTGAGTTGCCCCTGACGGCTCCTGGGTTTGCGGCCAAGAAGGAGGAGTAACCTATTAAAATAGGGATAATTTTGCACTTTGAATTTTGCATTTTGATTTTTCTTTGTATATTTGCGGGCTAATTTGAGGCATTTATGGACGCACTGAAGAATTTTGGTATCCACTTCAAGGGGCTAAAGGCTGGAGAGCACGAGTTTCGATATGAACTCGATAAGAGTTTTCTGGAGGCCGTTGGCGACGAGGAACTCCTTGATGTAGAGGTGGTTGCCAATGTAGTGATGACAAAAGCTGCCGCAATGCTCACCTTTGAGGTTGAACTGGATGGCATAGCAATTGTGGAGTGCGACAGGTGTCTGGATGAACTCGAGTATCCCATCGAGACGAGCGATACACTCTATGTGAAGTTCAGCGAGGAGGAGATTGAGTTCGACGGTGAGGTTATGTGGCTTAACCCCGCAGATGAGGAGATAAACCTCGCGGGCTACATTTATGAGAGTTTGTTGTTGGCACTGCCTTACCAGAGAGTTCACGAGAGCGTGGAGGATTGCAATCCCGAGATGATTGGCCGCTTCAGCATCGTGAGCGAGGAGGAGTTCAACGAGATTGCAGAACCCAAGGAGCAGAGTATGGCCTCGGGTGAGAGTGGAGCGGCACTCGCGGCACTCAAGCGTAGCCTCGAAGAACAAAAACAGGAGAATTAGAAATTATAACTTAATAAAACACAAATAATTATGGCACATCCTAAACACAAGGTTTCGTCCACCAGAAGAGACAAACGCAGAACTCACTATGTTGCTGCTGTTCCTACCGTAGCTGTATGCTCGAACTGTGGTTCGCCCGTTCAGTACCACCGCGTATGCCCCGAGTGTGGTTTCTACCGTGGCAAACTGGCTATCGAGAAAAAAGCCGAGTAAGAGATAATCGACAAGCACGATGCAGAATCTTCGCATAGGTGTCGATGCAATGGGTGGCGACTACGCCCCCGAAGCAGTTGTTAAAGGCGTTGTGCAGGCCATCTCCGAGTTGGATGCGACAACCCAGGTGGTGCTCTTTGGCGACAAAGAGGCCATCGAAGAGTGCCTCAGGGCCGAGGGCTACGAGGGTGATAGAATCGAGATTGTGGCAACCACCGAGGTTATCACAATGGAGGACCACCCCGTGAAGGCTTTTCAGGCAAAGGCCGATAGCAGCATCCGCAAAGGATTCGAGTACCTGAAGGCTGGGAAGATTAACGGCATCGCAAGTGCCGGCTCGACCGGCGCAATGATGGCAGGCGCAATGTTCACCATCGGTGCAACCGAGGGTGTTATCCGCCCCGCGGTATCGGCTGCCATTGCAAATGTAAGAGGCGGTTACACACTCCTGCTGGATGTGGGCCTGAATGTAGACTGCAAACCCGAGGTACTCCACCAGTACGGCATTATGGGTAGCATCTACGCCAAGGACCTCTGGGGGCTTGAGAATCCCAAGGTGGGCCTGCTGAACATCGGCGAGGAGGAGAGCAAGGGTAATGCAGCGGCAAAGGCGGCTTACCAGATGCTCAGCGAGGAGAGCGCAATCAACTTTGTGGGCAACATCGAGGGTAAGGATTTCTACCTCGGAAAGGCTGATGTGGTGGTTTGCGACGGCTTTATGGGCAATGTCCTGCTGAAACTCTCCGAGAGCCTCCGCTATATCGCCAAGGCTCGCAAGATTGAGGACCAGTTCCTCGACAATCTCAACTACGAGATTAAGGGCGGCACCCCTGCACTGGGTGTGAATGAGGTGGTAATCGTGGGCCACGGCAGTTCGACAGTACTCGCGCTGAAGAATATGGTACTTCAGACCGAGCTCAGCGTCAAGTCGGGCTACGCCGAGGATATCCGCCGCGCATTTGCAGAGAGAAAAGTTACTGCCGAGTAGGCACAAGGTCTTGGAAGAGAAGACCAACTTGGTTCCATAGTTCAACGGATAGAACGACAGTTTCCTAAACTGTAAATCTGGGTTCGATTCCCGGTGGGACTACAAAAAAGCAGAGAGCATACCGCTCTCTGCTTTTTTTATGGTCTGCCGACTACCGACAACCGACCTAAGCCAATATTGGTCGGCTTTCCCATTCCTCCCGTCTCTCCCATCTCTCCCATCTCTCCCATCTCTCCCATCTCTCCCATTCTTCTACCGAAGCACTACAGACCTCTCCCCGCTTCGCGACCCTCCCCTAACTTAGGGGGGTAAAGGGCCAAAAGGGCTAAAAGGGCTAAAAGGGCTAAAAGGGCCAAGATGACTTATGGGTCTTATACTTATCCCTCCCCTAAGTTAGGGGAGGGTGCCTGAAAGGCGGGAGAGGTCTGTCGTTTTTTGTCTAAAGTCTAAAGTCGAACGACTAACCGTCCTAAGGCTGATAGGGCCTTAAGGAGTTTAAGGAGTTTAGGGAGATTAGGGACTTTAAGGACTTTAGGGAACTCCGCATAAGCCCCCCTGTAATTGTCAATTGCATTTCCTTTCGGCCCTTTTAGCCCTTTTAGCCCTTTCGGCCCTTTCGGCCCTTCTCTCAATTCTCAATAAAAGTTCGCGGGTATCAAAAAAGATACCCGCGAACTTTTTGACTGACTACTTACCACTGGCCGCTAACCGCTGATAACTATTCGTTTTCGTTTTCGTAGAGTGATTTGATAGGGATGTTTTTTGAGTATTTGCACTCTGCGTTGGTGAATGAGCCATCCTTAAGGAGGTAGGTGTTGCCCTCGTTATCCACAACCGTAAGCGAGAAGGTGGCAGAGATTGTGCCCTCGCCCGCGTCGTCGAGGTCCAACTTTGTGAATGTTACAGTGCCCTCGGTGGCGTACATCGTTTGGTTGTCCCACTCGATGAGCGTTGGATCAATGCCGTGGTAGTCGCCCTCCAGAGAGTTGCAAAACTCTTGGGTGGTGATGGGGTAGGGTACGCCAACCTTGGGTAGTGAGAGGTTGCAGGAGTTGAGTTCGAGTTTCAGCTCCTTCTCGCCCGAGAGGTGGGTGCGATAGTAGCTGAGGTAGAAGCCAACCCTCTGGTTGTTCTCTTCGTTTTCCCAGTCGTAGTCCCAGATGTAGTGGAAAAACCAGTTGCCTTGGTTTTCGTGCACCTCCTCCACGCCGGCTTCGTAGTGTTCCTCGCCTTCGGGGCTCACGAGCGTAAACTCCGAGGGGTTGGACATCGTGTCGTAGATAGCCTCGTAGAGTCCGTCGAACAGGTCGCACGAGGTCATCAGCAGCATACTGATACTAATAAGTAGAATGCGTTTCATTGTTGGGGAATTTTAAGTGGTGATTATTGTGGTTAGAAATTATAGGCGTAGTGTAGTGAAACGGTTGGAACAATGGTGGTTACTTGCTCTGATTTGAAGGTGATGGAGTAGTCGGGAGAGCCCATTGTGCCATTCTCGGTGGTTGTGCGTTTCTGTATGGTGCTCTGTTGCAGTAGGAGGCTCAAGGCCACAGAGTTGCGAGAGTCTATCCTCCAACCAATCTGCGGCTCAACAAACAGGCCGTCGTAGTCGCAATCATCCCAACCTCCTGGAACTAATCCGAAGCCGTATCTTGCCACAAGGCCCAATGTGTAGCCCGCGTCAATGCTGGCGTAGAGCCTATCCAAGTTATAACCAACGCGCAGAAATAGAGGTATATCCAACTCATTGTGCTCGTTTTTTCGTGGGAAATCCTTTCGTTTGTACGACGAAGAGAGGCGAATTCCTAAACCCCCACCCACTCTCCAGTGGCTATCAATGTTATACTGGGCCACAAACTTAGGCGTGAGCGATATGATGGCCTCCCTATCGACAACGCCAATGCCTGTTTTGAAGTCCGTATCAACAATTCCCACACCCGTTGAAACCTCCGCAGAGATGGTGAGTCGGTCCTGTGCCGACGCCAAAGTTGGCAGTGCCAAAATGATGGCTAAAAGTAGAAGAACTTTTTTCATAGTGCTAATGGTTTTGGGTGTTATTTGCAGAGTCTTTGGTAGTTGCAGTGGAGCAGGTTGTGGTCGTCGTCGTAGAGGTGCATACCGTTGCCCTCGCAGTAGCGCCACATCTTACACTCCTTGCACTCGCCTTTGCGTGCCCACGCTCGGTCGCGGAATGGCTTGAAGCGGTTTTGCCACACCTCCCAGATGTCGTCACGGTAGATGTTACCCTGGTCGAAGCCCGCGCGTATGCTGGTGCAGCCCGACAGCGAGCCGTCAATCTTGATGCCTATAATACTTACGCCCGCCATACAGCCGAAGAAGTTGTCCCTCACCTCGGCCTCGTAACCACCGAGGAACCCCTCGCAGGCATAGTTGCACTTGATGCGGCCCTCCTTGCGGGTCTCGGCGATGAACTCCATAAGGCCACGATACTCCTCGGAGGGGAGTTGCAGCGCCTCGTCGTCGGCCGCACGACCTACGGGGAAGATTGTGAAGAGCCTCCAGGCCTTGCAGCCGCGCTCAATCAGAAACTCCTTGAACTCCTTGAGATACTTGTAGTTATCGCGGTTTACGCAGGTTACAACATCATAGGCGATTCCCTTGGTGCCGATGATGACATCCAGAGCCCTTACAGCATTTTTCCAACTGTTAGGATTCTGGCGTATGTAGTTGTGCTGCTCCTCGAAACCATCCATCGAGAGGGTTATGGAGCGCAGACCGGCGGCCACAAGGGAGCGCATACGCTCGGCCGTCAGTAGCATACCGTTGGTCACAATGCCCCAAGGGTAGCCGCGCTTGTAGAGCTCGCGCCCTACATCCTCGAGGTCCTTGCGGCAGAGTGCCTCGCCACCAGTGATGACCACCATAACCTTGTGAGGGTCAATATGTGGGGTGATTTTATCCACCGCCCCGAGGAAGTCCTCGGCGGGCATATCGGGAGTGAGCGAGGAGGAGCGGCAGTCGCTACCGCAGTGGCGGCAGTTCAGATTGCAACGCAGGGTACACTCCCAGAATATCTCCTTCAGCTCGTGTTTCTCGGCCAATTCCTTCTTGATTCCTGCAAAGAGCCCGAGGGCTATGCGCTTGCGGAGTCCTAATTTGATGCTCGTCATAGCGGTAATGTGTTTTAGGTGAGGGTGTTGGGTCTATTTTTCGTCGAGAATGACGCTCACATTGTTGTAGTTGCTGGCAGTAACTCTCACGCTCTTGTTCTCGAACTCGCCATTCTCTGCGCCGTCGACATCTTTTGCTGTGATGGTCCTCTCGTGTCTGAAGTCGTTGAATTGCAGCCTGAAATGGCCATCTTTGTCGGTGAATGTGGGCTCGCTGACATCGGCCGCGGAGATGCGAATATTCTCTATGGGATTGAGGTCACTATCCACAACATAGCCTTCTGCGGAGTTGAAAGTAGGGGAATACTCCTCGTATTCCACACCGTAGCAAGCTGTCAGGATGGGGGCTGCCGAGAATCCTAAGATACTGAGGCAGATGTTTTTGAGTCCGCGTTTCATACTCTTGTGGGTTTTTTAGTTTAGGGGGCCGTTTATATGTATAGATGCAAAAAGCACCCGATTTGTTGCATCGGGTTGAATTTTTTTTGCATTTATTTATATAGAAGGCCTTTGTTGTTAGGCCTGCGACTCCTCGAAGAAGCTCCACAGAGCGTCGCCCACGGGTACGGGAGCCACAATCTTGATGGGCTCTTTTCTGACGGGGTGGATGAACTCAACACTTCGCGAGTGGAGCGAGATGCCGCCGCCCTGATTGGAACGCTTCGCACCATACTTCAGGTCGCCCTTAATGGGACAACCGACCTTTGAGAGTTGGCATCGAATCTGGTGGTGACGACCGGTAATGAGTTCAATCTCAAGAAGTTTGTAGTTCTTGCTGCCGCCCAGCATACGATACCTCAGCTCGGCCCTCTTTGCGTCACCCTTGTGGGAGTTGTAGGCCACAGCCTTGTTGGTCTTGCCGTCGCGTGTGAGGAAGTGTACGAGTGTGCCCTCGAGCTCCTCGGGAGCCTCCTCGGTCACCGCCCAGTAGCGTTTGTCAATCTTTCTCTCGCGCACCATCTCGTTGAGCCTCACCAGAGCCTTGCTTGTCTTGGCGAAGAGCACCACGCCACTCACTGGCCTGTCGATACGGTGCACCACGCCCAGGAATACCTCGCCAGGCTTGTCGTCGCGACGCTTTATGAACTCCTTGATTTCGTCCTCAAGTCCGGGTGTGCCCTCGGTGTCGGACTGAACAAGGTCGCCGGCGTGTTTATTCACGGCCAAGATGTGGTTATCTTCGTAGAGTATGTCTTGTCTCTTGAACATCGTTTCTTCCTTTTATTTATTATTAGATTAGAGAATTACTCTCTTCTGGTATCAACAATCTCTTTGAGTTCCTTGTCAAAAATGTAGGATACCTCCTCGATTTCTAATGCCCCATAGGAGTTTTTAGCTCTGTACCTATGGTTTACTTCCCATCCCAAGGTGTCGTAAGGATTGGTGCCATTCTGTTCAAACATAATTTTTATTTGATCCAGTTTGGAGCTAACGCTGTCGTGGGGGAACTCGCCCGCGTTGGCGCGACGAACGCACTCAACAAATGCGATGCTCATTGGGGTTATGATACCAGGCTCACCCAACTCAATACACTCATAACTGCTTGGGTCTTTCAGATTGTCGTTTAGATACTTATCTATGGCTTTCTCATAAGATGGTTTACATCCTACCAGGAGAACGGCAAGTAAGATAATCAAGGTGGGTTTCTTCATAACTTTTTGAGTGTTTGTGAGTGGAGTGGTTAGAGTGTAAAGGTGAAGGGCATCAGATCGGTGGCTCTCTCCACAACGGTGGCTGTGCCTGCACCGCTCATAATCACGCGGAAATCGCGACCTTGGCGCTTCTCTACATCGTGCAGCACCTGACGGCACTGACCACAAGGGTAGCACTCCCTAAGACTGGGGCGTGAGGCGATGGCCAGAGCCACAATCCTATCCTCGGGGCAGGTGGCCTGATGGTGGTAGAGGAGGGTGCGCTCGGCACAAAGGCCTGCGGGGTAGACCTCGCTCTCGACATTGCTGCCCGTTATGATGCGGCCGCTCTCGAGGAGTGCTGCGGCACCCACTCGGAAGTTCGAAAACTCGGCAACGGCCTTGTCGCACGCGCCCTCGGCTGCCCTCACGAGCTCCTGATCCTGCTGGGACATATCCTGCAGGGAGTCGTAGTGTTTGTACTCCAATCTTAGAATCTTCTCCATAATCTCACTTTCTATCGGTTTGTGATACTTCTCTCCTTGAGGGTGCAACAACCGTGCCCCCTCGCCTTGCGTGAGCTCCGCGGTTTGGGTACTTGCGGAGCTAATGTTGCTCTGCGGACTACTCCCAGGGCCAGCACCAGGTGCGAGCCTTCACGGTGTAGCTATTTCCATCTGTAAGCAGCACTTTACATTTGTTACGGGTGGTGAAAATGGGGTTGATGTACTGCTTGAGCAACTCGCTATTACCGCTCTGAGTAGCAGTGCCATAAGCCTCATTTTTCTTCATATGGAATACTTCCATCCATACGCTCCATTTGTTGCCGTTCTTGCCGGCGGTGCCAATCTCCTCGCCCTTCTTTACCTCGGCTCCCTGGGTGGCGCTCACGCTCTCAAGACCGCGCAAAGAGGTGTAGATGCCGTCCTCGTGGCGGATGAGAATGCGACTCTCGGAGGCCTCCTCAACGACGCCTGCACGGGGTGCGAAAACTGCGCCATCTTTGGTGGTGGTCAGTTCCCAAGCGCAGAAGTTCACAAGGTTGTTGCTCCTTGCAAGACCCAACTGAACGGGGGTGAGCGAGGTGGCTACAACCTGTGCTCCCTTTGCAAGGGGAAGGCGGTAGACTGCATCGGTCTGGGGATTCTCTACTACGAAAGTCTGTGCGCTCAGTGCAAGTGTGCAGATGAGGGCCGAAAGGGTGATAAGTACTCGTTTCATCGTTTTATAAGTTTTACTACATTTTCAACATGGTGGGTGTGGGGGAACATATCCACAGGCTGAACGGCCACAATCTTGTAGTGCTCGTTCATAAGTGCCAAGTCGCGGGCCTGAGTTGCGGGGTTGCAGCTCACATAGACCATTCGCTCGGGGGCGGCACGCAGAATGGTGGCAATCACATCCTCGTGAACACCTGCGCGAGGTGGGTCGAGAATCACCACATCGGGGCGGCCGTTGCGCTCCACGAACTCGTCATTCATAACATCCTTCATATCACCGGCATAGAAGGTTGTGTTGGTGATGTTGTTGATGGCCGAATTGACCTTGGCATCCTCAATGGCCTCCTCGACATACTCCACGCCAACGACACTCCTGGCCTTGGCAGCCACGAAGTTGGCGATGGTGCCTGTGCCGGTGTAGAGGTCATAGACAACCTCGTCGCCCTGAAGGTCGGCAAACTCGCGCACAACCTTGTAGAGCTCGTAGGCCTGCTCGGAGTTGGTCTGATAGAACGACTTGGGGCCCACCTTGAAGCGAAGGTCCTCCATCTGCTCGAATATGTGGTCGCGGCCCGCGTAGAGGATGGGCTCGCGGTCACCGAGCGAGTCGTTGAGCTTGTCGTTTATCATATAGACGAGCGAGGTAATCTCGGGGAAGGTGGCCTTCAGGTGGCCCATAACGCGCTCTATGGCCTCGTCGTTTTGCTCTGCAAAGACCACGATAACCATCACCTCACCCGTTGATGCTGTGCGGATTACGATGTTGCGCATCAGGCCCGAGTGCTGACGGATGTCGTAGAACGATATGCCCTGCTGGGTGCAGAAGCGCCTAATCTCGTTGCGAATCTCGTTTGAGGGCGAGGCCTGAAGGTGGCAGTAGTCGATGTCGAGAATCTTGTCGAACATTCCGGGGATGTGGAAACCCAGCGCGGGGGTGTCGGCTATATCCTCGCCACGAGCCACCTCCTCATAGGTCTTCCAACGCTTGGGTGCGAAGGTGAACTCGAGTTTGTTGCGATAGTGGTCGGTCTTGGCCGAGCCGAGTATGGGGCTGATTTCGGGCAGTTCGAGGTGGCCAATGCGGGTGAGCTGGTCCACAACCTGCTGCTGCTTGAAGGCGATCTGCTCGCTGTAGGGGATGTTCTGCCACTTGCAGCCGCCGCACACACCAAAGTGGGCGCACATAGGCTCCACCCTCATAGGCGAGCGCTCAATGTATTCGGTCACATAGCCCTCCATATAGCGGCGGCGCTTGGTGCGAATCTGCACATTAACCACATCTCCTGGTACGGTCAAGGGAACGAACACAACGATGTCGTTCCACTTGCCCATAGCGTTGCCTTCGGCCGCCAGAGAGGTTATCTTAAGTCCCTCCAGATGAGGGTGTCTGTTTCTTGCCATTGTTAGTTTCGATTAATATCAAACAAAGATACTAATTTTCTCAAAAATAATCACTACATTTGTAGGAAATATTAGTTTTTGCCCATACGGATGGGTGTAAGACGATGGTTTGACAAGATAAAAGAGAAGAGTATATGACAAAAATTGCGCGTTTTGTGTTCAATCACTTCGGGGTGAACAGCTACCTGCTCTGGGATGAAAAGAGTGGGGAGGCGCTCATTGTGGACCCCGGATGCGTCAATGAGGGCGAGATGGGAAAGCTCTCGGAATTTGTGGCCAAAAATAACCTGAAGCCTGTGGCTGTGGTGCTCACCCACGCCCATCCCGACCATATGGGTGGTGTGGCATTCGCAAAGAGGGCCTATGGTGTGCCTCTGGCGCTCCACTCGGCCGACTCGGAGCTGCTGAAGATTGCACCCGCCTATGGCGCACAGATGATGTTCAACATTCCTGCACTCGAGGCCGAGATTGACCTTGCGGAGCAGACCAAACTTAGCTTTGGCGAGTGCGTGGCGGAGGTTATCCACACCCCGGGTCACTCCAAAGGTGGCGTGTGCCTCTATGTTGCCGGTGATGGAATCCTCCTCTCGGGCGATACGCTCTTTGCGGGCAGCATTGGCCGTAGCGACCTGCCCGGTGGCGACTACGACGAGCTTATGGGAAGCATCACTGAGCGCGTCTTGCCCCTTGGCGGTGGTGTGAAGGTCTACCCGGGCCACGGCGCGGAAACTACTATTGCACAAGAAGTTAATACCAATCCTTTCATCGGCGAAGTGCTCGAGGGAGGATTCAATAAACCCTACGAAGAGTAATGAGAATAGATATACTGACGGTCGTGCCCGACCTTCTGACTTCACCCCTTAATGAGTCTATCTTGCGTCGTGCGCAGGAGAAGGGCCTGGCCGAGATTGTGGTACACAACATCCGCGACCACACCCCCTATAAACACGGTCAGGTGGATGACTATCCCTTTGGCGGTGAGGCAGGTATGGTTATGATGGTGGAGCCCGTATATAGACTTATCGAGAAGCTCAAGAGCGAGCGCCACTACGACGAGATTATCTTCACCTCGCCCGATGGCGCCACCTACAATCAGCAGGAGGCCAACCGCCTCTCGACGCTCGAGAATATCATCATCCTCTGTGGTCACTACAAGGGTATCGACCACCGCATCCGCGAGCATCTGATAACCAAGGAGATATCCGTGGGCGACTATGTGCTGACGGGTGGCGAGTTGGCGGCGGCCATTATTGCCGATAGTGTGGTGAGGCTGCTGCCCGGTGCTATTGGCGACGAGGAGTCGGCACTGACCGATTCGTTCCAAGACAACCTTCTGGCACCCCCAATCTACACCCGCCCTGCGGAGTTCAACGGCTGGCGTGTGCCCGAGGTTCTGATGTCGGGCAACTTCGCCAAGATTGAGGCTTGGAGGGAGGAGCAGGCCTATGAGAGGACCAAGCAACTGAGGCCCGACCTACTAAAGTAAGAGTTTAGCGATGAAATACTATCTTATTGCAGGCGAGGCGAGTGGCGACCTCCACGGCTTCAATCTTATGAGGGGTATACTTAGGGCCGACCCCGAGGCGAAGTTCCGCTTCTGGGGAGGCGATCGTATGGCCGAGGTGGGAGGTGTGGAGAACCTTTCGAAGCACTACAAGCAGACCTCGTTCTTTGGTGTGGCGGATGTTCTGAAACATCTGCGCACAATCTTCTCGCAGTTGGATGAGTGCAAACGCGATATTGTGGATTTTGGCCCAGATGTGGTCATCCTGATTGATTATCCGGGCTTCAATTTCAAGGTTGCCAAGTTTGCCCACTCGAAGGGTATCCGCACATTCTACTACATCTCGCCCAAGGTGTGGGCGTGGAAGGAGCGTAGGGTGGAGATGATTCGCAAATATGTTGATAGGCTCTTTATCATCTTCCCATTCGAAAGGGAGTATTTCCGTAGGCGTGGTATCGAAACCATTTATGAGGGCAATCCCATAATGGACTCCATAGCCCAGATGCTCTCCGAGGTGCCCACCAAGGAGCTGTTTGCCCGAGAGAATGGCCTTGATGAAAGACCCATTGTGGCTCTGTTGGCAGGCTCGAGGAAGAACGAGATAAAGAAGAATTTGGCCTTTATGGTGGCACTCTCCAAGGCCCATCCCGAGTGGCAATTTGTGGTTGCGGGAGTGTCGTGGCTCGATGGGAAACTGTATGAACAATTCCTTGAGGGTAGTGATGTTAAGTTTGTGAAAGATAAGACTTATGCACTATTGAAATATTCCGAAGCGGCGGTTGTCTGCTCGGGTACAGCAACGCTCGAGACGGCTCTTATCGGTACGCCCGAGGTGGTGTGCTATCGTATGGATGAGTTCTCCTATAGGGTGGCTCGCGCCTTTGTGAAGATTGGCTTCATATCGCTCGTGAACATCATTATGGAACGCGAGGTCGTAAGGGAGCTTATTCAGCACGATATGACCGTGGCGAATGCCTCCGAGGAGTTGCGGGCCATTGTTGCGGGCGGCACGAAGCACTCAAAGATGATGGCCGACTATGCCGCCTTGCAAGAGATTGTGGGTGGCGCGGGAGCATCGGATAGGTTTGCTGCCCGAATGGTGGAGTTGCTAAAAACGGAGAATAGGTAGCAATGAAGATTATTTGTATTGGGCGTAACTACGCCGACCACATAAAGGAGTTCGACAATGGCGCTCCCACCGAGGAGCCCATCTACTTCCTCAAGCCTGATACGGCACTGCTGAGGAACAACGACCCGTTTTTCATCCCCTCCTTCTCGGAGCAGGTGGACTACGAAACCGAACTTGTGGTGAAGATAAATAGGGTGGGTAAGTGCATCGAGGAGCGATTTGCCCACCGCTACTACGACGAGGTGGGCCTCGGCATTGACTTTACGGCCCGAGATATTCAGCGCAAGGCGATGGCGGCGGGTCACCCCTGGGAGAAGGCCAAGGGTTTCGACCGCTCGGCGGCCATCTCGCCACGCTTCCTCTCGCTCTCGGAGTTGGGTAAGAGTGTCGAGGAGTTGCGCTTTGAGATGACCCTCAATGGCGAGCTCCGACAGGTGGGCGAGCCGAAGAATATGATTTTCTCGGTGGATAGGATTATCAGCCACCTCTCGCGCTATATGACCCTGAGGATGGGCGACTACATCTTCACGGGCACCCCCTCAGGGGTAGGTCCCGTTCGCAAGGGTGATGTGCTAAGGGCCTCGCTCGAGGGAGAAGAGCTGCTGAACTTTGACATTAAGTAGAGTGGGTTATGTTGTTGAAAGATAGACTCAAAGAGTATAAAATACTGCTGGCGAGCCACTCGCCTCGTCGTCGCCAACTCTTGGCCGATTGCGGCATTGAGTTCGAGGTGGCCGAGGGGCGCGATGCCGAGGAGTGCTACCCCGCGGATATGCCTCTGGAGGAGGTCGCCGAGTACCTCTCGGTGCTCAAGAGTGACGCCTATGTAGACATTCTGGGCGCTCGAGAGTTGCTCATTACGGCCGATACGGTGGTGATTGCGGGCGGCGAGATTCTCGGCAAGCCGAAGGACAGGGAGGACGCGTTGCGTATGCTCTCGCTGCTTTCCGACCGAGAGCACAAGGTTATCACAGGCGTGACGCTGCGCACCCAGACCCAGAGGAGGAGCTTCGCGTGCGAGAGCAAGGTACGCTTCAGGGCCCTCGAGAGGGAGGAGATGGAGTATTACATCGACACTTTCCGTCCCTACGATAAGGCTGGTGCCTATGGCATTCAGGAGTGGATTGGCTATGTGGCAATTCAGGGCATCGAGGGCTCGTTCTACAATGTTATGGGGCTGCCTGTGCAGAGGCTCTATGTCGAATTGGAAGATTTTTTGGAAATACTAACTAATAGACAATAACGAACTTATGAAGAAATTTTTGTTGACTTGTATGGCTTTCTTGGCCGCCTCGATGAGTTCTTGGGCCGATGAGGGTATGTGGCTTCCCTGCCTTATTGGCGAGCGCATTGAGGATATGAGGGCCAAGGGCTTCGAACTTACCGCCGAGGACATCTATAGTGTCAATCAGGCGGCCCTGAAGGATGCTATCGTGCTGTTCGGTCGCGGCTGTACGGGCGAGATTGTCTCCGACAAGGGCCTTCTGCTCACCAACCACCACTGCGGCTATGGTCAGATTCAGGCCCACAGCTCCGTGGAGCACGACTATCTCACCAATGGTTTCTGGGCAATGAACCAGAGCGAGGAGCTGCCCAACCCGGGACTCACGGTTTCGTTCCTGCACCGTATGGAGGATGTGACCGACAAACTCGCTGCGGGCGAGAGCGTCAATGAGATTATCCGTATGGCTCGCGAGGGCGGCAAATACTCCGCATCGGTGGAGGGCCTCTACTACGGCAATAAGAGCTACCTGTTTGTCTATAAGGTCTATAAGGATGTTCGTCTGGTGGGTGCGCCCCCCTCGAGTATCGGTAAGTTTGGTGGCGACACGGACAACTGGATGTGGCCCCGCCACACTGGCGATTTCTCCATCTTCCGCATCTATGCCGACAAGAACAACGAGCCCGCAGAGTTTTCGGTAGATAATGTTCCCTACACTCCCAAACGCCACTTTACCATCTCGACCAAGGGCGCAAAGGAGGGCGACTTCACCTTTGTCTACGGCTTCCCCGGTTCCACTCGCGAGTATGTGACCAGCGACTTTGTGGACTACACCCTCAACCACTCCAACCCTGCGAAGATTAAACTCCGCACCCTGCGTCTGGATATCATCTCCGAGGCACAGTCTAAAGATGCCGCCACGCGCATTATGTACGCCTCCAAGCACGCAAATATCGCCAACGCTTGGAAGAAGTGGCAGGGCGAGAGCCTCGGTCTTGCAAGGCGCAACACCGTGGCGAAGAAGAAAGACTACGAGGCTCGCTTCGAGGAGTGGGCCAAGGGTGGCGAGTATGAGGGAATACTCTCCGAGCTCCACGAGAAATATGCCGCGCTGCTGCCATTTGCAATGGCTCGTGACTACTACAATGAGGCTATCTATGTGATTGAGCTTCTGGGCTATGCAGGTCGTGGTGCGGATAATCTGCGCGAGGGTCACTACAAGGACTACTCGCCCGAGATTGACCGCAAGATTGCTGTGGCTATGCTCACCGAATTTATGGCTGGTGTGGAGGAGAAGTTCGTGCCCGCGTGGCTCACCGAGCAGATAGCCGAGCAGGGCTCCATTGAGAACTTTGTCGGTTGGCTCTTCGATGAGAGCCGCTACTCTTCGCGTGAGAGGTTCCTCGAGGCCAAGGCGGCAGACTACGACTTCGCCAAAGACCCCGCAACACTTATGCGCAAAGCCTTCGACGATAAGGCTCTGGAGATGATTGCCCCCGACTATGCCAACCTCTCGCGTGAGATTAATAGACTCTATAGGGTCTATATGCGTGGCCAGATGGCCTTTGAGCCCGAGCGCACCTTCTATCCCGATGCCAACCTCACCCTGCGTGTGGCCTATGGCTCGGTGGCTGGCTACAAGGTGGCCGATGGTGTGCGCCACACTCCTTTCACCACCCTCGACGGTATTATCGCCAAGGATAACCCCGAGATTTACGACTACGACATCCCCCAGGAGTTGCGCGATATCTATGTGACCAAGGACTATGGCCGTTGGGCTGTGACCGTCAATGGTCGTGAGACTATCCCCGTGGCTTTCTTGGCCAAGAACCACACCACGGGTGGCAATAGCGGCAGCCCCATCCTTAATGGTCGTGGCGAGCTCTTGGGCATCAACTTCGACCGCACCTGGCTCAGCACGATGAGCGACCTCGACTACGATCCCGAGATTTGTCGCAACATCTCCGTTGACATCCGCTATGTCCTCTTCGTTATCGACAAAATAGGTGGTGCGGGGTACTTAATCGACGAGATGACCCTCAATTAAAAACCGCATCTCTCTGGTGAATTTTTCACCAACCTTCAGATAGCGGGGTCCTCACCTACGATTAGTAGGCTGCGGCCCCGCTACTTTGTTTGGCAAAAAATTCCCTCAGAGATATGCGGTTTTATTTTCAAGGGGAAGTGGTCGGCAGCACCACCCTCACTCGCTGTGGCCGTTGCCACAAAATTCCCTCAGAGATATGCGGTTTTTCGTCTACCGTCTAACCGACATAAGTCTTATAGGTCTTATATGCCCTATATATTCCCTCCCCTAAGTTAGGGGAGGGTCTGCGAAGCGGGGGAGAGGTCTGTCTTACGCCAACCGCCAACCGTCTACCGTCTACCGACAAAAGGGCAAAAAAGGCAGAAAGGGCGAAAAGGGCTTATGAACATTAGTGACCTTAAAGACCTTAGGGAGTTTAGGGAGTTTAGGGAGTTTAGGGAGTTTAGGGGGGTTAGGGAGTTTAGCCCTCCTCCTTAATCTCCCTAATTTCACTAAATTCGCTCAAACAATTTTCTATTTCCAATTTTCAATTGTCCATTTCCTTTCGGCCCTTTCGGCCCTTTCTGCCCTTTTGGCCCTTTTGTCCCTTGTAAATGGTTCACGGGTATTAATTTTAATACCCGTGAACAAAGCTGACCGCTGACTGCTATCAACTCCCCCAAAAAATGCTCGGCAGGAGTCCGTTGGGGTTAGAATCCTGCCGAGTCTTGGTTAAACCTAAACTAATGTTATGAGAATTGCTGACTTGTTTCGGTTTGTCCACTCTCACTCTAAGCGAGGTCAGCTCTCGCTATTGGATTATAGTTCGTGGCCGTTCCCACTGAGGTAGAGCAAAGTCTACACTCGCTGTGGCCGTTGCCACCGCTGTGGGCGTTCCCACTCGGGTAGGGCAAAGTCTACATTCGCCGTGGCCGTTGCCACCGCTGTGGGCGTTCCCACTTGGGTAGAGCAAAGTCTACACTCGCCGTGGCCGTTGCCACCTATTTGAAGTAGCGGTTGTAGAGGCCCTCGAAGCCTTTGCCGTGGCGAGCCTCGTCTTTGGCCATCTCGTGTACGGTGTCGTGGATAGCGTCGAGGTTGTGCTGCTTGGCGAGGGTGGCGATGTGCTTCTTGCCGTCGCAAGCGCCGTGCTCGGCCATCATACGCTTGTAGACATTGGTCTTGGTGTCCCATACGACCTCACCGATGAGCTCTGCGAACTTGGCGGCGTGCTCTGCCTCCTCCCAAGCGTAGCGCTTGAAGGCCTCGGCGATCTCGGGATAGCCCTCGCGGTCGGCCTGACGCGACATTGCGAGATACATACCCACCTCGGTACACTCACCCATAAAGTGGTCCTGGAGGCCTTTCCAGATCTCCTCGGGGCAACCCTGAGCTACGCCCAGACGGTGCTCGTCTGCGAAAGTGAGTGCGTCGTCGCTCTCAATGATCTCCTCGAATTTCTCGGGGCCAACTTTGCAAAGGGGGCACTGCTCGGGTGCAGTCTCGCCCTCGTGGATGTAACCACATACGGTACAGCGGAATTTTTTCATGGTAAAAGTAGTGTGTTTTAATTTGTTGTGTTTGTTGATTATTGTCTTTTATTGTGGGTTGGGGTTAATTCTTCTTGTCAGCACACTCCTTGCAGATGCCCTTGTAGTAGAGCTGTGCATCGCGAATCTCGGCGGCGTTCTCGGGCGCGTTGTGCTCGATGAACGAGGGGTCCTTGAGTTCCACATCGTAGACCTTGCCGCACTCTGTGCAGAGGAAGTGTGCGTGGGGATGGGTGTAGCCGTCGAAGTGGGCAGTTATGCCGTCGATGACCACCACGAGAATTGCGCCGTGCTTGTAGAGCAGGTGCAGTGTGTTGTAGACCGTTGTTCTCGAAAGGGTGGGGATTTGCGGTGCGAGGGCCTGGTAAATCTCATCCACGGTGGGGTGGGTGCGATGCTTCAGCAGGTAGTCCATCACCGCTACTCGTTGCACCGAGGGGCGGATGCCGAACTTTTCGAGATGTTCTTTTGCGGTCTTCATAGTGTTATGGTTTTAGATATATTAACTATTACATTTTTGAATCCATTACAAAAGTATAAACTTTTTATTTAACTCCAAATTTTTTTTTAGATTTTTTTCGAGAAACTGAATGATGTGTCGCAATAGTGATGAGATTACCTCGCTATGAGCCACTCGAGGTGGCTCTCCGTTCGGTGATCTCTTGGGTGGGCGGCAATAAAAGAGAGGCCTTCGTTGCAGGCTTCTTTTCTATTAGCAAGTGGCTGTTTGAGCAAGCTCACAGCCACTTGCTAATAGAAAAGGCTACTCGCAGATGCGAGTAGCCTCTCTTTTATTGCTCGGTCGGGGTGAAGAGATTCGAACTCTCGGCCTCCAACTCCCGAAGCTGGCGCGCTAACCGGACTGCGCTACACCCCGAAACCCATCATCTGCGGAGCTTACCACTACACTCCCCGATAATTGGGCACGCAAAGATACACTTTTTTTCTGGTTTAGCACCAAAACTGTGCTAAATCTGCAACAATCCTAATTTGCGGGCGATGTCCCACTTCTTCGAGGAGTAGAACTCAATGAAGGGGCGCTCGAAGTGCTCCTCCCAGAGGGTGCGGATATCCTCGAAGCAGTACTCCTCCTCGAGGTCGCTCGTCTGCTCCACGACAGCATAGAGGAACTCGGCCTCCTCGGCAGGAAGTTTTATCTCCTTGGTGGTGGAGGGGGTGTGGATGAGAATACCCTCCTCGGTGAGTTCGGGGGTGCCACCCACCCACACGATGCGGGCCTTGTCGTTGTAGATGCGGCAACCATCGGGCTTGATGAGGTGGTCGGTAATGAGCGAGGGGATGACGGTCGTGGCGGGCACCTTGGTGGGGAACCACTTATGTACAGGGCGCTCAAGGCCGCTGCCCACCAGCCAGTTGGCAAGCGAAAGATTCAAGCCCTCGCCAACCATATCGAGCGAGTAGCCCCTATTCTCCGCAAAGGGCACCTCGTTGTTGGCAAAGGGGTTTGGCAGTCGGTCTTTGCGCCTTACGCCAAACTCCTCGGGTGCTTGTCCCGAGCGCGAATGAACAGTCATAGCGTAGCGGTGCCAGAAGGCGGAGCCTATGAGTTCGGCACGGAACATCTGGCGCACAACCTCGGCCGTATCTACGCTCTCCTGGAGCGTCTGAGTGGGTAGGCCATACATCAGATAGGTGTGGACCATAATGCCGGCATAGTAGAAGTTGCGCATCGCGATGGTTGCCTGCTCGATGGTTATACCCTTGCCAATCATCTCCAGCAGGCGGTCGCTTGCGACCTCCAGTCCGCCGCTCACAGCCACACAGCCCGCCCTCGCCAAGAGCGCGCAGAGGTCGCCCGTGTAGCTCTTCTCGAAGCGTATGTTGGTCCACCAAGTGAACCTGTCACCCCTGCGCAGCAGCTCCAGCGAGAGCTCCTTGAGGAGCTTGGGAGGTGCGGCCTCATCCACAAAGTGGAAGCCGTAGGAGCCCGTCTGTGCGGCCACCTTCTCCATCTGGTCGGCAATCTCGGCGGCCGAAACCGCGTCGTAGCAACCTATGTAGTCGAGTGTTGTGTCGCAGAATGCACACTTTGCCCAGTAGCAACCGTGGGCCAACATCATCTTGTTCCAGCGGCCGTCGCTCCAGAGGCGGTGCATAGGATTGGTGACCTCCGTCAGCGAGAAGTAGAGCGAGTGGGGTAGGCCGTCGAAGTCGGGGCAGCCACGCTCGCGGTGGCTTATGCGGCCCGAGCCCTCGTGGTAGCCCTCGGCGGTGTAGGTGTGCACCAGTTCGCCACCCGAGAGGATGCGCTCCAGAGGCACCTCGCCGTCGTCGAGCACCACATAGTCCACATAGCGGAAAATCTCCCTATCGCTCATCGTGCGCAGCTCCGTTGTGGGGTAGCCGCCACCGATGATAACCTTTATGTCGGGGTAGTTGCTCTTGATATACTCGCCAATGCGCAGTGCGGCCAGCAGATTGCCCGGGAAGGGTACGGCAATGCCCACAGCCTTGGGGCTGGTGCGCTCGATGTGGCCGCGCAGCAGGTCACACATCACATTCTCGATGCCGTTGCGGGGCTTCAGGAGCTCCTGCTCGATGGTCGAAAACTCGGCAATGGAGAGTGCGAGGCTCTCGCCATACTTGACAATCTCAAACTCGGGGCAGATGGTGGCCCTTATGAAGTCGCTCAGGTCCTGAAGATAGAGCGTTGCGAGATACTCGGCGCAATCCTTCTGACCGAGTGTGCCGAAGTAGCTCTCTACATCGACCATCTGCTCGAAGCGACTCGCCTGGGGCAGATACTCGGGTGAGCAGATGAGGTTGGCTATGGTGGGGTCTTTGCCCTGAAGGAAGCGAATGACGGGGTCGATGGTGGCCTCGTAGTCCTTGCGCAGGGCCCACATACGGTTGCAGTTCTCGTCGCCCTCGCCGTCGTAGTTCTCAAAGAGTGTGGCTATGCCCTCGCGCGAAAACAGGCGTGTGAGGGTCTCGATGGAGAGGTCGGCCTGCTCCACGCTGTAACCCTTTCTGCGCAAGTAGCCCGTAAGGTAGGCAGTTGCGGGGTAGGGACAGTTGGGCTGCACAAAAGGTGGCGTAAGAAGTAGTATATCGGTCATATTATGCTATGGTATTTCGATTTGTAGGCGGTCATAGGCGAGACTTACCCCCTCGGGGAGCTTGGACTGCTCCTCGGCGTGGAGGCCTATCTGGTGGGACAAGTGTGTGAGGAGTGTGCGCCGGGCTCCCGCGCGTCGGGCAACCTCGATTGCATCCGATACGGTGAAGTGGGAGATGTGGCGTGTGTGCCTGAGGGCGTTTATGACAAGCACCTCCACCCCCTGCAACTTCTCTATCTCCTTGTCCTCTATGTGGTTGAAGTCGGTGAGGTAGGCCACAGGCCCCACGCGGTAGCCCGTGACGGGGAGTGTGAAGTGGCGGCCGAAGATGGGCGTAACCTCTAATGTGCCCACCCTGAAAGGCTCCTCGGGGATGGTCTGGAGAGTTATGCGCGGAGCGCCGGGGTAGGGTTTCTCGGCAAAGGCGTAGTCGAAATTCTTTCTCACGACCCTCTGCACCCTCTCTGTAGCCCACACATCTATGCTCTTGGAGCAAAAGTAATTGAAAGCCCTCACATCATCAAGGCCCATAATGTGGTCCGTATGCTCGTGGGTGAGCAGTATGGCGTCGATGTCCCTCACATCCTCGCGCAGCATCTGGTAGCGGAAGTCGGGCCCCGCATCAATGACAAGCCTCGACGAGCCGTCCTCAATCATCACCGAGGAGCGCAGACGCTTGTCGTGGGGGTCTTTGGAGCGGCAGACGGGGCAGTCGCACCCAATCATCGGCACACCCTGCGATGTGCCCGTACCGAGGAATGTGAGCCTTATCATATAAATAGGTATAGGGTTTTCTTCTTGCAAATGTACAAAAAAACGGCCCAACCGCAAAGGGTTGGGCCGCTAATTATGGTGTGAGGGTTACTTATTTGGTAACTTTCTCGAGCCATTTAACCATACCCAGCATCACGCCCATCGAGATGAGGCAGAAGCCTGCGAACACGGCCCAGCACATCCACTGGTTGGGGAAGGTGTTGAGCATCGTTACGCCGAGGGCGATGAAGAGGTTACCGATAGCGGTAGCGGTGAGCCACAAGCCTTGGCAGATACCCTGCAAGTGGCGAGGAGCAATCTTCGATACGAACGACAGACCCAGAGGCGAGATGAAGAGCTCGGCAACGGTCAGGAAGAAGTAGGTTGCAATCAGCACCAGAGGGCTGCATTTCATCGACTCCTTGACTGCCTCGGCCAGATCCTTGAACTCTGCACCCGAAGGATACTGATTCAACATAGCGATGACCATCAGGAAGATGTAGGCACAAGCGGCGATGAGCATACCGAGGGCAATCTTGCGAGGAGTGGAAACCTCTTTGCCTTTGCGTGCCAGGCTACCGAAGATGAACATAATGATGGGGGTCAGGATGATTACGAACAAGGGGTTGATGCACTGCCAAATCTCGGGAGGAATCGAACCGGTCGAAACGAAGTCACGAGCAAATACCGACAGCGACTGACCATTCTGGTGGAACGAGAACCAGAAGAATACTGCAACGCCAAGAACTGCAAAGAGCGCGTAAAGACGCTGTTTGATCTCTTTTGCGTTGGCTGCCCTCTCCTCGGGAGTGTAGTCAACCTCGGCCTTCTTCTCTTTCTTTGCGGGGTTGGGCAGTTTGCCTTTCACGCAGAGGAAGATGGTGAGCGAGATGAGCATAGCAACAACCGAAGCGATGAACGAGAAGTGTACGCCGGTGTTGAAAATCTCGAGGTAGCTGTTGCAGAAAGCTGCATCTACGGCGCCGGTGTGACCCACATTAGCTGCAAGGCTGGTGAGGTTCTCCATAGCGGTCTCGGTCATAGGAGCAGCGCCCTCTTTGGTGCTGTTGATGAAGTCGTGGCACAGACGGGGCAGGTCGGCATTGTATGCCAGGTCGTGCATCTTGAGCCAGAAGCTCCTCAGAAGGGGAGCGATGAAGGGGGCGATAACGCCACCGATGTTGATGAATACATAGAAAATCTGGAAACCAGAGTCGCGTTTCTCTTTAGCTTTTGCCAACTCCTCGGGACCTTTCTTTGCAGCCTCGGCCTCGAAGTTGTCATACATCTGACCTACGATAGCCTGGAGGTTACCCTTGAACAGACCGTTACCAAAGGCGATGATGAACAGAGCAACGCAGGTGAGTACCAATACCCACGAGAAGCCGGTCTTCTCGGCAAATACGGGCACCGAAAGGATACCATAACCAAGGGCCATAACCAAAAGACCGGTGATGATGGTGCCTTTGTACTTCTGAGTGCGGTCGGCGATGATACCACCGGGGAGGCTCAGTACATAGATGAGGAAATAGAAAACTGCGTAGATCCAGCCGGCTGCGTCGTCGCTAATACCGAATTTGGAGCAGATGAAAAGGAGAAGTACGGCGTTCATAATGTAGTAGCCGAAACGCTCACCCATATTGCTCAGAGCGGCCGAGATGAGGCCCTTGGGGTGCTCCTTGGTGGCCTTGCGGATGTAGAATACCAGGAAAGGAATCACTACTACCAAGATTGCCATCAGAATCAACATTGGGCGGTTATTCTCCCAAAGATTTGCGAAAAATTGTAGCATAAATAAAAGTTTTAGTTAAAAATGTTAGTATTGTTTTTGTAGTTGTTTCGTCAGCCAAATACGCCCATTAAAGTGACAAAAATAGCAATTTTTGTGAATAAATTTGCTCCCTAAAGGAAAAAAGAGTATTTTTATTGTCGCAAAAAAGTGTCTAATTATGGTTAAGCGTCTGTCAATCATAGAGAAAGATAGTTGGCTCGAGCCCGTCGAAGGGGAGCTCAACTACCGCTACAAATTATATACCTCAAAACTCGCCGACATCGAGGCCTCCTCGGGCTCGATTGTGGATTTTGCCAACGGCTACCGCTATTTCGGTTTCCAGAGGGATGAACGCAACAAGGGTTGGTGGTTCCGCGAGTGGCTGCCCGCGGCCGAGAGTGTCTACCTCTTTGGCGACTTCAACGGCTGGGACCGCACCTCGCTGCCGCTCTTTAAGAATCAGCAGACGGGTGTGTGGAGTATCTTCCTCTCGGATAGGGAGTACCACTTGGCCCACGGTATGCTCTACAAGATTCTCGTCACGGGTGCCAATGGTACCCACGAGCGTATCCCCGCCTGGGTGACCAGGGCTGTGCAGGATGATACGACAAAGAACTTTACGGCCCAATTCTGGAACCCCTCGGAGCCTTTCGACTGGGGCGAGGATGGCTTCCGTGTGGAGCGCGATAGGGGCTTATTCATATATGAGTGTCATATAGGTATGGCTCAGGAGGAGGCCAAGGTGGGCTCCTACACCGAGTTTGCCGAGAAGGTGCTGCCGAGGGTCAAGGCTGCGGGCTACAACGCCATCCAAGTGATGGGCATCGCCGAGCACCCCTACTATGGCAGCTATGGCTACCATGTGTCCAACTTCTTTGCACCCTCCTCGAGATTCGGCACTCCCGAAGAGCTCAAGGCCCTCATAAAGAAGGCCCACGATATGAACATTGCGGTCATTATGGACCTCGTGCACGCTCACTATGTCAAAAACTTTGCCGAGGGCATCAATGAGCTCGACGGCTCGCCCAACCTCTACTCTCTGGCAGGCGATGCAGGCTATCAGAAGTATTGGGATTCAAAGATTTTCGACTTCGGCAAGAGGGAGGTGACCCACTTCCTGCTCTCCAATGTGAAATACTGGATTGAGGAGTTCCATATTGACGGCTATCGTTTCGATGGTGTGACATCTATGCTCTACTACCACCACGGCTATACGGAGTTCGATTGCAGGGAGAAGTATTTTGATGCGGGCGTCAATCGTGACGCAATCACATACCTCACCCTTGCCAACCACCTCGTACACGAGCTCCGCCCCGATGCGGTGACCATCGCCGAGGATGTGAGCGGTATGCCCGGCATTGCAAGCCCCGTAGCGGAGGGCGGTATCGGTTTCGACTACCGTCTGGCGATGGGTGTGCCCGACTTCTGGATAAAGATGCTCAAGGAGGTGCCCGATGAAAAGTGGAATGTGTGGGACATCTGGAATGTGCTGAACAATCGCGGCAACGACACCCAAACGATTGCCTACTGCGAGTCCCACGACCAGGCTATGCAGGGCGACCAGACCATAGCCTTCCGTCTGTTGCAGACGGCAATGTATGACTCGATGCACTCCTCGAGCCGCAACCTTATGGTCGATAGGGGTATGGCTCTGCATAAGATGATAAGGCTCGTGACTGCCTCGCTGGGCGGTCAGGGCTACCTCAATTTTATGGGCAATGAGTTTGGCCACCCCGAGTGGATAGACTTCCCGAGGGTGGGAAATAACTGGAGCTACGACCACGCACGCCGCCAATGGTCGCTCGCGGAGAACAAGGAGCTGAGGTATCACTACCTCGGCGAGTTCGACCGCGCAATGATAGGTATGCTCACGCGCTACAATCAGCTCGGTATGGGCTATGCCAACCAACTGGCAATGTACGATGGCGATCAGGTTATGGTCTACAACCACGGTCCGCTCGTCTATGTCTTCAACTGGAATCCCACGCGCAGTGTGCCCGACTATATGATTCCTGTGCCCGAGGCGGGTGTCTATGGTATTTTGCTGTCGACCGATGAGGAGCGCTTCGGTGGATTTGAGCGCAATGAACTCGAGGGCGAGTACCACTCCTTCTCGCGCAAAGAGGGAGATGGAGTTGTGCGCCACTACATAAGAATCTACAATGTCGCCCGCACGGCTACCATCTACCGCAAGTTGAGGGATTGAGGAGATTAGGGAATTTAGGGAATTTAGGGAATTTAGGGAGATTAGGGAAGTTAATGACCTTAAAGACCTTAAAGACCTTAAAGACCTTAAGGACCTTATATCCTAAAAACTCTCAACTTTCAACTCCATTTGGTACTCTGAAGATGACCACATAGCACCCCACAAGGCCTGCTATGCCGACCACCCAGTCCACCACCGCATTGTGGATGAAAAACACTATGGAGCAGGTGACCATTGTCACCATAAGAGCTACGACCATCACCTTGGTGGCTCGGCGCATACCGCCACGCCTCTCGTAATCCCTGATGTAGATGCCCAGACGCGAATCCAACAGCCACCTCTGGAGCCTTGGCGAGGAGCGGTAGAAGAGCCACGAGGCGGCCAGTAGGAGTGGGGTGGTGGGGAGGCCCGGCAGCGCGATGCCGAGCGTAGCAAGCACTACGCAGAGTGAGCCAACAATTTTGTAGAGTCTCTTTTTCATCGTACGCAAATCTATACCACCTTTTCGATGTCGCCAAGGGTTATGTACCAGAGGTAGCCGCTCACCCTTTCGTAGCCCATCTCCTGGAGTAACTTGCAGTAGCGGCTAATCTTGTTGGCATAGGACTTGGGGCGGTTGAGGCCAAACTTGTAGTCCACAATCACAGCCTCCTTGCCGCGTATCATCACGCGGTCGGGCCTCCACGACTTGCCGTCGCTCACAATCTCCCTCTCGCTCTTGACCTGCTGCCACGAGCCGTCGAACCACTCCTCCACGCTGTGCTCTTTGAGCGAGGCGATAATCTTCTCCTTGAGGGGAGTAGCTTCTTCGGGGGTGATGATGCCGTCGGTAACGATAAGCCCAATCTGGCGCTCGATATCCTCCATAGTTGTGGCTCCCTCCATTGCGCGGTGCATCAGCACGCCAAATTCGCGTGGCTGGAGGTTCTCGCCCTGGCTCTCCTCGTCGTAACGCTGGTGGGAGTAGCGTACGGCCACCTTGTTGGTGGGTGAGTGGGTCTGGAAACGGGAGAGTGATGCCTCTTTCCTCTCGGGCGAGGTGAACTGCTGCGGGGTGCCGTACTCATATTTATCGCCCACCTGATTCATTCCGATGAAACTCCTTACCGCTACGCCTATGTTGTTGGGGATGCGTTCGTTGCTCTTGTAGGGGAGTAGGATGTGGAGCTCCTCGATGGCCCTTGTGATGGCCACATAGAGGATGTTGAGTGCGTCGATGTCGGACATTGTGAGCTCCTCGAGGTAGCTCTCGGCAAAGTCGCTCGTGGCCATATCCTGCACAAAACTGGCCGGGAACTTGGTTATTTTGTTCGAGAGGGGCTTGTTTGGTTTGGTCCAGAAGAGCGATTTGCTTCGTGGGCGTATGTTCCAGTTACACTTGGGGATAATCACAGCCATATAACCCAGTCCTTTGGACTTGTGTATTGTGGAGATGGTGATGGCGTCGGATTCCTGAGGCAACGACACCGACTCCTTGCTGCCCGACTCCTGCCACCACTTCATAAAGAGGGCCGTATCGGAGATGTTCTTCGAGCAGTATGAGATTATCTGGTTGTGCAGAGCCTGAATGTAGGGTATCTCCTCTACACGGCTCAGCGACGGGTAGTGGAGCAGTAGCTCGTTGAACGCCTCCTCGGGATGAAGGAGCGAGAGGGAGTAGATGAACTCCTGCTCCTCGGTCGAGAGGGGCTCGGCTATCGGGCGGCCTATGTACTCGTTGTAGAGCGCAAGGGCTATCTTGTCGGTGTGGTTGAAGGTGAGGGTCAGACACGAGGTGATGAACCTCACGGCCGATGAGGTGCTTATGGTGAGGGCCTCTTCGGTCACTACATCAAAGACATAGTTATCCGTGCGCTCGGGGTTGTTCTTGTGGGCCAATAGGCGGGAGGCAATGTCGGCACCCTCCTTGTTGCCGCGCACCAGAATGGCTATATCCTTGGCTCTAAAACCCCTCGACTGAAGCTCCTCAATGCGGCGAATGAGGGGCTCATAGCAATCCTCCTCTTTGTCGCCGTAGAGCTCCACGCTGACATAACCGTCGGTGGCCTTGGGTTTCACCTCCTGACGGAAGGTGGCATAGGCCTCCTCGGCACTCTTGGGTGCTCTGGCGGCCAGTGAGGCCGAGATGCTCCCATTCTCGAGGGCCTTTTGGGTATGCACCTTGATGTCGTTGGTGATGTATTGGGTGGCCGCCTCGGTGAGTAGGTTGTTGAACTCAACCACACCCTTGGAACTTCGGCGGTTTATCACCAGAGGCTCCTCCCTGACATCCCCAAACTCCTCTTTGACACCCTTGGATAGCAGGGTCCAGTCGCCACCACGCCAACGATAGATGGACTGCTTGACATCGCCCACCAACAATACGGGGGCCTCCTCGCTCTGCGAAAGGGCATTGCGGAGCAGGGGTACGAAGTTTTGCCACTGCACCGCCGAGGTGTCCTGAAACTCGTCAATCATAAAGTAGTCATAGCGGTTGCCTGCCTTCTCGTAGATGAAGGGGGTGTCGTTGTTGCTCACAAGCTGATTGATGATGCCGCTCACATCCGCCAGCGGGAGAATCTCCTCCTGGGCGCAAATCTCGTCCAGACAGCTACGCAGGTCGGCCAGCAGCGCAAAGTCGCGGTAGTGCTTGGCCACCACCTGCTTGGTGTTGTGGGCCCTGAGGACATCGGGGTATAGCTCTATGATGCGAGTGATAATGGGTCTAAGTTCTCTGTCGGCAATGGCATCAATGGTGGCAAAAGCGGGGTTTTTGCCCGACTTACTGCGCCACTCGCCATTCTCGACGGCCTTGTGGGCTGTGCTCTTGGGCTCGGCAATCTCGCCCGAAGCAATTTTCTGTGCCAGAACTCCAACGCTGCTTCGATTGCCATCCTTGAAGTCGCCGGCGGCGAGGCCGTAGTTGTCCATTATGGCCACAAACTTCTCTCCCAGAAGCTGATACTCCTTGTGCAAGATGGCCTCCTTGGCCGCGAGGGTATGAAGTATGTTCTCCAACTCGGGCTTATCCTCCGAGCCTATCTGGGCACTCTTGTACTCCTCGTTGAAGAGCTGCTTGCCGAGGGTGGCGATGGCCGACTTGATGTTCCACGACTTACTTTCGTTCATCTGGTCGTCTATGTAGCCAATCACCCAACGGTAGAGGTCTTTGTTGGTGGTCACCTTTTCGAGTAGAGTCTCGGTGGCTCTCTCAAGCAGGGTGTCGGGGTGGAGTTCGAGGTTGAAGTTGACATCTATGCCCGCCTCCTTGATGAAGGCACGCATAATCCTCTGGAAAAACTTGTCAATCGTCAGGACTGCAAAGTTGTTGTAGTCGTGCAGTATGAGGCTGCGGGCGAGCGAGGCGTTGCGGCGCACCTCTTCGGGGTCATAGCCCAATGTGTGTAGTTCGCCGTCGAAGTCGCTCTTTGAGCCCCTGGCCAAGGCGTTGAGTTCACGAAGGATACGCCCTTTGAGTTCGTCGGTGGCCTTGTTGGTGAAGGTCACGGCGAGGATGTGGCGATAGTTGTAGGGCTCCTCCAAAAGCCTCTTTATGTAGCTAAGGGTCAGGCGGTAAGTCTTGCCCGAGCCTGCCGATGCACTCAATATATCAACTCTTCCCATAGTATATTAGTCTGCCCAAAAGATTGATAAAGGTAGAAAATATTTGGCAAAGAAACAAAAAAATACCTATCTTTACGATGTTATAAATGCCAATCGTTTGAGGTATGGAGAAATTCTTGGAACAGGTGGCTGCTGATTTGTGGAGTCGCTATGGAGAGAGAGTGGGAGAGTTGAGGGTGATTCTTCCCAATGTGCGTACGAGGGTCTTCTTTGTGGATGCACTCTCGCGCATAGCGTCGAAGCCCATCTGGGCACCCGAGTATCTGTCGATAGATGCGCTTATGGTGGAGCTCTCGGGCCTCGGTAGGGTGGACCAGATTGTGGCCATCACGGAGCTCTACAAAATCTACGCGGAGTACCACCAGGGAGAGTCGTTCGACAGTTTCTACCATTGGGGCGAGGTGCTTCTGGGCGACTACGACGCGGTGGATAAGTACCTCATTGATGCACCTATGCTCTTTGCCAATGTGGCCGACCTGAAAGATGTGGATGCCGCCTTGGAAGATTACCTCGACGAGGAGCAGATAATGGCCATCCGTCGCTTCTGGCGCGAGTTCGAACCAGGCAAGAGGGTGACCGACCACAAGGAGAAATTCCTGACCGTCTGGCGCACCCTGCTGCCCGTCTACGAACGCCTGCGTGAGCGACTGGAGCAGATGGGCGTGGGCTACTCGGGTATGATATATCGCCGTGCGGCCGACCTGCTGCGCGAAGGGGCCATAGAGCTCCCCAAAGGCGACTATGTGGTCATCGGTTTCAATGCCCTCTCGGCAGCCGAAAAGGTCCTCTTCGACCACCTCCACAGAGTGCATAGTGCCGACTTCTACTGGGATTGGGATGAATACTACCTCCGTGACGATAGACAAGAGGCGGGCCTCTTTATGCGTGAAAACCTCAAACGCTATCCTGCCCCCGCGTCCTTCAGGCTCGAGAGCCACTTCGCCGAGCCCAAAGAGATGAGGGTTGTCTCCACTGCCTCCAACTCCTTGCAGTGTAAGTATGTGGCCGAGTTTGTCGAAGAGGTACTGGAGCACGACGGACACATAGATAAGAATACCGCCATTGTGCTCACGGACGAAAATCTGCTCTCGCCGCTGCTCTACTCACTCCCCGATACTATCGGACAGGTGAATGTGACTATGGGCTACCCGTTGAGGGCAACGCTGGTGTATAGTTTCACCGAGCGACTGCTGCAACTCCAACTCCGCTCGCGCGAGGGTAAGGCAGGGCGTGCAGCCTACTACCATAAGGATGTCGAGGGGCTGCTCTCACACCCCTTTGTGGCGGCACTTGATGGTGAACTGTGCCGTGAGCTGCGCGAGGCTATGTTGCGTAGGGGGAGGATGTATGTCAGTGGCGAACACCTTACGGGGCACAACGAGGAACTCAATGCAATCTTCCGCAGGGTGGCCGATTGGCACTATCTGAGGGAGTATCTGGTGTATGTGTTGGGCCGTATGGTGAGGGTTGCAATACCCTACGAGAGCGACGAAAGGAGAGCTTTAAGAAGAGAGGCCTATGGTCTTGTTTGTGAGGCTGTTGTGAAGTGTGATAATTCCGCCAAGCGGTGTGATGTGGAGATGCGTATGGCAACCTATGTGTCACTCCTAAGGCGCGTGATGCAGAGCATCCGAATCCCCTATAGTGGCGAGCCCCTAAGCGGCGTGCAGGTGATGGGTATTCTGGAGACCCGAAACCTCGATTTCGACAATGTCGTGGTGCTCTCTATGAACGACGACAACTTCCCCTCGGGCCGCCTCACGGACCTCTCGTTCATCCCCTATAATCTGCGCTTTGCCTATGGGCTGCCCACGCCTCGCCATAATGAGGGTGTCTATGCCTACTACTTCTACCGCCTGTTGCAGCGTGCACGCAGGGTGGATATGGTCTACTGCTCGGTGGCTACGGATGCGGCTACGGGCGAGCAGAGCCGCTACATCTATCAGCTCGACTTCGAGAGTCCCCATCAGCTCAACCGCATAGATAAGAGCCTCAATGTGGGCTTTGCAGGGCAGAGTGAGCTTGTGGTGCCCAAGACAGAGAGCATTATGCGCCGACTGGATAGATTCCTCCGAGAAGACGAGAAAGGTGGTAGGGGCACCATTTCGCCCTCGGCCTTCAATAACTACTTGGAGTGCCCTCTGAAGTTCTACTATAGGTCTGTGGCGGGCCTGCGTGTGGATGACGAGATTGAGGAGAGTGTTGACGATGCACTCTTCGGCACCATCTTCCACAAGGCTATGAAGCTGCTCTACGACCCGATGACAATCAGTGGTGAGCCTCCCAGGGCATACCTCCCCAAGGTCACCCCCGAGCAGATACACGAAGCTGTGGTGAGGGCCATTGCGGAGGACTACTTCTCGGACGAAAGCGTCACCGAGGATGAGTATGGTGGCAATCTTAGGATTGTGGCCGACACGGTGGAGAAGTATGTTAAGGTCGTTGTGGGCTTCGATGCCGCAAGGGATGTCAGCAGGGTCTACCGACTGGAGAAGTCTATGGGTTGTGAGTTTGAGTTCGCCGAGGGAAAGAGTGTGATATTCGAAGGTATCGCCGACCGTATAGACCTTTTGGCCGACGGCTCGCTGCGCATCATCGACTATAAGACCGGCTCGCTACATAAGGAGTTCGCCCACTTGGCCGACATACTCGCCCTGCTGCCCAAGGAGCGCTATGGCGCAATGGTGCAGACGCTCATCTACTCGATGATAGCCGAGCGTATGCAGGCCGAGGGTAAACTGGAGGGCAGGGGTGCCACCCCTTCGCTCTACTATGTCCGCTATATGCACGACAAGGAGTACTCGCCGCTTCTGAACGATAAGTCGAGAGGCTCGGTGAGCAGTTATGGCGACTACCGCGAGGAGTTCGAGGCGGGCCTTAGAAATATCCTGTCCGATATTTTCTCTTCAGATGTACCATTTGTCGCCACCAATAAAGAGGATTCCTGCAAGTTGTGCGACTTCAAGACCCTCTGTCGTAGGAATAAAGAATAAAAATCGTATATTTGCCTTAAGAAGAAATCACAAACACAAATAATTAATAACTTAAACCCTTAATTTTATGCGTTTTTTGCAAGTAGACCCCATTCAAGTAGACTCGTTGGCGAACAACCTCTCTACTACTGTTGAGCAAATCAAAGAGATGCCATTTAAGGATGCTCTCGATTTTGTCGTAAAAGGATTGGCAGGTTTCTTCTGGGATATCCTCATCTGCGTTGCCATCTACATCGTGGCTCGCTGGATTATCCGCTACATCGACCGCCTGCTCAGTAAGGCTTTCGAGAAAAAGAAGGTGGAAATCTCTCTCGGCAAGTTCATCCGTTCGCTCGTTAGGGCTGCCCTCTATGTGATTGTCGTCATCACAATCATCCGCCGACTCGGCATCGACACCTCCTCGTTTGTAGCACTGCTCGCTTCGGTTGGTGTTGCCATCGGTATGGCACTGAGCGGCACACTCCAGAACTTCGCAGGCGGAGTGATGATTCTTCTGTTGCGCCCATTCCGCATTGGCGACTACATCCAGACCCAGGGCATTGAGGGTTCCGTTAAGGAGATTAAACTCTTCAACACCGTCATCAACACCGTTGATAACAAGCTCATTACCCTGCCCAACGGCCCCATTGTGAACAACATCATCAACAACTTCTCGGCCGAGAAACGCCGTCGTGTGGACTTCAGCGTGGCTATCTCCTACGGTGACGACTTCGATGTTGCACGCAAGGCTATTTTGGACATCCTCGCTGCCGATGAGCGCATCGACAAGGAGACCGCTCCCTTTGTTGCCATTGGTTCGCTGGCCGATAGTTCAGTGAACATCACCGTGAGGGTGTGGGCCAAGAGCGAGCACTACTGGGGTATCTACCACGACACTCTGGAGAAGTTCTACAAGGAGCTGCCCGCCAAGGGTATCCACTTCCCCTTCCCTCAGATGGATGTGCATCTGACCAAGCAGGAGTAGGCGATACCATTATAATAAACAACGCGAGCGACCCAAACCGATTGGGTCGCTCGCATTGTTTTGTGAGGGTTGCTCCGAAGAGTTAATTTACGAAATCTTCGAGTTTTACGCGCTCGTAGTGGTAGCCGCGGCGCTTGAGCTCGAGGGTCACACCTGCGCGGAACATAACCTTGGCCGAGCGGGCCAGAATGTAGAAGGCGCGGGTGGTCTGGTGCTCGATGTTCTCGTGCTGAATGGCGGTCATCACGGAGTGGGAGAGGGTGCGCATCATATCGTCTACCCACTCGCGGGTGTCGCTCTCGGGCTTGATGGCCAGAATGTGCTCCAGGATGTACTCATCGACGGTGTCGAAGCCACCGCCCTTGGCCCTGAACTCGGCGTAGGTGTGGCGCTTGCCCGCCTCCCAAGAGGTGTCCCAGAGGGCCGCGAGTGCCATACCATAGAAGCCCGCAACGGCAAGCGTGAAGGCGGGGTAGGAGTTTATCTGACTGACCGCGTCAACCATATACTCGGGCGCATCCTCGGCCCAATGCTCCTCCAACTCCTCCACCAAAAACATACCGCCCTCGGTGCCACAAAGGCCCGCAAGCAGCTTCTCGAGCCTCTGCTCATACTGCTCCAAATACTCTTTCTCTTCCATATCGTGTGTTTGCTTAATTCTGTTTTGCGGAAATTCGTGGCGCAAATATCGCACAACGCCCCGAGAATTGCAAATATTCTCGAGGCGTTGTTTGCTTTAAGAAGAGTGGTTAGAAGCGTAGGCCCCATGTGGCAAACGGGCAGACACCGTCGCCAATCTCAATGGGAGCACTGATGGAAACAAACATATCCATTTTTGCACCATTAATGTCTATGCCAAGCTCTGGAGCTACTGTTGGGTATACATCGCCCCATCCCCAATAGGTGTGTAATCCCAAATTACAAGCGGTGTATAAGTTGATTTTTTTATTCGGTGATAAATTAAATTTTACACTTAACTCTGGTGTTGTGATGAAATCACCCCAAGCAGTACCTAAAGCGGCTCCGAAGCCAAATTGTAAAATTGGTGAGGAGGTATAGTAAGCCAGATACTCCACGCCAGAAAATAGACCTAATCTAAATCCGAGTGAAGCCTTCCAGTTTGAGTCTTTTTTAATGTTGGCTGGAGTTTCTTGAATGGGTTGTTGCTCTGCTGCAGGTTGTTGAATGGGTTGAGTATATGTGTGGGTCGTGCGCGTTCTTGAGCGAGATTTCACAAGCTGCGCATTGATACTGTGTGTGAAAAATAGAAGAATGCTGATGATAAGTATTACTCTCTTCATATTATTGAATTTTTGGGTGGTCTATGTTAATTACTATACTATTGAAGTTCCTCAGCCTCCTCGTTATAGACACCGAGAATTTCCAAGCCTAATTCGTTCTTGAATGGATAGGCTGCTTTGAGAAGTTCTGTATCTCTTATAGTTGCATTGCGGAAGTTGGCGAATGTGGCGGGGTATCCCGAAACCTGAATTACCAATTTATTATCTTCCGTTGTGACATTGATTGTTGCACCGACAATAACATCTGCTTGGTAGGCGTTCGATGCATTTGTCAGAGCAAGTTTTTTGTATTCATCGAGATTGCTTATTGTGTGGTCGTCAATACGGAGATGACTAAAAGCATCTTTCTCGATGTAGGTTATTTTCTCGCTTGATACATTAAGGTCGGCCGCAAGAGGAGTTAGAAGCATGATTAGTTCGGGCTCAAGCATTCGTGCCATAGATTCGGTAAAACCATACTTCTGGTAATACCAAACAGACGGATCAGTTGTGCTTCCAGTGCCAATGGTTTGTGGCGCCATTGTGGTACAACTAACACCCAAAGCAGCAATCGCTACTACAAATAATAGTTTTTTCATAATGATAGTTTATTAGTACCCTGACACCCGAGAGTGTAATTATAAAAAATAAGAAAGCGTGGTGCCGAAAGCTTACTTTAGTAATCGGGCTCTGGAATGCCTTGGGATAAAATAAGCGACGACCCACGCCTATACCCCATTGCAGGGTACGACGCGAGAAATGCCAGCTTAATCTCTCCCTTGAATTTTCCAGATTCGATTACGAGAATAAACTTACACTTTCCGTGTTTGTGAATATGTTGCTACAAATATAGGCGTTTTCTGCCAATAATCAAATTTTGGCCGCAGAAGTCTTTATCGACTATGCATAAATTCTGTTGCTTGTCAATTGACGATACCAGCAGGCATTAAGTATCAGCAGTTAGTGCAAGGTGGTTAGATTTCGTTGTGTTTATGGGTATTAATTTTAATACCTAATGGACATCTTGGTCTTAAGAATCACTACTATGGTCGAGAATAGGCAAAAGGGGCAAAAAGGACCAAAAGGGGATTTAGAGTTGGTCCTCCCATTTCTCTCATTTCTCTCATTCCGCTGCCGAAGCACAACAGACCTCTCCCCGCTTCGCGACCCTCCCCTAACTTAGGGGAGGGATTTTTTTATGGGGCCTATAAGACCTATAAGACCTATAAGACCTATAAGACTCATAAGTCCCATAGGCCCCATAGGTCCCTAATTTCCCCACACCCTCCTAAATAACTCTCAATTTTCAATTTTCAATTTTCAATTCTCAATCTGTATTTTTTGTCATTTTAAGTGGAATAGTTATCAAAAAGGTTTCCCATAGGGAAAAGTAATTGCGCGGAGTGGCCTACTCACAGAAAAATTCGCTATATTTGCATAACTCCTCCCGAGGAGCCACACCTAAAACGATAATTGTGCAAATAACATAAAAATCTACACACTATGAAAATTGTTACTTTTGGCGAGATTATGCTCAGGCTCTCGCCCGCAGGACAGAACAATCGTTTCGTTCAGGCCGACAGGTTTGATGTGGTCTATGGTGGTGGCGAGGCCAATGTGGCTGTGAGCTGTGCCAACTACGGCCACGAGGCCTACTTTGTGACCAAGCTGCCCAAGCACGAGATTGGTCAGTCGGCGCTGAATGCCCTCAGACGCTATGGTGTCCACACCGACTTCATCGCTCGTGGTGGCCAGCGTCTGGGAATCTACTATCTGGAGAGTGGCTCGGCTATGCGCCCCAGCAAGGTCATCTACGACCGTGCGGGCTCCTCGATTGCGGAGGCCTCGGTTGAGGACTTCGACTTCGACGCTATTATGGAGGGTGCCGATTGGTTCCACTGGTCGGGTATCACCCCCGCAATCTCCGACAAGGCCGCCGAGCTGACAAGGCTCGCTTGTGAGGCCGCCAAGCGTCACGGCGCCACGGTGTCGGTGGACCTGAACTTCCGCAAGAAACTCTGGACCAAGGAGAAGGCCCACTCCATTATGCGCCCTCTGATGCAGTATGTGGATGTCTGCATCGGCAACGAGGAGGATGCTGAGCTCTGCCTCGGCTTCAAGCCCGATGCCGATGTTGAGGGTGGCAAGACCGATGCTGAGGGCTACAAGGCCATCTTCGAGCAGATGAAGAGGGAGTTTGGCTTCAAGTATGTCATCTCCACCCTCAGGGAGTCCCTCTCGGCCAGCCACAACGGTTGGAAGGCTATGATCTACAACGGCGAGGAGTTCTATGTGAGCAAACGCTATGATATTCTTCCCATCGTTGATAGGGTAGGCGGTGGCGACTCCTTCAGTGGAGGTATAATCCACGGTCTGCTGACCAAGCCCACTCAGGGTGAGGCTCTGGAGTTTGCGGTTGCAGCCTCGGCTCTGAAGCACACCATCAATGGCGATTTCAACCTCGTTTCGGTCGAGGAGGTGGAGGCCCTTGCAGGTGGCGACGGCAGCGGCCGAGTACAGAGGTAAGGACATCTGACAACTGAAAACTGACAACTGAAAACGGAACACTGACAACCGTCGACGGCAGATTTTAACTTTCAACTTGTAAATTATGGCAAAATTCAATAAGATGGCCGTAATGGCCGCAATGCAGCAGAGCGCAATGGTGCCCGTATTCTACGATGCCGACCTGGAGGTGGCAAAAAATGTCCTCAAGGCGTGCTACGAGGGTGGTGTGAGGGTCTTCGAGTTCACCAATAGGGGTGACTTCGCAGCCGACATCTTCGCCGGCCTCAATAAATTTGCCCTCAAGGAGTGCCCCGAGATGGTGCTGGGCATAGGCTCCATTGTGGATGCCCCCACCGCCGCACTCTACATCCAGTATGGTGCCAACTTCATCGTGGGCCCCTGTATGAATGACGAGGTGGCCAAACTATGCAACCGCCACTTGGTACCCTATGTGCCTGGTTGTGGTACTGTTACGGAGATTAGTCACGCCCAGGAGATGGGTTGCGATGTGACCAAGATTTTCCCCGCAGGTTGTGTGGGAGGTCCCGACTTTGTGAAGAACATCAAGGCACCCCTGCCTTGGAGCAATATTATGGCTACGGGTGCTGTGGAGCCCACCGAGGAGAACCTCAAGGCGTGGTTTGCAGCAGGCGTATTCTGTGTGGGTATGGGCTCCAAACTCTTCCCCAAGGCAGAACTCAAGGCGGGTAACTGGGCAGCCGTTACCGAGAAGTGTCGCGAGGCTCTGGCCATTGTCGAGGCCGTAAGGAAATAGCGAATGTAATGTGAATGATTAAAACGAAATACCTATGAAAACTAACTACGAAATCCGTTATGCGGCCCATCCCGAGGACGCAAAAAGTTACGATACCAAACGCCTGCGCCGCGACTTTCTGATTGAGAGAGTGTTTGCGGCCGACGAGGTCAATATGGTCTACTCGATGTATGACCGTATGGTTGTGGGCGGAGCTATGCCCGTAGCCGAGAGCCTCAAACTCGAGGCCATCGACCCCCTCAAGGCGCCCTATTTTCTCACTCGCAGGGAGCTCGGTATCTACAATGTGGGCAAAGGTCGCGGCCGTGTGAGAGTAGGCCAGGAGGTCTATGAGCTCGACTTCAAGGAGGCCCTCTACCTCGGCTCGGGCGATAGGGATGTCTACTTCGAGAGTGAGAATCCCGCCGAGCCCGCGAAATTCTACTTCAACTCGCTCACTGCCCACCGCAACTATCCCGACAAAAAGGTGACCAAGGAGAACGCCATTGTTGCTCATATGGGCTCGCTTGAGGGCTCCAATGACCGCAATATAAACAAGATGCTTGTGAACCAGGTGCTGCCCACCTGCCAGTTGCAGATGGGTATGACTGAGCTCGCCCCCGGTAGTGTGTGGAATACGATGCCCGCACACACCCACTCGCGCCGTATGGAGGCATACTTCTACTTCGACATCCCCGAGGACCACGCTGTGTGCCACTTTATGGGCCAGGTGGATGAGACCCGCCACATCTGGATGAAGGGCGACCAGGCTGTCCTCTCGCCCGAGTGGAGCATCCATTCGGCGGCCGCTACTCACAACTACACCTTCATCTGGGGTATGGGTGGCGAGAACCTCGACTATGGCGATCAGGATTTTTCGCTCATTACTGACCTTAAATAGAGGAGTGAGAGTATGAAAGCCAATTTTTCACTCGAGGGTAAGGTTGCACTCGTGACGGGTGCGGCCTATGGTATTGGTTTTGCCATTGCCGAGGCTCTGGCTTCGGCGGGCGCGAAGATTGCCTTCAACTGCCGCTCCGAGCACCACTTGGCCGAGGCACTTGCCGCCTACAAGGCCAAGGGTATTGAGGCTCGTGGCTACATCTGCGATGTGACGGACGAAGAGGGTGTCAAGGCTATGGTGGCAGACATCGAGAAGGAGCTTGGTGTGGTGGATATTCTGGTGAACAATGCGGGTATCATCAAGCGCATCCCTATGCACGAGATGACCACCGAGGAGTTCCGTCAGGTGATTGATATTGACCTCACGGCCGCCTTTATTATGTCCAAGGCCGTCATCCCTCAGATGATTGCTAAGGGTGGGGGCAAGATTATCAACATCTGCTCGATGATGTCGGAGCTCGGCCGCGAAACAGTGTCGGCCTATGCGGCTGCCAAGGGCGGTCTGAAGATGCTCACCCGCAACATCGCGAGCGAGTATGGCGAGTATAACATCCAGTGCAACGGCATTGGCCCCGGCTATATCGCAACGCCCCAGACGGCTCCTCTGAGGGAGCTCCAGCCCGACGGCGAGCGTCACCCCTTCGATAAGTTCATCATCGCCAAGACCCCCGCAGCTCGTTGGGGCACTCCCGAGGACCTGATGGGCCCCGCAATATTCCTTGCTTCGGAGGCTTCGAACTTCATCAACGGCCACATCCTCTATGTCGATGGAGGTATCCTGGCCTATATCGGTAAACAACCCAAATAAGTAAATGATAATCAGTGCTATGAAATGTAAACTTTTGGCCCTGGCAGCACTCCTTATGATGGCGGGCTGTGCGCAGCAGGGCGACGAGATAATCGTTGAGAACAAGAGCGACAAAGCTCGCGTGGGCGAGATGGTGGAGGTCGATATGAAACTGCTCAAGGCAGAGGCTGCCGAGGGTGTGGTCGTACGCAACTACAAGGGCGATGTTGTCCCCTCGCAGGTGACCTACGATGGCAAACTCATCTTTCAGTGCGATGTGGAGGCCGGCGCAAAGGCCGAATACAGTGTAGAGTACAGCGACCTGAAGGCCAAACAGCAGGCCTATGCTTGCGGTAGGGTCTATCCCGAGAGGGTTGACGATATGGCGTGGGAGAGCGACCTTATCGCCTTCCGTGCCTATGGCCCAGCACTCCAGCAGAGTGGCGAGAGGGCCTTTGGCTACGATGTGTGGGTGAAGAATAGCACCGACCTCCCCGTTGTGGAGGAGCGCTACAATAAGGAACTCAACCCCGAAACCAAGGCTCAGATTGCCGCCCTCAGGGAGAGCGACCCCGCAGCCGCCGACGCACTCTACGCCTCGGTGAGCTACCACAACGACCACGGCAACGGTATGGATGCCTACAAGGTTGGTCCCACCCTCGGTGGTGGCGCTACGGCCATCTTGGATAATGGCAAGATTCTCTATCCCTATTGCTACAAGGAGTGTGAGATTCTGGACAACGGCCCCTTGAGGTTCACCGCCAAGCTGACCTATCACCCCTCCAAGATTGACGGCAAGAGGGTGACCGAGGTGCGCTTCATCTCCATCGACAAGGGCTCCTTCCTCAATAAGACAACCCTCGTCTATGAGGGCCCTGCCGCAGGTGTACTCAATCTTATGTCGGGCATCGTGCTCCACGAGGAGAATATCCGCGCACGCTACAACGAGCAGGCCCACTTTGTGACCTACGCCGAGGCTGTGGAGGCCCCCGAGGGTGGTGAGCTCTATCAGGCAATGTACTTCCCCAAAGGGTGGAAGGGTGCCGAGAATAGGCTCTGGCAGCGCAAGGACGAGAAACCCGCAGGTACCTTTGGCCACGCGGCAGTCTACAATAGGGTAGCCATTGGCGAGCCTCTGACCTACTACTGGGGTGCTCTGTGGAGCAAGTCTACTTTGGTGGATGTGCCCTCGAAAGAGGCTTTCGACGGCCTTATGGCCGAGGTTGTCGCCGCCAAGCAGAATCCTCTGGAGGTGGCAGTTGTGACCTATGAGAACTAATTGATTACTAACACAATAAACAAGACTTTACAATGGGTAAAATTCAGTCAGGACGCAAGACCAACTATCGTTGGGTCATTTGCGCTATGTTGTTCTTTGCAACAACAGTAAACTACCTCGACCGTCAGGTGCTCTCGCTCACCTTCGAGGACTTCATCCGCCCCGAGTTCCACTGGTCCGACTCGGACTACGGTAACATCACGGGTATCTTCTCGCTCTTCTACGCCATTGCAATGCTCTTTGCAGGTCGCTTTGTCGACTGGATGGGCACCAAGAAGGGTTATATGTGGAGTATTGGCATCTGGTCATTTGGCGCTTGTATCCACGCAGTGTGCGGTCTGGTGACCGAGAATATTGTTGGCGCCGAGAATTTGGCACTGGTGGCCGACGCCGAGATGGTGGCTCGCATCGCTCTGATTAGCTCCACCTTCTTCATCATTGCTCGCTGTGTGCTGGCGCTTGGTGAGGCGGGCAACTTCCCCGCAGCAATCAAGGCTACCGCCGAGTACTTCCCCAAACGCGACCGCGCTTTTGCGACCAGCATCTTCAATGCCGGCTCGACCATCGGCGCACTCATCGCCCCCTTCTGTATTCCCCCTCTGGCAGCCAAATGGGGCTGGGAGATGGCCTTTATTATTATAGGTGCGCTCGGTTTCGTATGGATGGGCTTCTGGCAGTTCATCTACAAAAAGCCCGAGAAGAACCCCGCAGTAAACAAGGCAGAGCTCGACTATATCCTCTCGGATGAGGTGGTGGCAGAGAAACCCGCCGAGGTGGAGGCCCCTGCTCAGCAGGAGAAGAAGGTGTCGCTCTGGCAGTCGTTCAAGTATCGTCAGACTTGGGCCTTTATCGTGGGTAAGTTTATGACCGACGGCGTATGGTGGTTCTTCCTCTTCTGGATGCCCTCCTACCTGAAGACTACCTACGGCCTGGCTTCGACCGACCCCAAATTCCAGATTGCTCTGGGCGTGCTCTACCTCATCGTGATGATCTCCATTGCAGGTGGCTATCTGCCCACTCTGTTTGTGGATAAGAAGAAGATGGAGCCCTACTCGGGCCGTATGCTCGCAATGCTCATCTTCGCATTCTTCCCCCTTGTGGCTCTTGCAGCACAGCCTCTGGCCCACGCGTCGATGTGGTGGCCCGTAGTGCTCATCGGTATTGCAGGTGCGGCTCACCAGGCTTGGAGCGCCAACCTCTTCTCGACCATTGGCGATATGTTTCCCAAGACTATGATTGCAACCATCACCGGTATTGGTGGTATGGCTGGCGGTATCGGCTCGTTCCTCATCCAGAAGAGCGCCGGTGCACTGTTTGACTATAGCGACAAGGTTGGTCTTGTGCTCTTCGGCTTCGAGGGCAAGGAGGCAGGCTATATGATTATGTTCTCCTTCTGCGCTGTTGCCTACCTCATCGGTTGGGTTGTGATGAAGATTTTGGTTCCCAAGTATAAACCTATCCAACTCTAAAAAAAACGCATATAGCGGGCGACTGCTTCGTTATACAACAAAAATGTGCTCTGGCATTTACGCTTAAGTAATATGCCAGAGCATTTTTGTTGCAAGCCTTGCATTCATCCCGCTCTATGCGTTTTTTTGTTTTCAAGGTAATGGGGTGGGGAGCACCACCCTCACTCGTTGCGGCCGTTGCCGCCTGCGGACTCGCCCATCTTGCTGGCACCAAATTCCCTCCGCGATATGCACTCGGCGGTCGACCGTCGACCGTCTATTGACAACTGGCAACTGATAACAGACCTCTCCCGCCTTTCAGGCACCCTCCCCTAACTTAGGGGAGGGTAGAGGCTAAAAGGGCAGAAAGGGCAGAAAGGGCCAAAAGGGCGAAAAGGGCAGAAAGGGCCAAAATGACTTATGGGGCAAATGGGCCTATGGGTCTTATGGGGCCTATAGGTCGTATAGGTCTTTTGTGTCTTATACTTATCCCTCCCCTAAGTTAGGGGAGGGTGCCTGAAAGGCGGGAGAGGTCTGTTTATTCGTCAATCGCTTTATCCCTTTTATCCCTTTCCGCTCTTTGGCCCTTTTGGCCCTTCTCTTAACTCTCAATTCTCAATTAGCAATTCTTAACGCAATCAGCCCCCGAACTTCGGGGGCTGATTGCGTCTGAGAGTAGACAAAAAAAGGTCGGATAGCTCCGACCTCTTTTCCTATTTTATTTTGCGGGCTCTGCGATGCCGAGCTCTTTGCGCAACATAGGAGCAATATCAATCATCTGCTCTTTGTCGAAGTAGGCGAGCGAACCGGCAGCCATATCGAATACTGCGATGAGGCCCTGCTCTTTGGAAATTTTCTCAACTGCTGCGGTAGCCTTCTCAACGATGGGCTGCATCAGTTTAGCCTGCTGGGTCTGGAGCTCCTGCTGGCCTGCTTTGCCAAGCTCCTCGTAGCGCTGCTGGAGGCTCATAAGCTCCTGCTCTTTGCTCTGACGGATAGCGTCGGAGTATGAGTTTACATTCTTCTGATACTCGGCAACCTTGTTGTTGTACTCCACCTGGATAATCTCGAGCTGCTCGCCCAGGTCTTTCTGAAGGCGCTCCATACCGAGCTGTACCTCCTCCATCTCGGGCATCGAGAGGATGATCTCCTGCGAGTTTACATAACCGAACTTGGGCTGTGCATAGCCTACGGTGGTGGTAGCCACGAGGGCGAGAACCGCAAGCGAAAGTTTCATCATAAATTTCATAGAAATGTGTCTGTTTAGAGTTTTATTTATTTAACAAGTTTTATGATCTCCTCTGTGATATCAATCGTTGCCGAGTAGTAGGGAAGGGCGGTGGTGGCGATGTCCACAATCATATCGTAGCCATTCTGCACGCCGTAACTCTTGATTGCGTTGGCAACCTTCTCGTGGAAGGGTTTAAGGAGCTCCTCCTGCTTTTTGGTGAGGATGCCGTCGGCGCCAAAGACATTCTGCTGATAGGTGGTGATTTTCTGCTCGTTGGCGATGATGTTCTGCTCCTCGGTCTTCTGCTCCTCGTAGGTGAGGCCATCGCGTGCAATCATATAGTTCTGATACATCTCCTCGACCTTCTGGTAGGCCTCGTCGATATTTTTCTGGTAGGCAGTTGCGAGCTCGTCAATCTCCTCTACGGCCTCTGCGTACGCCTCCATTGACTGATATACCTTCTGGGTGTTTACCACTGCATACTTCTGCGCCGAAACACCGAGTGTGAAAACCGATGCCAAAAGGGCCAAAATGATACTCTTTTTCATAGTCACTATCTTTATATGGTTACTAATAATTAGAATTGCTGTCCGATTACGAAGTGGAACTGGCTGCCGCTTATGTTGTTGCTGCCGTAGGGTTTGTCGAAGCCGTAGCCCCAGTCGATACCCAGCAGGCCGAATACGGGCAGGTATATTCTCACACCCACACCCAGCGAACGCTTCAGCTCAAAGGGGTTAAACTGCTTCCACGAGAGCCAGCCGTTACCTGCCTCGGCAAACACCAGGGCATAGATTTGCGATGCGGGCTCCATAATGAGCGGGTAGCGCAACTCGGCGGTGTACTTGTTGTAGACATTGGCGTAGGTGTAGGTGTTCTTGCTGGGTGTCACAGCGCCATCCTCATAACCACGCAGCGAGATGATATCCACACCATAGACATTGTAGCCCGACATACCGTCACCACCGACATCGAAGCCCTCAAATGGGGACTGTTTCTCGGGGGTGTAGTTGCCCAGATAACCCATCTCTGCCCTTGTCATTACAACAAGTTTGCCATCGTTGGTCAGGGGGTAGTACCATTTGTAGCTCAACAGCCACTTGTGGTACTCAATCCATTTATACTTCTCCGAGTCGCTCATCGACGAGTAGTCCTTGTCGGGTGTGAAGAGCGAGTAGGGGGGAGTAAGCGTCAGTGAGAACGAGAACTCCGAGCCTCGACGGGGGTAGATGGGCGAGTCGGTGGAGTTACGCGACAGAAGCGTACGGAAGGTGAAGATGTTGGCCCTGCCGTTGTTGATGAGGAAGTAGTCCCAATCCTTCATCCCGTAGGCCTGATATGCCAACTCGTTGTAGATGGTGAAGTACTGGTCGGGCCACGAAAGCCTGCGACCAAGACCTGCACTGGCACCCATTGCGCGGAAATACTGACCATTGTCCACAAGGCCCGTGTAGGCGGTGTAGTAGTTGGTGGTCTGCTCCGACCAGTAGGCACCCACGGTGAGCGAGTTGGGCTTGGTGCCACCCAACCAGGGCTCCGTGAAGCTTGCCGAGAAGGAGCTGTAGTAGGTACCGTTGGTCTGACCGCGGATGGAGAGCTGCTGGTTGTCGCCCTGAGGATAGGGCCTCCACGCCTCCTTGTTGAAGAGGTTGCGCATACTCATATTGGTGAAGACCACGCCGAGCGAGCCGACAAACATACCGGCACCCCAACCACCGCTAATCTCAAACTTATCCGAGGCCTTCTCGCTCAGTCGCCAGGTTACATCCACAGCATCATTGGAGCCCATCACGGGGCGGATGTCGGGACGAATCTGGGTCTCGTCGAAATGGCCCATAGCGGCCAACTGACGCATAGTCTGCATCAGCAGGGCGCGGTTGTAGAGCTCACCCGGGCGAGTGTAAATCTCCCTGCGGATGACCTCATCGTTCACCTTGTTGTTGCCCGTGATGCCCACATTGTTGAAGCGGTACTGCTGGCCCTCGAAAATCTTAATCTCCAGGTCGATGCTGTCCGAGCCGATGATAATCTCGGTGGGCGAAATCTGCGAAGCGAGGTAGCCCTCATTCTGATAGAGAGCATTGACGGTCGAAACATCCTCGGGGTCGTCCTCCTTGCCCACACCAAGACGCTCATTGAGAGTCTTCTTGTCGTAGGCGTCGCCGGGCTTAATACCCAGAATATTGTTCAGGTGCTCGGTGGAATACTTGCTGTTTCCAACCCACTTGATGTTGCGATAGTAGAACTTGTTACCCTCGTCGATGGTAATCTTCAGGCCGATGCGCTCGGGGCTGATAATATATACCGAGTCGCTCACAATCATTGCATTACGGTAGCCCTTCGAGTGGTAGAAGTCGATGATGTTGTCGAAGTCCTCCTGGAGCTCATCCTCCCTCAGCTTGGTGTTGTGGAAGATGTTGATGCTCTTCTGGTGAATTTTCTTCATCACCTTGCGTAGTTGCTTATCGGTGAAGACCTCGTTGCCCTCGAAGACAATCTCGCCGATGCGCACCTTCTCGCGCTTGTCGATGACGAAGGTGACATTCACGGCGTTCTTGATGACGCTGTCGTTCTCGATGCGGGGTGTGACCTCCACATTGCGCCAACCCTTGTGGATGTAGTGGTCCTTAATCTGGTTTACGCGCTTTTCGATGTTGTAGTCGGTGAGGGTCTCGGCACCGCGCTTGAGTTTGAGCTCATCGGTGAGCGTATTTTTGGCACTATTGGAGATACCCTCAAAGAGCCAGCGGAAAATCCTGGGGCGCTCGGCCAAGAGGATGTGGAGGTCCACACTGTCGCCTACGGGCGTAGCATAAATCTGCACATCCGAGAAGTATTGCTTGCTCCACAGGCGGGTGATAGCGTCGGAAATCTCCCTGCCAGGGATGGTGATTTCGTCGCCCACGGCAAGACCCGAGGAGTTTATCTGCATATTGGCATCGAGGAACTTAATGCCGTCGGCCTTGATGTTGCGGATGATGTACTTCTTGGGCGAAGTGTAGTCTGCCATCGGTGCATTCGGGTCGAGCGCGACGGTCAGCGAATCAGTGGTAGTGCTCTCTGCTGCCTCTTCAGCCTCCACAGCAACAATTGCGGGCTCGGTCTGTTGAGCCCACAGCGCAGTGGAAAGTAGCAGCATTGAGAGTAGGATAATCAGTCTTCTATACATTGTGTCAATCTATTTTTCGGCGGAATTGTTTTGTGGCTCGACGAGTCCGAAGCGGCGTTTGCGATGGCTGTAGGCCTCGAGTGCCTCGCGGAAGGACTCTTTGTCGAAGTCGGGCCAGAGAGTGGAGGTGAAGTAGAGCTCGCTGTAGGCCGACTGCCACATCAAAAAGTTGCTGAGCCTATACTCGCCACCTGTGCGGATTACAAGGTCGGGGTCGGGATACTCCCTTGAGTAGAGACTCTCTGATATGAGGGCGGCATCGATGCTCTCGGGCGAGAGGGAACCCTCGGCAACCCTCTGTGCCAGATGGCGCACGGTCTGCGTTATCTCGTGGCGCGAGCTGTAGTTCATAGCGAAGATGAGCGTTATGCGGTCGCCCTCGGCGGTCTCGCTCTCGATCTTGTCAATGTAGTGGTTGACCTTCTCCGAGAGAGCACTCCTGTCGCCCATAATCCTGGCCCTGACGCCCTGAGCCTTGAGCTCGGGTGTCTCGGCCACAACGCTACGGCAGAAGAGTTCCATAATGCCATCGACCTCCTCCTTGGGGCGGCCCCAGTTCTCGGTCGAGAAGGTGTAGAGCGTCAGGTAGCGCACGCCCTCTTGGGCCGCGGCCTTCAGAGCCCTACGCACAGCCTCCACACCGGCAATGTGGCCCTCGGTGCGCTCTTTGCCACGCTCCTGGGCCCAACGACCGTTGCCATCCATAATGATGGCCACGTGGGTTGGAATGTTCTTAGATATCTTATTTTCGCTCATTGCTTACAAATTAAACGCGCAAATGTACTAAAAACTTCTCTTATTACAATAGGTATTGGGCGGTTTTAGTAGCTCCGTGGGCTAAAATTTCGACTCCCTGCCGTCGAAGCCCCACATCATCTTCTTTTTTAACGCTTCGTAGAAGGATATATTTTGTGGCTTGATCAAAAAAACCTCCTCCTCGGCCTTCGTGATGGTGAATGAGGCACCATCCTTAATCACAAAGTTTTCGTTGTCGATTGCGGCCAGCGCATAGGGGTCCCTCGACTCGATGGTGAGCCTTATGCGGCAGCTGTCGGGAACGACCACGGGGCGCATCGTGAGGTTGTGGGGGGCAATGGGTGTCAGGACCATACAGTTGCACTCGGGAGCAAGTATCGGGCCACCGGCACTGAGCGAGTAGGCGGTGGAGCCTGTGGGGGTAGCAACAAGCACTCCGTCGCTCCAGTAGCCTGCCACATTGCGACCGTCGATTTCGACCTTTATGCCTATCATTCCCATATGCTGACGCTGTATGGAAAATTCATTGAAAGCCAATGGGAAAGCAAGCCCATCCTCAATATCTCCTTCAACTCTCAGCAGGGCCCTGCGCTCGGTGGTGTAGTTGCCGCTGAGGAGCTCATCGAGAGTCTTTTCGACCTCCTCTTGCGAGGCGATGGCGAGGAAGCCCAGGCGGCCCGAGTTGATACTCAGAATTGGGGTGGGGCGACCCTCCAAATGACGCACAGCGCTCAGCAGTGTGCCGTCGCCGCCATAGGAGAGAACTATCGAATCGTCGGTTATGACCTCGGTCATTGTGGTGTAGCTGTCGGCCATAGTGAGCCCTTTGCCACCCTTCTGGATGAACCACTCGGCGGCCAAATCGTTGACCGAAAATGCAATCTTACGAGCTCTAATGCTCTCTATCAGTGCGCCAAAAAGTTCAATGGAACTATTTTTTGAGGGGCGCGAAAACAAAATTATTTTCATTTCACAAAATTTGTGATAACTTTACACTCGCAAAATTACCTAAAACTTCCGTATAAACTAACTTTAATGGGTGTAAAGTATGACTAAATTGAGCGTAAATATAAACAAAGTTGCTGTAATACGCAACTCCCGCGGCGGAAATCTGCCCGATGTGCTTCTTGCAGCACGCCGAATTGAGGGATTTGGAGCGGAGGGTATCACCGTTCATCCCCGCCCCGATGGCCGCCACATTCGCTATGACGATGTGAGGAACCTCAAGGAGTTGGTGACCACCGAGCTGAACATCGAGGGCAACCCCATAGACTCCTTCTCAGAGCTTGTGCTGGAGGTTGTGCCCACTCAGGTGACGCTTGTGCCCGATGCGGCCGATGCCATCACCTCCAATGCGGGCTGGGACACCATCGCCCATCGCGACTTCCTTGTGGCCAAGATTAGGCAGTTCAAGGAGAAGGGAATTAGGGTGTCGGTGTTTGTGGACCCTGTGCCCGAGATGGTGCGCGGAGCCAAGGAGTGTGGTGCCGATAGGGTGGAGCTCTATACGGAGGCCTATGCTCGTGACTATCACGCCGATAGGGAGAAAGCAATTGAGCCCTATGTGGCAGCCGCCGAGGAGGCCCGAAGGTGTGGCCTTGGTCTGAATGCAGGTCACGATTTGAACCTCGACAACCTGAAATATTTTGTCGAGCGCATACCCTGGACCGACGAGGTTTCCATCGGTCACGCCCTCATATCCGATGCGCTCTACCTGGGCCTCGAGGAGACCGTTGGCCGCTATTTGGCACAACTGAAATAGATTTTTTGACACAGAGAGATGATAGATAAAAACCCGCTTTCGCTCCCTATTTTTCACGAGATTACCGAGATTGTCGAATCGCTCGGCCTGAGGGCCTATGTGGTTGGTGGCTATGTGCGCGACCACTACTTGGCTCGCCCGTCGACCGATATTGATGTGGTGGTTGTGGGCAGCGGAATCGAGGTGGCAAAGGCCCTCGGCCGCAGGCTGAAAACCAAGGTGTCGGTCTTTAAGACCTTCGGTACGGCGATGCTGCACGATCATCAGGGCCGAGAGATTGAGTTCGTTGGGGCCCGCAAGGAGTCCTACTCGCCCGACTCGCGCAAACCCGCCGTGGAGGAGGGCACGATTGAGGATGACCAGTTGCGTAGGGACTTTACAATCAACGCTTTGGCGTGGTCGCTTAACGAGGATTCCTATGGCGAGCTGCTTGATAGCTTTGGCGGTATGGCCGACCTCGAAAGCCAGATTATCCGCACCCCTACCGACCCCGATGTGACCTTCTCGGATGACCCTCTGAGGATGATTCGCGGTATTCGCTTTGCCACCCAGCTCGGGTTTGACCTCGCCCCCGAAACCTTCGATGCCATCGCTCGCAATGCCGAGCGCATAAAGATTGTGTCGCAGGAGCGAATCGCCACCGAACTACACAAAATTGTGGCCTCGCCAGTGCCCTCGATAGGTTTTGAGTTGCTCTCGCTCACCGGTCTTCTGCCTTTCATATTCCCCGAGTTGGAGGCGCTCAAAGGCGTGGAGGTCAGATGTGGTAAGGGCCACAAGGACAACTTCCTGCACACGCTCAAGGTGCTGGATAATGTGGCCAAGAAGAGTGACAATCTATGGCTCCGTTGGGCGGCCCTGCTGCACGATATCGCCAAGCCCCGAACTAAAGCCTTCGATGCGAGGGGGGGGTGGTCGTTCCACGGCCACGAGGTGGTAGGTAGCAAGATGATTCCCGACATCTTCCGTCGCCTGCGTCTGCCCCTGAACGAGAAGATGAAGTATGTGCGCAAACTCGTCTTTCTGCACCTAAGGCCCATAATTCTCTCGGAGGACGAGGTGACCGACTCGGCAGTACGCCGCCTGCTCTTCGAGGCGGGCGACGATGTGGAGGATTTGATGACCCTCTGCGAGGCTGACATCACCTCGGGTATCGACTCCAAGGTGCAGCGCTATCTGCGCAATTTTGCCCTTGTGAGAGTGAAGATGCGCGAGATTGAGGAGAAGGACCGAGTGAGAAATTTCCAACCCCCAATCACGGGCGAAATCATTATGCGAACCTATGGTTTAGAACCCTGCTCCCAAGTGGGTGAGATAAAGGCAATTATAAAGGATGCAATCCTCGACGGCGTGATACCCAACGAGTATGATGCGGCCTACGGGCTGATGGAGAAGATTGCAGCCGAAAGAGGACTCAAAAAGGTGGAATAAACTCGATGGCACTTGTGAACAATAATAACGCCTACAAGGAGCGTAATCTGGAGTTTCTGGAGGAGTATGCCAAAAGGCCTGGGGTAAAGAGCCTCTATGGTGGTGTGCTCTACCGCGAGATTACCAAGGGCAAGGGCGAAAAACCCACGCCACGAAGCATTGTGACGGTACACTACAAGGGTACACTCATCAATGGTAAACCCTTCGATGCGACCGAGAAGGGTAGGCCCGCAACCTTCCCCTTGAGGGGGCTCATTGAAGGGTGGAAAATAGCCCTCAAAGAGATGGCGGTGGGCTCGCGCTGGGAGGTGGTGATTCCCTTTAACTTGGGCTACGGCTCGCGCGGTGCGGGCGTCATAAAACCCTTTTCCACGCTCATCTTCGATATTCAACTGCTCCGCATAGAGTAAAACCAAACTAAATTCATACCTTTGTAACACTACATAAGACCGAATCAATCTACTACTAAACTATATGAAGAAATTTTCACTCCTTGTTTTTGTTCTGACTTTGGCTGTGGGCTCCTTGCAGGCACAGCATAAGATTACCCGCCTTGGCTTTGAGGTGCGTGGTGACTGGCAATACGACTCCTCTATTGGTGAGCCCGACAGGTTGAATCACTCGGCCTTTGAGGGTAAGTTTGCCAACTTCCGTATGGATGGCACACTGTCGGAGAATCTAACCTACTCGTTCCGCTATCGCCTCCACAAGGTGCAGAGTGATCCGTTTGCTGCAACCGACTGGGCTACACTCACTTATTCGACCGATAGGTGGGAGCTTGCGGGTGGTAAGCAGGTTGTGGCCATTGGTGGCTATGAGTACGACCGAGCCCCCATTGACATCTATTTCGCCTCGGAGTACTGGCACCAGATTGCTTGCTACCAGTTCGGTGTGAGCGCGGCCTACAAGTTGGGCGACAAGGTGGGCTCCAAACTGCTTGGCCAGCTCTGCCAGAGCCCCTACGACTTTGCGGGTCAGGGCCTCTATGCCTATAACTTTATGTATATGAGCAACTACTCGCTCTCCTCGCTGAACCTTCTGGAGTATGCCCCTGGCAAGTTCGTTGGCTATGTGGCTCTGGGCGCCAAGGATAGCTTCGGTCCTGTAAGTGTGGAGCTCGATGCTATGTATCGCAAAGACCTGGCAGTGGAGAGGGGCGATAGCTTCTCGTTAATGGCCGATGTGGCTTGGAGGGCCTCCGATAAATTCAATGTTTTCACCCACGCCTCCTATGATGTGAACCGCTCTCTTGTGATGCACGACCCAACCGTACTCCCCGGCACGGATATGTGGCACGCGGGTGGCGGTGTGGAGTATTTCCCTATGGGCACTGGTGATGTTCGCCTCCACGCGGCTGCAAGCTACGCCTTTGGCGATGGTCTGGGCGCACTTCACGATGGCGATATGATGTTCCAGATGGGTCTTACTTGGCGCTTTAACATTATTAAATAGGATAGAGAACTAATCACACTAACCCGATATGACTACTCCACGACATAAACGCGGCTTCAGGGTGCCAAGCGGCATCCTTTGCCTCTTGGTGATTTTCCTGCTTTTTGGCTACTTGGGCGTGAAGATGGGAACGGCCAATATGCTCAATACCATTATGCATACGGCCCACGATTTGCTGCTCAACACAGTCTTCTACCTGATGGCTATCTGTGTGATTACAGGTGCTTTGGGTAAGATATTTGTTGAGTTTGGTGTTGTAAGACTCTTGGAGAAATTGCTGCGCCCTCTGATGAAACCCCTCTTCAACCTCCCCGGAGTGGCCTCGCTGGGTGCGGTTGTGACCTTCCTGTCCGACAACCCCGCCATAATCTCTCTCTCGCAGGATAAACGCTTCGCCTCCTATTTCAAGAAGTACCAGTATATCTCGCTCACCAACTTCGGCACCGCCTTTGGTATGGGCCTGCTGGTGATAGTTTTTATGATTGGTCAGGGGTATTTCATTGAGCCTTTGGTGGGCTTTGTGGGCGCGATGGTTGGCTGTGTGGTCTCCACACGACTTATGCAGCGCTCCGTGCTTAAGGCATACCCTAACTTCCGTCACGAGCCCGCCGTTGTGGAGCAGTTTGAGGAGAAGGAAGAGATCATTGAGTATAAAAAACCGCTGTTCCAGCGCATTCTGGACTCGCTTTTGGATGGCGGTAAGACGGGTGTAGATGTCGGCCTTGCGATTATCCCCGGTGTACTGATTATCTCAACTCTGGTGATGATTCTGACCTTTGGCCCCTCGGAGTCGGGCGCATATACGGGCGCGGCTTATGAGGGTACGGCTCTGCTGCCACTGCTGGCAGGTAAGGTGAGCTTCATCTTCGAGTGGCTCTTCGGCTTTGAGGACCCCCATCTGGTGGCATTCCCCATCACGGCACTCGGTGCTGTGGGCGCTGCTCTGGGCCTCATCCCCGAGTTCGCAGCCTCGGGCTGGATTGACGGCAACGCTATCGCCGTCTTTACCGCTATCGGTATGTGCTGGAGCGGCTATCTGAGCACCCATACCGCGATGCTCGACACCCTCGGCTACCGCAGCCTCACCTCCAAAGCCATTGGTGCCCACACCATCGGTGGCCTCGTCGCCGCAGTGACCGCCCACTGGCTCTACCTGTTGATTATGTTGATATAAATCAATCCTAACGACTCGCCTATACAACTCACGGGTATCTTTTTTGATACCCGTGAGTTTGTTTTTGTCTAAAGAGTTGATGTTAGTTTTTTGCCCAGGTGTTGCCGAGGACGAGAATTAGGATTGTGACGGGGAGGATGGTTACAATCAAGAAGGCCTCGTAGGCGACAAAGAGGTCGAGGAGGACAAGTGCGCCAACGGCCAACATTCCGATGCCCATCACCAGTCGCAGGCGGCGGATGTTATATTCGGCCCTCTCCTCGGCTGAGGCTGTGTTGTAGCCCGAGATGAGCCAGTCGCCACGCCCAAGGAGAAGCAGTACGCCAGCGGCCACGCAAATGGCTACGACGATAAGGAGTGTGATGCTCTCTGCTGTCATAATATCAGGTTATTAGTCAAATGATTGCATACCACTCTGGGCAATCTTTATGATGCGCTGGTAGTCATAGGGGGTGAGCTCCATAAAGAAGTAGTGGATGGGGTCCACCCTCATACCCTTATACCTCACCTCATAGTGGAGGTGGGGCGAGAGCGAAAGGCCCGTATTGCCCGAGAGGCCAATAATGTCGCCGCGCTTGACAGTTTGTCCCTCCTTGACATCAATGCGCGAGAGGTGGCGGTACTGCGTTTCGTATCCCGAGCCGTGGTCGATGATGATATATTTGCCTGCCGATGTGGGGCGGGTCCTGACCTCCGACACCTTGCCGTCGGCGGTGGCGAAGACGCGCGAGCCTACGGGGACTGCAAAGTCCACACCCTGATGCGATGCCATAGTCTTGTAGAAGGGGTGTATGAGCATACCGTAGGGGGCGGTGAGTAGGGTGAGCTGCTTGTTGATGATGGGTTGGATGGCGGGGATGTAGTTGGTTTTGGTGCCGAGGCTGTCGACCACCTCGTTGATATAGTTGCACATAGCCAGCAGGTTGCGCTCTTCGTTTTCGAATCGCTCCATACGACTGAAGAACTCGCTCTGGAGTTCCCTTTCGCTCATCTGCTCAAGGCGTTGCTGATTCTCCCAACGGCGGTCGGTGGAACTGTCAAGAAAGTCGTAGGGCTCCGACTCGAAGAGAATCCTGAAGACATTGCGATCCCTCTCAATCACATTGTCGAGCACCAATAGTACCGTGTCATAGCGACCATCAATGGCCTCGTAGTTATCCTCGAGGCGGTCGTTTATGGCCCTTTGGCGGCTCTGCGAAGGGGTGTCGAAGAGCGAATAGAAGAGGTATGTCGCCCCGAGAGCCACCGCAAAAATCGCAATGTTGGAGAGGGCGCCGAGGAGTGCTCGACGGGTGCGATGTTGGCGTGTTTCGCTCGGTGGATATATGTTGTATCTTCTGCTCATTATTGCTTCTATTCGATGGTCTCAAATGTTGTGGCTTTGGCCTGCTCGATAATCTCGTCGAGCTCCTCGACGCTCATATCTCTGCGGAAGTAGTTTATGGGGTCCACATTGTTGCCCATATAGAGCACCTCGTAGTGGAGGTGGGGACCCGTAGAACCGCCTGAAGAGCCCACATAACCAATTAGTTCTCCGCGTTTTACATATTGTCCCTCGTGGACCAGTCGTTTGCTCAGGTGGGCGTAGCGGGTCTTGTAGCCGAAGCCGTGGTCGATGACTATCTGCTGGCCATAGCTACGCTTTGCTTCGCCCTGCTCGGAGATGGTGACCTCGCCGTTACCAGTGGCATAAACAGGGTCGCCTGTGCGGGCACCGAAGTCAAGGCCTTTGTGCTCAATGTAGCGGTTGTGAATGGGGTGCAGTCGTGTGCCGAAAGCACCGATATGGCCCCTCAGGTCGCGCTTGTTGATGGGCCAAATGGCGGGAATCGAGGCAGCCATCAGCTCTTTGTCTTTGGAGAGCAGTTGCAGCTGGTCGAGTGACTTGCTCTCGAGGTAGAGTAGGCGAGTGTGGGCATCGAGCATCTTCCACGCCTTCAGTGCAATGCCGCCGTAGGCGCTGCTGCAATCGGCATAGAAGGAGGGCGCGTAGGGGGTGTAGATGCCCTTGATGGAGAGGGTGTCGGAGCCGAATAGGGCTCTGTAGATATGTTTGTCGCGGTGGTGGAGCTCCTCGATTTTTGCGCCCGTAGACTCAATGCGACCCGAAAGCGAGGCAATCTTACCCGCCACCTCCACGCCCTGCTCCTCGAGTCGGTGGAGTTTGGGGGTGTAGTAGGAGAGCGAATAGACGAGGTTTACCACCGAGGCGGCTATGAAAAAGAGCAAAAATCGCCTCACGGCCAGATACCTTTTCAGGCGCTGTGGGCGTTCCACTGGCTCATAGGTGAGCGTTTTGGGGTTGAATTTGTACTCTTTTTGGCTCATTATTATAAATAATGTTCTCTTGTGGTTACAAAATTAGAGTAAATTATGTAATTTTGCAACCTTGAAAACGAGAGTAATTATTTTAGAGATTATAGATTATGATGACTTCGAACGAAATCAGGAAGAAATTTCTTGACTTTTTCCAGAGCAAAGGACACACCATTGTCCCCTCGGCACCTATGGTTGTGAAGAACGACCCCACGCTGATGTTTACCAACGCAGGTATGAACCAATTTAAGGATATCTTCTTGGGCAATGCCGAGAAGAAGTACAACCGCGCGGCCGACACCCAGAAGTGTCTGCGCGTTTCGGGTAAGCACAACGACCTCGAGGAGGTTGGTCACGACACCTACCACCACACTATGTTCGAGATGCTCGGTAACTGGTCTTTCGGCGACTACTTCAAGAAAGAGGCCATCGAATGGGCTTGGGAGCTTCTGACGGAGGTCTACAAGATGCCCAAGGATAGGCTCTATGCCACCGTCTTTGAGGGCGCGCCCGAGGATGGCGTACCTATGGACCAGGAGGCTTATGATTTGTGGAAGCAGTATCTGCCCGAGGATCACATCATCCTTGGCAACAAGCACGATAACTTCTGGGAGATGGGCGAGACCGGCCCCTGCGGTCCTTGCAGCGAGATTCACTTCGACCTGCGTAGCGACGAGGAGCGTGCCGCAAAGCCCGGTAGAGAGATGGTTAATATGGGTCACCACTTGGTGATTGAGATTTGGAACCTTGTGTTTATGCAGTTTAACCGCAAGGCCAACGGCTCGCTGGAGCCCCTGCCACACAAACATATCGACACCGGTATGGGCTTCGAGAGGCTCTGTATGGTGCTCCAGAATAAGCAGAGCAACTACGATACCGATGTGTTCCAGACCCGCATTAGCGAGATTGCAGCCCTCTCGGGTAAGCGTTACGGCGAGGATGAGAAGGCCGATGTGGCTATGAGGGTTATCGCAGACCACCTGCGCACCATCTCGTTCTCGATTGCCGACGGTCAGCTGCCCAGCAATGTGAAGGCCGGCTATGTGATTCGCCGAATCCTCCGCCGTGCAGTTCGCTACGGCTACACCTACCTCGGCTTTAATGAGCCCTTCATCTGCAAACTCGTTCCCGGTCTGGTGGAGCAGATGGGTGAGCAGTTCCCCGAGCTCAAGGCTCAGCAGAATCTGATCGTGAGCGTCATCGGCGAGGAGGAGACCGCATTCCTCAAAACCCTCGCTACGGGTATCAACCTGCTGGAGGGTGTTATGAACAAGAGTCGTGCGGCTGGTAAGAGTGTTATTGATGGTAAGTCGGCATTTACCCTCTACGATACCTATGGATTCCCCATCGACCTTACCGAGCTCATCGCAAGGGAGAATGGTATGGGTGTAGACCTCGAGGCTTTCGATGTGGAGCTTCAGGCACAGAAGGCTCGCTCGCGCAATGCAGCCGCTGTTGAAAATGACGACTGGGTGGAGCTCGTTGCAGGTGCAACGACCGAGTTTGTGGGCTACGACAGCCTCACTGCTGAGGTTAAGATTGTGCGCTACCGCAAGGTGACCACCAAGGGCAAGACCCTCTATCAGCTCGTCTTCGACCGCACCCCCTTCTATGCCAATAGCGGTGGTCAGGTAGGCGACAAGGGTACCATTGAGGCCGCAGGCAAGAGCCTCGCAGTTCTGGATACCATCAAGGAGAACGGTCTTCCTATCCACATCGTTTCGGAGCTTCCCGAGAGTGTGGAGGCTACATTTGTGGCAACCGTAGATAAGGAGAGCCGCTTGGCTTCGGCTCGCCACCACTCCGTAACCCACCTTATGCACAAGGCCCTGAGGGATATCCTCGGCACCCATGTGGAGCAGAAAGGTTCGCTCGTATGTCCCGAGTATCTGCGTTTTGACTTCTCGCACTTCCAGAAGGTGAGCGAGGAGGAGCTCCGCGAGGTCGAGAGGGCTGTGAATCGTATGATTCGCGAGAACTACGCCCTTGATGAGAGGCGTGAGTGCACCATTGAGGAGGCTCAGAAGGCCGGCGCAATGATGCTCTTCGGCGAGAAGTACGGCGACAAGGTGAGGATGATTGGCTTTGGCGACTCGGTGGAGCTTTGTGGTGGTACCCATGTGAGCGCAACGGGTGTCATTGGTCAGTTCAAGATTGTTAGCGAGAGCGCCATCTCGGCAGGCGTAAGGCGTGTTGAGGCTATCGCAGGTGGCGTGGCTGAGGAGGCTGCCTACAAGGTGGAGGAGACCCTGAAGGAGATTCAGAAGACCGTGGGCTCGCCAGTGCTGTTGCAGGCCATCAGGAAGATGATGGACGACAATGCCGAGCTGCGCAAGGAGATTGAGTCGTTCCGCGCCGAGAAGGCCAAGGCAGTAGCCGCCGAACTTGGCAAACTTCTTGAGGGCAAGAGAGTAATCTCGAAGATTGTGGATATGCCCGTAGATATGATTAAGGATGCTGTCTATGCACTCCGCACCGCCAATCCCGATGTGGCCATCGTTCTGGGTAGCCGCGAGGGAGGCAAGCCTATGTTGGCTGTGGCTGTGGGTGACAACCTCGTTAAGGCCGGTGTGAAGGCCGGTGACATTGTGCGCATTGCTGCTAAGGAGATGCAGGGTGGCGGTGGCGGTCAGCCCTTCTATGCAACCGCCGGCGGTAAGAATCCCGAGGGTCTGGAGAGGGCTATTGCCGTTGCCGAGGAGATGGTTATCGCAGTGGTGAAATAAGAGCCAACAAAAGGTTAGTTAGAATTAGTTACGCAAAATAGATAAGAAGTATTATGGCACAGAAAGTATTGCTTATGATTCTCGATGGCTGGGGCAAAGGTAACCACTCCAAGAGTGATGTTATCTACTCCGCACAGCCCGAGTATATGAACTCCCTGGAGGCTAAGTACCCCAACGCCGAGCTCCGCACCGATGGTGAGAATGTGGGTCTGCCCGAGGGTCAGATGGGTAACTCCGAGGTGGGTCACCTCAATATTGGCGCCGGTAGGGTGGTCTATCAGGACCTGGTGAAGATTAACCGCGCCTGCCGCGACAACTCCATTATGGAGAATAAGGAGGTGAAGGCCGCCTTTGAGTATGCCAAAGAGAGGGGCGTGAAGGTTCACTTTATGGGCCTTGTGAGCGACGGTGGCGTACACAGCCAGCAGTCCCACCTGGAGAAACTATTTGACATCGCCCAGGCTTACGGCCTGTCGGATAGGACCTTTGTACACTGCTTTATGGATGGTCGCGATACCGACCCCCAGAGCGGCAAGGGTTACATCGAGGCTCTGGAGAACCACCTGAAGGTGAGCGGCGGTAGGATTGCGTCGATTATCGGCCGCTACTATGCAATGGATAGGGACAAACGCTGGGAGAGGGTAAAGGTTGCCTACGACCAGATTGTACGCGGCGAGGGTAAGCACTCGCGCGATATGGTTGCTGCTATGCAGGAGAGCTACAACGAGGGTGTGACCGACGAGTTCGTGAAACCCATTGTGGCCGTTGACGAGAACGACAAGCCCATCGGTCTTCTGGAGGCCGACGATATGGTCATCTTCTTCAACTTCCGCAACGATAGGGCAAAGGAGCTCACTATCGTTCTCACACAGCAGGATATGCCTGAGGAGGGTATGACCACGCTGCCCCTCTACTACTGCTGTATGACCCCCTACGATGCCAAGTTTGAGGGTCTTCATATCCTCTTCGACAAGGACAATGTGGAGAATACCATCGGCGAGTATGTGTCGTCGTTGGGCCTTAGGCAGCTGCGTATCGCCGAGACCGAGAAGTATGCCCACGTGACCTTCTTCCTCAATGGCGGTAGGGAGGCTGAGTTTGCAGGCGAGAGCCGCATCCTTATTCCCTCGCCCAAGGTTGCGACATACGACCTCCAGCCCGAGATGAGCGCCCCCGAGGTGGCCGAGGCTCTGGTTAAGGAGCTCAAGAAGCAGGAGTTCGACTTCATCGCCCTGAACTTCGCAAACGGCGATATGGTTGGTCATACCGGAGTTTGGGATGCTATCCACAAGGCCGTGAAGACCGTTGACGCTTGCGTGAAGGATGTGGTTACGACCGCTGTTGAGAACGGCTATGAGGTGGTGATTATAGCCGACCACGGCAACGCCGATAATGCTGTCAATGAGGACGGTACCCCCAATACGGCACACTCCCTGAACCCTGTTCCCATCATTGTGGTTTCGGATAGGGTTAAGAGCGTAGAGAATGGCGTTCTGGCAGATGTGGCCCCCACCGTACTGAAACTTATGGGCCTTGAGCAGCCCGCCGAGATGACGGGTAAAGCCTTAGTGGATTTCAAGTAGGAACCTATATAGGATAGATATATAAATTGAGTAAATCGGGCTGAATTATTCAGCCCGATTTTGCTTTTATTCGGGAGTTTTCTTATATTTGTGGAAAACTTAACATTGCATACCCTTATGAAACGCCTATCTCTCCTTGTTGTGGCAATGCTTCTGGCCACCGCATCTTTCGCCCAAGTGAAGAAATCCCCTGCTCCTGAGCGCGCCGGTTGGGATTTGAATGTTGGACTATATGGGGATGTTCGAGCAGTCATTGTTACTGAAAATAAATTTGAGGAGTATTTTGGAGAGTATAAACCAATTGTCACATCGGAATGTCGATATATTTTTCACGAGAGTGGCAATGTGGCAAAGAAGCAGATAAAATTTCAATATAATGAATACTCGCACTCGCTTGAATATGAGTATGATTCGGCAGGCAGAAAGATTAGTATGTCGAATTTCGATGGCCTTGGAGAGAGCGGCAACTTAACACATAAGATTATCTATAAATATGACTCCATTGGAAATGTTGTTGAAAAGATAAGGTATAATGCTAATGGCAAGGCAGAAGAAAGATACTATTATAAATATGATGTAGCTAATAATCTTGTAGAAGAGTCGAAATACAACTCTATAGGCAGATGCTGTTATAATCACTATTATACCTATGAATATGATTCCGCAGGGCGAGTTGTCAAAATAATACGGGGAGGTACAGGATACGACATTGAAATCTCGTTAACACCAGCGTCCTCAAGAAAAGCTGAAGAGAACATCATTAACTTTGCACTGGGCGAAAGTAGTCAAACCTATCAATATGATTCTGAAGGCAATTTGGTAGAGGAAATTGAATATGATCTCGGCTCATTATGGAAAAAATATACTTATGAATATGATGCTGCAGGTAATGTTGTTGGGGAAAACCGCTATGATAGCTTCAATTCATTGGTGGAGAAAACTACATTCAAATATGATTCTGCGGGCAATAATTTTGAAAAGATTGTATATGATCAATACGGCGAAGTAGATGTGAAAGTTGTGGTTATGTACGATGCCAACGGCAATGTGTTGGAGGTAATAGAATACAGCTCTATGTATGATGGTAACGCTTTTGTGCCAAAACGAGCCGCAAAATTAGAGATATTTTATGACAATCACGAGGAGGTTGAGTTTACTTTTAAGGACTTTACCGAAGAAGATATCATTGCAGAGAATGTAGAGGTTAAAGAGCATATTGTAGAGGAGCAAATCTTTGTGAAAGTTGAGCGAATGCCATCATTTATGGGTGGCGACCTTAACACTTTCCGTCAGTGGTTTGGCACAGAGTTCAAGTATCCACAAGAGGCAATGGAGAATGGTATTCAGGGCATTGTTGTTGTGAAATTTGTGATTGAGATTGATGGTAGCCTTTCGAATGTCGAGTTCTTGCAGTCGCCTGACCCTATATTCAACGACGAGGTTGAGCGTGTTCTTATGAGCTCGCCCAAGTGGAGGCCCGGATATCAGGGCGACGAGCCGGTTAGGGTAAGATATGTGCTTCCCATAAAATTGAATCTGAATTAATTGAAGAAAACCTAAATACACCCTAAGATATGAAACGCGCTTTTAAGATTTCGATTGTGTCGCTCGCGGCGCTCTTGGCTGCGGTGACACTCCAGGCACAGAATTACAACGATGCCACCAGCCCTATGCAGGGTGGCAGTTACGACTACTCCTACGATGATGTGGGTACCTCACAGCGCCGCGAGGCCAAGCCCCACTGGGTGGAGAAGCAGTACCCCGGTGGTGACAGCTACAAGGGCTATCAGGTGGGCGGCCAGAATCACGGTCTGGGCACCTATCTATGGGCCGATGGCTCGCGCTACGAGGGCGAGTTCAGCAAGGACTCCTTCGCGGGCTACGGCGTGCTCTATATGCCCGACGGCCGCACGGTCTATGAGGGTGAGTTCAAGAATAGCCAGCCCCACGGCCTCGGCACATTCTACTACACAGCCGGCTCGCGCTATGTGGGCGAGTGGGCCAACGGTGTGGAGTGCGGCACCGGCATACTCTACGATGCCGACTCGCGTGTGGTCTACTTTGGCGCCTGGAACAACGGCAAGCCCAATGGCAAAGGTGTCTACAACTGGGCCGATGGTCGCAAGTACATAGGCGCTTTCCGTGACGGCAAGAGCCACGGCAATGGCACGCTATATGGTGCCGACGGCAAGGTCGTCTTCGACGGTGAGTGGAAAGATGACAAGCCGGTAGAGTAGGCGGACACTTCCTACAAAGTTTGCTCGCGGGTTACATTTTTGTAACCCGCGAGCTTTATTTTGTTGGCAGAGGGCAGAGGGCAGAGGGCAGAGGACAGACCTCTCCCGAGCTTCGCTCACCCTCCCCTAACTTAGGGGAGGGAATGGCCAAAAGGTAAGAACCCAAAGGTCCTTAAAGTCCTAAAAGCCCTAAAAGCCCTTAAAGCCCTTAAAGCCCTTAACCTCCTTAACCTCCTTAACCTCCCTAACCTCCTTAACCTCCCTGACCGCTCTTCCCAGGCGCAAAAAATAGAGTGGGGTGATGCGCACTGCATCACCCCACTTCTCTTGTAAATAGAGCCCTTATTACTCGGCTTTGTGAACAAGCTGAATAATCTCGCCGCCGTGAACGATAGCCTGCTCATTTGCGGGCAGGGTCTTCCAAGCGCGCTCGGGAAGCGATTTCTTCAAACCAATTTTCACATACTCCATATCAACGATGGGGCACACTTTCAGGTAGCCACCCAGAATCATCGTGTTGAACAGACGAGCATTACCCATCTTGGCGCACTCCTCGGTGGCGTTGATGGTGTAGATGTTGATGTCCTTACGAGTGGGGTGGTGGGTGATACCATTGGTATCGTAGATGAGGTTACCGCCAGGGCGAACGCTCTGCTCGAACTTATCCAAGCTCTGCTGGTTCAGAACGATGACGGTGTCGCACATCTGCACGATGGGCGAGCTTACGGGCTGGTCGCTAACCACAACGGTTACATTGGCGGTACCACCACGCATCTCGGGACCATAGCTGGGCAGCCAGCTAACCTCGTAACCCTGCAACATACCCGAGTAGGCCAAAATTTTACCGGTCGAGAGGACACCCTGTCCACCAAAACCTGCAATAATCAATTCCTGTTTCATATCTCTTTGCTGTTTAAGGGTTTATTCGTCTTTAATATCACCAAGGGGATACTCTGCAACCAGATTCTCCTCCATCCACTTGTTGGCTGCTACGGGGCTCATCTTCCAACCGCTGTTGCAAGTTGCCACGAACTCAACAAACGACAGACCTTTGCCTGCCAGCGAGTTCTCCAGAGCCTTGCGGATAGCCTTCTTTGCTTTGCGAACAGCAGCGGGGGTATGTACGCTCTGACGAGTTACATAGCATACGCCGGGCAGCTGGCATACGAAGTTGGCAACCTTGTAGGGATAGCCGTGCAACTGGGGATCACGACCGTAGGGGCAGGTAGCGGTCTTCATACCGATAAGGGTATTGGGCGACATCTGACCACCGGTCATACCATAGATTGCATTGTTTACATAGAATACTGCGATGCTCTCGCCACGGTTACATACGTGGATGCTCTCGGCGGTACCGATAGCGGCCAAGTCACCGTCACCCTGATAGGTGAAGACGAGTTTGTCGGGATAGAGCCTGTGGGCGGCGGTAGCAACAGCTGCTGCACGACCGTGGGCTGCCTGAATCCAGTCAATGTGGAGGTAGTTGTATGCAAATACCGAGCAACCTACGGGCGAAACACCAATGGTCTTCTCCTGTACACCCATCTCCTCGATAACCTCAGCGATGAGTTTGTGGATGGTACCGTGGCTACAACCGGGGCAGTAGTGCATAACATTGTCTTTCAAGACGGGAGTCTTCGAATATACCAAATTCTCTTTGGTCTTCTCAACGATATATTCTGCCATAACGATTTGCTATTTAATGATTTTGTTCTTGAGTGCCTCGTAAACCTGGTCGGGAGTGTAAACTGCACCACCGGTACGGCCGTAGTGCTCTACGGGTACGGCACCATTAACTGCGAGTCGTACATCGTCAACCATCTGACCCATGTTCAACTCGGCAACGAGTACGCCTTTGGTCTTAGCTGCAACCTCCGCAATCTTCTTGCTGGGGAAGGGCCAGAGGGTGATGGGGCGGATGAGGCCCACCTTGTAGCCATTTGCACGAGCGATAGAGATGGTCTCCTTGCAGATACGAGCCGACGAACCGAAAGCTACGATGAGGTAGTCGGCGTCGTCACACATATACTCCTCGAAGCGTACATCCTCCTTCTCGCAGCGAGCATACTTCTCGAAAATCTTATAGTTGAACTGCTCCTGAGCATAGGGGTCCAACTCCAGAGAGGTGACGATGTTACCTTCGCGGTCGGCAGTCTTACCGGTACAAGCCCAGCTGCTGTGCATCTTCACGATCTCCTCGTCGGTCCAGCGGGGACGCTGCTCGGCGAGCTCAACTTTCTCCATCATCTGGCCAATAACGCCGTCCGAAAGAATCATTACAGGGTTGCGATACTTGAACGCCAGGTCGAATGCGTCGAACACGAAGTCGTGCATCTCCTGTACCGAAGCGGGAGCCAGAACGATAACTTTGTAGTCACCGTGGCCACCACCCTTAACAGCCTGGTTGTAGTCGCTCTGTGCGGGCTGGATGGTACCAAGACCTGGGCCACCACGAGTGACATTCACAACAACGCAAGGAAGCTCTGCGCCAGCAAGATAGGTCAGACCCTCACACATAAGGCTGATACCGGGGCTCGACGACGAGGTCATAACTCGTTTGCCGCAAGCAGCACCACCATAAACCATGTTGATTGACGACACCTCGCTCTCTGCCTGTACAACCACCATACCGGTAGTCTCCCAGGGTTTGCGCTCCATCAGTGTCTCCATTACCTCGCTCTGGGGGGTAATAGGATAGCCGAAATAACCATCGGCTCCGCAACGAATCGCAGCTTCTGCGATAACTTCGTTGCCTTTCATCAATTTAACTTCTCCCATAGCTACTCGAATTTTTGTCTGTAAACTGTGATACAAGTGTCCGGGCAAATAATTGCACAACTAGCACAACCGGTGCAGTTGTCGGGGTTTGCCATATGGGCGTAGTTATAGCCTTTGCCGTTGACATTGGGCGAGAGCGCCAAAACATCGCAGGGGCAAGAGGCAACACATACCTCGCAGCCTTTGCAGCGCTCGGTATCTACAACGATTGTTCCCTTGATTTTTGCCATACTGTTTAGTAGTTATAATTATTAATAGGTATACTTTTGGTTTCACTAAAACTCGTGAATAACAACACCGCTGCGCAACTTGGGCTCAAACCAAGTGGTCTTGGGAGGCATAATGTTGCCGCTGTCGGCGATGTCGATGAGCTGCTGCATCGAAACGGGGTAGAGAGCGAAGGCAACCTTCATCTCGCCACTGTCAACCCTCTTCTGCAACTCGCCCAGGCCGCGGATACCGCCCACGAAGTCGATGCGTTTGTCCCTGCGGAGGTCTTTGATGCCGAGAATCTTGTCCAAAACAAGGTTCGAAAGAACGGTCACATCCAGAACGCCGATGGGGTCGTTGTCGTCGTAGGTGCCCTCTTTGGCGGTCATCGAGTACCACTCGCCATCCAGATAGAGGCCAAAGTTGTGGAGAGCGTTGGGCTTATAGATGTCTGCTCCTTTTTTCTCTACCACAAAGTCTTTCTCTACGGCTGCGAGGAACTCCTCTTTCGAGAGGCCATTCAGGTCTTTCACTACGCGGTTGTAGTCGATGATGTTGAGCTGTGCATCGGGGAAGATAACAGCCAAGAAGTAGCAGTACTCCTCCTCACCGGTGTGGTTGGGGTTGGCCTGCATCCTCTCCTTACCCACGCCTGCAGCAGCAGCGGTACGGTGGTGACCGTCGGCTACATAGAGGGCGGGAATCTGCTCAAAGATGGCGGTGATGTTCTTGATATCCTCGTCACCGTCGATAAGCCAGAGGGTGTGACCTACACCATCCTCGCTCACGAAGTCATACTTGGGAGCCTCGGCAATCACGCGATTAACGATGGCGTTCATATCCTCCCTCTCGGGGTAGGCGAAGAATACGGGCTCGAGGTTTGCGCTCTGTGCCCTCACGTGTTTCATCCTATCCTCCTCTTTGTCGGCCCTGGTGAGCTCGTGTTTCTTGATGCGACCCTCGAGGTAGTCCTCAAAGTGGCAGCAAGCAACAAGACCATACTGGCGTTTGCCATTCATAGTCTGGGCATAGATGTAGTAGCACTCCTTCTCCTCCTTCAAGAGCCAGCCTTTCTCTTTCCAAGCCTTGTAGTTCTCTACGGCTTTGGCGTAGACGGCCTCGTCGTGCTCGTCGATGATGGGGTCGAAGTCGATCTCGGGTTTGATGATGTGCAGAAGGCTCTTCTGGCCTGCCTCGGCTTTGGCCTCAACGGAGTTGAGCACATCATAGGGGCGCGATGCTACCTCGTGAGCAAACTCCTGAGGGGGGCGTACGCCGCAAAATGCTTTAATCTTTACCATAGTATTATATTCTCGCTTTATTTATTAACCTGGAATTTGCGGTTGCCGTTTACGAAGAAATCAACAATCTGCGTAGCGGCAGCTTTGGCTGCATTGTAGTTGGCCTCGGCGGTCTCTGCACCCTGTTTCTTGGGGGTTGCAAATACGCGGTTGCCATACTTCTCGGTGAGCTCTGCCTGGCAAGCAGCAGCGATATCGCTTGCATACTTGAGGTCCTCGCGCTCGCCCAGAACGGCCATCAGGTCCTCCTCATTGATAACCTCTTTGCGGGCGGTGTTCACCAGGATGGCGCCTTTGGGCATACTCTCCAGAAGGTGACGGTCTACCGATTTGAGGTATTTGGGAGTTGCGGGAATATGGAGCGAAATGTAGTCGCAAGTCTTGTAGAGCTCCTCGGCGGTCTCAACGCGCTTTACGCCGTTGTTCTCGAAGATGCTCATATCGGTAATCGAGGGCGAGAGAGCGTAGACATCCATACCGAGTGCTTTGCCATAGCGGCCTACAATCTGGCCGATGTTGCCGTAGCCGTGGATACCGAGCTTCTTGCCGCTAATCTCCTTGCCTGTACCGGGTTTGAAGGTGTTACGCGACATATAAATCATAAGACCGAGAGCCAACTCTGCAACTGCGTTTGCGTTCTGGCCGGGGGTGTTCATAACAACGATGCCACGCTCCGTAGCGGCAGCGCAATCAACATTGTCGTAACCTGCACCTGCGCGAACAACAATCTTCAGCTGGGGAGCAGCGGCAATAACCTCGGCGGTAACCTTGTCGCTACGAACGATCAGAGCGTCGGCATCTTTCACTGCCTCCAAAAGCTGTGCTTTCTCGGTGTATTTCTCAAGGAGTGCGAGTTCCATACCCGCCTCTTTGACAACATTTGCAATAGCCTCAACTGCTGCTTTTGCAAAAGGTTTCTCTGTTGCTACTAAAATTTTCATAGGTTCTATTAAGCCATAAAAGTCCACAGCACGCTCCCTTTTATGCTCATAGGTATAGGGCACAATCGTTGGCATACTATGGACTTTTATTTATTGATTTAGGTATTGGTAATCTTATTTCACGTGAAGTTTCTCGAACTCCTGCATGCACTCTACGAGGGCCTTAACGCTCTCCAGGGGCAGTGCGTTGTAGCAGCTGGCACGGAAACCACCAACCAAGCGGTGACCCTTGATACCAACCATACCGCGAGCCTTTGCAAACTCCATAAACTCACCTGCGAGCTCTTCGTACTCGGGATTCATAACGAAGCAGATGTTCATCCTCGAACGGTCCTCCTTAGCAGCGGTGCCACGGAAGAGGGCGTTGCGGTCGATCTCGTTGTAGAGAAGGTCTGCTTTCTCGCAGTTGCGACGATACATCTCCTTCATACCGCCGATGCTCTTCATCCAACGCAGGGTCTCGAGAAGAACATAGATGGGGAATACGGGAGGAGTGTTGTACATCGAGTTGTTGTCAACGTGGGTTTTGGGGTGAACCATACTGGGCACATTGCGAACAACTTTCTCCATCATATCGTCACGGATGATAACGAAGGTAACACCTGCGGGGGCGAGGTTCTTCTGTGCGCCACCATAGATGATAGCATACTTCGAAACATCAACGGGGTGGCTCAGGATGTCCGAGCTCATATCGCAGATGTGAGGAATGGGCGAGTCGATGTCGATGTGATTCTCGGTACCGTAGATGGTGTTGTTCATACAGGTGTAGAGATAGTCACAATCGGTGGGGATGGTGTAGTTCTTGGGAATCTGGGTGAAGTTGCTCTCCTCACCGCTTGCGATAACCTCAACCTCGCCAAAGAGTTTAGCCTCCTTGATGGCCTTCTTGGTCCAAACGCCGGTATTTACATAAGCAGCTTTGGTGCCGAGGAAGTTATAGGGAATCTGGAAGAACTGGGTGCTTGCGCCACCACCAACGAAATAGATCTGATAGTTGTCGGGAATCTCCAAAAGCTCACGGAAGAGGGCTTTAGCCTCGTCCATTACTGCGTCGAAGTCTTTGGTACGGTGCGAAATCGAGAGAATCGAAAGGCCGCTGCCGTTGAAATCCAATACAGCCTCGGCTGCTTTTTTGATTACTACTTCGGGCAAAACCGAAGGACCTGCATTAAAATTGTGCTTTACCATTGTGTTTTGATTAGGTTAAAAAGTTAGTATTGTGTTGCAATATTCATTCAATCGTAGATTGCATCCGCAAATATACACCATTTTTTGGAGTAAAACAACCCATTCTCGCTTTATTTTTGTCCGATAGTAAGAAAATTTGCGCTATCTTTGTCGGATAGAATCAACCCATTGGAAATGATAAAGTCAATGACAGGTTTCGGTAAGTCCGAAATCGCCACCTCAGAAAGAAAAATTACTGTTGAAACCCGCTCGCTCAATGGCAAGCAGTTGGACCTCTCGGTGAAGTTGCCCGCGCGCTATCGTCAGTTTGAGTATGATATCCGCAACAGGGCCGCCAAGGTGCTCCAGCGCGGCAAGGTAGATATGTTTATTACGGTCGAGAACACCTCCGCACAAGCGGGAGCCGCGGGCGTGAATGCCGAACTCTTCAAGGCCTACTCCGAGCAACTGATGTCGTTGGCTATGGCCTCGGGTCTTGGTGGCGGTAGCGAGGTGCAATCGCAAGTCTTGGCGGCTGTTATGCGTATGCCCGATGTGGTTTCGAGCGAGGTGGATGCTGTCGGTGAGGAGGAGAGTGCCGCTCTGCTGAAAGCAGTGGATGAGGCGCTTGCGGCTCACGACAAGTTCCGCGAGCAGGAGGGTGCGGTGCTGATTGCCGACCTGCTCCACAGGGTGGACCTCATTCAGGGCTACAAGCAGGAGGTCATCCCCTATGAGGCTCGCCGTACGGAGGTCATCAAACAGCGCATCTTGGACCAACTCGCCCAGCTCTCTACGGGCTACGATGCCAACCGCTTGGAGCAGGAGATGATTTTCTATCTCGAGAAGCTCGACATCACCGAGGAGAAGGTGCGCCTCGATAAGCATTGCGACTACTTCCGCGAGGTGGCCGCAGGCGAGGAGAGTGTGGGTCGCAAACTGGGCTTTGTGGCACAGGAGATGGGCCGCGAAATCAACACTATGGGCTCCAAGGCAAATGACTCCGAAATCCAGATTTTGGTAGTTAAAATGAAGGATGAACTGGAGAAGATTAAAGAACAGGTACTCAATATTTTGTAAATGGGAAAACTGATTATATTTTCGGCTCCTTCGGGCTCGGGTAAAACTACCATCGTGCGCCGCCTTATGACCCTTGTCGAAGGGTTGGAATTTTCCGTGTCGGCGACCTCGCGTCAGCCCCGAGGAACGGAGCAGAATGGCAAAGATTACTACTTCCTTTCTGGCGAAGAGTTTGACCGCAAGGTGTCAGAGGATGCCTTTGTGGAGTGGGAGGAGGTCTATGCAGGAACGAAATATGGCACGCTCCGCAGCGAGTTGGAGCGCATTTGGGCCGAGGGTCACACCATCCTCTTCGATGTGGATGTGAAGGGTGGTGTGAGGCTCAAAGATATCTTTGGCTCCGACGCGCTCTCCATCTTTGTGATGCCCCCTTCGATTGAGGAGTTGCGCAATAGGCTCGTTGGGCGTGCGACAGACTCGCCCGAAAAGATTGAGCAGCGCATTGCCAAGGCCGACGAGGAGCTCGGCTATGCCGAGAAGTTCGACCTTGTGGTCGTTAATGACGACCTCGAGGAGGCTGTCGGCAAGGTGCGTGAGGCTGTCGTTGGTTTCATTGCAAAGTAGCAAATTACAATGGCCCTGATTGCACTCTACTTCGGCTCGTTTAACCCCCTCCATAAAGGGCACTTGGCGGTGGCCGAGTATGCCGTAAGAGAGGGCTTCGCAAGTGAAGTGTGGCTCGTGGTTTCGCCCCATAATCCCCATAAAAAAGCCTCTGGGTTGGCTCCCGAGGAGGAGCGTTTGGAGATGGCTCGCAGGGCTACGGAAAATATTGAGGGCGTGAGCGTTTGCGATGTTGAGTTTGGGATGGAGCGCCCATCCTATACGATTAGGACCATAGAGCGCCTCAAGGCTCTCTATCCCGATAAGGAGTTTGCCATTCTGGGTGGAGGCGATGTGGCGCAAACGATACACTCTTGGCGTGAGGGCGAGAGGCTTGTGGCCGAAAACAAAATCCTCATCTATCCCCGAGATGAGTTTGATGATTTTGGAGGGCCGTTTGTGATGCTCTCGGGTGCGCCCCGCCTGAGAATCTCCTCGACCCGAGTGAGAGAACTCATTGCCGAGGAAGGAGAGTGGGAGAGTGAGGTGCCCGAGGTGGTGGCCGAGTACATAAAAGAACACAGACTATACAATTATATGGCACAGCAAGAGATTCAGAGGGAGTTGGCACTCGGTAAAGAGGCCTTTGCGCGTAGCGATTTTGGCGCGGCAAAGAACCACTTTGGTGCCGTGCTCCGCACAGATGAGAAGAATGTCGAGGCCCAGCAGTGGCTCGATATGATTGAGGATATTTTGGCGTTCCGCCACAAAGATTACTATAATCCATAGACTACAGAGAATAAAGATGAGAAATATAGCTTTGCTTGCAGGCGGCAACTCCTCCGAGAGGGAGATTGCCCTCCAGAGTGCGGCACAGGTCCGCGAGGCTTTCGATAAAGAGAGATACAATGTGTGGCTCATTGATGTCCACGGTCGCTCGTTCACCTATCGCAACGAGGGTCAGGAGTACCAGATGGACCTCAACGACTTCTCGCTCACCGTCGAGGGGGAGAAGATAGAGTTTGAGTATGCCTACATAATGATTCACGGCACCCCTGGAGAGGATGGCCACATTCAGGGTTATCTGGAGATGATGGGCGTGCCCTTCTCGTCGTGTGATATGGTGTCGTCGGTCATCACCTTCGACAAGGTGACCACCAAGCGTGCCGTGGCCGATACGGGTGTAGGCCTCGCCAAAGGTCTGCTGCTCAGGGAGGAGGACTGGATTGCCCCCGATGCAATCGTGGCCGAGTTGGGCCTTCCTCTGTTTGTGAAACCCAATGCGAGTGGCAGTAGCTGTGGCGTGACGAAGGTGAAGAGTGCCGAGGAGTTGCCCGAGGCTATCTTCAAGGCTTTCGATGAGAGCCCCGAGGTGCTCGTGGAGGAGTTTATTGCAGGTAGGGAGATGGCCTGTGGTGTGCTTGTCACCTCCGAGAAGGAGTATCTGTTCCCCATCACCGAGGTGGTGGCCAAGAATGAATTTTTCGACTACGAGGCGAAATATACGGCCGGTATGAGCGACGAGATCACCCCCGCCGAGATCACCCCCGAGATTGCCGATAAGCTCCACGAGATGACTCTGGCGGCCTATAAGGCTTGCCGTTGCAAGGGCCTCGCGAGGGTCGATTTCATCGTAACCCCCGAGGGCGAGCCCTATATGATTGAGATTAACACCATCCCCGGTATGAGCGGCGGTAGCATTGTGCCCAAGCAGATTAGGGCTGCGGGTATGACTATGACCGAGGTGCTCACACTCATAATCGAAGACGAGCTATGCAATCAATGATTGAAATAGACGACAAAATCATCTCGACGGACATTCTGACCGAGGAGTTTTGCTGCCCTCTGGAGGAGTGCAAAGGAGAGTGCTGTGTGGAGGGTAATGCAGGTGCTCCGCTCGAAATCGAGGAGGTGGATATTCTCGAGGAGGAGTATGAGAACTACAAACCCTATATGACTCCCGAGGGTATTGAGGTGATTGAGCGTGGGGGCTTTATGTATGTCGATGAGGATGGTGACTACTGCACTCCGTTGGTGAATGATGCCGAGTGTGCCTACTCTTGCAGGGAGGGCGATGTGACGCTGTGTGCCATCGAAAAGGCCTATCGTGATGGCAAGACCACATTTATGAAACCCATCTCTTGCCACCTCTATCCCATCCGCGTGAAGAGGTTTTCGAATGGCTCCTATGGGCTCAATCTCCACCGTTGGGATATCTGTCGCTGCGCCTTTGCGTGCGGCAAGAAGAGCGGCGTGAAACTTTATCGCGCCTTGAAGCAACCCATTGAGAGGTGCTTTGGCGAGGAGTTCTATGCCCAATTGTGCGAGGCGGCAGAGATGATTGAAAAGGAGCAGTAAACCCAGTTATTGTTAGGATGATATGATGGTTGTAAGGAGAGCATTTTTAGCATTAGTGGTGGGGCTGTTTGTGGCTCTGCCTATGGTCGCACAGCGACAGTATAGGGTAGAGGATTTGCCCGCAAACCCCATTGATACTATTGATACTCAGCACCCCGAGGCTAAAATTATCACCTACACCAATGGCACCTGGAAATACTACTTCCCAAACTACGAAAAGTTGGTTAATAAGCCCGTTTTTACTGAAAACTGGGTGGTGAATCAGGTCTTTTCATATGTCAATGTGGGCCTTGCAGCCCTGCCCGAGAGTGTAGAGTTGGAGCTGGTCAAGAGTCTTAGCGATTTCCACACCCCCACATACGGCCGCATCTCCTCGCGCTATGGTCCTCGCCGGGGCGGCATCCACAAGGGTATTGATATAGGCGTGCCCAATGGTGAGCCCATCTTTGCCACCTTTGAGGGTAAGGTACGCCACGCCAAATATAACAGCGGCGGCTACGGCAATTTGGTAATTATCCGCCACCCCAATGGCCTCGAAACATACTATGGCCATCTGTGCAAAATCAATGTGAAGGTCAATGACTATGTTGTTGCGGGTCAGGTGATTGGCTATGGTGGTAATACGGGCAAGAGTAGTGGACCCCATCTCCATTTTGAGGTGCGCTACTACGACCACGCCTTCGACCCCGAGAGGATTATCGACTTCTCGAACGGGCTGCTCAAGTGGCAGACTTTTGTGCTCGACAAAAAGTATTTCAATGCCCGCTCCAAGGCCAGTGATGCGCCCGAGGAGGACGACTTCGAGAAGAATCTTGTTGATGAGAAAGGCGAGCCACTGCCCTCCGAGCAGATAGTCGAAAACCTCGGTGGCGAGGTGGTAGAGAGCAAGAAAGAGGCGGATAAGCAAGAGGCTGCCTCGTCGCAGAGTCTGGAGAAGAAGAGCGATAGTAAGGCCCCAGTGACCCCAACCGCTTCTTCTACGAGCGCTTCGGCAACATCCTCAACATCTTCAACATCCTCAACCGGCACGGTCGATACTGCAAATTTGCCGGTTTATCACACTGTCAAGAGTGGCGAGAATCTCTATCGCATCGCTGCCCGATATGGAACTACGGTTGATAAAATTTGCCGACTCAACGCTATGAAGAGCACCGACACCCTAAGAATTGGCCGCAAGTTGCGCGTCAAATAGCCCACTCCGATAGGGAAGTATAGAAGAATAATGGGCCGCCCAAAAGCGGTCCATTTTTTTGATTGGGTGGAGTGCCAATAGTCTACACGGCAGAGTTGTTGCTCTCCTCTTGTACGCGGCTGAGGAATCGGCCTGCGTGGGCAAAAACTATTTGTGCGAAAAGATTTTTATACCCAAAGTCGGGAATTTTGTGTGGAGGTAATAAATAAATGTTTATATTTGTGAGAATTAACCCACAAAACTTGTCTCTTTATGGCTAAATCTACTACTAATCCTAACTCCAAGGACAGCCTGTTGCGCCGCATCTGGGCACCTATCGGTATGCTGATATCGTTCCCCTTTAGCAGCCGTTTGCAGCGCTATGGCCGCTTCAATATTTGGAATACAGGTCTTGCACTGCTGATTGTTGTGGCTACGGTCATTGGCTACACATCGTTCCACAAGTCGCTCCACCCCTCGTTTGATAGCCGAGAGGCAAAAGTAGTGATGACGGGCTCGATACTCGACGACTTCCTCACCGACGATGGTAAGCCCATAGGCTCGGTGCGAGTAGGGCAGCAGGTGGAGTTGTTGGCCTACGGAGAGGGATATTTCCTGATTCAGACCGCCGAGGGTGAGCGCGGCTGGGTGGAAGCTGCCGTTATAGACAAGAAGTTTGTTGTGGCGACCAGTAGGCACGAGGAGGCTCAGCTCGGTGCAGAGTATAAGTTTGTGCGCTACGAGGGCGACAATCGCTTCGAAATGGTTGCGACCGACGCAAGTGGCAAAAGGCACACTTTCAAAAAATATGACCTCTTCCCAACGGCCGCCTACGGTCTGCCCTCATTGGGACTCGACGACTCTTTCTCGAGCCGATATATCTATGTCACCGAGCGTTGGATGGCAAAACATTTTGCCGAGGGTGCGGAGTTCGACGAGATGTGCAAACAGTACTACGGTTTCCCCATAGTTGTAGATATTGTTGACAGCCGCACCAAAAATGTCTGCTTCCCCGTGCGCGTCAAGGACTTCGATACGAATATCTATCATCCCAAGGTGACTGCCCATTTTGTGGATGGCAAGTTGGTGAAATGCACCCTCACGGAGGATGGCAAAATCCCATTTGTGGAGCGTTATATCCCCTTTGGCGGTCGCATAGCCTCGAGTCGCCTCTTTATCAAGCTGCGCAGTCGCCCCTTCCTGGTTGCATCCAAATATGACAGCGTGGATGATGTGATAAGCAATGAGAGTAGTAGGGATTTGCCCGGCTGGGTGCGTATCCCGCTGATTGTGTTGCTGGCGTTTGTGGGCTATATTGTGCTTATGGCCCATTTGATGGTCGCACCTATGCTGTTCCACTATATAGACCGCATCCCCAAGATGCCGGCCAAAATAGGGGAGTGGTCTATACTGGTTTCGCTACTGATTAGCGTTATTGTCCTCTATATGATATACATACCCCATTGGATTATCCTGGTATTGGCCTTCGTCTTGGGCTTCGCTATGGTCAAGGGACTTTCCGTTTGGGAGGTCTATAGTCATTGTCCCGTGTGCCGTCAGTATTATGTGCTGCGAACATTGGGTTACGGCGAGGCGGATGAGATTCACTACGATGAGGTCGTACGCCATGTTACCGAGGAGGTGACCAAGAGGGATGGCCGCGTTGTTGACCGCAAAGTGGTTGGCAGCAGAGATGAGGTAATACACCACAAGGATATCGTCCAGGACGAGTTTATCGTCTGCGAACACTGCAAACAGAAACTTGTCGTATCGCTCTATAATGGCGTGGCGCAGGGCATTGGCCCCGTAGACGAATGGCCCAAACCAAAATCCAAACAAACTGGCAAGTAGTTTCAAAAACTAAAATAAGCAGTAAACCAAGAAGTCCGCACCCACGCGGACTTCTTGGCTTTTGTGATAACCACATCTCCCGCTTAACAGGTCGCTCGTGAGAGTTGCTTATCTGTTGCGGTTTGGCTTGTGCAAACTGATTGCTCGGCGCCAGATGAATATCCTATAGTTGCACCTCTCATAAGGGCAGCAAATGGCTGTTTGCGTTTTACTTGTATGCTACAAAAACGGCACAACTCTCAACCTCTTTTCCCACCCAAATAAAAGGCAGAAGAGATGGCGGGGGTAGGGCGTTTGGGTGGATGAGAGGCGCTGGGGTGTTGGGTATTGGCACAATTTTGGGTATATGGTTGAAGATGCTTATTAAAAATATCCGATATGAAACAGAACAACAAGAAACACCTTACGGCCGAGAATGGCCGCCCGATTGCCGATAATCAGAACTCACAAACTGCCGGTATCCGTGGTCCTGTAACATTACAAGACCCCTGGCTAACCGAGAAGTTGGCACACTTCGACCGTGAGGTCATACCCGAAAGGCGTATGCACGCCAAGGGCTCGGGAGCATACGGCACATTCACCGTAACACACGACATTACGGCCTACACTCGGGCCTCTATCTTCTCCGAGGTGGGCAAGAAGACCGACTGCTTTGTTCGCTTTTCGACCGTTGCGGGCGAGCGAGGGGCGGCCGATGCCGAGAGGGATATTCGCGGCTTTGCGATGAAATTCTACACCGACACAGGCAACTGGGACCTTGTTGGCAACAATACGCCCGTATTCTTTCTGCGCGACCCCCTGAAGTTCCCCGACCTCAACCACGCCATCAAGCGTGACCCTCGTACGGGTATGCGTTCGGCAAACAGCAACTGGGATTTTTGGACCCTCCTGCCCGAGGCTCTGCACCAGGTCACAATCACAATGTCGCCGCGCGGTATTCCCGCCTCGTTTAGAAATATGCACGGCTTTGGTAGTCACACCTATAGCTTTATCAATGCCGACAACCGTCGTACCTGGGTGAAGTTCCACCTGCGCACCTTGCAGGGCATTAAAAACTTGACCGATGATGAGGCGGAGGCTGTGATTGCCAAAGACCGCGAATCCCACCAGCGAGATTTGTTTGAGGCCATAGAGCGTGGCGACTACCCGCGTTGGCTTATGCAGGTGCAGCTGATGACGGAGGAGCAGGCGCGAGAGTATCACATCAACCCCTTCGACCTCACGAAGGTGTGGTATCACGGTGATTTCCCGCTGCACGATGTCGGCATTCTGGAGCTCAACCGCAATCCTGAAAACTTCTTTGCCGAGACCGAGCAGGCGGCTTTCAACCCTATGAACATCATTGACGGCATAGGCTTCTCGCCCGACAAGATGTTGCAGGGGCGCTTGTTCTCCTACGGCGATGCGCAACGCTATCGCTTGGGTGTTAATCACCATCTTATACCCATAAACAAGCCCCGTTGCCCCTATCACTCCTACCACCGAGATGGGCAGATGCGAACGGATGACAACGCGGGGCGCACAATCTCTTATGAACCGAATAGTTACGGCGAGTGGAAAGATGTGCCACAGCTCAAAGAGCCACCTTTGGCTGTTATGGGCGAAGTCTATAACTACGATGAGCGAGAGTTGGATGACGACTACTTCACCCAGCCCGGCAAACTGTGGCGACTGATGACGGCTGAAGACCAAAGGGCAACTTGTGAGAACACGGCACGAGCTATGGGCGATGCAGAACTATTTATCAAACAGCGCCATATCCGCAACTGCCATCGCGCCGACCCCTCGTATGGCGAGGGCGTAGCAAAAGCGTTGGGCTTGTCACTTGCCGATGCCCTCACCGCTGCCGACCCTGCCCACCCCGCGTGGGATTGGAGATAGGACAAAGCCACTGTCGACCACTCATTTGAGTGGTCGACAGGGCTTTTGTATAAGAATATTAGTTCAAATAAGTGCTCAGTTGATCAAAAAGTATATCAAAATCTTTGAGGCGGTCGGCGCCAAGATATACCGCTATCATATTCTTGCTTGGGTTGACATATAGTACCTGCCCATAGAGTCCAAATCCCCAGAAACCTCCATTGTGTAATACTGCAAAATAGCCATTATTTGGGTTTTTGAATATCCGATTAATACTCTTATCTGGGTGGTCTTTATAGTAAACTTCTAACTCTTCTAATGTATCGAAAAACTTTCGTTTACCATTTTCCTCATCTGCAACTCCCCAATACCAGGAGTAAGAATATCGCCCTTGTGCTTTGCCCGATATGCCCGAAATGTGCGTGCTAAAACAGCGCTGAATAAATGTTGGATCTACAATTATCTCTCCATCGCACACCCCGTTCTCCAAAAACAATCTACCAATCTTTGCCAAATCTCTAACATTTGTTGTGAGGCCTGCAAAACTCTTGGCGGTGTGGTGTTTTTGGCTATCCAATCCAATTAGGGCATCTCGCTCCATACCGAGTGGCTGCCATACCTTTTCGGACAGATATTGTGCATATGACTGCCCCGTGGCTCTCTCAATAACAACTCCAAGTATTGCCGTTGTGGCAGAGTCGTATGAAAAGCTCTCGCCAGGAGTGTTAATGAATTTTAGACTTTGTAGGACTTTGAGGGTATTGTTGCCAAAATAGAGGTTTGCCATCTTGGAAAATGGATTCCAGTTGTAATTCTCGTTAAATTTAAGTCCTGCTGTCATATCCAACAAGTGTTCTATTTTGAGCTCGGCAAATGTCGGATCTGCATCTTTTAGTTCGGGGACATAATCCGTCACGGGATCATTCAAACTCTTAATATAACCCTCTTTTAAAGCGATACCGCAAAGCATACTCGTGACAGTTTTTGTTACCGAGAAGATGCACGATTGGCTATCTCCGTCCCAACCGCCGCTATAATGCTCAAACAGAATGGTGTCGTTTTGAATTACTATTGCAGCAGATGGTACATCCATATAATCCATCGTCTCTCGGAGTGTTAAGTTGAGAAGAGTGTCGGTTTTGGAAAGGTATATGTCAAATTTGAGAGTATCAACCAATGTGTTATTCTGTTGTTTCTCGTGGAATTTGAAAGTCTGCACTCCTCGTGCGACTGTATCCTGCTCAAATACCGTATAGTCATCAACAGATGCGTTGCCATATTTGATGCCTCGTGTTACCACGCACGATTGAAGAAAGATTATTCCAAATATTACGAATATGTATCGTTTCATACGACTTTGCCTATTTTTCTGCAAAGTTAATAAATTAATTGAATTGAGGTTTAAGGGGTTATTGTAAAAATTATAGAGTGCAGGCGTATGCCTCCACAATTCTCCAACCAAAAGCCGAAAATACTCCTACTCTAATAATAGTCTAAACTATTAAATCACAACGCAAATGAGAAGGAGTAAATTTAGAAGACCGTGCAAGGTGCTTATATTCAATGGGGCAAGGGTGTTGGTGGCGATTGTTCGCTCGCTGCATTGTGCCGCTGAATTGACGCACGAAAACAAATCGGCAATACACAATTGTTGCACCGGTAAATCGGTCCGCTCGGAGCCTATTATTACCGCCAACTGCACCCGGATATCCTATTGGAGATGGACGATTTGGATAAGCTGACGCTGAAAGAGTATGACGACTTGTGTGGCATCAAACGAAAGTATATCTCCACACGGAAGATGGCGCATATTCGCCAGAGGGTAAGGGATAGGCAGAGAATGAAGGTCGCGAAGATATTTACCAAGTAAACAAAAACTAAACGACTATCCTTTGGAGAATGATTTTCCGTCCTAAATGGCAATATAATATATATGTTATAGAATCGCGACAAGTGAAGTATGATATACCGCTAGTGCACACCTGATTTTTGCACTATTTTACAGCACCTCACTGAGTCGAGTTCCTTTTTTAAAGGTACAGCTTTATTGTGAAATGCAAGCTAGTATACTAAATTCTGCCTCATCGCAGTTTAGGCTTACTAAATCCACAAATATAGAAACAAATAATCTTATATTTTCTTAAACTTCATAGTATATTTCTCTGACTGAACATCTATATACATTTGATACTCTTTTAATCCTTTTTCTTTGGCTATATCACTAAGAATTTTCTTGTTTATGGCTGAAATATCCTTGCCGTAATATATTGCGACAGGACGTATTTCTGTGCACAAATAAGGTAGGCCGTATGAGTTCTGTTTATCTAAGAATAAACGCCATTCTTTTTCATATGCCCATTGTGATGATTTATATAATGCCGCCTTATTGATAAACATTACATCGCTTAATTTTGAGAAAAGCCCCATATGCCTACCTAAAAAACAATCTACAAAGTATGTCCCATCATATCTTTTATAGTCATAAATAATTGGATATAGATTGTGTACTATCCTGTCTTTACATGTTAATTTGTTTTCACAATTATCACATTTGATTTGTCTGTTTCTCAAGTCGTATTCTAAAACAAAACCTTTGTGAGAGTTTGCATAATGTGACCACATTGTAACAGATTTGACAGTTTCGCTAAAACAGGCAATAAAAGTACTACGTCTTAAATAAGATTCTGCTTCACGGAACACATTTTCAATTTGATTAAAAAACTCGTCCTTACTCATTCCGAAGATTAGATTATTCTTTTCTATATCTTCGTCGGTTGCGTTTAAGATGGTTTCTTTCAGTATTTTTGTGCGTTCCTCACCATATAATGATGCAACGAACTCAGGAAAAGGTTCTCCTTCTCTTAAACTGTCTCTTAGCTTTCTTATATGTTCTTTTGAAGCACCATGTTTTATAGAGTCATATAGGTATTGTTTATCATACCTGATAAGACAATCATATGGATCATTAAATTTCTGAGCATTACCTGCATATATTCTATCATTGTAAAAAGCATCAAATTGGGCTTCAGAACAATCACGATATCTAAATAATTTTTGAGGTATTATGCTGTGCACATATTCTAATAACGGTTTTAGCAGAGGTTCTCTTTCTTCATAAGACATAACTTCGGGTATAACCGTTTCTTCTAATAGTTTCTTGAATTCACTTCTCTTGTTTTCCATATAGAAGATTATTTAACATTAGTAACTC
>JAGBFH010000007.1 GCA_017936605.1 Tidjanibacter sp.
GAGAACCTGATTATAAGAGTCGTGCCAACGGCTTATAGCTTCGACCTCGCCACCCATCCAACCGAGAATGTTGTCGCGCTGCTCATCGTTCATCTTGCGGCTGAAGAAGTCGAAGTACTCCTTCGACTCAATCGGCGGTAGCGAGAGAATGATGGGCCGAGAACCCAATGCGCGAACCTTCTCGATAAGTTTTACAAATTCTCGCCTGAACTCCTCGAGCTTTGTCTTGGGCTGATGCTCACCCGTGGGGTCCAGAGCTATGCGTTTCCAGTAGAAGTCGCAGTCGTTGCCGCCATACTCCAGGATGGTGTAGTCGGACGAGGCGATCTTCTCCGGATAGTGGTCTGTTATGTGGTGGGCAAAACTGATTGTGCAGCCAAACTTGCCCAGATTGTCAATGTCTATGTTGTTGTGCTTGCGCAGCAGGTCTACAAAACTGTTGTCCAAGACCGAGTAGTTGCCATCGCCGGTGAGCACCACACCTTTAGTAATAGAGTCGCCCATAGCGGCTATCCTGATTCTTTCCATATTCTATATATACGAGTGAAGTTGTTTTCGTTTTACGGTGCAAAAATAGGACCGTCATTCCTCCCAGTCCAAAAAGTAGTTACGGGGATAAGTTGTTAGTTATAAAAATGGCCTATTTAGGGATAAATGGCGCGATTTTGGGAAGTTTGACAGAAAATACTTATCTTTGTCCCTACGATTTAAGGGATAAAATAACTATGAATACGAAACAGAATTTCCTCTATGGAGCCGCGAGTGCCATCTCGCACTCCATCCTTGTGCCCATCTTCGCATTTGTCTTTGTGATTCTCTACCGCCCATTCTCCATTCCCGAGATTCTCCAGATGGACGGGGCCTCATACAGCTTCAATATAACCATCCTGCTATGTATCGTTTTCGGCTCGGTGGCGCTGATGCGACTCATTCTTTTCCTCTTGCGCAAGCGATTTACGAATACGGGCCTTGTTTATGCCATCTGGTGCTTGGGCGAGGTGGTCGTGGCTTCGCTTTTCGCCTCGCTCTATACGACGCTGATGCTCGACGGACAGAGCGGTTACTTCGAGGTGGTTGGTGCGATTGTGGGCCGACTTTTCGGCATCTGCATATATCCCTATGGTATTATCTATCTGATTGTTATGCTGCTTGCCGAAAGGGTGGGTGAGGAGCAGGTGGACTCGGCCTCACTGATGAAGTTCTACGATGAGTACAAGAAACTCCGCTTTGTGATTGCCTCCGAGGCGGTCATCTTCCTTCGCTCCGAGGAGAACTATGTGCAGATTCACTATCTCGACCACTCAAAGCCCAAGAAGTTTGTGCTGCGCTCGTCGATGAGGGCGCTTGAGGAGCAGATGGAGCGCCACGGACTTGTGCGCTGCCACCGCTCCTACTTCATCAACCCCGACCACATAAAGATGATACGCAAGGAGCCCTCGGGGGTGGTGTCGGCCGAGCTGAAACAGGAGGGCTTTGAGCCCATCCCCATCTCGCGCAAGTATCAGCAGGAGGTGACCAAACTACTCTAAAGTGTTGCTTTTTGGAGATAAATATGTTATATTTGTCCACTACTAAGACTTAACCATAAACCCATACCACTATGAAAAGATTTACCCATTGCCTATTTTTTGCCATAGCGACTCTGCTTGTGGCGGTGGGTTGTGATAACCCCGTGAAAGATGATGTCCAAGGGAAAGAGGATACTTTGAAGCTAACCCCCTCAGAACTTATATTTGCTGCCGAGGGCGGTGCCGAGAGCGTGTCGCTCGAGGCTTCGGGCGCTTGGAGTGCAGTGGCCGAGAGCGAGGCCGACTGGTGTGCTCTCTCCGCAATGGAGGGAACAGAGGGTCGCGAGATTGTCGTGACGGTTGCTCCCAATGAGGGCGAGCTGCGCTCTGTGAATTACCTCTTTACTCTGGGCGAACTTTCTACGAAACTTACTGTGGCTCAGGCTGCAAATGAGGTTGGCGGAGGAGTCTTTGCCGCACTCGAAGAGCTCTACAATGTGCCCGCCGAAGGCTATACGATTACTCTGCCCGTTGAGCTGAGCGAGGGGCTCACTTGGGAGTACAACCCCGAGCACGAGTGGCTACATCTTTGGGAGGGGTCCGAAGATGCGGAAAACGCTGGCCTTGTGCTGATGGTCGATGAGAACATTGAGGCCACGCCGAGAGAGTGCGATGTGCTCTTTACGCTTGGCGAGGAGAGCAAGAGTGTGAAAGTTGTTCAGGAAGGAGCGAAGCCCTATGTGTCGGCCTCGCCCGAGTCGTTTGAGCTCACCTATAAGGAGCAGACCATCACTCTCTTTATCTCCTACAATACCGAATATGAGGTCACCTATGGAGAGGGGTGCGATTGGATTGCTTTCGACAAGGAGGACTACAATGGCACTCATTTTATGGTGTCGGCCAATCCCAACACCACCGAGCGCACAGGCGAGATTATCTTCTCGGTGAGCGGCTCCGACCAGAGGAGTGTAGTCACGGTCACTCAGGCAGGTCGCCCCGACCGCCCCGCGTCGCCACCCAACAACCAGATTTGGTACTCCACCAAACATAGTGGCCAGACCAGCTATGTCTACAACAACACCTCGTTTGACCGCACCATTGTGGAGCATACCTACGATTGGGACGAGCAACTCGGCATAATCACTTTCGATGGCGATGTGACGGAGGTAAGGCAAGAGGGCTGGTGGTACGACGACCGCACAGTAAAGATTATCCTCCCCGAGAGTGTGACCAAGGTGGGGACCAAGGCTTTCTATAAATGTGTGGCCCTGAAGGAGATAGTGGCTCCCGGCCTCCAGGAGATTGGCGAGAGTGCATTTGCAGAGTGTAGCGAACTCAAGAGCTTCGATTTCTCGGGTCCCATCGCCTCGCTTCCCACACGCTGTTTCGAGAAGAGCGGTCTGGAGGAGGTGACAATTCCGGGCGGCATTAAGACCATCGGCGACTATGCCTTTACGGAATGCGACCTACTCAAGACAGTGACTCTGGCCGAAGGTGTTGGGGAGGTGAAATATGGTACCTTCTTTGGGTGCGATAAACTCGAGAACATCCACTTCTCGTCTACCGTCAAGATAATTGGCGAGTGGGCCTTTGGCTTTACTTATGGTCTTAAAACCATAGAGTGGGGTGGCGTGGAGAAGATTGGCAGAAGCGCATTTTGTGGCTCCGGTCTTGAGAGGCTCGAGTTGTCGGCAAACATCAATGAAATGGCGGATGAGGCGTTTGCGAGCAGCAATAACCTTAAGGAGGTTGTGGTGGCCTCACAGGTGTTGGGTACAAATGCTCTTGCATTCTGTTCTGCGCTCACCTCGGTGGAGATTCTCCCCACCTGCTTGTCTTTGGAGCTAAACTGTTTCTACAACTGTACTGCATTGCAGTCCATCACCATCCCCGGACATATCAAGACAATTCCCGAACAGGCATTTATGTATTGCTCCTTATTGGAGAATGTTACCCTCGAAGAGGGCGTGGAGAGTATTGATACGAGGGCTTTCCAGTCCTGCTTAGCATTGAAGGAGTTTGTTTGCCCTTCGAGTCTTCGTGTGATTGGCGTTACCGCGTTTAGCGACACATCGTTGGAGAGTATCGCTATGAATGAGGGCCTTGAGACGATTGACGAGCTTGCTTTTCTCTCTACGCAGATGGTAGATTTCGACATCCCTGCTACTGTGAAAGAGATTGGTGATGGGGCTTTTTCTTCGAATGTCGCAAAGTCAGCCACCTTCCACGGTCCCATCCCCGCACGAAAGAATGATGCCACAATCTGGGTTTCACGCTGGTGCTCCAACTTCACAGCCTATGTGCCTGCGGAGTACTACGAAGAGTATGCCGCGATAGCCATTGGTACAGAGGCCAACGGTTATAATTGGTTATTCGGTTCTGACTCCTCGTTGGTAGCCTATTAGAATCCTAAAGTCTAAGCTCTGCTCGGGACTCAAATTGTTGGGTCCCGAGTTTTTTTTGACAGTGGGGCTAAAAAATGTGGTGCCAATGGGGAGAAGATTAGCAAAAAATTTGTAATTTTGAGGGATTAAACTTGCATAACTCCGCTATGTACGACTACAAGACACTTGGAAGAATCATCCGCACCCTGGCGCTGCTGTTTGCGTTAGTGGTTGTGATTCTTGTTGTTACATCCACGCCCCAGAATATTTTTGGCTGGATTTCGGTGTTGTTGCTGGTCGTTGTGGGTATCTACTTTGCCGCCATCCCGCTCAAACTCCTCGGCGAGATGAAGGAGATGGAGGCGATGATTGAGAGCTACAAGAAGGAGGCCCAGAAGAGGAACTAACCAAAAAACTATCATAAGACGATGAAAAAAATTCTTATTGCCGGTGCCGGCGGACAGATTGGCTCGGAGCTGACAGGCTACCTCCGCAAGATTTATGGTCCCGAGAATGTTGTGGCTGCGGATTTGCGCGAGTGCCCCCACTTGGCTTACGATGGCCCCTTTGAGATTCTCAACATCCTCGACCGCGAGGCCTACGCTGCTCTGGTGCGCAGCTACAATATCGACACCATCTTCAACCTTGTGGCTGTTCTCTCGGCTACGGGCGAGAAGAACCCTCAGGGCGCTTGGAATGTCAATATGGGCGCACTTATGAACTCGCTGGAGATTGCCCGTGAGTATGGTTGTGCGCTGTTTACCCCCTCGTCGATTGGTGCCTTTGGTGGCGACTTCGAGAGGGACAACACCCCTCAGGATGTGGCTATGCAGCCCAACACCATCTATGGCGTATGCAAGGTGACCGGTGAGCTTCTGTCGAACTACTACTTCAGCCGCTTTGGCGTTGATACCCGCAGCGTACGCTTCCCCGGTATCATCTCCAATGTGACTATGCCCGGTGGTGGCACTACCGACTACGCTGTGGAGATTTTCTACGAGGCCGTAAAGACAGGTCACTACACCTGTCCCGTGCCCGCAGATGTCTATATGGATATGATGTATATGCCCGATGCCCTCAAGTCGATTGTGGACCTTATGGAGGCCGACCCCACCAAGCTCCGCCATCGCAACTCCTTCAACATCGCCTCGATGAGCTTCACGCCCGAGATTCTGGCAGCCGAGATTCGCAAACACATCCCCGAGTTCACTATGGACTACGATGTGGACCCCGTCAAGGAGGAGATTTCGCGCAGCTGGCCCAACAAACTCGATGATAGCTGTGCTCGAGAGGAGTGGGGCTGGAGTCCCGACTGGGATTTGGAAAAGATGGTTGTGGATATGCTCGCAGCCGTTCGCAAGAAACTGGGTAAATAACAGTTACGGATAAATATGGGGGCGTAGGGACCAAACACGAGGTCCTACGCCCTTTTTTTATAACAAAGAGATTTCGATTATGAGAACAGCAATTTATGGTGCCGGCTCGTTGGGAACGATTCTCGGCGCATACATAACCAAGAGTGGTGGCAAGGTTGAGCTCATCAACCGCAATAAGGCCCACATTGAGGCCCTACAGAAGGAGGGAGCAAAGGTTGTGGGTACGGTGGAGTTCACCCAGAGGGTTGAGGCCTACCTGCCCGAAGAGATGACGGGCACCTATGACATCATCTTCCTGATGACCAAGCAGCAGCACAACGCCGAGGTGGTCACTATGCTCAAGGAGTTCTTGGCTCCAGACGGTGTGATTGTGACGCTCCAGAACGGTATTCCCGAGTTGCAGATTGGCGAGATTGTGGGCGACGGACGCACGCTGGGGTGTACGGTTGCGTGGGGTGCTACGATGCAGGGCCCGGGCGTGTGTGAGCTCACAAGCCAGCCCGACAGCCTCACCTTCTCGCTCGGCTCGCTCACCTCGGAGCGCAACCACCACTTCGAGGATGTGAAGGCCCTGCTGGAGATGATGGGCCCCGTGGAGGTCGACGAGAACTTTGTGGGCACCCGCTGGAGCAAACTGCTCATCAACGCCTCCTTCTCGGGTATGAGTGCGGTGCTCGGCTGCACCTTTGGCGAAGCGGCCAAACCCAAGGCCTCGAGGCGCATTGTGCAGGCTCTCATCAAGGAGTGTATAGATGTGTGCGCCACGGGTGGCATCAAGATTGAGCCCGTGCAGGGCAAGGATATTGTGATGCTCCTGGACTATAAGAGCTCACTTAAAAAGGCCATTTCGTTCTTCATCATCCCCATCGCCATAAAGAAACACGCCCTGCTGAAGGCGAGTATGTTGCAGGATATCGAGAAGGGCAAACTGACCGAGGTGGATGCCATCAATGGTGTGGTGAGTGCCTTTGGTCGCAAGGTGGGCTGCCCCACGCCTATGAACGATAAGGTCGTGGAGATTATCCACCGCATCGAAAAGGGCGAGCTGAAACCCTCCTTCGACAACCTCAAGTTCTTCTAAGCTATGGGAAACTTCAAGGAGGATATTGCAAAGGCCGAGGCCTTTGTCTTCGATGTGGACGGCGTATTCACCGACGGAGGTATCATCCCTCTGGCCGATGGCGATTTCATTCGCAAGTACTACGCCAAGGATGGCTACGCTGTGGCCTACGCGATAAAGATGGGCTATAAGGTGATTATCATCAGCGGCGGCCGCGGGGCTATGCTCGAAAATCGCTTCAAGCACTTCGGTGTGACCGAGCTCTACTTGGATGTGGGCAATAAGCTCGCCTGCCTCGAGGAGGTCATCGCCCGCAATGGGCTGAGCCGCGAGAATGTGATATTTATGGGTGACGACATTCCCGACCTGGAGTGTATGAAGGCTGTGGGGCTGCCTGTAGCGCCTGCTGATGCTGCTTGGGAGTGCATCGAGGCTGCACGCTATGTGTCGGAGTTCCCGGGTGGCAAGGGCTGCGTGAGGGATATTGTCGAACAGGTGCTCCGCGCCCACGGCAAGTGGGCTCTCTCCTCGGAGGGGGTCACCTGCTTGAAGGATGTAAAGTCGCGATAAACAAACGAGGCGGGTATCGGAAATGATACCCGCCTCGTTTGTTTTTGTCTAAGGTCTAAGCTCTAAAACCTAAAGTCTATAGACCTAAGTCTATAATTGATAGTTTACGACTAATTGTTGTTTAGTTTGAATGCCCATTTTTTCTGGTCTATCTCGCCAAAGGCCCAGCGACTACCCGCCCCCTCTTTGGTGCCGAGTGCCTTGCAGATGGCCGCCGACGAGAGTGGAAAGCCGTGGCGTATGAGCTCTATGCCCCCCGAGCGCTCGAGGTGTCTTTTTATCTGCTTGGGCTGATAGGGGAGAGATACCTCTATATTATATATACGGCCCATAGGTGCCTGGGGTTTCTCTTCTGAAAAACCATAGGGCCCATAGTGGTCGAGCCCCTCGCTCCGGCACCACTCGGCCACAAGACCTGCCTTGCGTAGGGCCGCATCGGGCACCACAAGGTAGCGATACTTGGCGGGGTCGAACTCACCCTCGGGGCCAACCTCGGCAGGGCGATGAGCGGGGCACTCAAAGGAGCCGATGGAGAGTGCTGTGGCCCTAATGTGACTCTCGGAGGCTCCGCGCGACCAGTAGACCACAACCTCCTTGACCTCGCCACCGAGCGAGATGACCTCCACATCACTCCCTGTGCCAAAGCGCACGAGCGCCTCGGTGATGTCGAACATCGGGGAGAGCTTTATGGCCAGATGGTCGGCCTTGGCCTTGAGGGTGGGGAGAAGGTCGGCAATGTTGGGCGAGCACTCCTCCAGACAGACCATCTTCTTGCCATCGGCACTGCGGCGGTCGGGGTCGGCATAGATGAGGTCCACCCTCTCGAACTGCTCCAGCAGCTCCTCGGCCTTGCCCTCAAAGAGCTCCACATTTGTGGCTCCGAGGAGGTTGAGGTTGTGGCGTGTGATGGTGGCAAGCGTTGGGTTGTGCTCGGCGGCCACCACACGAGAAAAGCGGCGCGAGAGGTAGAGCGAGTCGACACCCAGACCGCAGGTGAGGTCGAGAGCCACCTCGCCCTCGAAGCGTTTGTGGGCGGCACACTCCTCGCTGCTCGACTGCTCAAAGGCGAGTGAGGGTAGTATGGCGCGCGCGGCGTAGTAGGAGGGGAGTTTGCGGCGAGCCCTCTGGAGGTACTTCACCTGCGAGGCCACAAGGCGCGCGGAGGGCACACCCTTGCGGAGGGCAATGTCGCTCGGCTTGCACTCAATGTTGGCCTCAATGGCCGCCCTCACCTCGGGTGTGAGTAGCTCCTCTATTTCCCAATTTTCCATACCTTTTTCTCTTTCCAAACGAGTGACAGGATTACCCCTGCGCCCATCAGCAGGTAGCAGACCACCACCAACCAGGCGGGAAGTTCCACCTCGAGGGCTGCCCACGAGAGCCCACTTGCGCCCTCCACCAATCGGTTTTGGAGCGCGGCGACCCCGCCAATGAGGGCACTGGCTATGGGTTGCAGGAATCCCAGTGGCAAAGTTACCCAAATAAATCCCAATAGCACAATAATTTCGGCAGTAACTATCACAAAGGGGTTCAAAAACAGCCCCACAAGGCTCACCGTCGAGAATGTGTGGCCCACCAGAGGCAGGGTGGCAATCGTGGATGTGAGGCCCACGAGCACCACGCCCCACAGGGCTCGGAGCGGGCGGCGCGACTGGGTGGCTCCCGAGAGCTCCATAAGTGGGCCGAAGCCTATGGCAATGCCCACAACAGCCACGAACGAGAGTTGGAAACTTATGTCGAAGAGGTTGTTGGGATTCACAAGGAGCATCACACTGGCCGCTGCTGCCAGAAGGTTTATGGCGCTCTTGGCGCTACCGTAGGCCAGTGCCAACTGGGCTATGCAGAACATCAGCGTGGCCCTCACGACCGAGGGCGAAAGACCTGTGGCAAAGGCGTAAAGAAGCATTATGAGAATGGCTACGGCGCACCGTATGATGTGGCCGCGGCGCGAGATAATCGGCAGTAGCCAACAGCACCCCAAGACCAACATCGCAACAAGTCCTATATGGAGGCCCGAGATGGCCAGCAGGTGGGAAGAGCCACTACGGGCATAACTGCGGCGTAGCGAGGGGGTCATATCGCCGCGCCAGCCCGTGAGCATTGCGCTAACAACTGCCTCCTCATCCCTCCCTAAGCCGAGCCTTTCGATGCGCTCCACCATTGAGTGCTGCATACGGCGGCCGAGTATTGTGAGGCTTGTGCGCTGCTCCCCCGTAGGGACCCAATCTGCCTCGGATGTGGCCCACAGCTCGCCCACATAGCCCCTGCGGCTCATAAGCCTACCATAGCTCCCCTCGGGCAGAGGGTTCAGATAGCCGCAGAGCACGCCGCGCTCTGCGATAGTGAGCCGAATGGCGGTGTCGGCGTGGAGGATGATGGTGCGCTCCTTGCCGCCGAACTCCACACGCGCATCGCACCGCTGCCAACGACTCGTGGCGGAGGTGGTGGGGTAGGAAGTTATGGTGGCGGTGAGTATTTCGGGCGCGTCGGGCTCGGGTATGGTGTAGGGGGTGCGGAGCTCGGTGGTCGCAAGGCTCCAGAGGATTATGGCGCAGGCGGCGTAGAGGGAGCCCTCCTTGCGGCTCATCAGAAGGTAGGCCGAAAGCGTACATACGGCGGCACCAATGGCTGCCACCCACCAATCAATCACGAGCCACTCGCCGAGCACTATGCCCAAGATGACCAGCGGAAGAATCTTCAGAAATGGTGGAATGTGACGCATAGTTTTTTGTCTAAAGTCTAAGGTCTAAAGTCGAGCGACCCAAGTCGGAATGAAGGGCGAAAAGGGCCAAAAGGGCAAAAAGGGCGAAAAGGAAATTGAAAATTGAAAATTGACAATTGACAATTGAAATATTGTCCTTAAGGTCTTTAATGTCCTTAATGTCCTTAAAGTCCTTTGTCCTTAGTGTCCTTTCAACTCTCAGCTCTCTCTGTTTCCCCAGTTTTCGCGGTCGAGGTTGCGGTAGCCTATGGCCTCGGCAATGTGGGCCGAGGTTATCTGGTCGGAGCCCTCGAGGTCGGCAATGGTGCGTGCAACCTTGATTATGCGGTTGTGGGCGCGGGCCGAGAGCGACAGACGCTCCATAGCCCTGGAGAGCATCGTCTGGCTCTGCTGGTCCAGCGGGCAGAACTCAGCAATCATCGCGCTGTTCATCATAGCGTTCGTGAAGACACCCTCGATGCCCTCGAACCTGCGCCTCTGGCGCTCGCGGGCGGCTATGACCCTCTGGCGCACAGCACTGCTCGGCTCGGCAGGGGTGGTGTCGGTCATCTGGCTATACTCCACAGGGGTGACCTCAATCTGGATATCTATGCGGTCCATCAGCGGGCCCGAGATTTTGTTTATGTACTTCTCCACGGCGTGGCGCGAACAGCTGCACTCCTTGGTGGGGTGGTTGTAGTAGCCACAAGGGCAGGGATTCATCGAGGCCACGAGCATAAAGTTTGCGGGGTAGGCTACCGAATATTTGGCCCTTGCCACAGTCACAACCTTGTCCTCGAGGGGCTGGCGCATAACCTCCAGTATGGAGCGGCCGAACTCGGGGAGCTCATCGAGGAAGAGAATGCCGTTGTGGGCCAGTGATATTTCGCCGGGCTGGGGGTTGCTGCCTCCGCCCACCATAGCTACGGCCGAGGCCAAGTGGTGGGGCGCACGGAAGGGGCGGCGGGTGAGAAGTCCGCGCTCGCTACCGAGCTTGCCGGCCACGGAGTGAATCTTGGTCGTCTCGAGTGCCTCCTCAATGGACAGAGGGGGCATAATTGTAGGCATACGGCGTGCGAGCATCGTCTTGCCCGAGCCGGGGGCGCCTATCATCACGATGTTGTGGCCACCTGCCACGGCCACCTCCAGAGCCCTCTTGACATACTCCTGACCCTTCACATCGGCGAAGTCCTCGGCATAGCGACCCTCATTCTCGGCAAAGAGTGCCTCGGTGGCCACTCGGGTGGGGGCAATAGATAGGTCGCCATTGAGGAAGTCTACCGCCTCGCGTAGCGAACCAACGCCTATGACCTCGAGGCCCTCCACTACGGCTGCCTCCTCGGCATTCTCCCTGGGGAGTATGAGGCCACGAAAACCCCTCTCGAGGGCGTAGATGGCCACAGGTAGGGCACCGCGTATGGGCTTCACACCACCATCGAGCGACAATTCGCCCGCAATGACCCAACTACCCACACCCTCCGAGGCTACCTGCTCGGTGGCGGCGAGTATGGCGATAGCAATAGGCAGGTCCAGCGAGGAGCCCTCCTTCTTGAGGTCGGCCGGTGCGAGGTTTACGACCGTCTTCTTGCCTACCATCCTCAGGCCGCTGTTCTCAAAGGCGGAGCGAATCCTCTCCTGACTCTCCTTTACGGCGCTGTCGGGCAAGCCCACGAGGTACATACCTATGCCGGGCGAAACATTCACCTCGACCTCCACGCCGAGGGCATTGATGCCCACAACGGCGCTGCTATAAATCCTTGTAAAAGCCATTGTTTTAGAGTTGAGAGGGAGATTAGGGAATTTAGGGACCTTAATGACCTTAAAGACCTTAAGGACCTTACATTTCCATTTTCAATTGTCAATTGTCAATTTTAGAACGGTGCTTCGCTCTCGCTGGTGCTCATTGCGCCACCGCGAGCCTTGGAGCCGTCGGGGGCCGAGGAGGTGGGGGGCATACCGAAGTCGGCACCGGCACTATCGAAGGCCGCACCTGCGCTATCGAAACCGCCACCTGCCATCTCGAGGCCGCCACCTATGGAGCTACCATACTCCTTCTCGCCCGAGAAGGGTGTGGGGGCTCCTGCTGCCAGCGGGTCGAAGTCGCAGAACTGTGCGAAGTCGTTGAGGAACTTGAGGTTTATGGTGTCGGTGGCACCGTTACGGTGCTTGGCGATGATGAGCTCCGCAAGGTTCTTGGTGCTTGTGCCATCCTCGAGCTGCGTCAGGCCGTAGTACTCGGGACGGTGGATGAAGGCTACAATATCGGCATCCTGCTCAATGGCGCCACTCTCACGCAGGTTGGAGAGCTGGGGGCGCTTGGTGCCACCCTGAGCCTCGGCCGAACGGTTGAGCTGCGAGAGGGCGATGATGGGGATGTTGAGCTCCTTGGCAATAGCCTTGAGTGTACGCGAGATGTAGGCCACCTCCTGCTCGCGGTTGCCACGAGTATCCTGTGGGCCCGTCATCAGCTGCAAGTAGTCGATGACCACAAGCTGAATGTCGTGCTGCGCCTTGAGCTTACGCACCTTCGAACGGAACTCGGTGACGGGCAGCGCGGGGGTGTCGTCAATGAACAGGGGGGCCTCCGAGAGGGGCTTGGCGGCCTTCTCGAGGTGTACCCACTGCTCGGGTGTGAGGCGACCACTACGCACATCCGTCGAGGGGAGCTGTGCTTCGGCCACCAGCAGACGCATCATCAGCTGTGTGGCGCTCATCTCGAGCGAGAAGAAGGCCACGGGCTTCTGCTCATCGACGGCGATATTGCGGGCCATAGAGAGCACAAAGGCGGTCTTACCCATCGAAGGACGGGCAGCAATGATAATCATATCCGAGGGCTGCCAACCGAGGGTGAGCTTGTCAAGGTCGCGGAAACCTGTGGGCACGCCACAGATTTTGCCCCCCTTCTTGCTCGCCTCCTCAATCATCTTGAGCGTCTCGCGTATGATGTTGCTCGAGGACTGCACCTCCTTGGAGATGTGACCCTCGGCAACCTTGAAAATCTCCTGCTCGGCAAAGTTCAGAAGGTCCGAGATATCCTTCGACTCGTCGAACGAGCGCTGAAGAATCTCGTCGGAGGCGCGGATGAGCTCCCTCTGCACAAACTTCTGTGCCACGATTTGGGCGTGGTACTCGAGGTTGGAGGCCGAGGCCACCTTCTGTGTCAGGCGTGCCAGGAAGGGTGCGCCACCGATGGCCTTGAGTTGTCCCTCCTGCTTGAGCTTGTCGGTGACGGTCAGAAGGTCGATGGGCTTGAGCTCCTGTGAAAGCTGCTCAATGGCTGTGTAGACTATGCGGTGGGCCTCGCTATAGAAAGCCTCACCCGAGAGGTAGTCCTGAACGGTGATGATGCCGTCTTTCTCGAGCATCAGTGCGCCCAAGACAGCCTCCTCAAGGTCCAATGCGTGGGGCAGTACTCTGCCCTGAACCTCCGTTACAGCCCTGTAGGCCTCCTCATTTTTGCGTCCTCTGTTGTTGTATCGAGGTGTTTCGTTTGCCATAGTATTTTGTCGTTTCTTTTTTTACTCTCTTTATCTCTTCTTTCTGCTACCAAAGGTAGGGGTTTTGCCGCGCTTTTCAACTTTTTTGCCCTGAAAGAAATAACTTTTTTGCTGACACTTCTCCTCGCGACTGTTAGCAACATAGACCTCCTTGCCAGTGTAGGGGTCCACGCCAGTGTAGAACATCACCGAGGAGAGCGTCAGAGGCGTGGGTGTGAGGTCCTGCACCTGGTCGGTCATAAGTCTGAGGGCGCGAACCTTTGTTGATAACTTTTTCATATCCTCCTCCGTGCAGCCCGGGTGCGAGGAGATGAAGTAGGGGATGAGCTGATAGTGTAGGCCCTCCTCGCGGCACACCCTCTGGAAGAAGCTGTGGAGCCTCTCGAACTCCTCAAATGGGGGCTTGCGCATAAGTCGGAGCACGTGGGGCTCGGTGTGCTCGGGGGCGACCTTCAGTCGGCCCGAGGTGTGGTGAACGATGACCTCGCGCATATAGCGGCCGCCATCGTCGGGTATGTCGTAGCGTATGCCGCTGCCGATGAAGGCCTTTTTGATGCCCTTCACCTCGCGCACCTTGCGGTAGAGTGCCAGGAGGGGCTCCAGGTCACGGTTCAGATTGGGGCAGACCCGAGGCGTGAGGCACGAGGGGCGCACACAACTCTTGCAGAGCTCCTCATTCTTGCCCCCCAGACGGTACATATCGGCCGAAGGACCGCCCACATCCGAGAGGTAGCCCTTGAAGTCGGGCAGCAGTTTTATCTTCTCTATCTCGGCCAGAATACTCCTCTCGCTACGCGAGGTTACAAACTTGCCCTGATGGGCCGAGATGGTACAGAACGAACAGCCGCCAAAACATCCTCGGTGGATATTCACCGAGTGCTTAATCATCTCATAGGCGGGTATCATCTTGCCCTTATAGCGGGGGTGGGGTAGGCGTGTGTAGGGCAAATCGAAGCTGTGGTCGAGCTCCTTAGAGGTCATCTGTCGGTAGGGAGGGTTGATGACCACAAACCTCTCGCCCGTGGGCTCCACGATGGTCTTGGTCTGCACCTTGCGGTTGCTCTCCACCTCCATCTTGACGAAGTTTTCGCCAAAGGCCCGCTTGTTGCGGCAGCACTCCTCATAGGAGGCCATAAGGATGGTCTGCTCCTCGGGGAGTTTTGAGACATACTCCTTGTCGGCCACAAAGGCCACCTGAGGGAGTTTGCGCAGCAGTTTGGCGTTGTAGCCGTTGCGCAGAGCCTTGGCCACCTCCACAATGCTCCTGTCGCCCATACCGTACATCAGTAGGTCGGCACCGCTCTCGATAAGCACCGAGGGGAGGAGTCTATCGCTCCAGTAGTCGTAGTGAGTGAGCCTGCGGAGCGAGGCCTCAATGCCGCCAATGATGACGGGCGTATGGGGGTAGAGCTCCTTGAGTATGCGGGTGTAGGTCCTTACGGCATAGTCGGGCCTGAAGCCGGCCACACCACCCGGGGTGTAGGCATCGTCGTGGCGCAGACGCTTGGCCGCCGTGTAGTGGTTGACCATAGAGTCCATAGAGCCTGCCGACACGCCGAAGAAGAGCCTCGGGGCCCCCAACTTCTTGAAGTCCCTCAAGTCGTCGCGCCAGTTGGGCTGGGGAACGACGGCCACACGATAGCCCTCGGCCTCCAGGAGGCGACCGATGACGGCAATGCCGAATGAGGGGTGGTCGATGTAGGCGTCGCCCGAGAAGAGGATTACATCAATGTAGTCCCAGCCGAGTGCCTCGACCTCCTTGGCAGATGTGGGTAGAAATCGTGAAACCATAGCGACAGGGTTCAAATGCAAAATTCAAAATTCAAAATTATAAGGACTTTAAGGACCTTAAGGACTTTAAGGACTTTAAGGACCTTATATCAACCCTAAACCTTCAACTCTCAACTCTCAACTTTCAACTCTCATCAGTAGTGAGCTGTCGCCGTAGGAGAGGAACCTGAAGTCGTGCTCCATAGCGTAGCGGTAGATCTCCCTCCACTCCTCGCCCACAATGGCCGAGATGAGTAGCAGTAGGGTACTCTTGGGCTGGTGGAAGTTGGTCACCAAGCCGTCGATTATGCGGAACTGATAGCGGGGGGTAATCATTATCTGTGTGGCGGCCGAAAGGGAATAGGTGCCCTCTCGCTCCATCCAGCCCACAAGTGCTTCGAGTAGCTCGCGGCCCCCTACCTCACCGGGGATGTCGTAGATTTCCCACTGCCCCACAGCCCTCTCAGCCTCGGGTGAACCGCTCTGGAGCACCCTCCAACCGAGGGCCGAGAGCGACTCTATGGTGCGGGTGCTGGTGGTGCCCACGGATATGATGCGACCCGTGCCCACCATTGATGCGAGCCTGCGGAGCGTCGAGAGCTCAATTACGAAGTGCTCGGTGTGCATAGTGTGGCGTGTGGCGTCCTCCTCCTTGACGGGCAGGAAGGTGCCGGCACCCACGTGGAGCGTCACCTCCTCGGTGGTGATGCCGCTATTGTGGAGCGCCTCGATGAGTCGGGGTGTGAAGTGCAGACCTGCGGTGGGTGCCGCAACGGAGCCCTCAATGCGCGAATAGACCGTCTGGTAGCGGGTGTTGTCAATCTCCTGACTCTCGCGGTTCAGGTAGGGAGGGATGGGGATGCGCCCCAGGTGCTCGATAATCTCGCCGAAGGTCGCGTCGGCATCCCAACGGAAAGTGATAATGTGGCTCTTGCCCACCTGCTCGCCCCTGTAGGCCTCCAGGCGACACTCTCGCCCACCCATCTCGAAGTTAATCTCCAGCGGGCCCTCTTTCCACTTCTTCAGGCCGCCCACCAGACAGCGCCATTGGCTCTCGCCCTTGACGGAAAATGCGTTCTCGTAGTCGGCAGGGGCGTGGGGCTCCAGACAGAAGACCTCGAGGCGTGCGCCGCTGGGCTTGTGCATAATGAGCCTTGCGCGGAAGACCCTGGTGTTATTGAAGACCAGTAGGGCCCCTTCGGGCAGCTCCTCGGGCAGGTTGAAAAACTTACGATGGGAGATGTTGCCCCCACGCCACACCAACAGGTTGGAGTGGTCGCGCTCCTCGAGAGGGAATTTGGCAATCCTCTCATCGGGCAGCTCGTAATCGTAATCGTTTATATGTAAGGGCTTAATACTCAATTTTTGTATATTTCGTTTTCAATACTCAATTTTGAATTTTGAATTTTGCATTTTGAATTAAAAAAAGACCTGGCGCAGGGTGTAAGCCGAGTTCTGTACCGCTGGGTCCCCCTCGGGTCGGTTGCACGCAACCCTCCCTCGGCGGAGCGGCCTTCGTCATTAATCTATGCACTATGCTCTCGCATAGGCTAAAGCACTCTACCCCTCGACATCGGGCGAGCAACCCTACATACTGTCGATATACTTGAGCTTGCAACCCGTCGGTAGTACTGACCCCAATGTGTCGCCACACGGGCGGTGGGCTCTTACCCCACCTTTTCACCCTTACCCCTTGCGGGGCGGTCATTCTCTGTTACCTTGAACCTTGCCGTTACCGACAACTTTCCGTTAGAAAGCACGGCGCTCTGCGTTGCTCGGACTTTCCTCTCCCCAAAAATGGGCAGCGACGAAACCCCCACGCCAAGTCAGGCTACAAAGATACATCTTTGTAATGAGAAAAGAAAATTTCATTTTTCAACAATATTTACTACCTTTGTAAAACTGAAATAAATCAAACAGAAACATAACCCTTTTTAGCAAAAAATTATGAAAAAAATTCTCCTCTCCGCACTCGCCCTCGTGGCAAGTTTTGCTCTGGTGGCCCAGGAGGCCGAACCCTCGCCCTGGACTATGGCAGGTAGTGCCGGTATCACAGGCTCGCAGATGACCCTCACCAACTGGGCAGCCGGTGGTGACCCCAGCGTTGCGGCCGACTTCCAGTTCAACTACTCCATTGACTACAAGAAGAATAACTCCCTCTGGCAGAACCGCCTCGAGCTCGCCTACGGTATCAACCGCACAGAGAGCAACGGCGTTCGCAAGACCAACGATAAGATCTACTTCTCCTCGTCATACGGTCAGAAGGTCTACGAGAGCCTCTACATCTCGGCCCTCCTGAAGTTCAATACCCAGTTCGCCAACGGCTACGACTACGCCGTGAAACTCGACGAGGGTGGCTATAAGCAGACTTCGGGCTTTATGGCCCCCGCCTACTTCAGTGGCGGTCTTGGTTTGGAGTGGAACCCCAAGAGCTGGCTCTCGGTCAACGCCTCGCCCGCAACTTGGAAGGCTACCGTTGTGAACGCCCCCGAGTTGCAGCCCATCTATGGTCTTGATGGCCGCTCCACCCGTCACGAGTTTGGTGGCAATGTGAAGGTTGAGATGAAGGGTAACATCATCGGTGACCTCTCGGGCTACACCCGTCTTAACCTCTTCTCCAACTTCCTCGATGAGCCTCAGAATGTGGATGTCGACTGGACTATGCGTCTGGACCTTAAGCTCAACAAGTGGCTCTCGGCCAATGTGAACTTCCATATGATCTACGACGACGACATCAACATTCCCCAGCCCGACGGCAGCGCCTATCCTTGTCTTCAGGTGCAGGAGGTGGCTGGTATAGGATTGCTCGTAACCTTCTAAAAAAACGCATATAGCGGGTGAATTTTTCACCAACTGCAACGGGCGAGACCCTCACTTACCTCGAGTAAGCTGCGGGCCTCGCCCATCTTGTTGTTAAAAAATTCCCCTCGCTCTATGCGTTTTTACTTTCAATGGAAAGC
>JAGBFH010000008.1 GCA_017936605.1 Tidjanibacter sp.
CAGGATCAAACTCTCCATTGTAAAAAAAAGTTTTAATATCTTGGCTTGTTTCTCAAAGGCATTGAATTCAAAAACCTTGAATATTTTTGAACGTATTTAGCTGCTTCAATACTTCAAAGAACATTTCTCTCGTGATGACCTTCCGTCGCTCACGCCGCATTATCTTTCAAAGCGGACTGCAAAGGTAAGGACTTTTTTTTAACTTCCAAACTTTTTCAAAAAAATTTCGAAAAAATTTTTCAGTCGTCATCACTCTCTTAGAACTTGTGCTCTCAGTGAACTTCGTTGTTTTCTGAAAGCGGATGCAAAGGTAAGGACTTTTTTCTTTCCTGCAAGCGTTTGGCCAAAAAATTTTCGGGGCATTTTTTAAAAAATTTTACAAACTCCTCAGAATCGGCATTTTAGACCCACGAGGAAAAAATCACTTTTAACATTCGCTTAACATTGGGCCTCAGAGGCATCTCTGGGGGCGATTTCGGGTTTTATATATTATATATAGGTAGGGGGAGAGTTGGGTGGTAATATGGGCTTATGGGGCTTATGGGGCCTATGGGGCCTATGGGGCCTATAAGACCCATAGGGTATTATAGTCGGTTGTCGGTCGGAGGTAGACCTTAACAGACCTCTCCCCCGCTTCGCGGACCCTCCCCTAACTTAGGGGAGGGTAAAGGCCAAAAGGGCCAAAAGGGCTAAAAGGTCAATGGAAAAGATGGAAATTAAGGGAGGTCGGCCATCCCATTTCTCCCATTTCTCCCATTTCTCCCATTTCTCCCATTTTTCCCATTCTTCTACCGAAGCACAACAGACCTCTCCCCCGCTTCGCGGACCCTCCCCTAACTTAGGGGAGGGAATCATTTTGGCCCTTTTGGCCGTTTTAGCCCTTCTTGACTTAGGGCAGTAGTCGGTCGTCGGTCAATGGTCGACGACATACGCTCATCACACAAAAAGCCCTCGCGGGCGTTACCTGCGAGGGCTTTTTGTTATTTATCGGTTGACTCTTAGAAGTGGTACTTGATGGCGACGGAGCCCTCGGTCTTGAGTGCGAACTTGGCCTGGGGCCTATCGAACAGCCTATTGAGCGACACCTCGCAGAAGTTGAAGCGCACCGACCAGTTGGGGGCAATCTTATAGTCGAAGACACCTATCTGGAAGATGACATCGAATCCTGTCTGGCCATACTTTTCGCCCGCCAAGTTGACAACGCCGTGGTTGAGTTCCAGGCGGATACCGGGAGCGTAGCTGAAATCGTCGGTCGGGTCGAACCAGTAGCGGCCCGTAGCTGCGAGTTTATAATCCGTAAGGCCTGATGTGAAGCCCAGTCCTGCTGCACCCTCAACCGAGATGTTGTCCGTAACAAAAATACCGAACTCGGGGGCGATATAGAATTTGGAATTATCTTTACTGAAGGTGGCATCGAGGCCTCCACCAACCCATTTCACTTGTGCAAAGGCACCCACAGAGAGGGCAAGAGCTACCAAAAGGATACAAAGTTTTTTCATAATGATAAATTTTAGGGGTTATACACCTACAAATATAACAATCTTTCTGCAAAAAGCAAAGCCATTGGGCCATTTTTCTATATCAATTCTCGATTCTTTATCTTATCTTTGCACTGCTTTTGCACCCAGAACGAGAAACCGCACTTCAGATGAAAGAGAACAGAAACATAACGCTCGACGAAATCAAGGCTCCGCTTGCGACCGAGATGGCCAACTATGAGCACTTCCTCCGAGAGGCGCTCCACTCCGAGAGCCGCTATTTCGACGACATCCTCAAATATATCTTCGACAACCGAGGCAAGGGTGTGCGCCCTACACTGGTGATGCTCTTCGGCAGGCTCCACTCCTCCGAGGCCAAGTACAACAAGCGTCTGATGCTCTCAGCCGCACTGATTGAGCTCATCCACACCGCCTCGCTCGTACACGACGATGTCATCGACAAGGCCGACATCCGCCACGGCAAGTCGTCGGTCAACCAGCGGTTTGGCAAGCGCAACGCCATCCTCACGGGCGACTTCATCCTCTCGCGCATCTTTGAGCTCGGTATGGAGAGTCTGGAGTTTGACCTGCTCACCTATGTTTCCCACTCCATCAAGTGGCTCTGTGAGGGAGAGGTCATCCAGGACGAGCAGACCAAGACGCTCGGTATGACCCACGAGAAATACTACGACATCATAGACAAGAAGACCGCCTCACTGCTGGCCATCAGCTGTGGTGTGGGTGCGCTCGCCGTGAAAGCTACCGCAAGGGAGGTGGACGCAGCCTATGAGTTTGGTCGCAACATAGGTATGGCCTTCCAGATTAAGGACGACATCCTCGACTATGCCGCCGCCGACCAGACGGGCAAACCCCGCTGTGCAGACCTCAGAGAGCACAAAATCACACTCCCCCTGCTCGAGACGCTCAAGGAGCTCGATGAGCCGAGGCAACTGGAGGTGAAGGAGTGGGTGCGCAAAGCAGACGATGAGTCTATCACACTCATCTGCAAACTCATAGAGCAGCACGACGGCATCGCCAAGGCCGAGGCCATTATGGAGGAGTTCATCTCTGCGGCCAAGCGTTCGCTCGAGGCCTATCCCGACTCGCCCTACCGCACTTCGCTCTACCAGATGTGCGACTTTCTGGCCCTAAGGAAGAGATAGTAATTTCCGCACATAAATTGAAGCGGCCCCAATCCAAACGATTGGGGCCGCTTCAATTTTCACCACACTACCCTACTACTCGGTCGGAGCCTCGCCAGGGTTGTAAATGGGATTCTCCGAAAAAAATGAGCTGATTTGTCCCGTCCAGTCCGCCTTGTAAATCACTCCATCGGTATCCTCGGCATTGAGGACTAAATGATACTCATTGCCGATATGCTCTACATCTAAAGTGGCACTCACAAGTTCCGCAATCAAGCCTCCAGCCATAGTTCGTACTTTTGAGCCATCACCCATATTTGGCAACACCTCGGCACCAAAGACATAACGACCCTCGGGCAAAACCCCATTGGTTTCCTCCTCAAAATAGAGGAATGTACTAAGCTGAATAGGTTCTGCTGTACCATTTGCGAAACAAAAGGTTAAATCATAATACCTGGTATCGCTATAATAAATTCCACCAACTCCATAATCGACCAAGAATGTCATCCCAGAAGAGGGCGCCTCGCCGGGGTTGTAGATGGGCCAATCGGACCAACAATTTACGAAATGTCCTTCCCAGTCCGCCTCATAAATATACCCTAATGTATCTTCAGCGGAGATAACTATGTGGTACCTATTGCCAATGTGCTCCACATCGAGGGTGAGACTCACAATATTCGCAACTGTATTTGCGGCCGCATCAATGATTTTGGAATGTTCAGATATATATGGCAGAGTACCGTCACCATAGGCGTAGTGTCCCTCGGGAATCACGCCACCACTTCCGGGCTCCACATAGAGATACATAGCAATTCTATGATAAACCCTGTCGCCATAGAAGTCAAAGTCTAAATAGTAACTATCAATTGGTGCTTGGAAATATCCCTCGGGGGCGTTGCCCTCCCTAAGCACCAGTCTATTATTGGGCTCCTCGCCGGGGTTGTAAATGGGATTCTCCGAAAATAATGACTTGATTTTTCCCGTCCAGTCCACCTTGTAAATTACTCCATCGACATCCTCGGCATTGAGGACTAAATGATACTCATTGCCGATATGCTCTACATCTAAAGTGGCACTCACAAGCTCCGCAATCAAATCTCCAGCCAGAGTTTTTACTCTTGAGTTATCACCCATATTTGGCAACGCCTCGGCACCATAGACATAACGACCCTCGGGCAAAACGCCATTGGTTTCCTCCTCAAAATAGAGGAATGTACTAAGCTGACGAGGTTCTTCTGTACCATTTGCGAAATAAAAGGTTATATCATAATACCTGAGAGAACCATAATAAATTCCATTGATTCCATAATCGACCAAAAATGTCATCTCAGGAGCGGGCTCATCGCCAATAATAATCTCCACACCATCCATAACCTTCTGACCGTCCGCGGAGATAGCAACTGCCCATAGACACTTGGCGTCGTTCCAAGAGAGGCTCTGCTCCACAACCACGCTCTCGGTGGTGAACCTTGTGCCGTGCTCCACGACATAATCCTGGCCGGCTATTGCGTCGCCCAGATACCAGTAGGCCTCGGCAGCATTCTTTGTAGTAATAGTATAGCTCACAAAGTTGGCCGGAGCATCCGCCACTTCGTTCTTTACAATAGTCACCTCGGGCTTGGGTAGCAACTCTTCAGGCTCCTCCACCCTCTTGCAACTCGTCGCCGCACCAACAATAGCCATCGCCAGCAGGGCATAGAATAGCATCTTTGTCTTCATACTCATACTCGTGTTCGTTATTATTGTGTACTTATTTCAAAATTGAACTTATACAAAATTAGTAAAAAATTTTTATAACCTCCAAATTTCGTCGTCATTTTTTTGAGGACGGAATCAAAAAAAATGTCAGGCGCAGGGAGATTAGGGAGATTAGGGAGTTTAAGGAGTTTAAGGAGTTTAAGGAGTTTAAGGAGTTTAAAGACCTTAAAGACCTTATAGCCATTATAGCCATTATAGCCCTTATAGCCCTTATAGCCCTTAAGAAAAAATCCCAATTCACAATTCTCAACTCAAAAAATCTTGTCGGGCGCGAGATTTGTAGAAAATTTTGCTATATTTGCAGTTAATATGCGAAGACTTTATATCATAGCGGGTTGTAATGGAGCCGGTAAGACTACCGCCTCCTATACTATGTTGCCCGAGATGCTCGACTGCCGCGAGTTTGTCAATGCCGACGAAATCGCCAAGGGTCTTTCGCCATTCAATCAAGAGCGTATGGCTATTGAGGCGGGTAGGATTATGCTCCAGCGTATGGAGGACCTGCTGAGTCAGGATGAGGATTTCGCCTTCGAGACCACTCTCGCCTCGCGCTCATACACACAGTTTATCGAAAAGGCCCACGCCAAAGGCTACTTTGTGACGCTGCTCTTCTTCTGGCTTCCCTCACCCGAACTTGCCATCGAACGAGTTGCCACTCGCGTAGCCGAGGGTGGTCATAATATTCCGGAGGATGTCATCCGTCGTCGCTACGACAGCGGCATCCGCAACTTCAAGGCCCTCTATATGCCCTCGTGTGACTTCTGGACCATCTATGACAATAGTGGTACCAACCAGGTGAAGCGCATCGCCTGGGGCCAGAGATGCGAGGTCAAGGAGGTCTTGGAGCCCGAGTCTTACAAAAAAATTATGGAACTATGAGCGAACTTGATATTCAACAACTCCAAGAGAAGATAGATACTGGTGTGCGCCTTGCACAACAGCGCTTGATAGAGCGCACAATCAAAGAGCACGGCGACCTTGTGGTGGAGCAGGATGGCGAGATTGTGCACATCAAAGCCGAGGAGCTCGGCGAACTAAGAGCAGAAGTATAGGAGTTCGGCCAATATCGAATCGGACACTCGTGGCCCGCAGCTTGAGCACGCCACAACAACATATCACAAACACAAAGCCCTCGTGAGCGTGCTCGCGAGGGCTTTGGTGTATAATCGGCAGGGGTATTATGCCTTGAGGGCCAAGGCAAGGACCTCTTCGACAGTCGATACATAGTGGAAGGTGATGCCCTCCAGGTAGTCGGCCTTAATCTCCAAGATATCCTTACGGTTCTCCTCGCTCAGGATAATCTCCTTAATGCCTGCGCGTTTGGCAGCCAGAATCTTCTCCTTGATGCCGCCCACGGGCAGTACCCTACCCCTCAAGGTAGTCTCGCCCGTCATCGCCAAGTGCGACTTGACCTTGCGGCCCGTATAGGTCGAGGCTATAGAGGTGACCATAGTGATACCCGCGCTGGGGCCATCCTTAGGCACCGCGCCCTCGGGCACGTGGATATTGATATCCTGTTTCTCGAACTTCTCCGCCTCAATGCCGAGCTCCGTGTGGTGGGCCTTTACCCACTCCCAGGCAATCGTTGCCGACTCCTTCATCACATCGCCCAGGTTACCCGTAAGGCTCAAGGTGCCCTTACCGGGGGTCAGCAGCGACTCGATATAGAGTATGTCGCCACCCACCTCGGTCCAAGCAAGGCCTGTGACAACGCCTGTCAGCCCCTCAACATTGTATCTCTCGCGCGAGAACTTGGGAGCACCCAGAATCTCCCTCACCTGCTCGGCGTTGAACTCGGGCTCAAACTCCTCACCGAAGCCTATCTGTTTGGCCCTCGAGCGTGCGAGTTTGGCTATCTGCTTATCCAGCGAGCGCACACCGCTCTCGCGGGTGTAATCGTCGATAATCTGGGCCACAACCTCCCTCGAGATGGTCATCTGCTCGGGCCCAATGCCGTGGGCCTCACGCTGTTTGGCCACAAGGTGACGCTCGGCAATCTCCAGTTTCTCGTCCATCACATAGCCCGCAATGTTAATCATCTCCATACGGTCCCTGAGGGCCTGTGAGATGTTGCCCACATTGTTGGCCGTAGCGATAAAGAGTACCTTCGAAAGGTCGTAGTCAATGTCGATATAGTTGTCGTGGAAGGTCGAGTTCTGCTCGGGGTCGAGCACCTCTAAAAGGGCGCTCGAGGGGTCACCGTGGTTGGAGCGGCTCACCTTGTCCACCTCATCGAGGATGATGACAGGGTTCGAGGAGCCACAGCGTTTGATGGTGTCGATAATACGGCCAGGCATCGAGCCTATGTAGGTGCGGCGGTGACCGCGAATCTCCGACTCATCGTGCAGGCCACCCAGCGAGATGCGGCCAAACTTCCTACCCAACGCTGCCGCCACCGACTTACCGAGCGAGGTCTTACCCACTCCCGGAGGACCATAGAGGCAGATGATGGGGGACTTCAGGTCGCCCTTGAGTTTGATTACGGCCAGGTGCTCCAAGATGCGCTCCTTGACCTCCTCCAGACCGAAGTGGTCCGAGTCGAGCTGCTCACGAGCCGAGGCAAGGTCCATATTATCCTCCGTCACATCGTTCCAGGGCAAATCGAGCATCGTCTCGAGGTAGTTTATCTCCACCGAGTACTCCGCAACGGCGGGATTGAGGCGCTCGAGTTTCTGCACACCCTTCTCGAAGGCGGCTGCCACCTCGTCGTTCCAATTCTTGTCGGCCGCACGCTCACGAAGCCTCTGGGCGTCGCCCACCTCGTCGTGACCGAGCTCGTCTTGAAGAGTGCGAATCTGCTGCTGAAGGAAGTACTCCTTCTGCTGCTGGTCAATCTCCTGCTTAACCTTGCTCTGAATCTGGTTCTTCAGTTCCACGAGTTGACGCTGGTTGATGAGAATCTCCAGCAGTTTGCGCGAGCGGGCCAGCAGGCCGGGGGCCTCGAGCAGTTTCTGACGCTCGGCATCCGTGAAGTCCAGATTGGAGCAGATGAAGTTGATGATTCCGCGCTTGGAATCTATGTTCTTGATGGCAAAGGTCGCCTCTTTGGGAATCCCGGGCGAAATATTCACAATATCCAGAGCCACATCCTTAACGGAGTCTACAATGGCCTGAAACTCAACATTATTCTTATCGGGAGCCACATCCTGCAACACCCTCACCTCGGCCCTCATATAGGGCTCCGAGCGAAGCCAACCCACAACCTCAATCTTATCCAGACCGTGGAGGATGACCGTGAGGTTACCGTTGGGCATCTCGAGAATCTTGAGAATCTTGGCAGCCGTACCCACACGATACATATCGTCGGGAGCGGGGTTCTCTACATCGGCCTCGCGCTGCAAAACAGCACCCATAATGCCACCCGTGCGCTCCACATCCCTGACGAGTTTTATGGACTTCTCGCGTCCTACCGTAATGGGGGTAATGGCTCCGGGGAAGAGCACCGAGCTGCGCAGCGAGAGTATAGGAAGCTCGTTGGGGATAGCCACCCTCTCGCCCATCTCGTCATCGTCGCCCACAATGGGAATCACCTGGTGGATACCCTCGGCTGCCTCGCCAATGCCTGCAACGATTTCGAGTTCTACATCGTTATTCTTGTTTCTATTCATAAGTGCACAATTGGTCAATCTATATTTTGGAACGCAAATATAGTGCATTTAGTGCACCCAAATACCTATTATTAAGAAAAGTTATTAACAAAGTGTGACAAGTTGAGAATTGAGAGTTGAGAGTTGGCAAATGCTCACATAGCATAGTCAAAGTTGAGAAAGGGCAAAAGGGCCGAAAGGTTATTGGCAGTTGCAAAGGGGGTTTAAGGAGGGTTTCCTAAACTCCCTAAACTCCCTAAACTCCCTAAACTCCCTAAACTCCCTAAACTCCCTAAACTCCCTATGCCCAGATAAAGAGTAACCGAGCCGTTTAATCCTTATAGACAATCGCTATCTCCACATACTTAAAGAGAATCAGCGCAGGCGTTCTATAGGCCAGACACTCCACCTGATTGCCTCGGGAGTCGTATCTGTAGACATATTTCTCTTGGACAGAGTCATCACCATCATAACAATACACAGTGGTTACATTACCCAGCTCGTCGTATTCATAAACCACCCTTCTGGTCAACTCGTCATCGCTTTCGTATGAGATTTGCTCCTCCAGTTTTCCCGCGGCGTTGTATTTGTAGACATTTCTCACTTTGTACCCGTCATTGACATAACAGAAAGATGAGGCTACAAGCCTACCTGCCGAGTCGTATGTTTTAACAGTCTTTCCCTCCAACTCCGTACCAGCACCAAAATCATCCACTTCGATTTGATTTCCAACAGAATCATATCGGTAGATATACTTTTGCCAGCGCTCGCCGCTTGCGTCATATTGACAATACTCCACCTTCCTACCCTCCGAATCATACTTGTAGATAAACTTGAAATCCAAAGCGCCATTGGGAGTATACCAACCAGCACTCGTGAGCCTCCCCAATTCGTCGTATTCATAGACAATAACATCGGAATCTTTGCCATCAAGACTGGTCCTATTCTTCACCAACTTGCCTCTTTCGTCAAATTCGAAACTTGCCACATATGGCAGCCCCACCTTCGTAACCTCTCCAAAGGAATCTATAGCATCGTAGTTCTTAACGACCACAGACTCCACGCCTTGATAGTGGTCAATGTGTTCATTACTCCAAAAACCTGCGTGGGAAATACGGAACCAATTATAGACAGGCTTCTGAGCAAAAGCGACCGTCGCGGTCATCGCCACAACAGCGGTAAGAATCAAACGAATACATTTCATAACTATCGAAATATTATATTAGACAAATCGTTTTGCAATATTAGCAAAGATTTTTCGCAATATCAACTTTTTCTCACAGATTAAATGGGACTTCTCTCCTTCGATATCATCAACAACTTTTCTCCACCAAACCGCCACAAATCCCCCAATTTAGCTTTTAGCTAATATTTGTCAGCCTCCTGCTTTCAGCTTTCAATTATTTTTCGTATCTTTGGAGGTTAAATGTGCCATAACGAACGGCGGGCCTATGTAAGGCTTGGGGAATGAGAAATTTGAGCCCTGAGGGAACGACCACGCCGCAGTGGAGCGACAGGGGTGGCAAGGGCTCTGAGGACCTTAAGGACCTTAAGGACTTAGGTCGGTAGACGGTAGACATCTTCCGCAAGGCACAGCCGACAAGGAAGTGAAAGACAGAGCAACAAAAGAACTGCCCACAGAACGCGGCTGGGTTTTGTGAGGAGATTTCAAGGCTTGGTTTTGTTTTGGCTCCGCAGTTTACTCGGGGTAAATGAGGAAGGCAAAACAAAAGCGTAACGCGGAAATCACCCACAAGGCACAGCCGACAGAACGGGTGAAAGACAGAGCAACAAAAGAATAGAAACAAAATATAACACACACTTATGAAACTTGCAGACAAATACGCACCACAAGAGATTGAACAGAAGTGGTATGACTACTGGATGAAGCACAATATGTTTCACTCCGAGCCCGATAATCGTGAGCCCTACACCATCGTTATTCCCCCACCAAATGTGACGGGTATGCTCCATATGGGTCATATGCTCAACAATACACTTCAGGATGTGTTGGTGCGCAGAGCCCGTATGCAGGGCAAGAACGCCTGCTGGGTACCCGGCACCGACCACGCCTCCATTGCAACCGAGGCCAAGGTGGTGGCCAAGCTGAAGGCCGAGGGTATCGAGAAGAGCGACCTCACCCGTGAGGAGTTCCTGGCTCACGCCTGGGAGTGGAAGGAGAAACACGGCGGCATCATCCTCCAGCAGCTCCGCAAGCTCGGCGCTTCGTGCGACTGGGACCGCACCTGCTTCACTATGGACGAGCCCCGCACCCAGGGTGTCATCAAGGTATTTGTGGACCTCTACAACAAGGGCAAGATTTACCGCGGCGTGAGGATGGTCAACTGGGATCCCTCGGCACAGACCGCCCTCTCGGACGAGGAGGTTATCTACAAGGAGTCGCAGGGTAAGTTCTACTATCTGCGCTACCAGGTGGAGGGCTCCGACCGCGCACTCATCGTGGCAACCACCCGTCCCGAGACCATCTTGGGCGACACGGCAGTGTGCGTGAACCCCAACGACCCCCGCTATCAGGACTTGCCCGCAGATGCAAGGGTGATTGTTCCTCTGGTGGGCCGTTCGGTACCCGTCATCAGGGATGAGTATGTGGACATCGAGTTTGGTACGGGTGCCCTGAAGGTTACCCCCGCACACGATGTGAACGACTATATGCTCGGCGAGAAGTATGGCCTCGAGACCATCGACATCTTCAACCCCGACGGCACCATCAACGACAAGGTGGGCCTCTATGTGGGTATGGACCGCTTCGAGTGCCGCAAGGTCATCGAGGGCGACCTCCAGGCAGCAGGCCTGCTGGAGAAGACCGAGGCCTACACCAACAATGTGGGCTACTCGGAGCGTACGGGTGTGGCCATCGAGCCCAAGCTCTCGATGCAGTGGTTCCTCTCGATGCAGGAGCTCGCAGAGCCCGCAACCCGCGCCGTAGCCGAGGATATCATCAAGTTCGTACCCGAGAAGTACAAGAATACCTACCGCCATTGGATGGAGAACATCAAGGATTGGTGCATCTCGCGTCAGCTCTGGTGGGGCCAGAGGATTCCCGCCTACTACCTGCCCAAGGGTGGCTTTGTGGTAGCCGAGACCGCCGATGAGGCACTCGCTCTGGCACGCGCAAAGAGCGGCAACCAAGACCTTCAGATGGAGGACCTCAGTCAGGACGAGGATGTACTGGACACCTGGTTTAGCTCGTGGCTGTGGCCCATCAGCGTCTTCGACGGCATCCGCAATCCCGAGAACGAGGAGATAAAATACTACTACCCCACCAACGACCTTATCACCGGTCCAGATATTATCTTCTTCTGGGTGGCAAGGATGATTATGGCCGGCTATGAGTGGAGGAACGACAGGCCCTTCAAGCATGTCTACTTCACCGGCATCGTGCGCGACAAGCTCGGCCGCAAGATGTCCAAGCAGCTCGGCAACTCGCCCGACCCGCTGGACCTGATGGCTCAGTATGGTGCCGACGGCGTGAGGGTGGCACTGATGCTCTGCACCTCGGCCGGCAACGACCTTATGTTCGACGAGAGCCTCTGTGAGCAGGGCCGCAACTTCTGCAACAAGATTTGGAACGCCTACCGTCTGGTGACCGGCTGGGAGGTAGACGACACCCTCGCTCAGGCAGACCACTGCCAGAAGGCTGTGGCTTGGTTTGAGAGCATCTTCAACAAGGCCCACAAGGAGATTGAGGAGCACTTCGAGGCCTACCGCATCTCCGACGCTATGATGACCCTCTACCGCCTCTTCTGGGACGACTTCAGCGGTTGGTATCTGGAGATGGTCAAGCCCGCCTACGGCTCGCCTGCCGACAAGGTCACCGTGGAGGCAACCAAAGGCTTCTTCGAGAAACTTATGCAGCTGCTGCACCCCTTTATGCCCTTCGTTACCGAGGAGCTCTGGCAGCACATTGCCGAGCGCAAGGAGGGTGAGAGCATTATGTTGAGCCTCTCGGGAGAGCCCAAAGCCTACGACGAGAAGATGCTCGCGGAGGTGGACCTCACCCGTGAGGTTGTGAGCGCCATCCGCAACATCCGCGCACAGAAGAATATCCCCAACAAGGAGAAAGTGGCTCTGGAGGTTATTGCCGACCAGAACTACCACCCCGCCTACAACTCGTTGGTTATGAAGATGGCGGGTCTGGAGAGCATCACCGAGGTGAGCGAGAAGAACCCCACGGCTGCCGCCTTCATCGTCAAGACCACACAATATTTCGTTCCTATGAGCGCTAATATCAATGTGGAGGAGGAGTTGGAGAAGATGAACAAGGAGCTCGCCTACTTCGAGGGCTTCCTTAGGACCGTTATGGGTAAACTCTCCAATGAGCGCTTTGTGGCCAACGCCCCTGCCGCTGTTGTGGAGAACGAGAGGAACAAACAGAGGGATGCAGAGGCCAAAATCGCCGCCCTCAAGGAAAGAATCTCGGCTCTGAAAAACAGCTAATAGCTAACAGCTAACAGCTTATGATGAGAAGACTTGTCACGATAGTAGCACTGCTGTTTGTGCTGTGCGTGGGTGAAAGCCACGCACAGTACAACAAGCGCTATATCGCTTGGGCAAGTCGCAATATGCTCGCCAGCGATAACTACGACGAGGCCATAGGCATCCTCAACGCCCTCATCCGCTCCGACAAGGAGTCCCACGAGGCCTTCTTCCTGCGCGGCTATGCCAAGTTGGGCTTGGGCGACCTGCTGGGTGCCAAGGAGGACCTCTCGAGAGCCATCGAGCTCAACCCCGTCTACACCGAGGCGTTCCACTATCGTGGCATTGTCAATGCCGAGTTGGGTAACTACGAGGATGCGGTGAGCGACTTCACAGAGGCCATAGACCTCCGCCCCGACATCGCGGGCTCCTACTACTCACGAGGCGTCACACATATGCGCAACAAGCAGTGGGTCAAGTCGTTGGTGGACTTCAATATGGTCTTGCGCTTCACGGACAAGGATGCTCAGACCTACATCAACCGAGGCATAGCGCTGTGTGGTATGCGCGATACGCTTGCAGCACACGAGATGTTCGACAAGGCCATCCGCACCAACCGCGAATACCCCGAGGCCTACAATCAGAAGGCCATTCTGCTGATGGACCAGGGGCGCTGGGAGGAGTCACTCGAGATGTTCGATATGGCCATCAAGTACGACAGCACCTATCTTTCACCCCTATTCAATAGGGCCATAGTGCTCTGCAACCTCGAGCGCTACGACGATGCTATCGAGGCCTACAATAGGGTCTTGGAGATAAACCCCTACATCACCAGTGCCTACTACAATCTGGCCATCATCTACTCGCGTGAGCAGAACTACCCCAAGGCTCTGGAGAACTACAACCTGGTGCTCCAGCACACGCCCGAGAATGTGAAGGGATACTTCAACAGGGCGGGTGTGCTGGCCGCTATGAAGCAGTATCAGGCAGCCATCAACGACTACACAAAGGCCATTGAACTCTATCCCGACTTTGCCAACGCCTACCTTCTGCGCGGCCGCCTCAAGGAGCAGTTGCGCGACTACTCGGGTGCTCGCAAGGACAAGGCTACGGGCGAGAGGAAGATTGCCGAGTATAAGGCCCGACTCGAGGCCGACCCCGAGGGGGTTGCGATGTATGCCGACACCGCGGAGCTCTTCAGTCAGATTCTCTCTTTTGAGTCGAAGATGACCGCCAATAAGATTCAGGAGGAGAGCAGCCAGAAGGAGGCGACCATCAAGGAGATGTTCCGCCTCAGAATAGGTGGCCAGAGGGTCGTGAGCGAGCGACACCACTACTACTCCCCCATCTTGGAGGGCAGGGAGCGTTTTGGAGGCACCGAGCTCATCTTCTCCAACACCGCCACTGCGCCCACCGAGGAGGAGTTGGCAGCCGAAAATAGCCGACTGAAGGCTCTGGTGGAGAGCGAAGAGATGAGCGAAGAGGGGCTTGTGGCGTGGGGCATCGTGCAGCTCTCGATGAGCCAGTACACCTCGGCTGTGAATCTGCTCTCGGAGGCCATAGCGCTCAACCCCAACGACCCGCTGCTCTACATCAACAGGGCCGTTGCAAGGGCCGAGATGATTGACTACATCAGCTCCTTCGCCCAGAACGACAGAATAAGCATCGACTCGGAGCGCACCTTCACGGGGCGCACGAGGACCTACAGCTACGACGAGGCCATAGAGAACCTCACGAGGGCTGCCGAACTAGCTCCCGAGTTGGCCTACATCTACTTCAACCGCGCCAACCTCTACGCCTACTCGGGTGATATGCCCGCCGCCTATGACGACTACACTCGGGCACTGGAGCTGGCGCCCTACCTGGCCGATGCCTACTTCAATCGTGGCCTTGTGCAAATCTATATGAAGGATACGCAGAAGGGCATCATTGACCTCGGCAAGGCGGGTGAGCTGGGCATCAAGGAGGCCTACGATATCATCAAACGCTACCGCAACACAGACAATAACTAAACAAAACAATCAACATAACTAATAACAAAAAAACACTATGGGAGAAACTATTAAAAGAAAAATGAACGACTCGGCATTCGTGCGCTGGTCGGCCCTCATCCTCATCGCGTTGATGATGTTCTTCGCGTATATGTTTGTGGATATGCTCTCGCCCCTGAAGAGCCAGCTCGAGACAAGCCTTTCGTGGAACTCCACCACCTTTGGCACCTACGCTTCGAGTGAGTATTTCCTCAATGTATTCTGCTTCTTCCTCATCTTTGCGGGTATGATTCTCGACAAGATGGGCATCCGTTTCACCGGTCTGCTGTCGGCCTCGCTGATGGTCATCGGTGCGTGCATCAAGTACTATGGTATGAGCGACCTGTTCATCGGCTCCTCGCTGGAGGCTTGGATGAACTCGTGGTGGACCGCCCTTCCCGGCACCGCCAAGATGTCGTGCCTCGGCTTTATGATTTTCGGCTGCGGCTGCGAGATGGCAGGTACCACCGTATCGAAGGCTATTGCCAAGTGGTTCAAAGGCAAAGAGATGGCTATGGCTATGGGTCTTGAGATGTCGATTGCTCGTCTGGGCGTATTCGCAGCTATGTGGCTCTCGCCTCTGGTGTTCAACAAGTTTGGTGGCGAGATTTCGAGCCCCGTACTCTTCGGCACCATTCTGCTGCTCATCGGCCTTATTTTCTACACCGTATTCGTACTGATGGACCGCAAGTTCGACAAGCAGCTCAAAGAGGCTGGTGAGCTCTCGGAGGAGGCCAGCGAGGAGGAGTTCAAGTTCAAAGACCTCGGCAAGATTTTCTCGAGCAAGATGTTCTGGCTGGTGGCTCTGCTGTGTGTGCTCTACTACTCGGCAATCTTCCCCTTCCAGCGCTACGCTCCCGACTTCCTGAACACCACCCTCTCGGTTGAGAACGGCTCGCAGCTCTTTAGCTGCTTCCCCATCCTCGCGATGATTCTCACCCCCTTCCTCGGTGCTTTCATCGACAACAAGGGTAAGGCTGCTTCGATGCTGATGATTGGCTCGCTGATTATGATTGCTTGCCACCTCTCGTTTGCATTCCTGCTGCCCAAGTTCCCCTATGAGTGGTTGGCAGTTACCATCGTGGTTATCCTTGGCGTTTCGTTCTCACTGGTGCCCGCCGCTCTGTGGCCCTCGGTACCCAAGATTATCGACAACCGCATCCTCGGCTCGGCATACTGCATCATCTTCTGGATTCAGAACATCGGTCTGTTTGCAGTGCCCATCCTGATTGGTAGCGTTCTGGAGAGCACCGGTGGTTACACCGTGCCTATGGTCATCTTCTCGTCGTTCGGCGTGCTGGCTCTCTTCTTCAGCCTCTGGCTCAAACGCGAGAACCGCAAGCAGAACTTCGGCCTCGAGGAGCCCAACATCAAAAAGTAAAGGTTGGAATCCTACAAACATAAAAAGAGGCGCACCCCAAGTGGTGCGCCTCTTTTTGTTACATTACCTTTTATTTATAATATCTAATAGTTCCTCTATCCTATCGGCAGTTGCCGACCACGAGAAGCGGACCTTCTCCCTTCTCACACCCTCGCGGTAGCGCTCCAGATTGCCACCCTCGTAGCAAGCGGCTATCGCATCTGCCACACTTCGGGCACCACTCTCACAGAGCCTACCCACCACATCGTGGGGCACCATCTCCCTGAGGCCTCCCACATCCGTAACCACCATAGGCACATCAAAGGCGTAGGCCACCTGTGTCACACCGCTCTGCGTTGCCGACTTATAGGGCAGCGCAACCATATCGGCCAGCGAGAAGTAGAGGTTCACCTGGCTATCGGGCACAAAGTGGGTGTGCATCACCACATCCTCCTGAAGGCCCAACTCCTCAATCTGTCGGAGGTACTTCTCGTCGCTACCGTAGACCTCGCCCACAACGAGCAGTTTGCGCCCTGCTGTCTTACCCTCGGCCTTCAGCAAAGCCCACGCCGCAAGGAGCGTATCGAGCCCCTTGTAGTCCCGCACATAGCCGAAAAACATCACATAGCCCGTAGCGGCATCCAACCCCAGTCGCTCACAAGCCTCCTCCTTGGTGACCCTCTCGCCGTAGGTGTCGAAGAGCGGATGGGGTGAGAAGAGTGCAGGCGCATCGGGTCGGAACCCTCGAAGGTCCTCATTTACAGCCTCGGACATATAGATGAAGCCGTCGCACGAGCGTAGGAAATAACGATTGAGCCAGCTGTCATAGAAGTGTGGCTCGTGGGGGGTGATATTGTCGAGGTGGACAACCACCTTGGTTTTGCGGTTCTTGCGTGCCAAGCGGCAGATGGTGCCAAAGCAGGGGGCCATCAGCGGGGTCCAGTACTTCAGCACAACCATCTCGGGAGCCTCGCGTCGGAGCCTACGCCCCACCCGCCACCACGACAGGGGGCTGATGGTGCTCACCTGGCGCGAGATGGCAAGCCCCTCGGGGGCTTCGCCCGTACGGAACTGACTCTTGCCGGGGAACAACAGACGCGGATACTGAAGCGTGAAGGTCTTGATGTCGACCTCCGCGCCCCGCCCCTGGAACTCCCTCGCAAGGGTCTCTATAATGGTCGCCAGCCCTCCCCTATAAGGATACGCCGGCCCAATGAAACTAATCTTCATTAAATGTCCTTTTCGCCCTTTTCGCCCTTTTCGCCCTTTTAACTTTCAACTCTCAACTTCCACCTACTCTTGCGTCATCTCTTTGAGTTTTTCGCGGTAGGCGGTAAGGATGCGCGACTTGCTCACAAAGCCCAGGTACCTATCCGATGAGTCCACAACAGGCAGGTTCCAAGCGCCCGTAGTTTCGAACTTCTCCAGAACGCTCGAGGCCGACTCGCCGTCGTAAATCTTATCGGGCGCGGTAATCATATAGCGCTGCACCGAGTTGGGGTACTTACTCTGGTCGAACATATCCTTCCTCAGGCGGTCGAACTCCACAACGCCCAGCAGCTTGCCCTCCGAGTTAAGAACGGGGAAGATGTTGCGTGTAGTATGAGGAATAACCCTCACGACCATATCACCGAGTGTGTCGTACTCGCCGACGCTCTGGATGTTTGTTTCGATGAGAGAGTGGATGGAGAGCACAACACTCACCGCCTGGTCCTTATCGTGGGTGAGGAGTTGGCCCTTTTTGCGCAGTGTCTTGGTGTAGATGGAGTCGGGCTCGAGGTAGCGGTTGATGACATACGCTACGCACGAGACGAGCATCAGCGGCACAAAGAGTTGGTAGGCACTCGAGATTTCGGCAATGAGGAAGACGGCCGTCAGAGGTGCCTTCATCACACCCGACATAAGGCCCGCCATACCCACCAGCGAGAAAGCGGCAATCGAGAGGTCGGTGCCAAACCAAGTATTGGATACATAGGCCACAATAGCACCCATAAATGCGCCCACAAAGAGCGAGGGAGCGAATGTTCCGCCCACGCCGCCCGAGGCGTTCGTGACGGCCATAGCAACGACCTTCACAAACATAATGGCCATCAGATAGCCCACAATCACCCACTCGTTGTTGCGATAGTCATAGAAGCCCGAGTTGTCGAAAACGGCCTCCACATCGCCCTTCATAAAGTGGTGGAATATGCCATAGCCCTCGCCATAGAGAGGGGGGAAAAGCAGAATCATAACACCCAGCGCAAGGCCGCCCACAACCCACCTTTGCCACTGGCGCGAGAGGCGGTCGATGAGGGACTTGACGCGGAAGTTCACATTCATAAAGTAGTAGCACATAAGGCCGCAGAGCACCGCCAGAAGCAGGTAGAACGGAATGTGTGCAAACGAGAGGTCGCCAATGGTGCTGGCCGAGAGCATAGGCTCGAAGCCCCTCACGAAGAAGGTGAGGGTCACAGCCGTCACGGAGGAGATAATCAGCGGGATGATGGCGGTCATACTCATATCCAACAGCAAAATCTCCATAACGAAAATCACACCCGTAATGGGGGCCTTGAAGATGGCCGAGAGTGCCGCTGCCACACCACACGCCAACATAAGCGTCAGGTTGCGGTAGTTGAGCTTCATTATGCGGCCTATGTTGGAGCCTATGGCCGCACCCGTCAGCACAATGGGGGCCTCGGGACCTACCGAGCCACCAAAGCCGATGGTCAGCGCACCGCCCACCACCGAAGAGTAGCAGTTGTGGGGCTTAATCTCCGACGAGGAGGTACTCATAGCCTTGAGCACCTTGGTCACACCCTCCGAGATGTCGTCCTTGACGATGTGGCGCACAAAGAGCGAGGCCAGGATGATACCCACCATCGGGTAGAGCAAATAGAGCCAGCCCACCTCCTCTTTTGGGAACCAACTCGTCAGGCCCCCTTTGATGAGCCCCAGGAGCCACTCGAAGATGCAGGTCACACCACCCGACACCAAGCCCACAATGATTGCGAGCACAAAGGTCAGCTGGCGACCGCTGATGCGTCTGGTCTGCACATTGAGCCACAGGAGCAGTCGCTCCGTGCGGGTCATTCTCTGGGTGTGTGCCATATCCATTTTTCGTCGTCTGTTTTTCGATTTATCGAGTCACTCTGCCCTCTTAAGCGAGGGAGCGATGACTAAAATTTGTAGATACCCATAATGCGGCGCACCTCCTCGATGGTCGCGCGCGCACTCTGGCGAGCCTTCTCTGCGCCGAGCATAGTCACCTCGTGGAGGTACTTCTCGTTGTTGCGGATATCCTCGATGCGCTCCCTAATGGGGGCTACGGCTGCGATGATATCCTCGGCAAGCTGCTTCTTCAGGTCGCCGTAGCGAATCTCACACGAGGCATACTTCTCCTTGAAGAACTCAATCGTGTCGGGCGTGGAGACAGCCTCCATAATGGTGAAGATATTTTTGATGGGCTCCGAGATGGGCGAATTAGGCTCGGTGGGACCGCTGTCGGTCACAGCCTTCATAACCTTCTTGCGAATGACATTGTCGGGGTCGGAGAGGTAGATGCCGTTGCCCTCGCTCTTGCCCATCTTGCCCGAGCCATCCAGACCGGGAATCTTCACAAGGTCCTTGCCAAAGTTATAGGCGGCCACATTCTCATTGAAGAAGTCGGTCTTGTAGATTTGGTTGAAACGGTGGGCCAGGTGGCGGGTCATCTCCAGGTGCTGCTCCTGGTCTTTGCCCACGGGCACATAGTCGGCCCTATGGAGCAGAATATCGGAGGCCATCAGCACGGGGTAGTTCAGAAGGCCGATGTTGACATTGTTGGGATTCTTACGCACCTTGTCCTTGAAAGAGGCCGTACGCTCCAGCTCGCCCACATAGGCGTGCATACCCAGCAGCAGCGAGAGTTCTGCCACCTCGGGCACATCGCTCTGGACATAGATGGTGGCCTTCTCGGGGTCGATACCGGCTGCCAGATACTCCGAGAGGATGTTGCGTACATTGGTGTGGAGAATCGAGGGATCGGGGTGAGTGGTGAGGGAGTGGTAGTCGGCGATGAAGAAGAAGCACTCGGCCTCATCCTGCAATTTCACAAAGTTACGGAGGGCCCCAAAATAGTTACCCAAGTGCAACTGGCCCGTCGAACGGATACCACTCAGAACGCGTTTTTTCATAGTTTTCTATCTCTTCTTAATATTTTCGTCTGTTTAGATTACACAAAAATACACTTTCTTTGTCAATATCCACAATTATTTCAGTACTTTTGCGTAGTTTTTATTGATTCAACCCCTTAAAGCAGACACAACAATATGAAAACATACTGGAGGTTACTGTCATTCGCACGCCCCTTGGGCCGCTATGCCATACCCTACTTTTTCTACACACTCTTCTACGCCATCTTCAACACTTGCAACTTTGTGATGATTATCCCTCTGTTGCGCACCCTCTTCGACAAGGGGGCAATGTTGGAGGCGGTGACTACCCCACCCCAATTCAGCGTCAGTGTCGACTATCTCACCTCGCTGCTGAACTACTGGCTCTACAGGCTCTACGGCACCGACTACGACACGATGAACATCCTCATCTTCCTGGCGGCCTTTATCACCCTCTCGGCCCTGCTGAGTAACATCTTCCGCTACCTTGGTCAGCGCACCGTTGAGAACCTGAGAATCAACACCCTTCAGACCATCCGCAATCAGGTCTTCGACAATGTGATGGACCTCAATCTGTCCTTCTTCTCGTCGGCCAAAAAGGGCGATATGATGTCGCGCATCACCTCCGATGTGCAGACCGTCAGGTTTTGCATCGTCAACACCCTTCAGGTGGTCTTCCGCGAGCCCTTCCTCATCATCGGCTACATCGTGGCGATGGTCTCTATCTCGTGGCAACTCTCGCTCTTCTCGATTATCTACCTGCCGCTGATTGCACTCATCATCGGTCGCGTTGTGAAGAAGCTGCGCCACCCCGCACTGAAGGCTCAGCAGAACTTCGGCGAGCTCACCTCCGTGCTCGACGAGTCGCTCTCGGGCGTGAAGGTCATCAAGGCCTACAATGCCGAGGGTTTCTTCCGTCGCAAGTTTAGCGCCATAAACGACAAATACTCCGACATCTCGCGCCGTATGATGTATCGCCAGCAGATGGCCTCGCCTATGAGTGAGTTTCTGGGCATTGCGGCCGCTGCGGGTCTGCTGATTTTCGGTGGCACACTGGTCCTCAGTGGCGAGGGCACACTGGATGGCAGCGGCTTCATCGCCTACATAGCCATCTTCACCCAGATTACTCGCCCTATGCGCTCCTTTACTGACGCCTTTGCCAATATCAATCAGGGTATTGCGGCCGGTGGCAGGGTGCTCGAGCTGCTCGACACGAAGAGCAATATCACCTCGCCCGCAGATGGCGGTCTGGAGCTTGGGGAGCTCAAGGAGGGCATCGAGTTCCGCAATGTGAGATTCAGCTACGAGGAGGACCGCGAGGTATTGGGCGGCATCAGCTTCAGCGTCAAGAAGGGTGAAACCGTGGCACTTGTTGGCCCCTCGGGTGGCGGCAAGTCGACCACCTCGGACCTCATCCCCCGCTTCTACGACATCACCGGCGGCGAGATTCTCATCGACGGCCACAACATCAAGGAGTACAACCTCCACTCGCTGCGTGAGGCGATGGGCATTGTGTCGCAGGAGACCATCCTCTTCAACGACACCATCGAGAACAACATACGCCTGGGGAACGAGAAGGCCACAATCCAGGAGATCGAGCAGGCCGCTCGCGTGGCCAACGCCCACGACTTCATCACCGAGAGCCCCGAGGGCTACCAGACCAACATTGGCGACAGGGGCACCAAACTCTCGGGTGGTCAGCGTCAGCGCCTGAGCATTGCCCGCGCGGTACTCAAGAACCCCGACATCCTCATCCTCGATGAGGCCACCAGCGCCCTCGATACCGAGAGCGAGAAACTGGTGCAGGAGGCTTTAGATAAGCTCCTTACGGGTCGCACCTCGGTAATCATTGCCCACCGTCTGAGCACCATCAAGAATGCCGACAAGATTCTGGTCATCGACCAGGGGCAGATAGTCGAGGAGGGCACCCACAGCGAGCTCATCGCCAAGGGCGGCACCTACGCCAAACTTGTGGCACTCCAACAGGTTAACTAACCGACAAAAAAAGCCGCGGGTTACAGATTTGTAACCCGCGGCTTTTTTGTTACACATTCTCGGTGAGTTTGCGCACCAACTTATAGTTATACAAAAACTCCTTGGCCAAGACCCTCAGGACCGTATAGGCGGGGATGGCAACAAGCATACCGAAGATGCCCATACAGGAGCCCGCGACAAGCGTCACAAGGAAGATTTCCAGCGGATGGGCATTGACCTGGTGTGAAAAGACGCGCGGTGAGATGAAGTAGTTATCAATGGCCTGAGCCACCAGAATAGTACCCGCAATGACGATGAGCACATAGCCAAGGCCCATACCCGAGGTGGTCACAAAGGTGAGGCCCGCCAGAGCACTCAGGATGAAGCCAACCCAGGGGCCCACATAGGGGATAATATTGAACACACCCTCGATAACGCCCACAAAGAACGCATCCTGCACCCTGAAGCCAAAGCAGATGAGAATAATGGCCACAACCAACATCATAATGGTCATCTGCAACACCACGCCTATGAAATAGCGCGAGAGCAGTTGGGTGATGGACTCCACAGCCCTCTCCACACGCTCCTCGTGTCGGGTGGGGACAACCGCACGCAGCATATTCACAAACAGGTTCTCCTCCTTCATAAAGTAGAAGGCGATGAATGAGATGCTCACAACTGCCACAATAACATTGCCTGCCACCGAGAAAACAGACGACACAATATTGCCCACAGTACCCTCGCTCACCCACTCTTTCAGCTGCGAGGCGAAAGACTCCGTAAGCGACTGCTGAGAGATGCTCACATTGAAATACTTTTGGAGGAAGTGCCCGAGGTCGGCCATAGGCTCACTCAGGGGGGCGAAGAGGCTATGGTAGTCGAGCTGCGCGAGGTCGTTTATCTTGCCCGAGATGAGCGGGATGAAGAGCACAAAGAAGAGCAGTATCGCCACCCATATCGTGAGCACGCCCACAATGGCCGCCAGCCAGCGAGGCACATTACGACCAAATATTTTCACCCCTGCGACCTTGCCAACAAGCGGCCTGCACATAAGAGCCAGCACACCCGCAACGAGCACATAGAGCACAATATCGCCGAAAAACCAGAATACAGCAACGGCGGCCACAAGTGCCACCGCGCCAAAAATAAATTTACTAATGTTCTGCATAATCACTCATTTATTTTCTCCATTGGGCCACCCTCGTTAAAGTCTAACCAGAGGGGTTTGGGTACCCACAACCTTATCGCCAATCTCCACCAGCACCTTGCTGCCAATGGGCACAAAGATATCCACCCTCGAGCCAAACTTGATGCAGCCAACCTTCTGGTTCTGCTCCACTCTATCGCCCTCTTTGGGGTAGCACACTATGCGGCGGGCAATCCATCCGGCAATCTGCCTGAAGGCCACCGTCTTGCCACTATCGGTCCTTAGGCCCACCGTCGTATGCTCATTCTCGGCCGAGCTCTTGGGCTGCCAAGCAAGGTGATAGTCGCCCTGGAAGTGGTCCTTATAGACAACCTCGCCGTCGATAGGCGACCAATTCACATGGACATTATAAAAGGTCATATAGACCGAGAGTTGGATGCAGCGGCCGCCCATAAACTCTGGGGCCTCGACCTCCTCAATGGCCACAATCTTACCATCGGCCGGCGCAAAGAGCGTGTCGGCCTGCTTCAGCAGAGGTCTGCTGGGCTCGCGGAAGAAGCGCACAAAGAAGATGATGCGCCACAACAGGAAGGCATCCACCAACGCCAGCACCCACCAGGCCCAATCGTACTTGAGGGCCGTAGCGGTCACCACCGCAATGATAATCGTGAAGATGATGGTATTGATTCTAATACCCTCGCGTCCTTCGGGGTTTATTCTCATAGTCCAAAAATCATCATATAAACATAGGCTACGGGGGCGGCGATGAGCAGTGCGTCGAACCTATCGAGCATACCGCCGTGGCCGGGAATCAGATTGCCCGAGTCCTTCACTCCGCACTCCCTCTTAATCTTCGATTCGAGCAGGTCGCCCGCAACGCCCGCAAGCGCCACCGTCAGACCCAAACCACCCCAGAGGTAGATATTGCCCTCCATCATATAGCCCGCAGCCATAGCAAAGGCCACAGCAAAAAGTAGGCCACCAAACAGGCCCTCCCACGATTTCTTGGGCGAGATTGCGGGGCACATCTTATGTTTGCCTATCGAGCAGCCCACAAGGTAGGCGAAGATGTCGTTAATCCAGACAGTGAAAATCACCACCAGCACTCGGGCAGGCTCCCACTCACCCGTGGAGCCACCCACCAACATCAGCAGGGCGATAGGCAGGGCGACATAGAGGAGCGAGAGCGACGCGAGAGCGCCATTCTCTATCGTGTGGTTACTCTTGCGGAAGACCTCAACGATGAAAATCACGGGCACAAAGAGCACCCCGACGAGCAGCATCAGAGGGTCGGGATTCAGAGCCACACCCGTCACCCAGCCACCTGCAAGGCCAATGATGAGGAAGTAGTTGGCATTAGACCCGGGCAGGCGTTTGAAGGCCATATCCATAAGTTCGGTTATTGCGCCCACCGCAATGAGCGTAAAGACAACGGCCGTCGGCCACGGGCCCCACAGCACCGAGCCCACCACCACTATTCCGAGGATGGCTCCGCTCAGGGTACGAAGGCCAAGATTCTTACCTTTCAGACTCATATATTCCTCTGTCCTCTCTATTCTTTAGTTCTACTCTTCGGTCACAACATAGCTCACCTCGGCACCCTTGTCGTCATCCTCGGGCTCCTCGGAGGAAGTTGCGGCATCCTGTTTTGCGGCCTCCTCGGCCTCCCTCTCGAGCTCTTTCTTGCGCTTGCCGTAGATGCGCTCCAGGTCCTCGGCAAAGACTACCTCTTTCTCCAAGAGCAGCTCGGCAAGCTCCTTGAGCCCCTCACGATTGGCGGTGAGCACCTCAACGGCACGCTCATAGGCCTTGTCGATGAGCCCTTTGGCCTCCTTGTCAATGAGTTGCGAGGTGGCCTCGCTATAGGGTTTGGAGAACGAGTAGTCGCTCTGACCCGTAGAGTCGTAGTAGGAGCGGTTACCGACGCTCTGGCTCATACCATAGTAGCTCACCATCGCATAGGACATCTTCGTTGCACGCTCCAGGTCGTTGAGTGCGCCCGTGGAAATCTCACCAAAGGTGAGCTGCTCGGAGGCCCTACCCGCCAGAAGCGATGCCATCTCGTGCATCATCTGCTCGGTGGTGGTTATCTGGCGCTCCTCGGGCAGATACCAAGCCGCACCGAGTGCCCTGCCGCGGGGGATGATGGTCACCTTCACCAACGGATTGGCGTGCTCCAAGAGCCAGCTAACCGTTGCGTGACCCGCCTCGTGGTAGGCGATAGTGCGCTTCTCTTGAGGAGTGATAATCTTGCTCTTCTTCTCCAGACCACCAATAATGCGGTCCACAGCAGCAAGGAAGTCCTCCTTGTCGATAGCCTTCTTATCGTGGCGTGCGGCAATCAGAGCCGCCTCGTTACATACATTTGCAATGTCGGCACCCGAGAAGCCGGGGGTCTGCTTGGCCAGAAACTCCACATTCACATCGTCGGCGAGTTTCAGCTTGCGCATATGCACACCGAAGATAGCCTCGCGCTCCTTGAGTTCAGGAAGGCCCACATCAATCTGACGGTCGAACCTACCTGCTCGAGTGAGGGCCTTATCGAGGATATCCACACGGTTGGTGGCTGCCAGCACAATCACGCCCGAGTTGGAACCGAAGCCGTCCATCTCCGTCAGCAGCTGATTGAGGGTGTTCTCCCTCTCGTCGTTGCCGCCGAAGCCCGCATTCTTACCCCTTGCCCTACCGATAGCGTCAATCTCATCAATGAAGACAATACAGGGGGCCTTCTCCTTAGCCTGGGCGAACAGGTCCCTCACACGCGAAGCACCCACGCCCACAAACATCTCCACGAAGTCGCTACCGCTAATCGAGAAGAAGGGGACATTGGCCTCGCCTGCCACAGCCTTTGCCAGCAGTGTCTTACCCGTTCCGGGAGGGCCCACAAGCAGTGCGCCCTTGGGAATCTTACCACCCAGGTCGCGATACTTATCGGGCTTGCGCAGGAAGTCCACAATCTCCATAATCTCCACTTTGGCCTCCTCAAGACCCGCCACATCCTTGAAGGTGATGCGGTTCTTGTTGTCCTTGTCGTAGATTTGGGCCTTGGACTTGCCCACATTCATAATACCATTCTGCTGTGCTGCATTGCGTCCCATAGAGCGGAACATCATAACCATCAGCACGATGAAGAAGAGCATAGGCAGCAGACCCAAGATGTCGCGCCAGAGATTCGAGGGGTACTCATAGGCGGGCACAGGCACCTCCACCCCACTCTCCTCGCCGATGGCCCTGAGGTCCTCGCGGAAGATGTCGGGATTGCCGATGTTATACTTGAACTGGTGACCCTTAGTGGGCAACGAGCTATAGGCGGGTAGATTGGAGTACTTTTCGATAGCCTCCTTTGTGAGATAGATATTGGCGGTCTTGTCGTTGATTACCTCAATCTTCTTTACGCTACCCTCCAAAATCAACTCCTCGAGTTGTTTCCAGTTGGTCTTCCTCGGTGAGCCACCCTCTTCGAAGAGGCTTAGCAACAAAAGGCCTACCAAAAATACTCCCCAAAGGCTAAAAAGCCACGACATAGCGCCCTTGGGGCGGCGTGGGGGCATCGTGGGACGACCGCCCCCCATTCCCTGATTGGGATTATTGTTATTTTTATTTTCCATCTGCTAAAAATAAGTTTCTCATCTTTGCACTCATAACTAACGCGACTTTGGGTGCTTTATTATCACTTCTGCCACCAAAAAGTCACGCAGTTATACAAATTCTTTTCACCCTCCTCGCGCCTACTCCTCGGACTCGTAGCGGGTGGCGGGAGCGTCGGCCCAGAGTTGCTCCAGACGGTAGTAGTCCCTCAGGGGGGTGAGGAAGATGTGGACCATCACATCCACATAGTCCACTGCCACCCACACAGCGTTGGTCATACCCTCAACCCTGCGGGGCTTCTCACCAAGCCTCTCCTCGAGAGCCTCAACGATGCCGTCGGCTATAGCGTCTACCTGAGTGGTGGAGTCGGCGTTGCAAATCACAAACGCATCACAAATCGTACCCTCCAGCTCGCCCAGGTCGAGCGAAACGATATTATGACCTTTCTTATCCTGAATGGCCTCGACGATATTTTCTATCAGTTTCTGTTTCATATTTCAGTCTATTACTTATTATCTTACTTTAGAACCACAAATGTACACATTTCGCACCGATTACCACCCTTTTGGGCCACTTTTTTTACCCACCGACTCAAGAATCGTATTGCGCAGAGCGGTCACGATGGTCTCTTTGGCGTATGTGCGCCTTACGCCCACCACGATTTTGCGCGAAGCGGCACCCTTGGCCAGCATCTTCACACGGCCACGATTGGCCTCGGGGATGTAGGGCAGAGCCATCTCGGGGATGATGGTGAGCATAGAGGTGGCATCCACAATCCTCATAACCGTCTCGAGCGAGCCACTCTGGAGCGTGTAGGGCAGTTCGTGGAGGCGACTCGCACCACAGAGCTCAATCACCTGATCGCGCAGGCAGTGCCCCTCGGCCATCAGTATGAGGTCCTTGCCGTAGATATCCTCGATGCGGAGGCTCGTGCGGGCCGAGAGCGGATTCTCGGGCGACACATAGGCGTAGAACCTATCGTCGAACAACTCCTGTTCGGTGATTCTATCGGGACAAGTACCACCAGCCATAATCGCCGCATCCAGTTCGTCGCTATCCATAGCCTTTACAATGTCGGGGGTAATCATCTCCCTAATCTCCAACTCCACATTGGGATAGCGGTCGGCAAAGTCGTGCAGAAATTGCGGTACCAGATAGGGCGCAATCGTGGGGATGACACCCAATCGCAGCTTGCCTGAGATGCTGCCCTGAACTTCCGCAACGCACTCTTTCACATTATTATAGGCCAAGATTGCCTCCCTCGCCTTTTCGATAACAAGCATACCGACCTGAGTGGGCACAACGGGTTTCTTGGTGCGGTCGAGCAGCGTCACGCCAAGCTCCTCTTCGAGATTTTTTATCTGCATACTGAGCGAGGGCTGGGTCACAAAGCAGACCTCACTCGCCTTGGAAAAGCTGCCACAGTTGGCCACCGCCAAGAGGTATTCGAGCTGAATTATAGTCATAACTTATGATTTTTTGCAAAGTTATAAATAAAAGTTGAGAATTGAAAGTCGAAAATGGGAGAAATGAGAGGAATGGGAGAAATGGGAGGAATGGGAGGAATGGGAGGAATGGGCCTTTCCCTAATTTCCTTAAGGGCCAAAAGGCATTAAGGACCTTAAGGACTTTAAGGACTTTAAGGACCTTATTTCTCAACTTTCCATTTTCAATTGTCCATTGTCAATTTTCAATTCCCCTTTGCCCTTTCCTCCCCACGGTAAAACAAATAATGTACTCCGTAAGATTCTCTGCCAGAAATGTTTGCAAAAATTAACAAAATGAGTTATTTTTGCAAACAGCAATTAAAACCAATCCGTCTATGAAAAAGTTTTCCATCATATTTGCGACACTATTTTTGGCGCTCTTTGCCAGCTGTAGCCACAGCGACATCTGGGAGGCCATAGGCAACCTCGAGGAGCGAGTGGAGAGGCTCGAGGAGGAGTGTCAGCGTCTGAACACCAACATCGAAGCACTCCAAAGACTTGTAGCGGCTCTCGAGGCCTGTGACACCATAACTGCCATTGTGCCCATAAAGCAGGGCGAGGAGATTATCGGCTACACCATAACCTTCTCCCACTCCGAGCCAATCACCATCTTCCACGGCGAGGATGGCGCGGATGGTCACACCCCAACAATCTCCGTCAAACAGGCAAGCGATGGCCTCTACTATTGGACTGTGGATGGCCAATGGCTCTTGGACGCCAACGGCGAGCGCATAAGGGCTACGGGTGAAGATGGTGAGGATGGTGAGGATGGCTCAAGCGGCACCACCCCACAGCTGAAAATCGAGGACGGCTATTGGTACATCTCCTACGACAATGGCCAGAGCTGGACAAAACTCGGCAAGGCCACTGGTGAGGATGGCACGGATGGCGATGGCCTATTTAGTGCCATCACTTGGGACGAAGAGTTCGTCTACTTCACCCTCACAAACGGCACCGTCATAACACTACCACTCGCCTCCTCCACCCCCGAAGTGCCCGATGGTGGAGAGGGTGAGGGCGGCGAGGTCGAAGAGCCCAAAGAGGAGGAGCCCGCGCTCTGTCCCGCCAACGAGATATGGTACACATCCACCGACGGCAAAGTCGTAAGGCCCTACTACATAGATGTTTTCGGAGCCAAAATAATCTCCAACGACTATGCCGACGGCAAGGGCACTATTCGTTTCGATGGGCCCATTGCAACCATTGGCGAGTGCGCCTTCTACTACTGTGGCACGCTCAGCAGCATAACTCTTCCCGAGGGTGTGAGCCGCCTCGGAATGTGGGCCTTCTACTACTGTGCCTCGCTCAAGAGCATCGCCCTACCCTCCACCTTGACCAGCCTCGACGAGGGAGCCTTCTACTACTGCACCTCCCTGGAGAAACTCTCCATACCCGAGGGGGTGCGCACCCTGGGGCAATATGCCTTCCAGAACTGCTCGGCACTCAGTGATATTTCGCTCCCCGAGAGCCTTCAGAGCATTGGCCCCTACGCCTTTATAGACTGCCACTCGCTTCGGAGCATTGCTCTGCCCGAGAGTATCACCACTCTTAGCGACTGGATGTTTGCATTCTGCACAAGCCTCTCATCACTCCCTCTTCACGACAAAATGACCGTCATTGGTGAGAGCGCCCTCTATGGCTGCACTGCTCTCGAAGAGATAACCCTCCCCGAGAGCATTGTGCAGGTGGGTTACAGCGCAATGAGCGAGTGTACAAACCTCAAGCGGATATATTCATTGCCCACTGTTCCCCCGCGCGGAGCCTACTATATGTTTGAAAACAATGCCGAGGGGCGCAAGATATTCGTTCCCTCGGCCAGTCTTGCAGCCTATAGTTCGGCATACGGTTGGGAGGACTATGCAGATGACCTAATTGGTTTTTAGTCGCAAGCACGCCCACAAAAAAAACCTCACAGCCCATTATGAGCCGTGAGGTTTTCATATATCCTCCTTGGAGCAGGATTACTCCGCCCTATAGGCTCCCATAATCCACTCCTTATCGACCCTTTTGAGGGCATATACTTCCTCCAGTTCGGCACCATTGCCAAGCACGACAATCGCCTGCACCAGAGCCTCATTCTTCTCTTCGGAGTGGCTTGCCAGAACATCCACCCGGCTCACACCACCGGCCTTCTGCAACTTGGCGGCATACTTCTCCTCGAGGCGCATAACATACTCAGCCTTCTCCTCCTCGGAGCCCTCCATAAGTGCCACAGCACCCTGGTAGTCACCCGCACCAATCCTTGTCCAACACTCCACAACGGTCTGCTCGGCCGTTAGGCGCTCCTTGCCACACGACACAACGGCCATAAGGGCCAACACGATAATTGCTAATCTCTTCATCTGTATTGTTTTATTGTCAAATTCTACTCTCTCTCACTACTCGAGCATCACACACTCGCCGCACTTGTGTACATAGCCACCCCTGCCGTCAACTATCACCGCAGCAAAACCGTCCACAAAGGGAGTGATTCTATCATAGATAGGTGCGCAGAGGATGTTGCCACTCGCATCCACAAGTCCCCTCTTGTCGTTGAGTCTTACGACCGCCACATCGCCAGTAAAGTGGCTCACAGCGTCGTAGATGCAGGGGATAATCTCACCACCATCCTTGCCCAGATAGCCCCAACGGCCATCGTAACGCGCGGCAAATCGTCCCTCCTCGATAGCCTGCAAAGCCTCGTAGCGGCAGGGAACTATCAATTCGCCCTGACGGTTTATGGCACCCTTGCGGCCACCGCGGCTCACAATAGCATAGCCATTCTCAAAGGGTTTCACCGACTCATAGCGGCACTCAAAGAGGCTCCTACCCTGAGTGTTTATAAACTCCACTCCGTCGCGGCCCACAACCTTAGCCATACCCTCGCTAAAGGCATCGGCCGCAGTGTATCGAGGCTCGACAACCTCCTGACCGTGGATGTTGATATAGCCCCATTTATCCTCCACCTTCACGGCAGCAAACCCCTCTGAGAAGGCGCCAATGGCGGTATATTTGCAAGGCACCACCACCTCCCCTGTGGGCGACACAATGCCGTAGCGGCCCTTATAGCCCACCACCACATTGCCACTGGCGGGGATGACCTCTCCGCGGTAGTCGTAGAGGCAGTTGCCCTCTCGGTTGATATAGTAGGCGGCACCATTGAGTGTAGCTGCGGCGAGTCCGCCCACAAAGCCCGAGGCTGCATCAAAGCGGCTCCCAATGACCTCATTGCCATTGATGTCCACATAGCCCCACTTACCATCGGCATCCCTCACAGCCGCAACGCCCTCCGAGAAACTATCGACCTCGGTATAGGTGGGCGCAATGGCCAGCTGGCCATCCGTACGCACATAACCCCACTTGCCGCTACCGCGCATCTTCACAGCCGCACGACCTGCGCTGAAGTTCTTGGCCTCGGCATAGATGCAACTGATAACCTCGCGGCCCTGATTGTCGATGAAGCCATAGCGGCCATCGCTCACAACCATAGCCAAATCCTGCGAGTAGTCCTCGATGTGGTCATATTTGCAGGCCACAATCTCCTCGCCACTATTATTCACAAGGCCCCAACGGCTGCTGATGGCCACAAGAGCCATATCCTGAGTGCCGAAGTCGCCCACAAAGTCGAACTTACAATCAATCACCTGGCTACCCGACTCGTCGACATAGCCCCATTTGGACCCGAGTCTTACGGCGTGGATTGCGCCACCATAGTAGTACCTCACATCGTCCCACACGGGCTCAATGATGATTGTTCCGTCGGCCCCAAGCACGCCCTTCTTGCAGTCGGTCTCCACGATGTAGACCCTCTCGGCGGAGGTGGGATTATCAAGCGGCGTGATTTTACGATAGTGGGTCACGGTGCTCTCCTGGACATTCACAACCGAATTGCCTATGATGATGCGCTCCGAGGGCTCCTCCTCCAGGTGAGGGGTGAGCAGAATCTCATACTCCGCGGTCATAAGGCCCCATTTGCCGTCGGCACTAAACCAGGCGTGGTCGTTGGTGAAGGTGGGGACAAAATCGAGCTCGGGTTTCACCCTCACCCTGCCGTCGCGGGTGATGACACCCCAGCCGCCTTGCCACTCATACCACATCTCATCCTTGTCACCGAAGTCGGGACACTCCAACATAGTGGGCTCCAGAATGATACGGCCATCGCGAGAGATGACACCCCAACGATTATTCCACCTCATCCAAGCCGTCTGCCGGTCGTGGAACTCGGGCTTCTCTCCGAGCACCGGCCTCAGCACCACCGAGCCATCAAAGGAGATAACTCCCCACTGGCCACCCCACTGGCCCCAGGCACGCCCCGCCTCGTCAAACTCGGGCTCGTTCCTCAGGAGCGGATTCATAAGGATAGTGCCGTCCTGGCTCACAATGCCCCACGCGCCATCCCACTTGGCCCACGCCTTGTTGCGCTCGCCAAACTGCGGACGGGTGTCGAGCATAGCATCCATAACTATCTCTCCTCTACGGCCCACCACGCCCCAATGGTCGTTCCAGTGGGCCCAGCAACTCTGCTGACTATCGGTGAAAATTGGGCGCGAGGTGATAGCGGCGTCGAACACCACCTTGCCACTCTCCGAAATGGCACCCCATTTGCCGTTCCACTCCTGCCACGAGATGTCGCCATCCTTGAACGAGGGGCGGGCCGCAAGCGCTGCATCGAAGATGACCTTACCCTCGCTGCTCACAACACCCCATTTGCCGTTCCACTTGGCCCAAGTATAATCCTTGCCGTCGAACTGCGGGCGGTGGCTGAGTGCCACCTCCGAGATAATCTTGCCGCGGGTATCCACCAACATCCACTCCTTCTCGGCACCCAGGCCGCTCTCAATCCACGCTCTGCCGTCGGCATCGAACGAGGGTTTGAAGGTGGAGGTGGGCGAGAGGAGCACCTCGGCATTGTGGCGCACAACGCCCCAGAGCGAGTTCCATTTGGCCCAAGCCACATCGCCACTATCGAAGATGGGACGCTCCTCCATAATCGCATCGAAGAGAATCTTGCCGTCACGAGCTATTGCACCCCAGCGGCTATTCCACTTCACCCACGCCACACCGTCGCTATCGAAGATGGGGCGTTCCTCAATTATGAAGTCAAAGACGACGCTACCGCTCGATCGGATTGCGCCCCAATTTATTCCGTTGCTAATCCAAGCTATACCTAAGTCGTCGAAGAAGGGTTTTTCGTACAGGACCGCATCCATAACGACCTCACCGTCACGCCTTACGGCACCCCAACGGCCATTCCACGAACTCCACGAAACCACTCCCTGGAAGCTCGGACGGTTGTCCAACACGGGCTCGAAGACTATCTCGCCACGCTCGGAGATGACACCCCAGCTGCCGCCCCAACTTGCCCACGCGTTGCCATCCACAAACTCCTCCAACTCGTCAATGATGGGCTCGAAGATGACCCTACCCTTGACATCAATAGCACCCCAACCGCCATCCCAATAGGTCCAGCAGACACCGTTCTTAAAGACGGGAGCATTTGCCAACTTGGGAGGGAAAAGCACCTCGCCACCAAAGGTGATAAGGCCCCAGCCGTCGGCCCAGTTGCCCCAGCAGAGGCCATTCTCAAAGATAGGTTTTTCGTATAATTGAGGAGGAAGGATGACTTCGCCCGTGCTGCCGACAAGGCCCCAGAGGTCGTCGCTCTCGACCCACGCCTTGCCCTCCACAAACTCCTCGGCCGAGGAGAACTGCGGCTCAAACACAACCCTGCCGTCGGCACCAATCACTCCCCAGAGCTCGCCCTGAAGCACCCAGGCAATACCACCCGCAAAGGGCTCAATGGCATCGTATTGGGGCTCAAAAAGGTAGGTTGCATCCCTCTTGAGCACGCCCCACTTCTCTCCGAACTTCACACGGGCTATGCCATCTGCAAAGGGCTCGGCCCACGAAAAGATAGCCTTGATGACGGTCTTACCCTTCTGGTTGGCGTAGCCCCACTGCTCGCGGCGCTGGGTGGGGGTCAGCTCACCCTCGAGCTTCTTGCCCTTCAGGGGGCGGAGCTCATAGGACTGCGCAAAGGCCCCTGTCGCGCCAAAAAGCACGACAGCGCACAGCATCACACACCTAAGCGTTCGCCTCAAGTTCTCCTTTATGCAGGGTTTATTCCTCATCGTTGTCTACCAGAAAAGTCTCCTTAAAAAAATTTTGGGGCATAATTAACAAGGCAAATGTACCGATTTGCTTTTCAAAAAGCAAAGGCGCGCGAGGGTTTTTCTGCAAAAAGTGTCAAAAAGTCCCAAAATCGGTGCGTTTTATGCAAAAAAGGGGGGCTCAACGCCCCCGTATTGTAGTTTTATGCACAAGCTCTAAAGCAAATCAAGTATCTTCTCAAGGCCCACGCCACGCGAGCCCTTAATGAGCACAAAGGCTCCTGTGAGTCTCTCCGCCTGCAACCACTCGCGCACGCCCTCGACACTCTCGAAACTCAAGACATCCGGGCCACACTCCTCGGCTGCACGGCAGAAGTTCCTACCCACAACAACCACTCTCACACCCGCACCACCAAGCGCCTTGCGGAGCACCTTGCAATGCTCCTCGTGGCTCCACTCGCCGAGCTCCAACATATCGCCGAGAATCAGCACTTTATGGTCGTAGTCGGTATGCGAAGCGGCAAGGTGGTTCTCGATGGCAGCTGCCATACTCGAGGGGTTGGCATTGTAGCAATCAACCGTCAGCAGATTTCGCTCTGTGAGTTTCGACTGCGAGCGATTATTGGAGGGAACATACTCAGCGATTGCCGCCCTAATATCGCTCTCCTCCACACCGAAGTGGCGACCAACGGCCACTGCTGCCGCAATGTTGAATCGGTTGTAGTCGCCCACAAGATTACTCCTAAAGCCCTCAGCCACAGAGCTACTATAGCCCTCGGCCCTGAGATTCTCCCTCTCGGCCACCATCTCGCAGAGCACCTCATCATCATTGCGATAGAGCGCAAGTCCGCCATCAGCAGCCAAGAAGTCATAGAGTTCGCCCTTACCCTTGCGGATACCCTCAACACCACCGAAGCCCTCCAAGTGGGCCCTGCCGATGTTGGTCACAAGTCCAAAGTCGGGAGCGGCAATCGAGGCCAAAAGGGCAATCTCCCCTCGGGCGCTCGCACCCATCTCCACAATTGCAAACTCACTCTCTCGGGGAATCGAGAGCAGCGTCAGAGGCACGCCGATATGGTTATTCAGGTTGCCCTGCGTGTAGCAAATCCTAAACTTTCGGGAGAGCACCGCCGCCACCAACTCTTTGGTTGTGGTCTTACCATTGGTACCCGTAATTGCAAGCACTGGAAGAGCAAGCTTTTTGCGATGCAGATGGGCCAAATGTTGGAGTGCCTCGAGCACATCATCTACCAGCACATACCTCTCATCCACTGCAACTTGCGGCTCATCCACAACTGCCACCACCGCGCCCATCTCGAGCGCCGAGGAGGCATACCTATTGCCGTCGAAATTCTCTCCCTTAAGGGCAAAAAACATCTCGCCCTGCTGCACCTTGCGGCTATCGGTTTGCACCCCGCCGGAGGCGCAGAAAATCTCGTATAGTTTCTCTACGGTTTCTTGCTGAATCATCTTCTCCTTTAGCTTGACTAAATATGCTTTTCGCCCGTCTCGAATTTGACATTCTCAATGAAGCGTTTGATGTGCTGCTCGGCCTTGCGGGGGCAGACCATCAAGACATCATCCGTGTCGACCACAATGTAGTCCTTGAGCCCCTCGAGCACCGCAATCTTGTTGGAGGGGAGCTTTATGATACAGTTCTCGGTTTCGAAGGTGAAGGTGCCCATACGGAGGGTGTTGCCCTGCTCATCCTTGGCGGAGTGCTGATAGATGGAGCCCCAAGTACCCAGGTCGCTCCAGCCGAAGTCGCTGCAACGCACCCACACATTCGAGGAGCGCTCCATAATACCATAGTCCACCGAAATGCCGCCACACTCGGGATAGACCCTGTCAATCTCGGCCTGCTCGGCAGGGGTGCCGTAGCTATCACGAATCGAGTCGAGCAGTTCGTAAGTTTCGTTTTGGTGCTCCTTGAAGGCCTCCAAAATGGTCCTCACACTCCAAGCGAAGATACCCGAGTTCCAGAAGTATTCGCCACTATCCACGAAGACTTTTGCGAGCTCCAAGTTGGGTTTCTCGGTGAAGGTTTTGACCTTGTTGAACTTGCCGTAGGTTTCGCGCTTGCTGACCTGAATATAGCCGTAGCCCGTCTCGGGGCGCGTGGGCTCCAGACCGATGGTGAGCAGCGTTTCGGGCTTCTCGTCGATGAAGTCCAAGCACTGCTGGATAACCTCACAGAAGTGATGCTCATTGATAATCAGGTGGTCCGAAGGGCTCACCACCATTGTAGCCTCGGGGTTGATGCTACGAATGTGCATAGCCGCATAGGCAATACAGGGGCCCGTATTCCTACCCACAGGCTCACACAGAACCTGCGAAGAGTTAATCTCGGGAATCTCCTCCAGGACCATATCGAGGTAGGCCGAATTGGTGGCCACAAGGATATTCTCCACGGGGATGATGTTGGCGAAACGCTCAAAAGTTGCACGCAGCAAACTCTTGCCCGTTCCGAGCACATCGAGAAACTGTTTTGGCCTTGAGTGGCGGCTGATGGGCCAGAATCGGCTGCCGACTCCGCCCGCCATAATCACACAAAATTGGTTGTTGTTCATCACAAATGCAATGTTTTTGGGGCGAGGTGCGTTATTTTTGCACAACTTCCCACGGTTACTATTGGACAAAAGTACGAAATTTTACTACCTTTGCCAATTATTATACCACTTTTATTTAGTAATACTTCAGTTTTAGAACGCGAAAAGATGAAAATAAAGTATTTTACACTGCCAAATATTCTCACCCTCTGCAATCTCCTGTGCGGAACACTGGCCACACTCTGCGCCGTTGCACACATCTGGGACCCCTCGAGCGCTCCGCTCACCCTCCCTCTTGTCTTCATCGCAGCCTCCGCCATCTTCGACTTCCTCGACGGATTTGCAGCACGACTGACGGGTCAATACTCCCCTCTTGGCGTGCAGCTCGACTCGCTGGCCGATATGGTCAGCTTCGGTCTTACTCCCTCGATGGTGCTGGTGGCAATGTTCAATGATGCAGGCGGTCAGGGCTGGTGGTGGCTCGTGTGTCTGCTTGTGGTGCTCTTCTCGGCCCTCAGGCTCGCACGCTTCAACATCGACGATGAGCAGCACGAGAACTTCATAGGTCTGCCCACCCCCGCACTCGCCATCGCTGTGGGCTCTCTCGCGTGGGCCGCGGCCGAGGGTAGTATCGTACTCAACCCTAGCCACATACTCGCCATAAGCGTCGTGGGTGCGTGGCTACTCATCTCGCCCATCGGGATGTTCTCGCTCAAGTTCAAGGGTTTCTCGGTGCGCACTCCTCAGAACCGTCTGCGCTATGGCTTCCTTATGGCGAGCCTTGTGATACTCATCATCGGCGGCGCGGGCGCAGCGTGGTGGATAATTCTCCTCTACATCATCCTTTCGCTCATCCAGACGCTCTTTGGGGCGAAGAAAACCAAAACCGAATAACGAAATACTGTGAAAAGAGAACTCTACATACTCTCCCTGCTTGCCACAATACTGCTTTGGGGCCTCGAGGGCGTGCACGCACAAACCATCTCCTCGTCGAACCTAAGACAGCTGAGCCAAGAGATGGCAAATCAGAACAACAACCCCTATGCCCAAGAGCAGGAGTTGGATGAGAATGGCAACCCCATACAACAGGAGGAACAGGCCGACTCGGTGAGGGTCAAGGAGATAATGCCCCTTGAGTCCTACTTCTTCAACGACAGCATCCGCTACCAGAAGCACTTTAAGTGGGTGGCCGACACCTACACCAACCAGGTTCATATGATGCCCGTGGATACGCTGCTGGGCGAGTTCAACCGCGACTATGTATTCCAGAGGGAGGATGTGGGCGATGCAAATGTGGGCATCCTCGGAGGCGTCTCCACCCCTCTGAACTTCTTTCGCCGCCCCTCGGGCAACAACTTCGACTTCACAAAGGCCTACTACGCCTACCTCTTCACCATAGAGAACGCGGCCCACTACAACAACAAGCGCCCCTACACCTCGCTTGCCTATCAGACAGCCGGTCAGAAACGCTATGCCGAGGATAAACTCGAGATTCTCCACGCACAGAACATCACCCCCTCGACGGGCTTCAATGTGCGCTACAACAACTACCACTCGCGAGGCATCTACACCTGGCAACGAGGTAAGGTTCAGGACTTTGCCGCCGCCCTCACCCACACCGGCAAGCGCTACTCGCTCCACGCGGGTGTCATCACCAACTCCATATCCCAGAGGGAGAACGGCGGTCTGGTGGAGGCTTGGCACGTGGCCGACACCCTCTATGAGTCGGCCCAAGGTATGCCAATGAAGATGAGCGACGCGCTGAACAAGGCCTCCAACCTCTCGCTCTATGCGGTGCAGAGCTATGGCATACCCTTTACGCCCCTGAGCGACTCGGTCTTCACGATGGCCGACCGCACAGCCATACACTTCGGCCACGCCATAACATTCAACCGTTGGGGTCGCCGCTACTCCGACACACGCAAGGGTACAACCTACAACATCACCGACCGTCAGGGCCGCATTGTCGAAACCCTCAACTTCTATGACAACTGGTACATAGACCCCAACACTACGAGCGACACACTCTCCGAGTCACTGCTGGCCAACAGACTCTTTGTGCAGTTTGTGCCCTACAACCGCGATGGTGTGCTCGGCACGGTGGATGGCGGTGTGGGCTGGGACCACCACGAGTACCGCCAGTTCCATATGGATGACTACCTAAAGGGCGTAAGAGCTGACGAGTATGACACCTTCTACTTCTATGCCGACGCACAAGGTAAGATTGGCAAGTGGTTCGATTGGCACGGCAGGGCGAGGGTCAATATGATTGGCTACCGAGCAGGTGACATAGATTTCGATGCCGACGCAGCCCTGAGATTCTTCATCAAGGATGTGCCCGTGACACTCTCGGGCCAGATGAAGTATAACCTCGAGAGCCCCTCCTACTGGGAGCAACACTACTTCTCCAACCACTTCGCCTGGGAAAACAACTTCCAGAGGGAGAACATCACAGAACTGAATGTAGTGCTCGATGTGCCGCTCACTGGCACCAAGGTGGGTGTCAATCAGGCCGTCATCAGCAACCCCATATACTACGGCACAGACGCAATGCCCACACAAAGCATAGGCATCGAGAGCGTCTCGGCCATCTATCTGGAGCAGAATTTTGCCTTCGGAGGTCTGCATCTGGACCACCGCATACTCTTCCAGCACAGTAGCTCGGATGTCTTCCCCGTGCCTCGCCTTGCGGGTCACCTCTCCTACTACTACACCTTCCAGCCCGTCAAGGATGTACTGACGCTGAAGGTTGGTGTGGACTGCTGGGCCAACACACCCTACTACGCCCAAGCCTACAACCCTGCGCTTATGACCTTCCACAATCAGAATGAGGTGTTGGTGGGTAACTACCCCTATGCCAACTTCTTCCTCACGGCCAAGTGGAAGACGATGAGGATTTTTGTCCAGTATCAACACCTGAGCGAGGGACTTTTTGAGAACTACAAAGACTCCTTCAGTGTGCCCTTCTACCCCTACAATCGCGCACTTCTGAAGTACGGAGTTTGCTGGTACTTCGATGACTAAACGCCTGGCCATACGCACCGCTACACTTCTTTTTGTAGCCCTCGTTTGCGGCATTGTCCTCACCGACAGAGCCATAGACGGGCAGCGAGGCAACGCCCACCATTGGCGTATGGCAGTGGCCGACCAGGTGGCAGGTTGCTGCGTGGCAGGAGGTGAAAGGTATGGCTTTGTGGCCGACCTGGCCGACTCTCTCTCGGCACGCTGTGCCCACACCATAGACATCTCTCTCGACACCCCCATAGAGAATATGCTCGAGGGTATGAGGACGGGCACACTCGACATTGCCGTCATCCCCGCCTACGCCAAGGAGCAGTTCGAGGAGTACCACACCGAGAGCCTCTACACCACCAACTACATACTCGTAATGCCCCGCTGGGCCTCGAGCGCACGAGGTATAAACTCCACCGAGGCGTGGAAGGGTAAGCGTGTACTCTCGGACATATCGTTCCACCACACGGCCACATTCCAGCAGATGAGCACCTCGGGCGTGAGGTGCGACACCACCCTCCTCGACGGCCTCCAGATGGCACAACGAATGGTGTCCGGAGGGGCCGATGCAATCATCTGTGAGCCAAGCGATGCGGAGCTCATACGCTTCCTCTACCGCGACCTGAGGGCTGTGGGCACCATAGAGGAGCCCTATGAGGTCATACTGGTCTTTGCCGACGGCCACACACGCCACGAATTTAACCGCGCACTCGAAGAGTTCTCCCTGACGGAGGACTACGCCACGATGGTGGACATCTACTTTGGCGAAACCTCCGTGGCGGAGCGTTTCACCCACCTCAACTACCGCCCCACAAGGGTTATTGACGGCATCTCCATCTGGGATAAGCAACTCAAGCAAATCTCTGCCCGCGTGGGTGTCGACTGGCGACTGATGTCGGCTATGGCCTACCACGAGTCGCGCTTCCGCAACAATCAGGTATCCAACAGAGGAGCCGTAGGACTTATGCAGGTGACCCCCATAGTGATTGAGGACCTGCGCCTGGAGGGCGAGTATGACCTGAGCGACCCGAGCACCAACATAACGCTGGCGGCCAAACTCTTGCGCCGTAGCAGCAGGGCTCTCGGCTTTGGCGACTTCCCCGCCACAAACGACCAGATGGCCATAATGGTTGCCAGCTACAACTGCGGCATAGGGCGCACAATGGAGGCCCAAAGGCTCGTGGAGGTGGCAGGTGGCAACCCCCATTCGTGGACAGATGTGTCGGAAATGTTCCTCAATATGAACGACGCAAAATGGGTCGCAGCAAACGATTGCAGGGTGCGCCGCTTTAGGGATGCACGAATCACAATCGCCTACACCAACGGCGTAATGGAGCTCTACGACACCTACTGTACGGCTATCGAGTAGCCGCCCCTTAACCACCATTCCCCCGCAAGAGAGCACAAAAAGTGGCAAAAAATTGCTTTTTGGAGAGGTAGTTGTACTATTTTCTCCAAAAATGCGTTACCTTTGCATAATGTGTGCGCACTATGTGCGTGCGCGAGATGTGAAACAAGCAACAGAAAAAACCATCTATGGAAAAGATAACAGCAAAAATCGGTTGGCTCCTTATGGTGCTCTGGGCCTTTGTGGGCCTTGTGGGCTGCAAGGATGAGCCCACCGCCACCGACCTCGAGTTCAGCTACAAAACCTTCGACTGCGATGAGGGTGCCGAGAGCGACTACATCTCCGTCTACCTGATGCACTCGCCCTACAAATACCCCGTAGTGGTGGATATGGAGGTGGAGATGCTCACCGGCAAGGACCACCTGGGTAACGAGCTCTCGCTCGACGATGTGTTGGAGTTCGTCGTCACCGACCAGACCTACACCGTCACCAAGACCGGCGACCGCACAGCCAAAATCGAGAACCTCGAGGTTACCTACTCGGGCTACAACAAGAAGGTCTACTTCAAGAGCCACAACAACGACTACCTTCAGGGCGAGACCATCACCATCCTCTTTACGCTCACACGCGTAGATGGCTCCGAGATAGGCTCCATAAAGACCACCACTCTCACCATCGTGGATGACGAGAAGGCTCCTCTGGTGAGGGTCGGCTACTACGACACCCACTATGAGGCCCCCGCCGAGGCGACCAACTCTGCCAAGGGCTCGTTCTATATGCGACTCCAGAAGGTGGGCAAGTATGAGTATGTGGCCTCCGAGCTCTTCGGCCTCGGCCGTCCCCGTCTGCTGGGCATCTACGACCCCGAGCAGAACACCATCACCTTCGATGGTACCGACTACGACCACATCCTCTGGGAGCTCAAAGAGCCCGTAAATGCCTTCCAGAACGACACCATCTGGGCTGCCTCATACGACAAACAAGGGGTTATCACCGAGGTGCTCAAGTTCCACGGCGCGGGTGCAGATGGCACCGAGCCCATTGTGATGACCACCGACCAGATTGAGGAGAACAAACGCGGCGAGCTCCGCTCGATTGACAACGCCTGCGGCTTCGACATCTACTCTTTCAATGCTGCAACCAACCAGGCAGTTGCCAAGGTGGGCACCTATGACGCAATGAGCAAGAGTGAGTCGATGACCTTCAGCGACACCAACTACCCCACTGAGGTGGGTGCAACAAGGGCGGCCGCAAGCAGCTCCTACCCTACCCCCTTTGGCGCGTGGGTGATTAACTATTAATTTGAACGCAAAACGACTATGAAAAAGATACTTAGCATAGTGGCACTCCTGGTTCTGTCGACCGCGGTGGTTTGGGGCCAAAGCGGCAAGAGCGCCAAGGAGATTCGTCAGCAGAACTTCATCTTCGGTCCCAAGGTGGGCCTCTCGATGCCCTATCAGCATATTGTCACCAATACTGAGGCTCTCCACTCGCTCCTGGGCGGTCCCAATGTTGGCCTCCAACTGGGTGGCTATATGAGGGGTATCATCCCCCTGAAAAAGGGCTTTTCGCTCTATGGTCAGCTCGACGCATCGTGGGATATGGACTTCTACTTCGGTGGTGGCCAGAGCGCCTCGGCGGGCTACTTCACCTTCCCCCTGCTCATTGGCGGTGGCTACAAGCTCAACAACGAGCTGAACCTGCGCGTGGGTGGTGGCCCCACCTACACGGTGAACATCTACCAGACGGCCAACACCACATTCAAGGGCGAAGACAACGACTACCAGAAGGCCGTTGCGGGTATGCTCAGTCGTGACCCCTGGGGCTGGACAGCAGCCATCGGTGTTGACTGGAAGAATTGGACTGCCGATTTGCGCTATATGAACCAGTACCGCTCGCAGGAGTTGAGCCGTATCGCCGACGAGTATCGCTACATCTCCATCGGCCTCACACTCGGCTACCGATTCTAAAAAAAAGCACACCAAAAGAGAAAAATCATACCACGCAAGGCTGTATTTACAATACAGCCTTCTTTTTTTCCACTTCACTCCCACGCAAAAAAACTACCTAAAAAAATTTGGAGGATAGGATTTTTTCTCTACCTTTGTGGTGTACTAATCTATTAATACACCCATACACTTATGATTAAAGCAAAGAATCTCACATTCAGCTATCGCGGCAAAGAGCAAATCTTCCGCGACCTGTCGCTCTCCATCGAAAGGGGGCGCATCTGCGGGCTACTCGGCGCCAACGGCATCGGCAAGAGTACGCTTCTGAAGCTCTCGAGCGGCCTGTTGCGCCCAACCGAGGGTAGTGTAACAACATTTGGCCACAAGGCTCACGAGCGCAAGCAGTCGATGCTCGCCGAGATTGCCTACCTCCCCGAGGAGTTCTCACTCCCCAACATCAGCGCCAACAAGTGGGTATCGGTCACTGCCCCATTCTACCCCAACTTCGACCACGCCTTCTTCCGCGAGGCCGTTGGCGAATTCCAGGTGGACACCACCAAAAGGTTTGGCTCACTATCTATGGGTCAGCGCAAGAAGGTGCTCATCTCCTTTGCAATGGCCTGCAACACCCCTCTGCTACTCCTTGACGAGCCCACCAACGGTCTTGACATCCCCTCCAAGCAGGTATTTCGCCGTCTGGTGGCAAAGTGGGCCACCGAGGAGCGCACAGCCATAATCTCCACCCATCAGGTCAAAGATGTGGAGAATCTCTTGGACTACATCATCATTCTCGACAAGGAGGGTGTGGTGGTCGATGCCTCCACCTACGACATCTCGAGCCGACTGCGCTTTGCGGTTGAGAGCTCGGCCGAAGGCTCACTCTACTCCCAGCCCGCACTTGGCGGCTACGGAGTAGTGGCACCCAACACCACCCACGAGGAGAGCAGCATCGACATCGAACTGCTCTTCGGGGCGGCCACCCTCAAGCCCAGAGAAATAAGAAGCATCCTAAACCCCTCAACTAAATAACCCCACAACTATGAAAGCAACACAATCATTCTCACTCGGCCGCGTGGCACTCCTGGCTCGCAAGCACTACACAGAGAATCGCCAGAGCTATCTAATCTATGTCGGCATCTATCTGCTCTTTATGGCCTTCTCGCTGTGGAGGGCACTGGAGCCCGAGCTCCCCTCGATGGCCGCCTTTGAGTCGTCACTACTCTTCGTGTCGCTCGTAACGCCCATCTTGGCCGCCAAGTATAGTTTCTCCAACTACTATCAGACGGGCAAGCAGATTGATGCCTTCACACTGCCCGCCACTACGGGCGAAAAGTTCCTCTTCGCCACGCTCAACACACTTCTGCTCTCCGCTCTGTCCATTGGCATAATGGAGGTTGCGGCAAGCCTTGTGGCACCCGAATCTTTCGAGGCTTGCGAGGTCTCGATCAGTTACTCCTACATTGCCGGCCACTGGTTTGGCGGTCTTACGGAGTTCCTACAACTCTCGGCTATGTTCTTTGCTGTGTCCATCCTCGCCTGCACTATGGCTCACAAGGGCAATGTAGCCAAGCCTATGTTCGCCATCTGGGGCGTTATCCTTCTGCTCCACTTCCTGCCCATCATACTCTTCCACAACGGCTATGGCACAAGCGTGGGCGAGATAAACATCCCCCACTTCTCTTCCACGCTGGAGCACCTCTACACGGTGGGTGATACGCAGATTGAGTTCTTCACCGAGCGCTTCTTCTGGCCCGAGGCTTGGCACTCGCTAATCATTCCCGCAATTCTCCTTGTTGCAGCTTGGTTCAGATTCCGCGAGTACGAAACCAAATAACCTTGGAGGGCGCACTATGGACTTTGGAACAAACAAACCCATCTATCAGCACATCTACGACATTGTCGTGGAGCGCATAATCATAGGCCACCTCCGCGAGGGCGACCGTGTGCCCTCCGTCAGGGAGCTTGCCGTGGAGTTGCAGGTGAACCCCAATACGGTGATGCGTGCCTATGAGGCCCTATCGGCCGGCGGCATCATCACCTCCTCACGAGGCATAGGCTACTTTGTGGCCGAGGGGGCAGCCGCACGCTCACTCGCCGAGAGCCGCCGAGAGTTCATCGAAGGCGACCTCGAAAACCTCTTCCGTCGTATGACCACCCTCGGCATCACAGCCGAGGAGCTCACAACCCTTTATACCAACTACAAAAAACAGCAAAACAATGAGAACAAGTAACATAATACTCCTGACCACCTCTGTCACGCTCACCCTCTACTTGGCAGCCCAGATTCTAAGCGGGCTGGGGCAAATCGAGCGCACACGCGAAGAGATGCGCCCCATAATGGAGCAGCTCGATAAGACCGAGATAAAGGTCATTCGTATGGAGCGCGACAATGACAACTATGTGGCAGACAACCACCGCGACAACAACTACATCTACTTCCTGCACTACCGCATCACTCCCGAGATGTTGCGCATTGAGGGTGACACACTCGTTGTGGCGACCAATCGCAGGGTTGTCGTTCACATCCCCTCGGCCACCAATGTCATCGAGTGGGACGGCACCGTAAGGGCGCTCAAGGCAAAAGAGGAGTAGCCTCCCACCCCCACCGAAATAGTTAGTTTGTTAATAAAGCGTGGGCTGACTAAGTAACTTTAGTCAGCCCACATCTTCTATACCTATGTATTAATACGCCGCTACTGCACCTGCATCTTATCCACGCGGGGACGGGCGTAGTCCACCGTCACGGTGAACTCCTTGACACCTGCCGAGGGGAGCTCGAACATAGCGTCGGTAACGATAGCCTCGCAGATGCTCCTCAGACCACGAGCACCGAGTTTGAACTCCACAGCCTTATCGACAATGTAGTCCAGCACCTCGTCCTCGAAGTGTATCTTCACGCCATCCAACTCGAAGAGTTTGACATACTGGCGGATGATGGAGTTCTTGGGCTCGGTCAGAATCTGGCGCAAGATGGTCTTATCCAGCGGCTGGAGGTAGGTCAGCACAGGAACACGACCCACAAGCTCGGGAATAAGGCCAAAGGAGCGCAAATCCTGTGGGGTGATATACTGCATCAGGTTCTTCTTATCGAGGTGCTGTGCGGCCCCCTGATTGTAGCCCACAACGCGCGTGTTGAGCCTCTGGGAAATCTTCTTCTCGATGCCGTCGAAAGCACCACCGCAGATGAAGAGTATGTTGGAGGTGTTGACCTGCACAAACTTCTGCTCGGGGTGTTTGCGGCCGCCCTGAGGTGGGACATTCACTGTTGTACCCTCCAGAATCTTCAGAAGGGCCTGCTGCACACCCTCGCCGCTCACATCGCGGGTAATCGAGGGGTTGTCGCTCTTGCGGGCAATCTTGTCGACCTCGTCAATGAAGACAATGCCCCTCTCGGCCTGCTCCACATTGTAGTCGGCCACCTGCAAGAGGCGCGAGAGGATACTCTCCACATCCTCACCTACATAGCCGGCCTCGGTGAGGACCGTAGCGTCCACAATCGTGAAGGGGACCTTCAGCAGGCGTGCAATAGTGCGGGCCAAGAGGGTCTTACCCGTACCCGTCTCGCCCACCATAATGATGTTGGACTTTTCTATCTCCACATCGTCAACAACGGCCGCCTCTGAGTTGGGCGTGGCCTTCTTGGCCGTCTTCTTCGCATCAGCCGCCAAGAGGCGCTTGTAGTGGTTGTAGACCGCCACCGCGAGGCTCTTTTTGGCCGCATCCTGACCAATCACATACCTATCCAGAAAATCCTTTATCTCCTGGGGTTTCATAAGGTCGCTCTTCTTGAGCACGGGCTGCGACTTGGAGCCCTTGCCCTGCTTGGTGTTCTGCTCCTGGAGCACATCGTAGCCTCGCTCGATACACTCGTCACAAATGGTCGCACCATTCATACCCGTGAAGAGCATACCCACATCGGCAGCACTACGACCACAGAACGAGCAGCTGTCTATGCCACCGTGACGACCGTGGTTATCTTTGTTGTTTGCCATATATATTCTTTTGCTTCAACTCTCAACTCTCAATTCCCAACTCAAAAAGTGGGGTTTGTGAGGCGTTTTTTGTGCCAAATTTCTGGAGCGAGTCCGCAGTTTACTACAAGGTAAATGAGGAACTCGCTATCTGGAACTTGGTGCAGAAAACGCCCATAAGGCACTCTTTTTTATTTATGCCTGCGGAGGACCTCGTCAATCAGACCATAAGCCTTGGCCTCCTCGGCCTTCATCCAATAGTCGCGGTCGGCATCGGCCTCAATCTTCTCCTTGGACTGACCCGAGTGGTCGGCCAAAATGTCGTAGAGCTCACCCTTGAGGCGCAGAATCTCGCGGGCCGTAATCTCAATATCGGAGGCCTGACCCTGAACGCCACCCATAGGCTGGTGAATCATCACCCTCGAGTGGGGCAAGGCCGAGCGTTTGCCCTTAGCACCCGCCGTGAGCAACACAGCAGCCATACTTGCGGCCATACCAGTGCAGATGGTCGACACATCGGGCGTGATGAGCTGCATAGTGTCGTAGATGCCGAGGCCGGCATAGACACTACCACCGGGCGAGTTGATGTAGATTTGGATGTCCCTCTCGGGGTCGGCAGTCTCGAGGAAGAGCAACTGGGCCTGGATGATGTTGGCCACATCGTCGTTGATGGGGGCTCCGAGGAAGATGATACGGTCCATCATAAGCCTCGAGAAGACATCCATCTGGGCCACATTAAGGCTGCGCTCCTCAATGATGGTGGGCGACACATAGCTATCGAGCATCGACGAGTAGCGGTGCAAATCGAGCGACGAGATACCCTCCGAACGGGCAAAACTCTGAAAATCTTTAATCATAATATATACTTTGGTCTAATTATTAATACTCTCCTGCAAACCTCGCACCAGACAAGCGGCACAATGGAACCTCAAAGGTAAGAATTTTTGTCCGATTTTGCAACGGGCGACAACGGTCGCAGCGAGTGAGGGTGGTGCTGTCTACTGCCCTGCGACGAGCGAGGACAACAACGGTCGCAGCGAGTGAGTGGAAATTGACAGACCTCTCCCCCGCTTCGCGGACCCTCCCCTAACTTAGGGGAGGGAAAGGGCTAAAAGGGCTAAAAGGGCCTATGGGGCCTATAAGACTTATAAGACTTATAAGTCCCATATTATCCGCCTCCTATGAAAAGTAAAAAGCGAAATAGCAGAGGGATTTTTGTGGCGCTAACGAGCGCAACGACTTGTGGTCGCAGCGAGTGATGGGAAATTTACAGACCTCTCCCCCGCTTCGCGGACCCTCCCCTAACTTAGGGGAGGGAAAGGGCTAAAAGGGCCATAAGGGCCTATGGGGCCTATGGGGCCTATAAGACTTATAAGACCTATAAGACTTATAAGTCCCATATTATCCGCTTCCCCCTGAAAAGCAAAAAGCGAAATAGCAGTGGGATTTTTTTGCCAAACAAGAAGGCGAGTCCGCAGTTTGCTTAGCGCAAATGAGGAACTCGCCTATTGAAGTTTGGTGAAAAAATCACCTGCTATTTCTGCTTTTTAGCCAGGATTTTGTTAAGCTCAGCAATAGTCACACTCTTGTTGGAAACCTTCACAAGGGGAGTAACAGCCTCGATAACCTTAGCCTCGTAGACCTTCTCGATGAGTTTGTTGGACTCCTCCTTGTTCTGGAGAATCTGCTGTGCGTAGTTGGTAAGCATCTCGTCGGCAACATTCATCATACCGTACTGTGCGAACTGTGCAGCAGCGTAAGCCTTAGCCTCGGCCTCCATATCCTCGGGTTTAACCTCCACGGAGAGTTTCTTCGCGAAGAACTTGAGGATAGCGGTCCACCTCATCATATCGGCAAAGGGTGCAAAGTCTTTCTCAATCTCCTCCATAGTGAACTTACCCTCGTTGATGGCCAGCAGCCAGCGTTTCAGGAAGTCCTCGGGCAGGGTGAGAGCAGCCTTCTCCAGGAGGTACTCACGCAGGGTCTGGGTGAATACATAGTCGCTCTCCTTCTTGAGCTCGGCCTCGAGTTTCTTGTCAATCATCTTCTCGAACTCCTCGGCGCTCTTAACATCGCCAGCGGGGAATGCCATCTTGAAGAACTCCTCGTTCATCTCGGGGTCGGCATACTTGCGAATCTTGGTGATGGTGAGGTTGAACTCGGGTTTGATGCTCTCCAGCTCCTCCTCCTTAACGCCGAGAACCGAAGCCCTCTGCTGGGTGCTCTTGTAGAGCTCGTTTACATTCACAACCATCTGGTCGCCCACCTTCTTGCCGATGTAGGGTTTACGCTCCTCGTCGCTCATACTGATGAGGCCTACATAAGCGTCATCGGTCTTAATCTCGCCGTTGTCGAGAGTGCACATAACTGCCTCGTCCTTCTCAACAACATCCACATCTACCAGGCGGCCGTAGGTGCGCAGGAACTGACTGCGGTAGCCCTCGCGCATCTCCTCGTCTACTTTAATTTTGTAGCGGGTAACCTTATCTTTCTCGGTGAGCTCGAGGTCAACAACGGGAGCCAGACCCACCTCAAAGATGAACTCGTGGTCGGTGTTGTTGTCGAAGTCGAAAGCGCCCTGCTCGTCGCTGGGCATAACATCGCCCATATAGTCGATACCCTCTTTCTCGAGGTAGGCGAAGCAGTTGTCCGAAGCCATCTTGTAGGCGGTCTCGGCCACTACACCTTTGCTATACATCTTCTTGATGATGCCCATAGGTACCATACCGGGGCGGAAGCCGGGGATGTTGGCTTTGCGTTTGTACTCACGGAGTTTTTTGTCCACCTCTGCTGCATAGTCAGCCTCCGAAACGGTGATTTTGATAATCGCGGTTTGATTCTCGCGAGCCTCTTTAATGATGTTCATAGTGTTCTATTATGTTTTGTTATTGATTATCTTCTATTTATTCGCATAGTTTGTAGCCGACAAAGGTAATCATTTTCCGCCAATTATCAACCTTTTTGGGGGTAAAAAAAGAGCCGAGGCACTGTTGTGCCTCGGCTCATCACTATTTTCCGATTATCGGACTCCGCTCAATTAGCGACCGATAATGTTGAACTCGCCACCATTTGCAAGGCTCTTGAGCTCTGCGTCAATGATGTCGTATGCTGCCTGCATCTGCTCTTTCGAGAGTTTAACGCTCTTTGCGGGAGCTACGCCAGCTGCGGGAGCTACTGCCGAAGGTTTGGTACGGGTAAACTTGGGATTTACCATACCCTCCGAAAGGTGACCGAGCATACTCTGAGGATTGAGGTTCTGGTCAACAACCAATACGGGGAATACCAGAGTAATCGACTCCATACCGGGGAAGTTGATATACGAGAAGTTGGTCTTGTCGTAGTCGGCGATGATTGCGGGCTCCTTCAACAGGCTGAGGGAGTAACCATCTGCGGTCTCAACGATAGCCATAGCAGCCTGGAAGATGAGCTGCATATCGGCCGACGAGTACCAAGCCATAGGCTCGAGAGTAGGCAGATAGAGAACCTCCTCCTGCTCATCGAAGTAGATGCACATAGGCAAGGTACTGGGATGAGGATTGATGTCATAGTAGCCATACTGGGAATTCCAAGTGAAGTTGGTCAAGAAGGGACCGGTGAAATCCTGCCTGTCGTCCCAATCGGGATAGAGAGAGTCGTAGCTTGCATACCAAGAACCGCACAGACGGTCTGCGGGACTCTTCTCGAGGCGTACAACGCACTCGGTCTGTGTGCCAAGGGTGGTGTTGCAGCTCTCAATGGCGAGCTTGAACTCCATAACCTCGGGCTCGGTGTTGAGAATCATAATCTCAACGCCTACGGTTTTAGTAAACTCCTTGTCTTTATCCTCCTCGGGAATCTCATAGTTATTGATGAACTTCAGATCATAGGAGGTGATGCGATAGTCAACATCCTCAACGCCAACAACAGCATTGGGGTTGGTGTAGGTATCATCAACCTTAATCTTAACGGTCACATCGGAACTGTTCATAGCTGCTGCGTTCTCGCCGCTGATAGCGATGGGCACATACAGATAGCCTCCACCAAAACCAGATTTGGCCGTAGCTTGAGCGAACTCGACGGTCGTCTGGCCTACCTCTACCTTCTCGCCGCAAGAGGTCATAAGAGCGCCTGCGAAGAGAACCATTGCAAGATATTTAATGTATTTCATACGATTATTTCTCTTTTAATTAGTTAATAATAGCACCAATCCATTAGTAACCGGGGTTCTGCTGACCCTTAATCTGGGGGTTAGCATCAATCTCAGTCTTAGGAATAGGCCATACACAACGCGAATCGGTAATCTGTTTGGTCAGACTGTCGTAGTTCTCACCGGGTTTGGTCATCTCCGAATCCTGCGATACGCCACGAACAACATTGTCGCCCCAGCGTTTCATATTGATCATACGGAAGCCCTCGCCTACGAACTCACGACTCCACTCCTCTTTGATTGCCTTGAGTGCGTCGGTAGCACTTGCCAGGTTCAACTCGCCACCCTCCGAGATACGGCTGGTGCGGAGCTCGTTGAGATACTTCACTGCGAGCGAAGCGTTGCCGAGCTGTGCAGCAGACTCTGCAGCAATCAGGTACTGCTCTGCAATACGGAAGGGTTTACCGGCACTGCGGTGGTTGAGCTGTGCGCCAGTACGCAAATCGGGGTTACCTGCCCATTTCCAGAACAACATCAAAGGCCTGGTACCGATACCCTCAACGGTTACATCACGCTCCTGGAAGTAGGCCTTGTAACGCAAGTCTTTAGCCTTCTCCTCGTCGGTCGCGCCATAGAGATCCAAGAGGGTCTTGCTGGGGATATACTGAGGATTGGGGGTCGAACCGTCACCGTTCTGGTTGTCGTAGATGAAGTACGAACCGGTCGAGGTGGGAGGATCCAAGAGGGTTGCGGCCACAACAAAGATGTTCTCGTTCGAGGTGTCGCTGAACCACATAGCGTTCATCTCGGCCTCGTTCTTCACGAGCGAGTAGGTACCACTGTTGATGAGCTGCTGTGCGATAGTAGCGGCGTTCTCGTAGTCCTTCATATTAAGATATACGCGTGCGCGCATAGCGTTAACGGCGTCGACAGTCCAGTAGTTGGCATTGCGGCTACCCTCGGTGGTGATGCTTGCTGCCTGCTCGAGGTCGGCGAGAATCTGGGCGTAGGTCTCCTCGAGGGTGTTACGACCAGGATACTTCGACGAATCCGAGGTGGGAGCATACTCAAGCTGCAGGGGCAGACCCCACTCCTGTGCTGCGGTTGCAGGGTCGTAGGCAACGCAATATTTGGTCACCAGATCCCAGTAAGCCATAGCGCGGGTCATATGAGCCTCAGCGATGTAGTTGTTCAAGAGTGCTTTGTCATCTGGGGTGAGCTCCTCATTGGTCTGGAGAAGCCTATTGTAAGCACCAATCACATAGTTCATACTACCGATAATCGAGTAGTCTGAATACCACAGGCTCTCGCAATCGGAGTCATTGGTCTGCATAATCCAAGCGTAGAACAGACCATAGTAGTTACCAAAGTTCACAGTGGCGTTGAACATACCACCACGAATCTCCTCTACATCCCAACGGCCACCACCAAAGAAGCTCTTAGTGGGAGAGTAGATAGATACACTCATATTAATTGCATCATCGATATTCAGCATATACTGATCCTCAGGAATACCGTCGTAGGGGTATTTGTCCATATCGCACGACACAAACAGTGCTGCAAGTGCGCTAAGCGCAACAAAAATTATCTTTTTCATAGTCATATCCGTGTTTTAAGAGGTTAGAACGAGAACTCAACACCGAGAGTGTACTGACGGGTGCCGGGGTAAGTACCCTGCGAACCGTTCGAGAAATACTCGGGGTCAAAACCACGATAACCGGAGAAAGTAAGGAGGTTACGACCGATTGCATATACCCTTGCGCCCTGGATGAATGCACCATTACCGAAGAGGCTGCTGGGGATGTTGTAAGAGATAGTGAGGTTCTTCAGACGCAAGAAGGCTGCGTTCGAATAAGCGGTATCATCTAACTGGAAGGTGGTACCTGCCTTGGGAACATCGGTAACATCACCGGGCTCCTGCCACAGATTCAGCAGACGACGCTCATAGCGTGCGCCACCAAGCAAACCGTTCAAGTTCGAAGTGTAGAACAACTCATTGAGCCACATCCAGCGGTCACCTACCCACGAGAAGTCGGCGCTCACCTGGAGGTTGCCAATCATAAGGTTGGTACCAAAGCCACCCGACCAGTCGGCGATGTAGCTCTTACCATACCAGTGGTTGAAGCTATCGGACCACTGTTTGGTCTTGTTACCATCCATATCGTACCACATTGGGTTACCATCGCGAGGATCAACACCTGCGAAGATACCACCGGTGAACTCACCCATCGAGTGACCTACAGCATAACGAAGACCGGTAGCACCGTCTACATAGTCGGTAGTGTCGCCGTAGAGGGCGAGAATCTTATTGCGGTTGTAAGCGATGTTGCCGTAAACGGTCCAGAGGATATTCTGGGTCTGAACGAGGTCATAGCTCATCTGGAGCTCGAAACCACGGTTACGCATCTCACCCACATTACCCATACCCGAGGCAAAACCAGTGGTTGCCGAGTAAGGAATCTCCATAAGCATATTGGTGGTCAGACGGTTGTAGAAGTCGAACTCTACGCTCATACGGTTGAACATACGAGCCGCGAAACCGATATTCAGAGTCTTCAGAGTCTCCCAAGTCAGACCAGCGTTCGAAGGCTGTGCGATACCGGTACCGGTCTGGCCGTTGTACTCAGCGCCCGAGCCGATAAGACCAAGAGCTGCATAGGAGCCCAGAGCAGTCGAGTTACCGGTAGTACCGTAGCTGGCTTTCACGCGAAGGTCGTTGATGTAGTCGTAGGCGAGCATAAACTCCTCGGCCTTAACATTCCACATACCACCCAAGCTCCAGAAGGTACCCCAACGAACATCGGCACCGAACATCGAAGCACCATCACGACGAATCGAAGCGTCAAGGTGGTACTTGTTGTCGTAGTTGTAGGATGCACGAGCGAATATCGAGTTACGAGCCTCGTCAACCATCGAGTTGCTGGTGAGGGCGAAGGTATCCGACAAACCTGCGCTCAGCATAGTCACACGGTCGTCGGTAAGGCCTGCAATCTGAACGCCGAAGCCCTCGCTATTGGCCACCTGAGCCTCCTGACCAACCAGCAGAACTACATTGTGGATATCGTCTACCGAGAATTTATACTCGGCGGTGTTGGTCGAAGTGAGCTGATAGTAGCGGCTGTAGGACTCTGCCCTCTGACCATTACCAACAGCACCGTGGAACGAAGGCATCCTCCAACCGCTGCTGCGACCAATCGAACCATCAATTGCCTGAACTGCTTTCAGAGTAAGACCCTCAATGGGTTTAATCTCCTCGTAGATGTTACCCGACAAGCGGAGAGTGTTACCGGTCGAGGGGAATTTCTCATAGTAGTAGTAGGGGTTGTAGTACTCGGTAGCAAAACCATCATCAGCGGTGAAGTTCCACAACTCCTCATCGAAATCGAAACCATCGAATTGGGTCCTTGCCTCGTCGAGATAGATGTTCTTGTAAGGAGCATTGTAGGGAGCCTGACCGTAAACCAGGTTACCAACCGACCAAACGGTCCAACCGGTGTTGGTCCTCTCATACTCCGAGTAGCTCATATTTACATTGGCACCCATCTTGAGCCAGGGTTTAACCTGAGCGTCTACATTGGTACGGAACGAGTAGCGAGTGTTGCCCGAACGGGGAGCAATACCCTCGGTATCCATATAACCTGCCGAGAGGTAGTAGTTGATACCGTTCGACGAACCGGTTACCGAGATGTCGGCGCTGTTTACGGGAGCGTTGCTCTGGTAAGCGTAGCCTTTCCAGTCGAAGGTAAAGTTATTATCCTCTACCCATCTCTTCTTCGAGAGCCATTTCTCGGCGTTGGGGCCGTTAACGGTCAAGTTGGGGAAGAGAAGCTCCTCAAATGCCATCTGCTCGGGACCGCTCATCAGCTCAAATGCCTTATTCTCAACAATTCTCGAGAAACCAGTCTGCATACGCACCTGAACGAGCGACTTGGCAGCCGAACCCTTCTTGGTAGTCACATACATAACACCATTTGCAGCCTGCGAACCATAGATTGCGGTCGACGATGCATCCTTGAGCAGAACCACACTCTCGATATCGTTGGAGTTCAGCGAGTTGAGAACTGCCGCCGATACGGGCGAACCATCAAGGATAATCAGAGGAGTGGTATCACCATTGAAGGTCGAAGCACCACGCATCATCATTGTCGAACTGGCAGTAGGCTCACCCGACGAGGTAAACACCTGCAGACCGGGAATCTTACCCTGAAGTACATCGGCCACATTGGCAACGGGAGTACTTGCAACCTTGTCACCCTTCACGCTCGATACCGAACCTACAAGCGACTTGGCAGCTACACCCGAACCGTAGCCAACGACAACCAGCTCCTCCATCTCGTGAGCGTCTGTCTTCATGACTACATTAATGGTAGTGCGGCCAGCAACTGCAATGGTCTGAGTTGCATAACCTACATACGAAAACTCCAAAGTAGCATCCTTTGCCGCTTTGACCTCGTACTCACCACTAACATCAGTGATCGTTGCCACTGTTGTACCGACTACCGAAACAGTCGCGCCGATTACGGGAGCACCCGACTCGTCGCTAACCGTACCAGTAATTCGCTGACCTTGAGCCATAGCGCTAACGCAAAGCATCAAGACTGCAAAAATTGATAGTACAATTTTTCTCATACGATTGATTTTTTAGTTTGTTAATAAAGTTGTTATAGTTAGTTTCTTTTCTCGTGTTTGACAGCCTCATCTCATTCGGGACCCTCCCGACAACTGTCTTACATCTATCTATTATCTCTTTTCTTCCAGTTTCCTCCAATCTATTAAGTTTGTCCTACGCACCCCTCTAAGCCTCATCCGCCACACCGCCGCTCAAAAAACACCGCCATTGCAACTGCGACATTATCAGGGCATTAGTGGCCACAATGCGCGCGAGAGGTTTTCAGGGAGCACATTTTAGAGTGTAAAATTACACAATTAATCTCAAAAAACAAAACTTTTCCAAAAATTAATTCCTAAAAAACTATTAACAATCCCGAAGCAACCCACCACCCTCTGCAATACAAAATAATATACGCGCGCGTAAAAAGCGAGAGCAGGAACAAGGGGGAATGGGAGGAATGGGAGAAATGAGAGAAATGAGAGAAATGGGAGGAATGGGAGTTTAGGGAGTTTAGGGACTTTAAGGACTTTAAGGACTTTAAGGACTTTAAGGACCTTAACGACCTTAACGACCTTAATGACCTTAATGAATTTAGCGCCACCTCCCCACCCTCCCTCAAACAATTTTCAATTTTCAATTTTGAATTTTCAATTTTGAATTTTGAATTGTATATTTGTGGATTCATTGAACCGTAACGGCGAAAAACTATATACAAACACATAAATCTAAACTCTCTATGAACAACAACCTTTCTCGTCTGGCAGCCGACAACATCCGCATCCTCGCCCTCTCAATGGTTGAGAAGGCCAAATCGGGTCACCCCGGAGGTGCTATGGGTGGTGCCGACTTCATCAATGTACTCTACTCGGAGTTCCTGCGCTACGACCCCGACAACTACGCCTACCCCTTCCGCGATAGGCTCTTCCTTGACCCAGGTCATATGTCGCCTATGCTCTATGGTGTCCTGGCGCTGGCCGACATTATGCCTCTCGAGGAGCTCAAGTCGTTCCGTCAGTGGGGCAGCGTAACCCCCGGCCACCCCGAGAGGGACCTCACACACGCCATTGAGAACACCTCGGGCCCCCTCGGTCAGGGTCACGCAATGGCCGTAGGTGCCGCTATGGCAGAGCGTTTCTTGGCCGCAAGGTTCGGAGAGTGGACCGCCCACAAGACCTATGTCTTCATCTCCGACGGCGCAGTCGAGGAGGAGATTTCGCAGGGCGTTGGCCGCATCGCAGGTCACCTCGGTCTGGCCAACCTCATTATGTTCTACGACTCAAACAACATCCAGCTCTCGACCACCGTGGAGGATGTTGACACAGAGGATATTGCAGCCAAATACAAGGCTTGGAACTGGAATGTTCTCGAGTGCAACGGCAACTCCGCCGAGGAGATTCGCACAGCCCTCCGCGAGGCCCTCAAGGAGAGCGAGAGACCCACGCTTATTATTGGTAAAACCGTGATGGGTCTTGGTGCTCGCGATGCCGAGGGTGGCAGCTTCGAGAACAAGATTTCGACCCACGGTCAGCCCATCTCGGCAGCGGGTGCCGACCCCAAACGCTCAATCGAGAACTTGGGCGGCAACCCCGAGGAGCCCTTCGTAATCTTCCCCGAGGTGAAGGCCCTCTATGAGGCCCGTCGTGAGGAGCTCCGCAAGTGGGCCGCCGAGCGCAAAGAGGTCGAGAAAAAGTGGCGTGAGGAGAATCCCGAACTCGCTGCCAAATTGGACCTCTTCCTGAGCGGTAAGACTCCCGAGATTGACTACTCGAAGATTGAGATTGCAGCAGGCTCGGCCACCCGTAATGCTTCGGCAACGGTGCTCGGCGCCTATGCACAACAGATTGAGAATATGGTAGTTGCTTCGGCCGACCTGAGCAACTCCGACAAGACCGACGGCTACCTCAAGAAGACCCACGCCTTCGCCAAGGGCGACTGGAGCGGCAAGTTCTTCCAGGCGGGCGTTTCGGAGCTCACTATGGCTTGTATTATGAACGGTATGGCACTCCACGGCGGTATCATCCCCGCGTGCGGCACCTTCTTCGTATTCTCGGACTATATGAAGCCCGCCGTAAGGCTCGCAGCCCTTATGCGTGCGCATGTCATCTATATCTGGTCCCACGACTCGTTCCGCGTGGGCGAGGATGGCCCCACCCATCAGCCCATCGAGCACGAGGCACAGATTCGCCTTATGGAGCACCTGAAGAACCACAACGGCGAGCGCAGTATGCTCGTTCTGCGTCCTGCCGATGGCGCGGAGACTGTGGAGGCCTGGAAGCTCGCAATGGCCGACGAGAGGCCCGTGGCACTCATCACCTCGCGTCAGAACATCAAGGACCTGCCCGCCGCAAGTGGCGACCGCAGGGCCGAGGCCGAGCAGGCAGCCAAGGGTGGCTACATCGTCTGCGACACCGAGAATCCCAAGGCTGTGCTGATTGCCAGCGGTAGTGAGGTTTCGACCCTTGTGGAGGGTGCCGAACTGCTTGCCGCAGAGGGCATTGGCGTGCGCATCGTGAGCGTTCCCAGCGAGGGTCTGTTCCGCGACCAGTCGAAGGAGTATCAGCAGAGCGTGCTGCCCGCAGGTCTGCCCCGCTATGGTATGACCGCAGGTCTGCCTGTAACCCTCGAGGGGCTTGTGGGCGAGAACGGCAGGATTCACGGCGTGGACCACTTCGGCTACTCGGCCCCCTACAAAGTGCTCGACGAGAAATTCGGCTTCAATGGCGCAACCGTCGCCGCCGAGGTTAAGGAGTTGCTTGGTTAGTTTCACAACCTCCAAGCACAAAAAGAGGAGTGTCCCGAAAGGCACTCCTCTTTTTTATCACCCAACCTCTCGCCACTAATAGGCAACGAGAGTCACATAATAGCCGAGATAGGTTTCCCTCTTGGCGCTAAAGTTCTCATAGTAGACAGCAGGGCAATAGACGGTTGCTGTCGTATCGCCACACCAAGGGTACTCCTCACCTTCCGCAAATTCGGGGCAATCACCCTTAAAGTAGATGGTATCGGAGCTTTCATCGGCAAATACACCTCCCATTACCTTAACACTCGCAGGGATGGTTAAAGTGGTAGTTTCATTGTGCGCCAACGATGAACAAATCACCTCTGTACCCTCGTTAAGAATAATCGAAGTGATATTTTTGCAGGCCAAAAACACATTGGATTCAATAGTCTTAACCGTGCCCGGGATATTTATCTCCGTCAGTGACGGACACCAAGCAAAACAGCCGTTTTGAATAGTCTCAATATTGGCAAAATCGATAGTGGTGAGTTTATCACAATAGTGGAGAGTCTCCTCGCCCGTAGATGTAAAGTGGTCGGGGAAGGTGAAGTGTTCCAGAGCGTCGCAGTCTGTAAACACACCCGTGCCAATCCAATTAGTCGTTGTGGGCTTAATCTCAATATCGGTGAGCGAAATACAGTGCGAAAAAGCATTATGATCAATGGTTTCGGCCGCAATGACCACTTTTTTCAGACCCTCACACTGGTGGAATGCACCGCCACCCACATACTTAACTGTGGCGGGTACTTCGAGTTCCTCCAAAGCCATACAAGCCGAGAAGGCGGATGAACCGATACTCTCCAAGCCACCCCACTCGATGGACGAGAGAGCATAGTTGGCATAGAAAGCGCCCACTTCAATGCTCTTCATAGTGGAGGGGAACTTGACACTCTCTACCGCGGTTGCGTTGTTGAATACATAACTACCACTGATGCTCTCCACACCCTCCTCAAAGACTACCGTTTTGAGATTCTTACACTCGCGGAAGGCGTAGGCGCCCGTGATGTCCTTAATGTGTCCGGGAATAACAAGGTCCACAAAGCCGGCCTTGTAGAATGCTTTGTAGGGGATGTCGGCGAGTTTACCCCAATCGAAACTTGTGAGTTTCTCGCACTCTGCAAAGGACTCCGAACCTATTTCGGTAATGCCCGGAGCGACGAATGTTTCAAGCCTTGTACACTTGTAGAAGCCCTTTTGACCAATCTTGGTGACACTCTCGGGGAGTATAATCTTGGTACAACGGTCGTCGTAGTCCCAACCACCATCCTTCACCTCTGTCACATCGCCTTCAAAGGTGATGATGCCGAGTTTCTCTTCCCAATAATAGACATTCGACACAATCTTCTGGTCGAAGCTACTATCGTCAACATAGGGAGTCTCGCCATAGCCCCAGGTGGAGTACCAAATCTGGTTGTTGGGAGGCGATGCGGGCCTTTCGGGCCTACCCTCCTGCCTAACGGTAACTTCCACTCTTGCATTATAGGTGGTATTTTGAAAAATAATCTGTCCTTCACGAGGGATGCTCGTTGGGTTTTCGGACACGGTGAAGTGTCTGCCAAGGTAGTTTTCATTCTTGAACGCAATCCAGTCACAACCATCACTATAGGTGGTGTCGAACTCGACATTACCGCCAACCGACAGAGTAATCTCCTGCTCGGTGAAATCGACCTCCACAAGCTCGGGAGTGACCTCAAGATAGACCTCACCAGCCGCCTGACGAATGGTCACATCCTTCACATCGGCACCCTTGGTGAGAGTCACCACACACTCCCTTGTTACGGGATCATTGTTGCATAACACCTCTATCTCCACACCACAGAAGCTCATATCCTCACTCTCGCCTGCTCTAATCCACAGCCATTCGTGGCTGTAGTCGTAGCTCCATTCGAGCCCCTCAAGCGTCTCGGCAGGGATGGGAATCTGAATGTGGGCACCCTCGGCAGGGACCTCATAGAGCGATTGGAGCGCACCAAAGGGCCCTTTGTCGGCAGCCAACTGCGTTACAGTGACCTTCTCGCACTTCTCGCCCATTGTGAAAGAGATTTCCGCACTTCGCAACTCTCCCTCATTGGCTGTTGCAGTTACGCCAACGGTGGCATCACCCTCACCTTCGTATACCGAAAGTGTACACCACTCGCCCACCACCGTAGCACTCCAGGCCGAAGTGGCGGTAATAGTCAGCTCCACGGAGCCGCCCGCGGCATCGAAGGCAACATTGTGGCTGCTGAGTGTAAGTTTCTGCTCACCGGGAGTTACCTCCTCTGGCTTATCTTCCTGACAACCATACGCCAGGATAAGTGCCATAATTCCAAAGAGAGTCAAAAAGCGTTTCATAGGCATTAGATTATTAATTTTCACAAAGATACAATTTAAAATCGAAAAACAAAAGTTTTTGTTTCAGCAGGTAGCAACGAGTCGGAAACTTATGGGTTGTTGGTATCACTCGGAGTTCGGGCTCTCAGCGCTCAAGAAATAATAAAATTTGCAACTGGAATTTTGAATTATGCATTTTATTCGTATATTTGCGGGCCTATTTTAGGCGCAGAATAATAACTTTTTAATTAACTTATTGTAAATGAGCAAGATTTGCGAAATCACCGGTAAAACTGCACAGTCGGGAAACAATGTTTCTCACTCGAACAGGCGCACCAAACGCAAATTCAATCTTAATTTGAAGACAAAGCGTTTCTGGAGCGAGGAGGAGAACCGCTGGATTACCCTCAAAGTAACCGCAGCTGGTATCAAAACCATCAACAAAAAAGGTCTGGATGCAGCACTCAAAGAGGCTAAAGCACCCGCAAAAATTCACTAATCTTTTTTTAACAAAGTAAAAAAGTATGGCAAAAAAAGGTAAAGGTAACCGAGTACAGGTCATTCTCGAGTGTACCGAGCAGAAGGCTAGCGGTGTTCCCGGTATGAGCCGTTACATCACTACCAAAAACAAAAAGAACACACCCGACCGTATGGAGCGTAAGAAATACAATCCTTACTTGAAGAGGGTAACTATCCACCGTGAGATTAAATAAGGAGGAAAAGAACTATGGCAAAGAAAGTAGTTGCAACACTTAAGAAAGAGGGTGCAAACAAGGGTTTTACCAAATGCATCAAAATGGTTAAATCGGAGAAGACCGGTGCCTACATTTTCAAAACCGATGTAGTTCCCACCGAGGAGGTTAAGGAGTTCTTCAACAAAAAATAAGACCCAACAACCAACCGAAAAAACCAAAGTATTCTGGCCAACACGGGCCACAATACAAAAGGCGTTCCAAAGATGGAGCGCCTTTTGTATTTCTATCGGCTTCTGAGTGCCAACCGCTATATCGGGAAGATGACAAAGACCGCAGCATCCCACACCGCGTGGGAGATGACCAGTGCGCAGAGGCGCTTGGGGTAGAGTCTATAGAGCAGACCCCACACACCACCAGCCACCGCCGCCGCCACAACGAGCATAAAGTTGAGCGACCAGATGTGAACAAGTGCATAGATGGCTGTGGTCACAAAGAGCGAGGTGGTGGGTGACGACTTGCGCCCAATCTGCTCCTGGACATATCCGCGCCAGAAAATCTCCTCGGCAGGACCAACTATTAGCAGCAGAAGAAGTCCTATTATGAGATGGCTCATACCGTCGCGCATAGCGTAGATGGAGCCTATCTCGCCGTCGGCAAAGGGGAACATCCACACGGCCACCTTGTCGCCGAGCCAAAAAACACCCCACAATGCGGCACCTATGGCCACGCCGAGTGGCACATCGCTCCACCTGAAACAACTCTTGAGATTGTGCCAGAGCTCTTTACTATACCTGAAACTGAGGGCCGCGAGAATCAGTCCCGAGGTGGTCATTGCCAGCCAAAAGTTAAGATGTGGAGCCGTCCACGGGCTGAACATCAGAAACCACAAAAGTGCGGCTATAAGTATGGGGACAACAATTCTTTTCATTGACCGAACTATCTGCATTAGAAGATATTAAGTCCGCCCCACCCTGCGAAGGCACTCACCACAAGGGCCACAATCAAAAGGAGGCTGAACTTGGCCTGAAGTGCGGCACTCTGCTGGTCCAGAGTGGCCACGCCTGCGCCACCCTCCGAGAGGAGTTTGCCCGAATGGCGAGCCATACCCAGCGCCACACCAAAGACAGCCACAACGATGAGCGAGAGTGCGGGCAGCCATCCCATCAGAACAGCCACCAGGACCCACACAAAGGGGAGCAACACCTCGGCCTTGTAGATGACCACGGAGGCCTTGGGGCCTATGCGCATAGCGAAGGTGCGGATGCCTGCGGCGCGGTCGCTCACCGCGTCACGCGCGTTATTAATGTGGAGTATGGAGTCGGTGATAAGTCCCAGAGGCACTACCAGCACCATTGCCGACCAATCAATCTGGCCGATGGCCACAATCGAAGTGCCCATAATAGGCAGTACGGCGTAGTTCAGCAGGATGACTACATCGCCAAGCGAATGGTACTTGAGGAAGGAGTAGAGCAATGTCAGCACACCGCCCGCGAGGCCAACATAGAGCAGTTGGATATTCTGGGTGAGCAACAACAGGGCAAGGCCAACAGCACAGCCAAAGAGCAGCAGCAGGATACCATACCACTTGAACTCGGCGGGCTTAAAGGAGCCATTCACCAGAGGCAACATCATTGCATTCTCGGGCGTATCCACCCCCTTGCGGAAGTCGTGGTAGTCGCTCAGGACATTACCTCCTGCGTGGAAGAGGATTATGCCCACAAGGGCCAGCAGGCTGCAAAGCAGATTGACCTCAGGAGCGGCCTCCGAGATGCGCGAGGCCCAGAAAAGATAGGTGGCGGTGGTGGCCACGGGCATAGCCGAGGCGGTGAAAGACCAAGGTCGAGTGGCCAGATACCACTCCTTGAGTGAATGTTTTGCCATAAGTTCTAATCTTTAGGTTTTTTATAACCACAAATATACAAAAAATCATTATCTTTGGAGCTAGAAAAAAAACAAACATTCCGTTATGAAATCAAAAGTTGCATCTTTTTCGGTGGATCACACCACTCTCGACCGCGGTTTCTATCTCCGCTCGTCATATACAGCACTCGGCTTCTACCCCATCCGTAGTTACGATATGCGTTTCCGCGCACCCCGCGAGAAGCAGTATCTCTCGCCCGAGGCCATCCACACCATTGAGCACCTTATGGCCCACTATCTGCGCGAGCGTCTGGGCAACAAGGTCATCTCGTTCGCCCCTATGGGTTGCAAGACGGGCTTCTATGTGGTAGTGAAGGGTTGGACCTCCCAGCGCAAGGTTATGGAGGCAGTGCTGGAGGTGTGCCGCACACAGTCAAACCTTAAGACCAAGGAGGACATTCCGGGCCTGACAGAAGTGCAGTGTGGCAACCCCGAGTTCTACAACATCGAGGAGAGCAACGCCGCCCTCAAGGAGTATGGCGACCTTCTGGAAAAACTGCTTAAATAGAGCCACCTATGAAAAATATACTTGTAATTACCCCTATGGCTGCCGAGCAGGAGAATATGCTCCAGGCCCTGAACAACTACCCCAACCCACTCCTTAATGCCTACACCATCCGTCGCGGATATGTGGGCAAGGTCTACGCCGCAGCCGCCACCGCTCTCGCCCTCGAGGAGGAGCGCTACGACCTTGTGGCTGTTGTGGGTTATGCGGCCGCCAGCAAGGAGTTCTCGACGGGCGACATTGTCTGCCCCCGAGCTGCCCGCTACCACGACGCACGAGTACCCGAGGGACTCGATGGCGTGAGTTTCCTCACTGACCCCTATGAGCTTGAGGGCAAGGACGATGCGGTCCTCTACACAGGCGACAGTTTCGTGGGCAAGGAGATGATTGAGGAGATAAAGGCGAGGTTCGGCACCCCGAGGGCTCTGTTCGATATGGAGGCCACTGCCGTATGCCAGATTGCCGCCCAGAGGGGCGTGCCCGCAATGGTGCTGAAGATGGTGAGCGACACTCCCGAGAAGGGCTGCGATGCCGACTCCTTTGAGCGTTTCGTCGCGGAGCACACCGACTTTGCGGCCTTTGTAGAAATTCTTGAGGGTATTTAGCCCTAACGGGTGCTTATTGTGGAGTGAGTTCAAGGCTTGCGAAGGGTTGCAACACCGCAATTTGCTGGGCGCAAATGAGGATGCTAAAACCCAAGCGTAACGCAGAAATCGCCCACAAGAGGCAGCCGTACGACACCGAAACAAATATGTGAAACTACTAAAAATAAAATCTTATGAGAATTGCTATCGGTTGCGACCACGCAGCATACACATTCAAAGAGGAGATTAAGGCCTACCTCACCGAAAAGGGCCACGAACTTCTGGACAAGGGCTGCTACTCGCCCGAGAGGGCCGACTACCCCGACCACGGAATCGCTGTGGGTGAGGCTGTTGCAAGCGGCGAGGCCGAGCGCGGCGTTGTCATCTGCGGCAGCGGCATAGGCATCTCGATTGCCGCCAACAAGGTCAGGGGGGTGCGCTGTGCGCTCTGCTCGGAGCCCCTGTCGGCACGCCTCTCGCGCAACCACAACGACGCCAATGTGCTGGCTATGGGCGCAAGGCTCATCGGTCTGGAGATGGGCAAGGCTATCGTTGATGCTTGGTTTGAGGCCGAGTTCGAGGGCGGCCGCCACATAGGCCGAATAGAGAAAATCAGCAATTACGAGAAGTAGAGTTGAGAATTGACAATTGACAATTGACAATTGACAAAGGCTCCAAATAATCCCTCCCCTAAGTTAGGGGAGGGTGCCCTTTAGGGCGGGAGAGGTCTGTCAAGAGCTGAGAAATGGGAATTTAGGGAATTTAAGGACCTTAAAGACCTTAAGGACCTTTTAGCCCTTTTGGCCCTTTTGGCCCTTTTAGCCCTTTTAGCCCTTTTAGCCCTTTTGGCCCTTTCAACTTAGGTCGGTTAGACCTTAGACCTTAGACAATATATAGAACTATGAAATACGCAATTATCTTAACAGAGAAAGGCGAAATGAAAGCGGAGCTCTATGAGAATGAGACTCCCATCGCCGTAAACAACTTCATCAAACTGGCCACTTCGCGCTTCTACGATGGCCTCACCTTCCACCGCGTGATTCCCGACTTTGTGATTCAGGGCGGCTGCCCCATAGGCAACGGTGCGGGCGGTCCCGGCTGGACCATCAAGTGTGAGACCTCGGCTCCTCGCCAGTACCACGACCGCGGCGTGCTGTCGATGGCCCACAGGGGCAAGGATACGGGCGGCTCGCAGTTCTTCATCTGCCACAACCGCCAGAACACCCAGCACCTCGACGGCGTTCACACCTGCTTCGGCAAAGTGGTTGAGGGCTTGGATGTTATCGACGACATCCGCCCCGGCGACCTCATACTCTCCATTACGATAGTGGAGGATTGACAATTGAAAATTGTTAGGGAAATTAGTGAATTTAGAGAAATTAAGGATGAGTCCCTAAACTCCCTAAACTCCCTAAACTCCCTAAACTCCCTAAGGCCTCAAAAGACCTTAGGTCGGTTAGGCTATAGACATTAGACTTTAGACCCAAAATTATGTCCAGCAAGAAAACCTCTACACTCAAGCCGTTTGATATTGCGATAATCGTCATTACAATCCTATCGGCACTCGCCTACTCGCTCATAATGAAGAAGTTTGAGCCCATCGGCACCATCGCACTTATGATGGGTGTCACGGGCACCGTCTTGAGCGCCAAACGAAGCATCTGGAACTTTCTCTTTAGTGCGGTGAATGTCACCCTCTATGCCATCATCGCCTTCAACACTCAGAACTACGGGCAGGCGGCCCTCAATGCTCTCTACTATCTGCCTATGCAGGTTGTGGGCTACTGGGCGTGGAGCCACCGCAAGGACTCGGGCGACAAGTCGAAGGTCAAGACGCGCTCTATGCGCCCCGTACACCTCGCACTGGCCATCCTCGGCTCGGCAGCAGGCACCCTGCTACTGGCCTATCTGCTTGGCACCTTTACGGATGCAACACAGCCTCTGAAAGATGGTTTTGTGACCACCGTATTCATTGTGGGTCAGATTCTTATGACGCTCGCATTCTGGGAGCAGTGGTTCTTCTGGTTGGCGGGAAATATTCTCAATGTGGTGCTCTGGGCTGTGGTTATGGCCGAGGGAGAGATGGTGGGCGGCCTGATGCTCATCAAGTATGCGATGTACACCATCAACTCCATAAACGGCATCATCATCTGGCGACGAGCAGCAAAAGAGAATTGACAATTGACAATGGAAAATTGACAATTAATTGTCCAATGGCTAAAGGCTAACAGCTTAGCACTACCCTACGCCGAGGTCGGTATTTTCTGCCAAGACCTCGGCTTTTTTGTTCTCTTTCAGAAGCGGGAAGAGCTCCTCGGTGAGCCACGCGGCAAGCGCGAGGTCGCGCCTTACGGCCGTAGAGTTGTTGCAAAAAAGATTCACGCTGTAGTAGTCAAAGTGCTCATCTGCAAGGGCTATGTCGCGGAGAATCTGCTCCCTGCTCTGCCCCTCAACGCCCACAAGCAGACACACACCCCTGAAGTGGCGAGCCACATCCTCGGGACCGACCTCGGCGGCTATACCCTTCTGCCAGCGCTCCCTCTGCGCCCCATCGAAGCTCTCCACGCCACAGCGGAACTTAACCTCCACCTCGGGCCCAAAACGACGCGCGAAGTCGGCCAAGTGGTTGCGATACATATAGTGGGCCTCGAACCAAAGAGTGTGGATATGTCTTGCACGCACCACCTCTTGGAGCAGGTCCAAAGTACTCTCGTCCAGCTCCATAGCCGAGCCCGAGTTAATCACATCAAGCACCCCGAAGCGGCCCGTAACCTGTTCCAACACAGGGCGATTCACCTCAAATGGGTCTGCACTCACATCGCCATAGTAGTCGCAGTAGGTACACCTGCGCCAACGGCATCCTCGTCCCTGCAAGAGCACAAACTCTCGGGGCATTTTCTCGGTAATTAGGGCGTAGCGTTCCATAGTGCAGGTGGGGGTGTAATTGCTACTTTGCGGGCTCAATGTGGCGTTTCATCCAGCCAATGGCGGCATAGGCGAGCGGTGTGCCGAAGAGCACCTCAATAAGGAGTTTCACCACATACTGCACCACGCACATAACCACCAGGTCGTGGGTCGTCACCACGCCCGCGAAGGCTATGAGCACAAAGGGGAGCGAGTCGAAGAGGTAGCCCACCATCGAGCTGCCGATGGTGCGCACCCACAGGCGGCGCCCTTTAGTGAGGCGCTTGATGCGCTCCATACACCACGCATTGGAGAGTTCGCCCAGAAGGAAGCCCACGAGTGAGCCGAGCACTATGCGGGGCACATAGTTGAAGATGGTATTGTAGGCCTGCTCGGTGGCCGCGAGATAGTCGGGCGAGGGTATCCACACGCCAATCTGCGTGAAGAGGACCATCAGGATGTTGCACAAGAGGGTGAGCAGGATGACCTTGCGCGTTGTGCGGTAGCCCCAAATCTCGGTGAGCACATCGCCGAGCATATAGGCCATTGGGAAGGTGATGGTGCCCGCATCGAAGTACATAAGCCCAAAGAGGCCTACGACCTTAACGGCCATAACATTAGACACAAGATAGAGGGTGACAAACAGCGAGGTCACAACAATCAACAAGGACTCCTTGCTGATTCGGTTTTTGAAAGGGTTTTCCGATACCTTATTCATAAGTAAAAGAGTTTATGCGGCCGACACATAGTCGGCATTTCGGGCACAAAGATACGCCTTTTATTGGGCTTTGCAAACCCCCGAGAGAAGCATTTCGGCCACCCGAGCACCCGCCGCACGCAGATTCTCACGCGCCACCTCGGGCCTTAGGGCCTCCCCCAAGGGCATACCCTCGGGCGTAGCCTCCACTATTAGGGCGAATCCCGCCCCGTCGAGCTTATCGCTACGGAGCACCTTGCCACCTACGGCCACCGTCGGCACCCCAAGCCCCCTGCCCAGAGCAAGCACACCCATAGGCACCTTGCCCATAAGGGTCTGGTTGTCCACCCTACCCTCGCCAGTAATCAATAGGTCACTTCCCGCTGCCCTTCGCTTGAGCTCCACAGCCTCCAGCACCACATCCACGCCGTGCCTTATCTCGGCCCCAAGCAGGGCCCAGAGAGCCGCGGCAATGCCCCCGGCGGCACCTCCGCCCACCGTCTGACTCATATCCACTCCGAGGGCCTCACGCACCACCTCGGCAAAGTGTTCCACGCCCCTCTCGAGCCTCTCCACATCTATTTTCGATGCCCCCTTTTGGGGCGCAAAGGTGCGCGTAGCGCCCTCGGGGCCCAAGAGCGGTGTAGTCACATCTGTCACCAAGGTGACCTTAATTTTTCTCTCGCGCAACTCCTCGCTCACTCCGCTCAGGTCTATGCTCGCCACCCTCTCGAGCATCTCGCCACACCCCTCGAGTACCTCGCCCGAGGAGTCCGTAAAGCGGCATCCGAGCCCCTCCAACAGGCCCATAGCACAGTCGTTGGTGGCACTTCCTCCCACGCCCAGCAGAATCTCTCGAGCACCTCGGCGCACAGCGTCAGCCATCATCTCACCCACCCCCAACGAGGTGGTTCTGAGCGGATTGCGCTCATCGGGCGAAAGGAGCGTGAGCCCCGCAGCGGAGGCCACATCCATAACAGCCACCCCCTCGCACCAGCCATAGCGGGCCACAAGGGGTCTACGGAGCGCATCGTGGGTGGAAACCCTCACAAAGCCCCCACCCCGAGCCACAGTTATGAGCTCAGCCGTACCCTCGCCGCCATCAGCCACGGGCACAACCTCCACCCTGCACTCCCCCACTACGGAGCGCACCCCCTCGGCCAAGGCCTCCGAGGCCTCGCGAGCAGAGAGCGACCCCTTGAAGGAGTCGGTGGCTATGGTGACTTTGTAGTTCATTTGCCCTGCAAGATAGTTATTTTTTTGGTTATAAAGGGCCAAAAGGGCCTTAAAGTCCTTAAAGTCCTTAAAGTCCTTAAAGTCCTTAAGGTCAGTAGACGGTAGACGGTAGACAAAAAACTCGCGGGTATCGGAAGTGATACCCGCGAGTTTTTCTGTCGACTGGAGGACTAATAGATAGAGCCGCGCTCTACGCCATAGTCGAAGTCAATCTTGAAGAAGCCGTTTTCGGTCCTCAGAACACCCTTGATGGTGTGCATATACTGACCATTCTCCAGGGTGGTAGTAACATCCAGATAGGAGTCGCTCTCGCCACACTTAATCTTCAGCTCCTCGCTGGTGCGCAGACGGGCAACATAGCTGCGGCTGCAATCCATCCAGAGGCTGCCGTCGGCAGGTGCCGTCTGGGAGAATACATAGCGGCCCTCGGGCAGATACTCCGAATTGTCACCACCGGTTGTCAGATAGAGGTAGCCATAGAACTTGTCGCCCGAGAAGTTGAGCTCCCACGCCTTAAGGCTACTCTGCCAGGTGGCCCAAATCATAAGGTTGCGACTCTCTTTAACCACCTCGAGGTCCTGCTCTTCCTCCTCATAGAGCTTGAAGGGGCCAGCGTTAGTAATCTTCGCAACAGCCGTGCCCGCTTTCACATAGGCCACAGCGTCGAAATAGCTCTCACCGGTTGTGGAGTTGTATCTTACGGTGACCTTGCTGAGGCCCACAGACTGCTTGCCAATCGTGGTTGCCACATTGTTGAGAATCATTGAGCCGCCATCCAAGCAGGGTGAGCCCTGTCCGTCGTAGAGATACTCTCCCGAGGGGATGAACTCATACTTTGACGAATCGAGTTTGATTTTGAAAGTGATAGTATTGCTTTCGTCCTCTGCAAGCGTCAGATTCCATAGGCTTCCATTGCTACCATCGCGCTCGGCAGATGCGGTCTTGATGTTGAGATTAAACTCGGCAGGTGTGGTGCGCTCGGCCCCATCAACAGCGATGCCGTTGGGAATCTCAATCTGCACTGTGAGGGATGGAAGGAAGAAGAACGAGCCATAAATCTCCCACTTGCCGGTGATGACATTCTCGTAGAGGTCGATATTGCCGAAGGTGGGGTCCATCTCTTCATATACGGTCCAACTATCATCAATGTTGAGCTCCTTGAAATAGGAGCCCTCGGTCACAAAGGTGTGAGTCGTGGCGCCGGGCTCATAGCGGCCGCCAAACTCATCGCTCACAAGGTGTACGCAGAGCTCATAGAGGGCCGTACGCATCGTCAGGTAGTGGTCCGAGCCGGAGCTTACAACACTTGCCGAGGTGGGTGACAAGGAGAGCATCTCCACCGTCATCTCCTCCTTGGGAGTGGTGAAGGTTGCGGTCTTCATAACCGACGAGTGAGAGTTGGTAGCCACAGCCACAACCGTATAGTCGGTCTCGGCCTTGGTGTCGGCATTGAAGGGGAAGGTGAAATCCTGCTCCCAGGAGAGGTTGCCATCTGCCCAGTAGTACTGCAAGCTATTGTTGATGACATAGTCCACCGTCATCTCCTCATACTCGGCGGTGGGAACTACCACAAAGCCGAAGTTGTCCATATAGCGTGTGGTCACCGAGAACTCGGCCGAGTGGCCCACAATATCGAGCACCTCGATGTCACTCATAGTCACAGCAGGACCTGCCGAAGGAGTGGTGAACTCGGCATGGGTAGCGGCATCAACGGGCTCCATCTCTATATCGGCATTGTCGGCAATGATTGCCACAACATAGTTGGTCTCGGGGGTAAGGTTTGCGACCTCGAAAGAGTGGAGAACGGAGGCAATGGTGCGCTCCACCTCAACGACGGTGTAGCCGTACTCATCGGTGGCCTTAAAAAGGCCATTACCATTGAGGTTGGCCTCGTAGATATCCTTGGGAACAACCGCATAGCGCACCATATCGACATTGCAAGCGGGAACGCCAAAAGTGACCTTGGTGGCCTCGAGCGAGATGATAGCAATCTCGCCAAGCGAGGGCATATTCTCCTTGGGAATCTCCTCAATTATGTTAAATAGGTAATGCTCAACCACCGCTCCGTCGGCATTGGAGGCCGCCACCAGGAGCACATTGGTGAAGTCATAGGTGAGATTCTCCAGAACGAGTTGCACGCTCTGGGGCGAGGAGAAAGACTCCTTGGAGGCAAATGTGAGGCTCTTACCCTCGGCCATAACGCGCTCGTGGGTATACTCCTCCACAGCCGTATCCATCTCATCTGTACGAGTCTGCAAATAGAAGAGTTTGTCGGCATTTTCGACAGTGACGGTGATGGTTGCAGTAGTACCCTCAACCGCCTCCCCCGAGAAACCAATCACGGGCTCGGGCAGTGGCTCGGGCTTCTCCTGACACGATGTCGCCACCACCAAGGGCAGCACAAGGCTCAAAAATCTGAAGATGTTTTTCATAGCACTATAGTTTTAGTTATTTGGTTTCAAATTAAATATCGTGCGAGAGGGGGGCGGGGATGACTGAGGAGAAGTCGTAGTCGTGCCAGCGCTCGGCGGTGTAGTCCAACAGGGCGCGAATCTCGTCGGGGTCGTAGCTGGTGACCAGTTTCATTCGGGTCTGCTTGAAGTCGGGCAGCCCCTTGAAGTAGTTGGAGAAGTGGCGGCGCATCTCGATGATGCCCACAAAGTCACCCTTGGCAGCCAGCGAAAGGTCCAAGTGGTGCTTGGCAATCTCCACCCTCTCGGGCACCGAAGGTTGGGGCATCTCCTCACCCGTAGAGAGGAAGTGTTTGCACTCGCGGAAAATCCAGGGTCGGCCGTATGTTGCGCGTCCAATCATCACAGCATCAACGCCATATCTATCGAAGCACTCGGCCGCGCGGCGTGCCGTAGTCACATCGCCATTACCAATGATGGGGATATGTATGCGGGGGTTATTTTTCACCTTGCCGATGAGGGTCCAGTCGGCCTCGCCACGATACATCTGTGAGCGTGTGCGGCCGTGAATCGTGAGGGCCTGGATGCCCACATCCTGCAACCTCTCGGCAATCTCCTCTATATTTTTGTTGTCGTCATCCCAGCCGAGCCTCGTCTTGACCGTAACGGGGAGTTTCACAGCCTCAACAATCTGGCGCGTCATCTCCACCATCAGGGGCACATCCTTCATCATACCGCTACCCGCACCTCTGCCCGCAATCTTCTTCATCGGGCAACCGAAGTTGATATCTATCACATCGGGGCAGGCTCTCTCGGCCAGTTTGGCGGCCTCCACCATAGGCTCAATCAGGTGGCCGTAAATCTGTATGGCCACGGGGCGCTCGGAGTCCGAAACATTGAGTTTACGAAAAGTCTTCTCGGCTCCGTGGAAAAGGCCATCGGACGAGACGAACTCGGTGGTCACCATATCGGCACCAAACTCCTTGCAGAGCTGACGGAACGAGGGGTCGGTGACATCCTCCATAGGTGCCAAAAAAAGGGGCTTTTCGCCAAAATCTATATTACCAATCTTCACAGCGTGCTAATTTTGCCTCAAAAATAACTATATTTGCGCTCTAAACAATGAACAAGAACAAAAATAGATAGAAATTATGACCATCGAACAGACAATTCTCAGTGCCGTAACGGCCACCGTAGAGAAGCTCTATGGCCCTCTGGAGGGCCTCGAGTTGCAGCTCCAGAAGACCCGCAAGGAGTTCTCGGGCGACTACACGCTCGTAGTCTTCCCCCTCCTAAGGCGCAGCCGCAAATCGCCCGACGCAACCGCCACCGAGATTGGCGAGGTGCTTGTTGCAGAGTGCCCTCTGGTGGAGAGCACCAACACCATCAAAGGTTTTCTGAATATCTCGCTGAAGGCAGACTTCTGGCTGGAGGAGTTTGGCAGGATTGCCTCCACGGAGAACTATGGCGTGGCCCCCGCCAACGGCAAGACCGTGATGGTGGAGTACTCCTCGCCCAACACCAATAAGCCTCTCCACTTGGGCCACATCCGCAACAACCTCCTCGGCTACTCCGTATCCCAGATTCTGGAGGCCTGCGGCTACCGCGTCATCAAAGCCAATCTGGTGAACGACCGCGGTATCCACATCTGCAAGAGTATGCTCGCTTGGCAGCGCTACGGCCAGGGTGAGACTCCCGAGTCGAGCGGTATGAAGGGTGACCACTTGGTGGGCAAATACTATGTGGAGTTCGACAAACACTACAAAGCCGAGGTGAAGGCTCTCGTGGAGGGCGGTATGAGCGAAGAGGAGGCCAAGAAGGAGGCCCCCATTATGAAGGAGGCTCGCACTATGCTCCAGAAGTGGGAGGCCCACGACCCCGAGGTATATGGCCTCTGGGAGAGGATGAACGGCTGGGTGTATGAGGGCTTCGACGCCACCTACAAGGCTATGGGCGTGTCGTTCGACAAGGTATATTATGAGTCGCAGACCTACCTCTTGGGCAAGGACATCGTGGCCGAGGGCCTCGACAAGGGCGTATTCTACCGCCGCGAGGACGGCTCCGTATGGATTGACCTTACGGCCGACGGTCTGGATGAGAAACTGCTGTTGCGTGGCGATGGCACGAGCGTCTATATGACCCAGGACCTCGGCACCGCACTCTCGCGCCAGAGGGATGAGAGCCTCGACGGCATCATCTATGTCGTGGGCAACGAGCAGAACTACCACTTCCAGGTGCTGAAACTCGTTCTGAAGAAGATGGGCTACCAGTGGAGCGACGATATTTTCCACCTCTCCTACGGTATGGTGGAGCTGCCCGAGGGCAAGATGAAGTCGCGTGAGGGTACGGTTGTGGATGCCGACGACCTGATTGAGGCAATGGTCACCACCGCCCGCGAGATGAGCGAGGAGCTCGGCAAGCTCGACGGTATGAGCGAGGAGGAGCAGCGCGAGATTGCCCACATTGTGGGTCTTGGTGCTCTCAAGTACTTCATCCTCAAGGTTGACCCCAAGAAGACTATGCTCTTCAATCCCCGCGAGAGTATCGACTTCAACGGCAACACCGGCCCCTTCATCCAGTACACCTACGCCCGCATCCGCTCGGTGCTCCGCAAGGCTGCCGAGGCAGGTGTTGAGGGCAGGATTTCCGAGGGCCTGGGGCTCATTTCGGAGGAAGTGGAGCTCATCAAATATTTGGCCGACTTCCCCCAGACCGTTCTTCAGGCAGGAGCCACCTACTCGCCCAGCGTGATTGGTGCCTATGTCTACGACCTGGCGAAGATGTACAACAGCTACTACCACGACCACTCCATCCTGCGTGAGGAGAGGGCCGAGGTTAGGGAGTTCCGTGTGGCCCTGAGTGCTGTGGTTGCCGACATCATCGGCCGCGGTATGGCTCTGATGGGTATCTCCGTTCCCGAGAGGATGTAATCCCAAAGAATAACGCAAACAGAAAGGGCTGACCCGCTTGGGTCAGCCCTTTGTATTATTTGGAATCCCTTTTTCTCTACTCATCCATACCCTGGGTCCAGAGAAGAAGTTTGTCGGCGTTGTCGGGGAGGAAATACCTCTCGAATGTGGCTATGCCACTCTGCTCATCCTCGGGCAGCGAGGTTGTCTTGAGCTGCTTGGAGATGACGGTCCTAACGGTCATCTCATCCACCGCATCGGCAATCCAATTCTGCTCCAACTGCTCCTTGGCTGTGAGAAGGTCGGCCTCAACCACATACTCATAGCCCAATTCGAACTTCATTCCAAGGATGACATCCACACTGAACCACTCGCCACCGCCTTTCTCCCTTACTATGTTGTAGGCGCGGTAGACACCTTCGCCCTCCCAACTATGGTAGGCGCCCTTCTGCGAGGCTATAATGTAGGTTTTGGGGCCCGATTCCGACGAGCAACCAGCAAATCCAATCGCCATAAAGGCGAGCAAAATCAAATTACGGAGAGTTCTTTTCATAATGTAGTAGTGTTAGTGTTTTTGCAAATATAATATAATTATATATATATCAACATTTTACACTTACATTTTTACATTATTGTTCAAAATTTCCTCCTCCGCTACCACTAATTGCGCGGAATCGAAGCGGCCTTGATGGTGAAGAAGTTGTTGTCGTTCTTCAGGAGACGGTACTCGCCGTGGGAGCTCCAACCCGCGGGGCGGTCCTTAATCTCCATATCCTCGCCCGTATCGTTGGACACATAGGGCGAGATGCGCGACTGCCACGACTGGATTCGTGCATAGCTCGAGTTGTAGTCGAACAGGCCACGCGAGGGGTCAATCAGCTCATTGAGGTACTGGATGTAGAGCGCCTTATAGTCGGAGAACTGTAGAATCTTGGCCACCAAGGGGTTCTTGTTGTCGTCGCCCCAGTGGAGGGGGTCCTGACGGCCCGCGTCGCTCTGCACGCCACAGTGGTTGGTAGTACCCAGTGAGTTGTCGTAGTCGTAGGGGATGAAGAATACGCGGTAGCCCTCGTTGCCATCCTTGTTGAAATAGAGGTAGTAGTTGTTGGAGTTGTTCCAGTAGTCATCCCACATACCAACCACCACATTCACCGCATAGGTCTTGAGGAACAGCGGTATGTCTATGATCTCACCGAGCCAGTCGTGGAGCTCCTGACCGCTCTTGGAGTTGAGTTTGCGGATGAAATCCTGAAGTTGCGACTTGGCCGAGGAGAAGCTGTTGTGCTCGGTCTTGAGCTCATAGGGCCACTCCTCGTCGGTATCCTGGTCGAGGCCAAACTTGTAGTCCTCGTTGTAGTTCTTCAGATCGGCCGTACCCTTTGCGCCATAGGTACACTTCCAGAGGTTGCCCTTGTGGCCACCGAAGCGGTCGGAGCGCACCTCGAGGTACTCATCGTCGATGGTCTCGAGCATACCATAGACACCGTAGTATGCGGGCTGGGAGTCGCCCTCCACTTGTACCCACAGACGGCAGTAGATGTCGTTGATGGCGGTCCATACGCCATAGCGACGGAACAGGTCGTAGCAGTAGACCTCCCTCACATAGGCGGGGTCGTCCTTGAACCACTTGAGGTGGAGCTTCCTCACGCCACCGATGGTGTGGTCGGAGTCCTTGTGGAACTTGCGGAAGTTGATTTGGGTGTGGAAGTGGTGCCAGTCGGGGTTCTCTCTGTTGTGCATCTCGCCACCGTTACCCTCGGGTCGACGACGCGAGGTGTTGCCACGCAGGCGCCAGCCCGCCTCCTTGAAGTGGAAGACATCATCGCCATTGTCGAAGGTCACATCGGCCTTGAAATACTGCTTGGTGCTACTGTTCTGGTCGAAGGTCTGGAGCATATTGTTCCACTCGTCCTCCTTTACGGTGAGGGTGATATGGGGCATCTTGCTCTCGTTCCACACATAGCTCACAGCCTCGGCCAAAGAGGAGGTGCCGATGTCGGGGTTGGAGCCATTATCCCCTCCCGTGCCGGGCTTATCTTCCTCTTCCTCCTCCTTCTCGAACTCCACGGCGGTATTCACAAATTTACTCTTGAGGTTTCCAGTGTTGGCCTCACCTGCCGAGGCGCTCTCCACCACCCACCAAGGGCCACCGTCGGGCATACGGGCAGCCACATCAAAGGTGTGCTCCACATCGCCATCCCAGCTATCCTCGGGCTTTGCGGGGCTCTTGGCCGAGTTGACAAAGTGGTCGACATACTCGCCCTCGGCATCCACAAGCACCAGCAGGAGCGACTTCTTGCCCGACACACCCGAATCACTCGTGCCGAGCGAAAGGCCGCCATAGGTATTCTCCTTACCCTTGCAGGAGAGCACAGCATAGCCGCCACCCTCGAGGATGGTTCCCTCGGGCACAGCATAGGGTGCCAGTCCCGAGGCGTCATCGAGGGGTGTGGAGCCATTCTTGAGGATGGTCCAGCCGCTCAAATCTACTCTCTCGGAGGATTTGTTGTAGATTTCTATGTATTTGGCATCGGTGTTTATCTCATTGAGGTAGACCTCGCCCTTGCCCAGTACATCGTCACCTCCGAAGGGGGTGCAAGCGCTCGCAAGCAGCGAGAGAGCCAAAATAAAGGAGTAGTAGACTTTTTTCATAATAAATATGTTTTGTATTTATTGTTTCTATTTTATCGAGGAGAACATTCCGCTATGGAGGTCCACCTGAAGGGTTATGCGCTGCTGCCAGCCCCAGTAAGCGCCGTCGTAGTGGTGTACAGAGGAGAATCGTAGCGACACCCCATTCTTAATCTGTGGCTCATAGTAGAGCTCCAGACGGTTGTAGAAGCCGCTCTCGCCCACGCGGTAGAATGGGTCGCCCGAGTAGAGCGAAGAGCCGTAAATACCGCCCATAGCGTCCTCATAGGGGGCATCCCAGTAGGGCATCAGGTTGTCGCCCTTGTAGAAAGTATCCTCCACACCCACGGCACCTCTTCGCATCTTCAGCGAGAGTTCATAGCCGCCGGGCAGAGTGGGTGTGCCGATGTAGTGGCGGTCGTTCTGGTAGCCCTGGAGCCACGAGGCCTGCAGGGTGAACTGATCCAGATTGGTGATGCTGCCAAGACTAAGTCCGATATATATGTTAGCCAATCCGTTATCCACAACCCCCTTGGCTGTGTCGCTTGCGGCGTGGTGGTGGAGCATCATATTGAAGCCCGCATAGGAGTAGTTCTTGTGTGCCTCGCTGGCAAAAAGGAGCGTGAACATCTCCCTGCGTGAGGGGGAGCGCAGACCATTCCAGTCACACGCCAACTCGGCAAACCAATAGGAGCCCACATAGCGTATCATAGCACCCTCAATGGTGGGGTGGAAGAAGGAATAGGTATCCTCGAAGATCGCACGCGAGTAGTTACCACTGAGCTTATTGCGAGGGAAAAGGCCGAGCGAAGTGCGAAAGCGTCTGGAGGAGTAGTCGTAGTAGGCCACAAACTCGGGCTCGCCGAAGAACTTCTCGCTGCCCATATCGGCGTGGAGGTTGGCACCCACCATCAGCGAGTGACCATAGCCCCAACCGAGGCCCACCTCGGGCAGAATGTTGGCTCCGAAGATAGTTCCCGAGGGTGTAACCATCCTGCTCGGGTCGCCGTACTCGCGGTTATCGAAACGGAAATCGAAGTCCACATCCCACACCACCTCCTGACCACGAGCGGGCATAGCGCCAACAAGTAGCCACAAAAGTGCAAGCAAAGATATATGTCCAAAAACTCCTTTCACGCCACAAAAGTACTTTTTTTTATCCTATTCTGCTACAAATATTGTATATTTGTAAAAACAAACCTCACTAACTATGAAAGATTTTTTTGACTCTGTGGCGGTGTCGATGACCGTCTGTGACCGCGAAGGCAAGGTCGTATATCAGAACAAGCGTGCTGTGGAGGCACTCGGCGAGGCGCGTGGCCACTCGCTCGAGGAGTGTCATCAGGCCCCCTCGTGGCAGATGATTCAGCGTATGCTCTCCGAGGGGCTCACCAATGCCTACACCATCGAGAAGCGCGGTGTGCGCAAACTCATCTACCAGACTCCCTGGTATGAGAACGGCGAGGTGGCAGGCCTGGTGGAGTACTCCATCGTGCTGCCCGAGAATATGCCCCACAAGGTAAGAGGGTAGCCCCCACCTCTTCGCAGCAACAAAAGAGAGTGCGGCCCACGATTGGGCCGCACTCTCTTTCATACTATGGATGGAGTTCTTTCTATTTCACCGAAACCACAAAACGCTCCTCGGTGAGATTTTTGCTCTCACAACGAGCCTCAAATTGTGTCTGGGCCCTGAGGCGCGCACTCTCCTTCTTGGCCTCTTCTGCACCCACCACCACACTCTTCTCTGCGGGGGCAACAGACTTCTTGGGCAGCAAAGGAGTACTCCTCTCGGCACCCAAGCTCACCAGACCAAACTTCTCGAGCGGACGCCACTCCGGGATGGGTGCCACCAGATTGCGAGCAGTGGGGTCAACGAAATTATCGGGATTGCCCACATTGCCCTTCAGACAACCGAATGGACGACGGAAGATATGGCTGAATTTGCCATTGTGGTCATAGGCCACAGCGCACATTGTGTACATCTCCAAGTCGTATGGGTCATCCTCGTTGTAGGTGAGCGGGAAGAGCGTAGCATCGTAGTGGCTGCCATCCTGGGGCAGATACTCCAGGAAGATGGAATCGGGGTAGAGTTCGGGATCCGAGAGGTCGCGGGCATAAACAGTGTAGTAGAATACCGAGTAGTCGCCACTAACCTCAACCGTTGCGGGCAGAAGAGCATCGCCATATTGCAAATACTCTTTGTAGTTGCGGTAGCCCGCACTCACAAGCTCCTGAATGTCATAGTAGTCGTTGAAAATCACCTCAATGGTAATGTCGGCATACTCGACCGCCTTGGTGGTGAATGTTTCGCTGAAGATGACATCCGTCAAGAACTCACCCGACTCATAATCCATAATCACCACACCAATCTTATAGTTGGTACTGGGATAAAGTCCACCGACAGTTTCGCTTACGGTTCCCTGCGAAAGCCTCCAGGAAGCAAAGGCCGCAAAGTCGCCTTCATACCAATCGGCAATGACTACATCGGTAATATAATCCTTGACCTCCTGTGCTGTGTAGCGTGCATCATAGATGCCCCAGAAGAAGTGGTGGCCATCATCAGACGGGTCAATCTTAATCCAAGCCTCCTCGGTGTCGACGGTCCATTCAAACTCAAAGGTGCAATCTTTCGGGTCGTCCGAACGAGCCGTCGTGAACTCCTCTCTGAGGATATAGGAGGTAGTCTGGGTGCCTGCCAAGTAGCCAAAGGCCACGAAAGTATAGTTCGTATTGGGCTCCAGGTGGGTATATGTGCGGGTACGACCACCGCTGAATGTATACTCATCGAGCAGGTAATCGTAGTTAAAGGTGAGATAATCATAGAGCGTCTTATCGTCCATCTCGGCAATGGTGCTGCTCTCTACGGCGATGACCGTATAGGGGTCATTGTTGCTGGTAGTGGTGACCATATCCGCCGAGGACTGGGTGATATTCTCCACCTTGAGGGTGATTATATTGTCGGAGGGCTCGACGGGGAGTGTTGTATGCTCATAGGATGACACCTCTCCGATAAGCTCGCAGTTCTCATTCCACTTGGCTGCGAAGAAGAGATAGGTGGTTGCACCATCACAAGCCATAGACTCGTCAAACAACCTACCTGTTTCATTAAAGATGGAGTAGAAACCACTGCGATCACTAATGAACTCATAGTCAATCAGGATGTCGATGTTGGCGTCTATCTCACCCTTCTGGATAGCCTCACGCAGGTCGGTAGTGTTATAGCTCTCAAACCACTCCTCTACCAGCGCCTTCTTCACGATGCCGAAGTAGTAGGGCACGCCGGTATGCGAAGGGGTCACATCGAAGAAGAGCCTGTGATTCTCCTCCATAACATTGAACTCAAAGGTCAGGTCGCCCTCCCAGGGAGCCTCGGTTGTAAAGGCCTCCCACACCACATCGGTAGTACGCTCACCCTTGGGGGTGATACCATAGGCGTAGAGCACATACTCGGTGTTGGGCTCCAGGTTCTCAAAGAGAATGTTCTCAATGGTGCCAACAGCCAACATATCCGTAAGGTACTCCTCAAGCGTTAGGTCCCTAATCTCGGCCAGATAGGCAAAATACTCGAGGTTGTCATCAAAGAGTGCCGAATCGGACCTCTGGGAGTCGAAGTATGCCTTGGAGCTCACCATAGGAATCCAAGTGAGTTCGGGATCGTTCGTAAATACGGAGAAGTAGAGGTCGGCAGCCGTCACATCGAGAATCTCCAGGCGTAGGGGGGTATCGTAGCACGACTGGGTAACTGCGATATTCACATCCTCGGCCCCTTTGTAGGAGATGGTGATGGTTGCGGTGCGCTCCTCACTCTCGGTGTTCTCCGAGGCGGAAATCTCAATGGTGCGCACCTTATTGGTAGCCACTGTGAGCCACTCGGCCTCGTGGGCTACCGATATTTTCTCGCCCTCAAGGGCATTCTCCACAAGGTAGGCAACCGACACAGCCGCACCACTCGAAGAGAGAACCACCTCACTCTCACCCAACTGGATGACGGGCGAAGGAATCTCGGGCTCCTCCTGGCAGGCAAAGAGGCCTACAAGGAGTGTAGCAAGCAACAAAATTTTGTTAATTTTTTTCATAGTATTCTCTTACCTATTAGTTATACGCATACTCAACACTGCCACCCACGGGGCACAGGGTAGTATTAAGGAGCTCCATCTTGCCGTTGCCGTCCTCGGTGGTCACAAAGACCACGAGTTTGCAATTACCCTCCACCCACTTTTCGTTCAGTTCGGCCGAGAGGATGGTTGCAACAGTTTTGCCCGCCTCAACCGAGCCTACACTCTTGCCATAGAGGCGCTCACTGCGGTTGTTGCCAACCATCTCACGCAAGCAGTTGCTGTGGACATTCTGCCACGACGAGGTTGCACCACTCTGTGTGCCGGGGATGTTGTCCTCCAACACCCACACACCCACACGGTAGATGCCCGACTTGGCGGCCTTGAGCTCGATGTGAGTGTAGATGTTGCCATCCACAACCGTCGAGGAGGCGGCAATACCCACCGAGGCCTGTGGCTCGTGGAAGAGGTCGATGCAGCTCTTCATACTCTCCAACTCGCCCAGGAACTCTTTGGTCTCAAAGAAGTTGAACGACACCCAAGGATAGGAGTGAACACCCAGCGTGGAGGAGAGAATGGTTGCAGCCGAGCTGTAGGCGCCATCGTCCTCGTTGTAGGAGTGCGAGGCGATGTGAACATATTTTGAGTTGTAGGCCTCATCCTCGGCCAGACGCTTGAGGTTGTTCATCACACTGGGGCAGTTGGGACACGCGGTGCCGGTGTGCTGAATCAGAAGTATCTTGTGGTCAAAATCGGTGCTCGCCTTGTTGGGGTCGGCGGGAGTGTCGGCCACACCACTTACAGCCTTGAGGAAAAGATCGTTGGATACCTCCAGACCATAGAGGGCATAGAGCGTGTAGTCGCCCGCCTTGGTGGTCGAAAAGTTTACGCTGCCGAGGGGCTGGTCGCTCTCGGAGGTGTAGATTTCGGCCTTCGAACTGATGTCGTGAATCATACCGCTCTCGTCTGTAAGGAGCACCGAGAGGGTTGCTACATCGGTACCATTGGCGCGGATGATGTCACGGCTTGAGATTAGGGAGATGGTGCCCGAGAGGTTGTCCTTCTGGTCGTCACCATCGGAGGGAGTACCCTCGCAGGAGGCACAGAGGGCCACCATTGCAAAGGATAGCAGAAGATTGAATAACTTTTTCATCTCTAAATTCAGTTTTTATGGATTGTGGTTTTTAACTGTTAAATAAACATATATACATTCAAAGGTAAGAAGAATCTCGGAAAATGCAACCTCCGTGGCCCCAAAATGGCTCTGTGGCGGCAATTTTTTTGTTCGAAAGGGAAAAACAAACCATCCCCGAAATATTTTTTTGAAATTTTTTTGCGATTTTTTTTGGAAGAAGAAATAAAGTTTATACCTTTGTCCCCGCTTAAGGCTTCTTTAGCTCAGTTGGTAGAGCACGACACTCTTAATGTTGGGGTCCTGGGTTCGAGCCCCAGAGGGAGCACAGCAATGAAAGGACAGTCATTTGACTGTCCTTTATACAAACAACCCTAACATTAACTTAAACCACACTATTTATGAAAAAATTAGCCACAACTCTAATGTCATTGAGCTTTTTGCTCCTCAGTATGATTGGTTGTCAGCCAGAGCCTGTTGAACCTACCCCCGATGGTCCTGAGTTTGAAATGACCATCAATCAGGTAACCAAGAGCTCGGTGAACTTCACCGTGGAGCCACTCGACAAAGAGACTCCCTATTTGCTTATGATTATTGACAAGCAGACCTTCGACTCCTTCCCCTCGGTAGATGCCTATATTGAGGATGATATGCGTTGGATTGAAGAGATGGCCGAAATCGAAGAGGTGTCCCTTGAGGAGTATCTGACCGACCTTCTTATCGTAGGCGACATCTCCGATATGTCGGATGGCCTCCAGCCCAATACGGAGTACATCCTCTATGCCTACCATATGACCTATGCAGGCGAGGTAATCTCCGACTTGGCACAAAAGAGCTTCAAAACCAGCGACTATGCACTCAACAGTGACACATTTGAGATTACCGTGAGGATGTTACCTACACCTCGGCAGTCATCAATGTGAAGCCCTCGTCTGCCTCCACCCCCTACTTCCTCAATGTCGTAAGCGAGGAGGATTTGGCAAGTTATGGTGGTGGTCAGCAGGCCTACACCACCCACCTGGAGCAGCTTCGCGACTACTATCTCTCCTTTGGCAAGACTCCCGAAGAGATGATTGCAAACCTCTGCTTCGTGGGCGAGAAGTCTTTGACTATGGCAAATCTTGCAGCCGGCAAGAAATACTACGCCTATGCTATGAGCGTAGATGAGGAGTTCTTCGTATGCTCCCAGGTTGCAGAGCAGGAGTTCGAGACCCCCAGTCCCACTGCATCCTCTCTCACTTTCGAAGTCGACATCGAGGAGTATTTCTACGACCACATTGCCGGTACGGTAACCCCCTCCAACGACGACCCCTACATCTGCACCGTACAGATGGCCGAGTCGCTCTCCTGGTATGAGACCGAAGAGGAGTATATGGCCTCTGTTATAGACGAACTGAATTGGTGGCACGGAGGTGTTGATTCGGCACTTCGCACCGGCGTAACCGACCTCTCCACCTATGCGGGCCTCTACCCCGAGACGAGCTACATTGTCGTATGTTTCGGCTATGATGGCGCCCCCAACACTTCGCTCTTCACCTATGAGTTTACGACCTCTGCCGCCAATGGCGACCCCAGCAAACTCGAGTTTGAATTTGAGGCCAACGATATCACCCACAACTCTATGTCGGTGAACTACAAGCCCTCCGAGGGTGTGTACTATTTTGCATCGCTGGTAGCCAAAGAGCAGATTGAGAGCTACACCGAGTTTGAGGGTAGCGAGGCTGCCGCTCTTGTGGCGATTGCCAACGAGGAGATTGACTATGGTGCCTACTGGTTTGACTGCACTCGTGCAGAGTACCTCGCCGATTTGGGTGCCTCCATCGGTCAGGTAAACATCCCCTACAATCAGCTCTCGCCCTCGACCGACTATGTAGCCTATGGCGTTGCCGTAGATATGGAGACTGGCGAGCTGGCTTCCGACAAAGTATCCGTAAGTGAGGTATTCCGCACCCTCGACAAGGTTGTAAGTGACGCAACCGTCGACTTCATCTTTGGCAACTACTACGATGGCACCGCTTTGGCAGAGCTCGATGCTGCCCAGTTCAACAATTGCCGCGGCCAGGTTGTGGTACCCTACACCGTTAGCGTTAATGATTCGGCAGCGGCTTGGTATACCACCTTCTCGCAGGGCGATTACACCGAGTGGGGCTGCACCGACGACGACATCTACGCCGAGCTTATCACCTATGGCGTAGATTGGGGTTCCGACTTGGTGGCCATCAATGCAGAATCCGGCGTTGCCGTATTGCCCTACGATGAGCCCTTCTCCTTCTTGGGTATAGCAGAGGATATGGATGGCAACTTTGGCGTAGGTACCCTCGAGGTGGTATCCTTCAGCAAGGAGGGTGTATCGCCTGCCGAGGAGTTCATTGCCTCGCTTGCATCTGCTCTGCCCGCCAAAGCGCCTGCCAAGGCCGCCGTTGCTCCTCGCGGCAAGAGGATTTTCAATCGTGCCGAGAGCGTAGCCACCGGTATGATGAATAGGCCCACAAATATGAGCAGCCCCAAGGTGAAGGAACCCACCTTCGTTAAGCCCACCCTGGGCAAGCGTATCATCGCTGTTCGCTAAGCGCCTCCCATCACTATCACAAAGCAGAGGGTGACTAATTAGTTTTAGTCACCCTCGCTTTATTTTCGACGAAAAGTGCTATCTTTGTACGGAATAACCACAAACTCGACCTAAAACTATGAAACGACTTCTTTGTTCGATTCTTGTGCTGATGGGCTGCACCACCCTACTCTTGGGCGGCAATATCAAGCCCGTGACCGGCACCTTCATCAACCTCGCCTATCAGGATGTGCGCAACCGCTACACCAACCCTGCGGGTGTGGATATGACCAGCCCCGAGCTCTGGGAGGCCAAGGTGGCCGAGATGAGCGAGATGGGTATGGAGTACCTCATTTTTATGGCTGTTGCCAACGACGGCCTTGCCTTCTACCCCTCGAGCCTTATGCCCCACCACTATCCCGAGGGGCGCAAAAGCCCCGTGGAGGCCATTATGGACGCTGCCGCCGAGCACGGTATGAAGGTCTTTATGAGCACCGGTTGGGCCGAGAATCAGGACGACAACCTGCGTATTGCCCGCATCAAGCAGCGCCAGATGGATATGATGGTTGAGCTCGCCGAGCTCTTCGGCTCCCACGAGGCCTTCTACGGTTGGTACCTGCCCGTGGAGGACTGCTTGGGCCCAGTGCTGACCGACTATGCTGTGGAGGCCGTCAATGCCCTCACCGACCACGCCCGAGGACTCACCCCCGAGGCCAAGATTCTCATCTCGCCCTACGGCATCTTCAACTCCGACTTCTCGCACCCCAACTACGCACGCCAGATAGGCCGCCTGAAGGTGGACATCATAGCCTACCAAGACGAGGTGGGCTGCGTGAGGGAGAAGTTCCCCCTGCCCCGTCTGCGCGAGAACTGGAGGCGACTGGCCGAGATACACTCTTCGCTCCCCATTGAGATGTGGGCCAACTGCGAGAGTTTCACCTGGGAGCGTGGCACCAACGACCGCACCTCGGCACTCATCCCTGCCGCACCGGAGAGATTCAGGGCCCAGTTGGAGGCCGCAAGCGAGGCGGGCGTGGAGCGCATCGTATCGTTTATGATGTGCGGAATCTTCGACCCCGAGGGCTCCACCTACGCACTCGGACAGCCCGACCTTGCCACAAGGGCCGCCGAGGAGTATATGGCCTGGAGAGAGGAGCGCAAACCCTTGAGAATGAGCGAAGCGGTCATCGGAGTAGAGTGCTCCGAGCCTCGACTTACGGACGGTATCTTGGCCGACGAGAGCACCGAGCACGCGGGGTGGATAAGGCTCAACCGAGGGGAGCACGAAATTGAGATAACACTACCAGAGGAGTGCGAGAGCGTTACCCTCCACCTTGGTGCGCTCAACTATGTGCCCGACGGCGTTTGCCTACCCGAGCGAGTGGCACTCTACGGCTTGGAAGAGGGCACCGAGTACACCCTGCTGGGCGTGTCGCAACCCTATGCTTGGCCCAACAACCGCCACGATGCGTGGGTGTCGGAGCTGGCCATCAGTGGCAAGACCGCGGGTGCACGACACCTCAAGGTGGTCCTCACCTGCCCCTCCAAGTGCTACATCGACGAGGTGGTAATCGGCAGGTAGTCGGCACCACTTACTTTTTTGCAACAATTATTTTTGTACCTTTACATACCGAAAACGAATTACCCACATACTATGAAAAGACTACTCTTTGCGCTTTTGGCGCTCGCAACCACCACCAATGCACTTGAGGCTCAAGACCGCAGGCTTCTTACGATGGAGGAGACCATCCTCTCGCGTGAGCTCATCCCCGAGAACAAATATATCCTCTGGGGTGAGGACGAGAAGGGCAAGACCATCTATGGCGAGGCCCTATCCCGCGAGGAGATTAATTGGTACTACCCCGTAAGTGGCAAGGCCGCCACCGCCGCAGAGCCCACCCGGAGCACCACGCCCCGCTACTTCACCGAGCAGAACAACCTCTACGCCGAGGTTGCAGGAGAGAAGATTGCCATCACATCGAACGAGGACAGCAACATCGTAAGCGGCTCCTTTGTTAGTCGCAACGAGTTTGGCATCGAGACGGGCATCTTCCCCTCGCCCGATGGCCTCAGCGTGGCTTTCTACCAGAAAGACGAGAGCCAGGTGACCGACTTCCCCCTGCTTAACATCACCAGCCGTACGGGTTCCCTCGTGGAGATTAAGTACCCTATGGCGGGTATGCCCTCCGAGAGAGTGAGCCTTGGCGTGTGGGACAGCCGCTCGCAGCAGACCGTATGGCTCAATGTGACCGACTTCGACCAGGAGCGTTACCTCACAAATATCACTTGGAGCCCCAATGGGGAGCTCATCTACATTCAAGTGCTCAACCGCGACCAGAACGAGATGCACCTCAACAGCTACTCCGTAGCCACTGGCGAGCTTGTAGAGAGCCTCTTCACCGAGAGCGACAGCCGCTATGTGGAGCCCCTCTATCCACTCTACTGGGTGGGCACCGAGGGCGACAAGTTCATCTACTCGACCAATGTGCGCGACGGCTACTGGAGCCTCTATCTCTATGAGCGTCAGGAGGATGGCGCGTGGGCCCACAAAAGGCTCACAAGAGTCGATGCCGATGTGAAACATGTGGCCCACATTGGTGATTGGGCCTACTACTACACTGCCGAGTACTCCACTGCCGAGCAGCACCTGGCAAAAGTAAACCTCAGAAGCGGCAAGATGGTAAGGCTCACCCACGAGGCGGGCTGGCACAACTGCTCCATCAGTCCCGACGGCAAATATTTCGTGGACAACTACTCCGCCCTCAAGGTGCCCCGCGTGATAAACCTCGCCACCACCAAGGATGGCAAGGTTTTGCGCAACCTGCTCACCGCAGCCGACCCCACCGAGGGCTACAACTACACCGAGATTGAGCTCGGCTCGATTCCCACCGCCGACGGCAAGTGGGAGAACTGGTACCGCCTTATCTACCCCATCGACTTCGACCCCGCGAAGAGGTATCCCGCCATCGTCTATGTCTATGGCGGCCCCCACAGCCAGATGGTCAATAACTCCTATTTGGCCAACCTGCGCCGCTGGGAGATGTATATGGCCCAGCGAGGCTATGTGGTCTTTGTGATGGACAACCGCGGCACGCTGTGGCACGGTGCCGAGTATGAGAAGGCCATCCACCGTCAGTGTGGCAAGTGCGAGATGGAGGACCAGATGAAGGGTGTGGAGTGGCTCCTCTCTCACGAGTGGGTGGATGCCGACCGCGTGGGCGTTCACGGCTGGAGCTATGGTGGCTTTATGACCATCTCGCTGATGACCAACTACCCCGAGGTCTTCAAGGTGGGCGTTGCGGGTGGCCCCGTAATCGACTGGAAATGGTATGAGGCGATGTATGGCGAGAGGTATATGGACCGCCCCGAGCAGAACCCCGAGGGCTATGCCGCCACCTCGCTCATCAATAACGCCAAGAATCTCAAGGGCAAACTGCTCATCTGTCAGGGTGCAATCGATCCCGTGGTGCTGTGGCAACATAGCCTCAGTTTCGTCAGGGCGTGCGTGGTGAATAATATTCAGGTGGACTACTTCCCCTACCCCCGCCACGAACACAATGTCCTCGGCCGCGACCGCGTACACCTTATGGACAAAGTCACCCTCTACTTCGAGGACTACCTAAAATAATTGACAATTGAAAATTGACAATTGGCAAATGCGAGTAAGCGAGTGCAGAGGCCACTTGTGGACTATGCCGAGCGTGAGCATTTTAGAGCACGCGTAGCGTGGTCAAAATTGAGAGTTATTTAGGGAAATTAGTGAAGTTAGGGAATTTAAGGAGGAGTCCCTAAACTCATTAAACTCCCTAAACTCCCTAAACTCCCTAAACTCACTAAACTCCCTAAACTCCCTAAGGTCCTTAAGGTCCTTAAGGTCTTTAAGGTCCTTAATGACTCTAAAGACTTAGGTCGGTTAGACCTTAGACCTTCGACTTTAGACGAGATAACAAAAACCCTCCCGAGTTCGGGAGGGTTTGTTATAGGTACTACTTTTTGAAGGCGAAGTAGACGGCCAGAAGAATCAGCACAAAGGATACGATGTAGTTCCAGCGGAAGGTCTCGGTCTTGAAGAGTGCCAGTGCCAGGACCGTGAAGACCACAAGCGAGATGCACTCCTGGATAATCTTCAGCTGGAAGAGCGAGAAGGGGCCGCCACCGCCCACAAAGCCTATCCTATTGGCGGGAATCGTCAGGCAGTACTCAAAGAAAGCTATGCCCCAGCTGAGGAGGATGATAATAAAGAGCGGGAAGGGGTCCTTGCCACCATTCATATCCCTCAGTTTCAGGTTGCCATACCACGCAAATGTCATAAAGACATTCGAGAGCACCAGCATACCAATCGTAATCAGTCCTTTCATCTCGTCTACTATTTCTGTTGTTTTCTTAGGGCCTCCTTCCAGGCCATAGCGTCAAATTCGCGTTTGTGTTGTGGCTTATAGAACCTCTTGCCCTCCAGCCCTGCGGGCATAAACTCCTGCTCCACCCAGTTGCCCTCATAGTCGTGGGCGTACTTATAGTTCTTGCCGTAGCCGAGAGAGTCCATAAGTTTCGTTGGGGCGTTCCTCAGGTGCAGGGGCACAGGCCTATTGTTAGTATCCTTACCGACAAAGTGTAGTCCCTCATTCACAGCCATATAGGCCGAGTTACTCTTGGGACTCGTGGCCAGATAGATGGTCGCCTCGGCCAGCGGAATCCGCGCCTCGGGCATACCGAGTTTATGTACCGCATCGAAGCAGGCGTTGGCCAACAACAGGGCATTGGGATTAGCCAAGCCCACATCCTCGGCGGCCGAGATGACAAGCCTGCGGGCTATGAACTTCACATCCTCGCCTCCGGCCAGCATCCTCGAGAGGTAGTAGATGGCCGCATCGGGGTCGCTACCGCGTATGCTCTTAATGAAGGCCGAGATGATATCGTAGTGCTGTTCGCCACCCTTGTCATAGAGTGCAATGTTTTGTTGCAGGCAGTCGGTAACCCTCTGGTCATCAATCACAATCTCACCCTCCGAGGCTCCCTCCATAATGTCGAGAATGTTGAGCAGTTTCCTCGCATCGCCGCCCGAGAACTCAAACAGCGCGTGGCTCTCCACAACCCTCACACCTCTCTCCTTGAGAATCGCATCCTTCGTAATGGCGCGCTCCAAGAGGGTCTGAAGGTCCTCCACCTCCATAGCCTTGAGGACATAGACCTGACAGCGCGAAAGAAGCGGCGTGATGACCTCAAACGAGGGGTTCTCGGTCGTTGCACCAATCAGAGTAAAGACACCCTGCTCCACCGCGCCCAACAGCGAGTCTTGCTGTGCCTTATTGAAGCGGTGAATCTCGTCTATGAAGAGTATGGGGGCCGCCTGCGAGAAGAAGCGACTCTTCTTGGCCGCTTCAATCACCTCTCTCACCTCCTTCACGCCACTCGCAATGGCCGAGAGGGTGAACATCTGTCGCCCAAGCGCAAGGGCCACAAGTTTAGCCAGTGTGGTCTTACCCACCCCGGGAGGGCCCCAGAGTATGAATGAGGGGATATTGCCACTCTCAATAAAGCGGCGTATGACACCACCCTCACCGACCAGATGTTTCTGGCCGATGTAGTCATCGAGCGACTGCGGACGGAGGCGTTCGGCAAGGGGTGCGTTACTCATATAATCTTTCGGATGAAACCAAATTCCAATAAACTCTTTTTTTTTTGGGGGGTCTACTCCTTATCCTCGGCGGGTTGCTCTGTAGCAACCTCAGGGACAACCTCAGAAGAGACTTCGGCCTCGCCCTCCACAACCTCTATCGCAGGAGCCGCCTCACTACTCTGTTCCACCACTACGGGCTCCTCTATGGGGGCCTCCACCACCACTACGGGCTCCGGCTCGGGAATAGGTGTGGGGGTTATGTTGATGAGTGTGATGGTGTAGGCAAGGGCCTGATTGGGGCCTACGATGCCACCGTAGATGCCGTGGCGACCATAGCCCAGATGGGGAGGTATCCAGAGTTTTATAACACCGCCCTCGCCGATGAGCTTGATACCCTCGGCAAGACCCCTAATAAGTTGATTCAGCGCAAATTGCTCCGACTCGTTGCGTTCGAAGGTAGAGTCGAAAACCGTACCGTTGCGCAACTTGCCCTCGTAGTTGATTCTCACCAGGTCCGTATCGAGTGTGGCGTGTTTGTTCCTATTGCCGGGGATGACAATCTCATACAGCAGGCCGCTTGCAGTCTTTTTGACACCCTCTTGTTTGGCAATCTCACGCAGGTAGTCGTCGGCATTCTCCTGAGCTTTCTTGGGGTTTACCACATTGATGTAGTTCTGCAAGAAGAGCCTCACAGTCCCTTGCTCCAGCGCACTCTTACCCTCCAGATAGTCGTTCACTCCACGGAAGAAGAGCTCGAGGTCTATATCATCCTCGAGGGTGTTGGTAATCTTGTGGAGCGAGAGGCCGAAGTCGCTACCGAGCGCATAGGCCAGGGTATCCACATCGCTCTTGAGCTGCACTCCCCTATTATTTTGGGCCATCGCTGCACCCAGAGAGAAGAGCAGCAACGACAGCAGGGTTACTATTGTGCGTTTCATCATAACTCTTATTATTCGGAATTATAGGGCATTATTCGTGCAAAGATAGTAAAAAAAATAGAGCGACCTTTCCCAAGCCGCCCTATTTTTCAATTTCCTACCTAAAAAGCAGGTGGTTATTTCTTTGCTTTTTGGGACTTCTCAGCCTTCTCAGCCTCGGCTTTAGCTTTGGCCTCCTCAATCCTCTTCAGCTCCTCCTCGGGAGTGGGGGTCACCTCAACAAGCTCCACGCGGAACTCGAGTGCCTGATAGCTGCCGATGCCACCACGGGGGTTGCCATAGGTGCCGTAACCGAGGTTGTAGGGGACATAGAGCATAATCTCGCCGCCCTCGCCTACGAGCTTCATACCCTCGGTCCAACCTTTGATTACCTGGTTGAGACCAAACGAAACGGTGTCGCCACGCTCGTAGCTCGAGTCGAAGATTTTACCATTGCGGAGCTTACCCTCGTACATAACCTTCACTTTGTCGGTGTCGTGCTGGGCTTTCTTCTCAAGATTACCCTCGCGGATAACCTTGTAGTAGAGGCCGCTCTCGGTCTTCTGTACACCATCTTTCTTCTCGAGTTTCTCGAAGTACTTGTCGTGGCCCTCTTTGAGTTTCTGGGGGTTCACAACATTCATATAGTTGCGCAGGAATTTCATCATCTCCTCCTCGGAAGCCTCAACATTGTCGTTCATATAGTCGTTAAGACCAGCCACAAAGAGGTCCATATCAACCTCACCCTCAATACCGTTTACGAAGTTCTCTACCGAGCGACCGAAGTCGATACCCATAAAATAGGAGAGGCTGTCGAGGTCGTTGTTGAGAGCCTTGTGACCACCGCACGAGCTCATCGAAAGAGCTGCAAAAGCTGCAACTGCAATAACAAGAATTTTTTTCATAGTTTTATTTTTAATTTTTGATTTGTAAAGTTTCCTATCTACCTGCCAAAAGGCCCGCAAATATAACTCATTTAGTTGGATTTTAGTATCAATCCGCACAATTTATATAACATTCGGGCACCCACATTGGCATTCCATTCGCCCTCCTTGTCGTCTTGGGCCACCTCCACGAGGTCGAAACCGATGATGCGGCGACCGCTCCTGCACACCTTGTCGAGCAGATAGAGGGCCTGATTGAAGCCCAAACCACCCGTCACAGGGGTGCCCGTCCCGGGGCAGTTGTCGGCCGAGAGGCCATCAATATCGAAGCTGATGTAGACCTTCTCGGGCAGATGGGCCACAATCTCGTCGCACTGCTCCGCCCAGCTCTTACCCTCAAAGCGAGCAGCCGCAAGCAGGTAGTCGTCGAACTGCACCACACGACCCTCGGAGGCCTCCACGAGTGCCACCTCATCGTCGCAGTAGTCGCGCACACCCACCTGAACAATCTTCTTTACGGCCTCCACCTCCTTGAGAACATTGTACATAATCGAGGCGTGGGAGTAGCGGAAGCCCTCGTAGGCCTCCCTTAGGTCGGCGTGGGCGTCGATGTGGAGAATACCCATCTCGGGGTTTCTCTCACCCAGCGCCTTGATGAAGCCCAGAGGCGTGCTGTGGTCACCACCCACAAGGCCCACAAGTTTTCCCTTGTCGAGCCACTCGGAGGTCTGCTCATAGATTTTGCAATTCACCTCTGCCGAGCCCATATTGACCCTCGCGCGGCGTGTGGAGAGCATCGACGAGTCGAAAATCGTACCGCCCTCCTCGAGGAACTTGATGACCTTCTTGGCGTCACTCCTCAGGAGCGAGTCGGCATCCTGAATGGAGTAGTCGATGGGGACCGTAGCGATACCCTTCTTCCACTCATCGCGGCTCACAGGGTCGTAGAAGTCGAGCTGTGTGGAGGCCTTGATGATTGCATCGGGCGCATAGCTCTGACCACCACCATAGGAGGCCGTCACACCCCAAGGTGCCGACACCAACACGAGCCTCGACTCTTCGGGAGAGAAAGGCATACCGAAATAGTTGCCATTGCAACATCCTACATCCGAGGGGTTATAGGCTTTTTTATCCTCTTTTGCGTTCATATTTTCCTTTTTTATACTGTCAAAAATAGATATATCCGTAACTTTCACACAAATATACACTCTTTTTTTGTCAAAAGTTTTGGAATTGAGGAAAAAATAACTAATTTTGTTGCACAAAGCAATGGTTGGCGTAAGCAAAGAGATTTGCTCCGCGCAAATAGTTGTTTTAGTGATTCTTTCATAATCAGTATTTTAAGTTGGGGGGTTTGGGATGCCGTGAGGCATCCCAAACTTTTTTGTGTTAGTCGTCAGTTGTCAGCAGTCAGCTTTGTTCACGGGTTACATTTTTGTAACCCGTGAACTACTTAGAAGGGCCAAAAGGGCGAAAAGGGCCAAAAAGGCCAAAAGGGCTAATAGGGCTAATAAGTCTTATAGGACCCATAGGACCTTAAGGACCTTAAAGACCTTAAAGACCTTAAAGACCTTAAAGATCTTAAAGCCTTTGGTTGGTAGTCGCCCGTCCTCAAAATTTAAGATAGAAATCCCTTGTGAGGGTGCGGTATTCGGGAGTGTAGTCGCCCTCGGGGGTATGGATTGTAAGGGTGGTATGGAGGGTAGGCTGTGGCGTCGGGCGATACTCGAGAAGAGCCCTGATGGGTTTGCCACCACTCTTGCTTGTGACATCCATTCGGCGCGAAAGGAAGAGCCCATTACGCACCCCTGCAAGGGTCATATCGCCCACAAGGTCGCAGGGCAGCACAAGGCTCAGCACCCCCTCGGGTGAGAGAAGTCGTGCGGCCGAGCGGGCGAGCTCATCGAAGGTGAGGGTTACGGTGTGGCGTGCGGTGGTGCGAGCCTTATCGGGCGAGAGAAGCGAGGCCACAAAGTAGGGAGGGTTGGAGATGATATGGTCGAATGGCTCCTCGGCGGAGTAGTCCTGCACCGCGCCACAAACCACCCTCACGCGGTCACGCCACTCGGAGCGAGCGACATTCTCGCGTGCATCTTCGGCACTCTCGGGCTCTATCTCCACACCCACAACCTCGGCACCCCACCCTTCGGTGCGTTGTGCGGCCATAAGTGCAATAAGGCCCGTGCCGCAACCGACATCGAGTATTCGTTTGTGGGAGGGCGTAAGGTCGGCCCACGCGCCCAGCAGCACCCCATCGGTGCCCACCTTCATTGCCGAGCGTTGTTGCTCTATGGCAAAGCGTTTGAAACTAAACCCTCCTGCCATACTCTGCCGTTATTTCATATCGCCATTGATGCCCACTCCAAAGAGGGCGTAATCATACTTCACAGGGTCCTGCGAGTCGGCCTCGCGCAGATGGGCCATAACCTCCTCCACAGCCTTCCAGTCGTTCTGACGGCGTTCCAGGAGGCCCAACTGACGGGAGATATTACCCGAGTGGAGGTCGAGGGGAAGGTAGAGCGCCGAGGCGGGTATGCGCTTCCAGTAGCCGAAGTCCACGCCGTGAGTATCCTCGCGCACCATCCACCTGAGGTACATATTGAGTCGTTTGCAGGCCGCCCCCTTGGCTATCGAGGAGATGTGCTTCTCGCTACGCGCGGGGTGAGGAAAGTTGAAAAACTCCTCCCTAAAGCGGCCCAGGACCACCCTCATATCGCCCGAGGCCTCATACTCGCTCTGGAACCACTCGCCCAGCGAGCCTCGCTGCTCACACAGACGGCGCAGAGCCCTCACGAAGCACTCCAGGTCGGTGCCGTTGAAGGTGCGATGGACATAACTGCCGAGCGTCGAAAGTTCCCTCTCGGAGGCCCCCATCACAAACTCATAGGGGCGGCCATCGAGGTAGTCCATCATACGATGGGCACTCTTGACAATAGCTTTGCGGTTGCCCCAAGCGATAGTGGCAGATAGCAGACCGCTCACCTCGCGGTCGAGCTGCGAGGAGAATGAGTGGGGTATGGATATGGGGTCGGCCTCGATGAAGTCGGGGTTGTCGTAGCGGAGGTAGAGTTCCTCCAAGAGCTCTTTGGTTTCGGGTTTCACGGCACTCTCGGGGTCTTTATTCGGCGGCGAGAATCTGGCCATCGACAATGGTAATCTTCCTATCGCTCATTGTGGCGAGCGACTCATCGTGGGTCACCACCACAACCGTCAGTCCGAGTTTGTCGCGGAGCTCGAAGAAGAGGTTGTGAATCTCGGTGCGGTTGTGACTATCGAGGTTGCCCGAGGGCTCATCGGCCAGTAGCAGACGAGGCGAGTTGATAAGAGCACGCGCAATGGCCACACGCTGTTGCTCGCCACCCGAGAGCTCGGAGGGTTTATGAGTCATACGCTCCTTGAGCCCCACGAGTTCCAGCAGTTGACGGGCCCTCTGCTCCACCTCGGCCTTGGGGCGCGAGGCTATGTAGCCTGGGATGCAGACATTCTCCAGAGCGGTGAACTCGGGCAACAGGTAGTGGAACTGAAAGACAAGACCTATGCGGCTGCCCCTAAAGTCGGCCGCCGAGTCGCTCGAGAGCCCTGCCACATCGACTCCATCAACCCACACCTCGCCCTCGTCGAACTCCGAGAGGGCACCTATGGCGTGGAGTAGTGTGGTCTTACCCGCTCCGCTGGGGCCGACAATGGCCACCACCTCGCCCTCCTCGATGGAGAGCGACACCCCCTTGAGCACCTCAAGGTTGCCGTAGCGTTTGCGTAGATTCTCGATGCGTATTATGCTCTGCTTCATAGTCGGTAGATTTTTTCGTAGAGTGCGATGGTCTGTCGTGCGGCAAGCGTGTCGTGGGCCCTCAAGATGGATGCGCCCCTTTCGAGGCAGGCCCAATGGAGGGCTGTTGTGGCCTCGAGTGCGTCATCGGGCGAGATGTCCAAGGCGCGACACATAAAACTCTTGCGCGAGATGCCCGCCAACACAGGGTAGCCCAGTGAGGCTATGCGCTCCAGTGAGGCTATCAGCGCAAAGTTCTGCTCCTCGGTCTTGGCAAAGCCTATGCCCGGGTCGAGGATTATCTCCCCAACGCCCTGAGCCCTGAGGATGTCGGCACGGCGGGCAAGGTGATCTCTCACCTCCTCCACCACATCGCCGTAGGCCGTAAGGCTCTGCATTGTACGGGGTGTGCCCCTCGAGTGCATCACAACCATTGGAGCGGCGTGGTAGGCCACCACCTCGGCCATCCGCTGGTCGCGTTCGCCACCGCTTATATCGTTGATTATCACATTGCCAAATCTCTCCAGCACCGCCGCTGCAATCTCACTGCGGAAGGTGTCAATCGAGATGGTCACATCGGGTGACACACCTCTGACCTCCTCGGCACCGAGAAGCACCCTTTGACGCTCCTCCTCGGGAGCCACATCCGCAGCCCCGGGGCGGGTCGAGTAGCCGCCTATGTCAATGATGTCGGCACCCTCACGCATCATCTGCTCCACACGCGAGCGTATAGCCTCCCCCTGCTCCACCCTACTTGCGGCAAAGAAGGAGTCGGGAGTGATGTTGAGAATAGACATCACCTTGCGATGGGCACTTACTATCTTCATTTTTTGATTGCTCTTATTCGTCTATCCAGTTGCTCGGCAATGGGCCCCAAGTCCCTGCCGTCGGCCTCTACCACCACATCGGCCCTCAGGCGCATCTCTGAGGCGGGCATCTGGCGAGCTATGCGCTCGGCCACCTGCTCGGGGGCAAGGCCATCACGCCTGACACACCTCTGGATTCTCATCTCCAACGGAGCATCCACCACAACGGCCAAGTCGTAGTGGCCCACCAGAGGCGATGTGAAGAGCAGAGCGCTCTCCAGAATCACATAGTCGCCCTGCTGACTCTCGGTCCACTCCTCGAAGTCGGCCACCACACGCGGGTGGACTATGGCGTTGAGCCTCTCCAGAACGGCGGGGTCACCAAAGGCCAGCGAGGCGATATGGGGGCGGTTGAGCCCCTCGGGGGTGTAGGCTTCGGGGCCAAAGAGCCCAACGAGCCTCTCGCGCACCACCTCGTCGTGGTTCATAATCTGCTTGGCCCTCTGGTCGGAGTCATAGATGGGCGCACCCGAAACAGCCGCAAGTGCCCTGCAAAAGGTGCTCTTGCCGCTACCGATGCCTCCTGTTATGGCCACGCGCTTCATACTCTCCGCTCTCTCCTTCCCCGGAAGTTTAGTCCTCCAAATTGATGTATGGCATTGTGCTGACCGAGATAATCTTCAGGTTGGCATTGCGCACCGCAATGGCGTTCTGCAACGACTCGCTGGTGACCTGATAGGTGTTCGACACCCCCTCGACGGGGCGCATATCGAGGTCCGTGCGGCGCAGCTTCACCTTCTTGCGCTTGAAGTAGCGAGCCGAAATAATGTTGTGGCCCGTACCCTCCACCACACAGGTAACCCTGTGGCGCTCGCCCTCGACCACAACCGAGAAGGGGACCTCGGCGGTGTAGGTGTAGGAGAGTTTGCCACTATACCAGAAGATGAACGAGAGGAAGAGTGCAACGAGGAATGCGGGCGTGATGCGCTGACGCAGCCAACCGGCAATCTCCTTTCCTCGTGTGATGATTTGTTGTGTCATATAGCGTTTGTAGTTTATTCCGTTTAGAGTTGTTTTAGGGCCAGACGGATGAGCACCTCCACATCTGCTGTGGGGTTATCCTTGAGTATCTTTTTGACAGTTTTTTCGCTTGCGGCCTTACCGAAACCGAGCATCGTAAGAGCCTGTACTGCCTCTGAGCAGGCCTCCGTCGAGGAGTTCATATTCTCCAGCACATCGCGCTGTGCGGCCACAGCGCCCACGCCCATCACCTTGTCCTTAATCTCCACAATAATCTTCTGGGCCGTCTTGAGCCCCAGGCCCTTGACATTCTTCAGCAGAACGGCATTCTCGGTGGAGATGATGTTGGAGAGCTCCGCGGGGGTGTAGGTCGAGAGGATGACACGCGCCGTGCCACCGCCCACACCCGACACACCAATCAGCAGTCTAAAGATGTCCCTCTCGGTGCGGTCGGCAAAGCCATAGAGCGTCTCGCTATCCTCGCGAAGAATGTGATGCACATATACAAGTGCCTCCTCCCTGCCCTCGAGCTGGGAGTAGGTCTGGAGGGAGATTGTCACAATGTAACCCACGCCGCCACACTCAATGACTGCATAGGTGGGCGTCAGTTCCGCCACAAGTCCTCTTAGGTAATCGTACATATTGAGTCTAAAACCTGTTTTTGATGTACAAAAATAATAAAAAGAGGTGAGATGGCGTTCGTTTCCTACGAAAATTTGTATATTTGTGGCTTAGAAATACAAAATAAAAAATTAACCATAGAAAACACAATGAAAAAAATTCTCATCGCAGCCATCGCCCTTGCTCTGGGTTTTGCTGCTTGTAACAACGAAAACAAACCTGTAGAGGCGGCCACCGGCGCAGACAGCATCGCTACCACCGGCAAAATCGCCTACTTCTACATCGACCAGGTTGTTGATGCCTACCAGTTTGCAAAAGACAAACAGGCCGAGTTCCAGAAAAAATATGACGATGCAACCAAGAAACTCGCCAACACCGAGAAGAGCATCCAGCGCGACCAGACCAACCTCCAGAAGAAAGCCAACGAGCTCCAGGAGAAGGTGAACAAAGTGCTCATCACCCAGGCTAACGCACAGGCTGAGATGGAGAAACTCGCTGCCGAGGAGCAGAAAATCAACAAACGCATCGCCAACTACCAGACCGAGGCACAGAAGGTAAGCGCTCAGCTCGCCGAGGAGGAGATGGTCATGACAAACCAGATTATGCACAACATCACCGAGTTTGTGAAGGGTCTGAATACCGACTACCAGTTTGACATCATCCTTCAGAGCTCCACCGTGGGCGGCCCCATCATCAACGCCAACCCCGCACTCGACCTGACGGCTGTTATCATCAAAGGTCTCAACGAGGCATATACCCCCGAGAGCAAATAGGCTATTAGCTGAAAGCTGAAAACTGAAAGCTGAAAACTAAAAACCAAACCAAAGGCGACTACCCAAGTTGGGTGGTCGCCTTTGGTTTAAGCCCGTTTGGGGAGAAAAAATGGCGATAATTTTGTTTTAATAATAATAAGGTATACTTTTGCACCCAAACATTACACACAAACCACAATTATTTTTTTTGAAGACTATGAGCAAACCGACACTTCTTGTTCTGGCCGCAGGTATGGCTTCGCGCTACGGCTCCCTCAAACAGATGGACGGCGTGGGCCCCGCAGGTGAGGCTATCATCGACTACTCCATCTATGATGCAGTGCGCGCCGGCTTCGGCAAGGTCGTTTTCGTCATCCGCAGCACCTTTGCCGACTCCTTCAAGGCAGCCTTCCCTGCCTCGCGTTTCGGCGGCAAAATAGAGGTCGAGTTCGTCTATCAGGAGCTCGACAAACTCCCCAAAGGATTCCAAGCACCCGCCGAAAGGGTGAAACCCTGGGGCACCAACCACGCAATTATGATGGGTGCAGAGGTCATCAATGAGCCCTTTGCAGTCATCAATGCCGACGACTTCTACGGTCGTGAGGCATTCCAGACTATGGCCGACTACCTGCGTGGCATCGGCCCCGAGGAGAGGGGCAACTACTGTATGGTGGGCTACAAACTCGCCAACACCCTCAGCGACTTCGGCACCGTGTCGAGGGGCGAGTGCGTGGTTGACGAGAAGGGCAACCTCAAGGGTATGACCGAGCGCCTGGGCATCAAACGCCTCGAGAGCGGCAAGGTTGTCTATGAGGAGATGGGCCATCAGGTGGAGATTGCACCCGACACCACCGTGTCGATGAATATGTTTGGCTTCACCCCCGACTACCTCACCCACAGCGAGCGCCTCTTTGTGGACTTCCTCTCCAAGCCCGAGACGATGGCCAACCTCAAGAGCGAATTCTATATCGCCTATGCTGTGAACGACCTCATCAACTCCGGCGAGGCCACTATGAAGGTTCTCACCTGCAACTCGCAGTGGTTTGGCGTGACCTACAAGGAGGACAAGCCCGATGTGGAGGCCAAAATCAGGGCCCTCATCCGTCAGGGCGAATACCCCGCAAAACTCTGGTAGAGCGACAATACATTTCCACAAAAAAGCCCCGCAGATAATCTGTGGGGCTTTTTTGTGGAAAATTGAAAGTTATCAGCGGTCAGCAGTCAGCCTTGTTCGCGGGTATTAATTTTAATACCTGTGAACTATTATTAAATGGCCGAAAGGGCCGAAAGGGCTAAAAGGGCTAAAAGGGCTAAAAGGGCCTTAAGGACCTATGGGGCTTATGGGGCTTATAAGTCTTATAGGCCCTATATAACGGTTGACGATAGACGGTCGACAGCTGGCGGTTGACAGACCTCTCCCGGGCTTCGCCCACCCTCCCCTAACTTAGGGGAGGGAAAAAGGACCTAAATTCACTAAATTCCCTAAAGCCCCTAAATTCCTTAAATTCCTTAAAGTCCTTAAGGACATTAAGGACCTTAAAGACTTAGGTCGGTCGACGGTAGACGGTAGACAATAAAAACGATTTATGCGGAGGAAATTTTGTACCAAGCAAAAAGGCGAGTCCGCAGGCGCCAACGGGCGCAACGAATTAGGGTGGTACTCCCAAACCCCCTTCCCTTGAAAGATAAAAGTCGTAGAACGGAGGGATTTTTGTGCCAAACAAAGGAGCGGACTCCGCAGGCGCCAACGGGCGCAACGAATGATGGTGGTGCTACCCACCGCCACTACTTTGAAAGATAAAAGTCGTAGAACGGAGGGCTTTTTGTGCCAAACAAAGGAGCGGACTCCGCAGGCGCCAACGGGCGCAACGAATTAGGGTGGTACTCCCAAACCCCATTCCCTTGAAAGATAAAAGTCGTAGAACGGAGGGATTTTTGTGCCAAACAAAGGAGCGGACTCCGCAGCCTACAGGGCGTAGGTGAGGAAGTCCGCTCTCTGAAGTTTGGTGCAAAAAGCACCCTTTATACGGCTTTTAGCCGAGGAAGCACAGCAACATACCCGCCGCCACTGCCGAACCAATAACGCCCGACACATTGGGACCCATAGCGTGCATCAGTAGGTAGTTCGAAGGATTGGCCTTCAGACCCTCGCCCTGAGATACGCGTGCTGCCATAGGTACGGCCGATACACCTGCCGAGCCAATCAGAGGATTGATCTTCTTACCCTCGGGCAGGAAGAGGTTCATCAACTTGGCCAGCAGAACACCACCTGCGGTACCGCACGAGAAAGCAACGATACCGAGTGCCAGGATGAACAGAGTACGGAAGTTCAGGAAAGCATCGGCGGTAGCGGTAGCACCCACGGTGATACCGAGGAAGATAACCACGATGTTCATAAGCTCGTTCTGAACGGTCTTGGCCAGACGGTCAACAACGCCGCACTCCTTCATAAGGTTACCGAGCATCAAGCAGCCAATCAGAGGTGCTGCGCTGGGCAGGATGAGGGCGATGATGAGGGTGATGACGATGGGGAATACAATCTTCTCGGTCTTGGACACCTGACGCAGGGTGGTCATCTTAATCTGACGCTCCTTCTCGGTAGTGAGGGCCCTCATAATGGGGGGCTGAATCACGGGCACGAGTGCCATATAGGAGTAGGCAGCGATAGCGATGGGACCCAGCAGCTGGGGAGCCAGCTTGGAGGTGAGGTAGATGGAGGTAGGACCATCGGCACCACCGATGATACCAATCGAACCAGCCTCTGCGGGGGTGAAGCCCATAGCATAAGCGCCCAGGAAGGTCATAAAGATACCAATCTGTGCAGCAGCACCCATCAGGAAGCTCTTGGGGTTGGCAATCAGTGGACCGAAGTCGGTCATTGCGCCAACGCCAATGAAGATCAAGCAGGGGTAGATACCACACTTAACACCGAGGTAGAGGTAGTCCAGAAGGCCACCCTTGTCGGCCAACTCCTGCCAATGTACATGACCACCCTCGAAGAGCTCCGAGTGGAACATCTCGGCACCAGGAAGGTTGGTAAGAAGCATACCGAAAGCAATGGGAAGCAGCAGCAGGGGCTCATACTGCTTCTTGATGGCGAGATAGAGGAGGAAGCAAGCAAGTGCGAGCATTACCAGGCACTTCCAGCCGCCGGCCTCAACGAACATCATATAGATACCCGAAGTCTCGAGGAACTTACCGACGCTCTCGCCCACGAATGAAGAAAGAAACATATTCATAACTCTCTGTCTATTTTACTATTTCTTTTTAGCCCAGAATAATCAGAGCGTCGCCCTCCTGTACATTCGCACCCTTGGCAACACATACCTCTTTGACAACACCTGCGCGGTCGGCCGAGATGTTGTTCTCCATCTTCATAGCCTCAAGAACGGCTACGGTCTGGCCAACAGCCACGCTGTCACCAACGGCTACATTGATAGCCAGAACGGTGCCGGGCAGTGGCGAAGTGATCTTAGCACCACCGGCCGAAGCGGCCTTGGGAGCAGCTGCTGCGGGAGCGGGAGCTGCGGTGGGAGCGGTTGCGCTATAGGTAGCCTTCGATACCTGGGGTTTGCTGGTGGGCATAGGTTTAACACCGTCCACCTCAACGATATACTCGGTGCCATTGACGATTACGCGAGCAGTCTTGGAGTTGTGATCGAGCTTATCGAGCTGCACTTTGTACTCGTTGTCGTTGATTTTCAAGTTATAGTTTTTCATCTCTTTTTACTTGTCTTAACTAATAAATGATTTATTTGTGTTCGGGAAGACGGGTTAAACCGTGAATCTTGGAGTTCCAGGGCGAGTAGGCACGCTTGATGGTCTGGATGGTCAATACCTCCGACTCCCTGTCGTGCTCCTCACCGGCGGCCAAGCGAATAGCCATAGCGATAGCAGCAACCTCCTCGGCAGAAACCATACCAGGAAGGACAACCTCTGTGGGCGCTGCCTCACCTTTGTCGGCGCTCTTCTTGGCTACTTTCTGTTTGTGTTTAGCTGCAAAGGCCACACCAAACAGGCGAATGATGAAAATCAAAAGCACCAGGGTAATAGCCACCAGCGAAAAGCCAATAAGAGTAATCCACAAAATTTGTGACCAATTCATATTGTTTCGTTTTTAATGGTTGTTTTCTACTACAAAGGAATATTGCCGTGCTTCTTCGCGGGGTTAACAAGGCGTTTGGTAGCCAAGCTCTGAAGAGCCCTGATTACGCGGAAGCGGGTGTTGCGAGGCTCGATAACATCGTCGATGTAGCCGTAGCGTGCAGCACGGTAGGGGTTCGAGAACTTGTCTTTGTACTCCTGCTCCTTCTCGGCGATGAGGGCAGCGCGAGCCTCGGGAGTCTCGGCAGCCTTGATCTCCTTGGCGCAAAGTACCTCAACAGCACCACTTGCACCCATAACTGCAATCTCTGCGCAGGGCCAAGCGTAGTTGATATCGCCGCGGATGTGCTTCGAGCTCATCACGATATAGGCACCACCGTAGGCCTTGCGGAGGGTAACGGTAACCTTGGCAACGGTAGCCTCGCAGTAGGCGTAGAGGAGTTTTGCACCGTGGTCGATAACACCACCGTACTCCTGACCGGTACCGGGCAAGAAGCCGGGAACATCCACGAAGGTAACGATAGGAATATTGAAAGCGTCGCAGAAGCGAACGAACCTTGCAGCCTTGCACGAAGCCTTAATGTCGAGCACACCTGCCATAAACTTGGGCTGGTTGGCGATGATACCTACGCTCTGGCCGTTGAACCTTGCAAAGCCGGTGATGATGTTGCGAGCATAGGCAGCCTGCGACTCCAGGAACTCACCATTATCCACAACAGCGTGGATAACCTCATACATATCGTAAGCCTTGTTGGGGTTGTCGGGAATAATCTCGTTGAGCGAATCCTCCAGACGGTCGATGGGGTCCGAGCATGCAACAACGGGGGTATCCTCCATATTGTTCTGGGGAATGTAGCTGATGAGCTGACGAGTGATGTTGATAGCCTCCTCCTCGGTGTCAACTGCAAAGTGGGTAACACCCGACTTCGAGGCGTGTACGCTTGCGCCACCGAGCTGCTCCTGGGTTACATCCTCGCCTACAACGGTCTTCACAACCTTGGGACCGGTGAGGAACATATAGCTGGTGTCCTTCTTCATAATGACGAAGTCGGTCAGCGCGGGCGAATATACTGCGCCACCTGCACAAGGACCAAGAATCAGCGAAATCTGGGGAATAACACCACTCGACATTACATTGCGCTGGAAAATCTCAGCATAACCTGCCAGAGCGTTCACACCCTCCTGGATACGAGCACCACCCGAGTCGTTCAGGCCGATAACGGGAGCACCATTGCGCATAGCCATATCCATAATCTTGCAGATCTTCTCTGCCATAGTGAGCGACAAGGAGCCAGCCGAAACGGTGAAGTCCTGTGCGAAAACATAAACCAAGCGGCCGTCTACGGTACCGTAACCGGTAACAACACCATCACCAAGGGTGTGGCTCTTCTCCATACCGAAATCTACGCAACGGTGGGTAACAAACATATCGAACTCCTCGAAGCTGCCCTCATCCAAGAGCATTGCAAGCCTCTCGCGAGCGGTATATTTACCCTTCTCGTGCTGGGCGTCGATGCGTTTCTGACCGCCACCCATCTTTGCCTCCTCGCGCAACTCAATCAGCTGTGCGATCTTATTCTGAATCTCACTCATAATTTTTTTGTTAAATTACTTTTATGTGTTTAGTTGTTGTCTAAAGTTTTTAGTTCTTCGGAAGGGTTTGCGTTGGGCACCACCAAAAAATTATGAGTGAGTTTCGCTAACGCTCACCTCAGGTGTTACCCTCCTCCTAAATCCCCCTCCTGTGAGGGGGACTTGGTCAAGCTTCGCTTGATAAATCCTTCTAAAGAACCTCCTGCGTCTAAAGTTTTTAGCTCTTCGGAAGGGTTTGCGTTGGGCACCACCAAAAAATTATGAGTGAGTTTCGCTAACGCTCACCTCAGGTGTTACCCTCCTCCTAAATCCCCCTCCTCAAGAGGGGGACTTGGTCAAGCTGCGCTTGATAAATCCTTCTAAAGAACCTCCTGCGTCTAAAGTTTTTAGCTCTTCGGAAGGGTTTGCGTTGGGCACCACCAAAAAATTATGAGTGAGTTTCGCTAATGCTCACCTCAGGTGTTACCCACCCCCTAAATCCCCCTCCTCAAGAGGGGGACTTGGTCAAGCTGCGCTTGATAAATCCTTCTAAAGAACCTCCTGTGCCTAAAGTGTCAGAGTGTCAAGAAAGAGAGTTTAGGGACCTTAAAGACCTTAAGGACCTTAAAGCCCCTCTCTCAATTTTGAATTTTGAATTTTGAATTCAAAAGACTACTCCTCGCATTTGCAACCGGGGCAGCAGAGCTCGGTCAGTACGCCCTTGGTCGACTTGGGGTGAAGGAATGCGATGTTCAGACCCTCGGCGCCTTTGCGGGGAGCCTTGTCGATGAGGCGAATCTCTTTCTGCTCGGCCTCCTCCAGAGCGTCGGCTACATCCTCAACAGCAAATGCCAAGTGGTGAACGCCCTCGCCGCGTTTCTCGATGAAAGCTGCGATGGTGCTCTCGGGGCAAGTAGGCTCAAGAAGCTCAATCTTGGTCTGACCAACCTTGAAGAAAGCAGTCTTCACCTTCTGGTCTGCCACCTCCTCGATGTTGTAGCACTTCAGACCCAATACCTCCTCGTAGTAAGGAATTGCCTCCTCGAGGCTCTTCACTGCAATACCCAAATGCTCGATGTGCGAAATTTTCATAACACTTTGTTTTTTGAAATTGTTTGTATAAAAAGTTAATTGTTGTTGTCGTTTTTGCCCTCTTTTCTCGCGCACGCCCTACGCGCGCACATTGAATCCACAAATGTAGGAACTAAAAACGAGAAACAAAAACATATAATGTTTTATTTTTCACCCGAGCAGTTTTTTTGTGCCGACAACGACCGTCGACCGACTACCGACTACCGACCTAAGGCTTTAAGGGCATTAAGGACCTTAAGGACTTTAAGGGCCTATAAGACTTATGGGACTTATGGGACCTATAAGCCCTTTTCGCCTTTTTCGCCCTTTTGGCCCTTTCCCTCCCCTAAGTTAGGGGAGGGTGGGCGAAGCCCGGGAGAGGTCTGTCGTGCTTCGCCCCCCAAAAAAGACCGCATCCCTCAATCTTGCATTTTGAATTTTGCATTTTTTTCACTTTCCCCGGGGGTGGTTTCTAAAAAAATTCAAGAAAATTTATAAAAAATTTAATAATGATGATGAATTATTAAAAAAAATATCTATCTTTGCTATCGGAAATAAAATTTGAGAGAAACTAACAATGGCACTTCTTAAAGATTTCTTCTATCAACCCGACGGAGAAAAGCTCAAGGGCATATCCCACAAGAATATTCTGCTCAAGCAGAGTATCATTGCCCATATGGCCGTAAATGGTTGGTGCACACTTGCCGAACTCACTAAGGCTCTGCACATTAGCGTTCCCACAATGACCAAACTCGTGGGTGAGCTCGTGGAGGAGGGCGTGGTTGTGGACAACGGCAAGGTGGAGACCGCCGGTGGTAGGCGCCCCAACATCTTCGGTCTGGCCAACACCGCCATCTACTTCACGGGCGTAGATATAGGTAGGGATTATATCTGTATGCTTGTGACCGACCTGAAGAACAACATCATCACCTCCAAGACCATAACCCCCTTCACACTCTCGGACGACGAGGCGTGTCTGAAGGAGATTTGTGGTATCATCAACTCGTTCCTCGACAACTGCGGTGTGGAGCGCAGCAAGATTCTCGGTATGGGAGTCTGCATTGCGGGTCGTGTAAACCCCGTGACGGGCAACAGCTATATGTTCTTCACAGGCAGCAGCAAGCCGCTCAAGGAGCACATCGAGGAGGCTACGGGCGTGAATGTGTTGGTGGAGAACGACACCAGGGCGAGGTGCTTTGCGGAGTACTACTCGGGTGACTCGGTCAAGGAGAAGAATATGCTCTATCTGCACCTGGGCAAAGGTGTTGCCATTGGCATCATTGCCGAGGGTAAGCTCTACTACGGCAAGAGTGGTTTTGCGGGCGAGTTCGGCCACACACCTTTCTTTAATAATGAGATTATATGCTCGTGCGGCAAGAAGGGTTGTTTGGAGACCGAGGTGAGCGGCATAGCCATCGAGAACAAGATGGTGGCCCAGCTCGAGGCGGGTGTGAACACCATCCTACGCGACAAGTGGGCCTCGGGCGAGAACATCCACATCGACGACATCATCACGGCGGCCAAGAACGACGACAACCTCTCCATCGAACTGATTGAGGAGGCGGGCGAGAAGATTGGTAAGAGTATTGCATTCCTCATCAACATCTTCAACCCCGAGTTGGTAATCATAGGTGGAAATATGTCCCAGGCGGGCGACTACCTTATGTTGCCCCTCAAGTCGGCCACCAACAAATACTCAATGAACCTTGTGTATAAGGACACCCAGTTCCGCCTTTCGCAGATGGGCTCCGACGCGGGTGCCTTGGGTGCATCGATGCTCATAAGAAACAAAGTCATAGGTCTATAAAGTTTAATCCCAAAAGTAGCAGGCAGCTCTATGAACGCACTGGAAACCGACATCATCAAACTGCGAGCTCTCGAGCCCGAGGATGTTGACACCCTCTACCGCTGGGAGAACGACCCAAGGGTGTGGAGAGTAAGTGGCACCGTAGCTCCTTTCTCGAAGTATATTATGCGCCAATTCATTGAGAATCAGAAGTACGACATCTACGAAACGCGCCAGATGAGGCTTGTCATCGAGGCCAAGGCCTTGGGCAAGCCCGTGGGCTCCATCGACCTCTTCGACATCGACCCCTACAACCGTCGTGCGGGTGTGGGCATCGTCATCCACGACCAAGACTACGAGGGTCAGGGATTCGCCTCGAGCGCCCTGCAGGCCCTCATCCGCTACTGCTTCCACTACCTCGGTCTGAATCAGCTCTACTGCAACATCCTCAGCAACAACCAGCAGAGCCTCAACCTCTTCCGAAGCAAGAACTTCTCCGTTGTGGGCATCAAGAAGGAGTGGGTAAGGACCACCAGCGACTGGCTCGACGAGTATATGTTGCAGCTTATAAACCCCCTCAAGTAGGCCCTCCGACAAAACCTAAACAGACAAACAAACACAAACACACAAGATAACAACAACTCAAAAAATAGAATTAAAGAGATGAAAATCGAGAAAGAGAAATTTGTAGCCATCAGCTACACCCTCACCGTAGATGGTGAGATTGCCGACCAGGCAACCAAAGAGCAACCCCTTAGCTTCGTTCACGGCATCGGTATGTTGCTTCCCAAATTTGAGGAGTATCTTCTGGGTCTTGAGCCCGGCGACAAATATTCGTTCACCCTTTCGCCCGAGGAGGGCTACGGCGTGAAGAATCCTGCAATGGTCATTGATGTACCCAAGGCAGCATTCGAGATTAACGGCCAGATTGAGGAGGGCCTCCTCACCATCGGCAACCGCATCCCTATGATGACCCAGATGGGCCAGCCCGTCATTGGTGTTGTTGTGGAGGTGTCGGACGAGGCTGTGAAGATGGACTTCAACCACCCTATGGCCGACAAGACTCTCAACTTCGAGGGTGAGGTTGTAGAGGTTAGGGAGGCTACCGACGACGACTATCCCCACTCGTGCGGCTGCGGCTGTGGCGAGGAGGGTTGCGACTGCGGCTGCGAGGGCAACTGCGACGACGGTTGCGAGGGCGGCCACTGCCACTAATCAAGACAAACAAGGCCCCTTCGGTTGCGAAGGGGCCTTGTTGTTTTTGGGGTCTAAAGTCGAACCGACCTAAGGCAAAAAGGGCTAAAAGGGCCAAAGGGGCCAAAAGGTAATTCAAAAAGTAAAATTATAGGGACCTTAAGGGCTTTAAGGACCTTAAGGACCTCAATGGCCTTATCTCAACTGACCGCTTATAACTCTCAACTTCAATGCTTCGTTTCACGCTTATACACTACACCGACGGGTGGCGCATAGGGGCCACCGTGGAGCTCGACGCCGCACCACAGCTCGGCACGCTCGTAAGGGCTCCCCACGACAATCAGGACAACTACTCGGACATCTACTATGTCGACAATATTCTCTGGGGCGACGGGGGCGAGAACTACATCTTCGCAAGGCCCTACAAGGGCTACGGCCAGAAGGCTCCCCTCACGGAGCTGGACCGCACGGGCACAACGCTCGAGGAGATAGCCAGCGCCATAGACCTGCTGAACGACAATATTATGTCCAAACTGGATGAGTTGATTTAGAGTGGGAACTCCACCTCTGAATAGCGCCCATCGGAAGTGAGGGCGTAGGCCTTGAGCACTCGGCCGTTGGTCAGGACAATCTGGCGGGCACCGAGCACGCTATTGTACCTTACGGCCTGAGCCAGGACCGACTTGTCGATGGTAATTTCGGGAGCCTTACACTCGACCACAAGCCACGGCTTCATCTGGGGGTCAAAGACCACGATATCAGCCCTTTGGGGTTGGCCGTTGAGCATCACGGGATACTCCTCGGCAATGTGCGTGGCGGGCACCGAGAGCCTACCCGTAAGATGGGCCACCATCCTGCGTCGCACCTCCTCCTCGGGGGTGAGCACAAGCCAGCGGCGGCGTGAGGGAACCCACACCTCCACCTCTCCGTCTGCACGCCTACGGAGGCGTAAATCGTACGGAGCGAGGATTAAATCGCCATATTTTTCGTTATCTCCCAAAAAAATTGTAATTTTAGGCCCAAATATAGCAAAAAAAGAGATATGAAGCACTTTACTACGCTCATTTTAGCCCTCCTCGCTGCCGGCAGTTTGACCCTTTCGGCACAGGAGATTGCAGAACAGCCCACCGCCATCGAGGCTCTTGGCTCGCCACAGAATGTTGGTCACGCCCTGCTCACCCCCCGCAGCGACCTGGCCACCTACCCCACACGCGAACAGATGATGGCAGGCACCACCTCGGGCCACATCGTCACTCTCGGCGAGTGGCAAAGCGAGGCCGTGGAGGCTGGCACCCGATACACCACCCGCTTCAAACGCACCTATAGGCTCGACGACAAGGAGATTCTGCTCCGAATCGAGGGCGCAACAGGTGCTGTGAGCGTGGAGGTCAATGGCAAAGAGATTGGCTACTCGGCCGAAGGCAATGGCCGCTCGGAGTTCGACCTAACGAAGGCCCTCAAGGAGAACAACAACACCATAGGCGTGGTGGTACACCGCGACTATGCGGCACGCGCCATTGAGCCCGCCGCACAGAGCGAGGAGCTCACCTTCAGCCGCGCAACAATCCTCACCCCTCCCCGTGTGGCTGTGGCCGACCTCACCGTAGAGACCAAGTTCACCAAGAGTGGCGACGGCTCCCTGAGGCTCGGCGTGGTGATGCAGAGTTTCCTGCTGAACAGCAAGGTCTATGACATCTATTATGAGGTCTATTCGCCCGAGGGTGAGAAGGTTGCAAGCTCCAACAAGGAGATCACCACCCGTATGCTCTCGCGCGATACCGTAGACTTCTTCACCCGCATCCCCAAGGCCAAGGCGTGGAGTCCCTCGAAGCCCAACCTCTATCGCGTGGTTGTCTACACCAAACACCAAAATCGCTTCAAGGAGTTCACCACCGCCTTCATCGGCTTCCGCACCGTCGAGAGCAACGACCAGGGCGAGGTGATATTCAACGGCGACGCACTCGAGCTGAAGAGCACACCTTTCACCTACACTACCAAGGAGGAGAGCGCTGCCGAGCTCCAAAGGCTCAAGGATGAGGGCTACAACCTCATCTTCACAGCCCGTTCGCAGCCCGATGAACTCTATGACCTTTGCGACCAGATGGGTATGCTGGCGTGCTGCTCGGCCGACATCACCTGCCCCGATAAGGACGCTGCGTCAACCCCGAGCAATAAGCCCGAGTGGAAGAACACCTACCTGTGGAGGGCCGAGAGTGCCTACCATAGCACCAAGATACACCCCTCGGTTGTGATGTTCTCGCTGGCCCACAAGGCCCAGAACGGCATCTGCCTCTACGAGAGCTACCTGGCAATGAAAGCTATCGAGAACGAGAAACGCCCCTTTGTCTACCCCGACGCCGGCGGCGAGTGGAACACGGATTTGTAGATAAAAAAACTCGCGAGCGTAATGCTCGCGAGTTTTTTTTATCCACACAAATGGACAATTGACAATTGAAAATTGAAAATGGACAATTGACAATTGACAAATTCCCTAATAAATAATTTTGAATTTTGCATTTTGCATTTTGAATTCCTTTTGGCCCTTTTAGCCCTTTCGGCCCTTCCCCTCCCCTTTTCCCTCCCCTAAGTTAGGGGAGGGTGAGCGAAGCTCGGGAGAGGTCTGTCGTGCTTCGGTAGAAGGATGGGAGAAATGGGAGAAATGGGAGAGATGAGAGAAATGGGACTCTCCCTAAATCCCTTAAGGTCCCTAATGCTTTTTTGCCTTTTAGCCCTTTCGGCCCTTTCCGCGGTCACAAAAAAATCGCTAATAACGGAGGGTATTTTGCGCCAAACAAGAAGGCGAGCCAGCGGTTTGCTTTTCGCAAATGAGGAGCTCGCCTATTGAAGGTTGGTGAAAAATTTACCCGCTACTTTCCGAAAGAAAAGTGCAGATTATTCGATGATTTTTGCGCCAAACAAAGGAGCGAGTCCGCAGTTTGCTTGAGGCAAATGAGGAACTCGCTCTCTGAAGTTTTGGTGTAAAAAGCGCGGATAATATGCGCTTTTACTCGTAAAGCCTATTTATTTTTCAGCAGGTCGCGAATCTCAGTGAGGAGCACCTCCTCCTTGGTAGGCTCGGGTGCAGGAGCGGGTGCGGGGGCAGGAGCCTCCTCCTCTTTCTTCTTGCCAAGCTCGGAGAGGCGGTTGATACCCTTAACGAGCAGGAACACGCAGAGGGCAACAATCAGAAAATCAACAATCTGCTGCACGAAAGCGCCATATTTCCACATCACGGGAGCCTCGGCGGTGCCGCCAATCTTCAGAGCCAAGTCGGTGAAGTTCACATTGCCAAGCATCATACCGATGGGAGGCATCAGAACATCGTTCACAAGCGAGGTAACAATCTTACCAAAAGCGCCACCGATGATAACACCGACTGCCATATCTACGACATTACCCTTGAGCGCAAATTTCTTAAATTCGGACAAAAAAGCCATAGTGATAATTTTTAGTTATAGTTGAAAATGTTTGGATTCGTGACACAAATATAGTAATAAATTTTGCAATCTGTGAATAAAAATGTAACTTTACACAGCCCTATGTGCGTGAGCCGGACATCGGTCCCATCGGGCAGCAACAAAAAAACATTGAAACTATGTTGAAAATCTCGGCAAAGAGCCACTCGCTCCCCATCTCGCCCATCCGTAGGCTGGTGCCTCTGGCAGAGGCCGCCGCAGCGCGAGGAACCCACATCTACAAACTCAACATCGGTCAGCCCGACATCCACACCCCCATTGAGGCAGTGGAGGCTGTGCAAGCCATACAGGACCACATCTTCCCCTACTCCCACTCGGCGGGTCTGCTCCCCTACCGCCAGAAGCTTGTGGAGTACTACCGAAAGAACAATATCTCCCTCGATGTGGAGGATATCATCGTGACGCTCGGCGGTACGGAGGCCGCACAGATGGCTATGCTCATCTGCGCCAACCCGGGTGAGGAGATTCTTGTGCCCGAGCCTTTCTATGCCAACTACAACACCTTTGCTGCGAGCTACGACACCATTCTGGTGCCCGTGCCCAGCACCATAGAGAACGATTTTGCACTCCCACCACGCGAGGAGTTCCTCAAGCGCATCACCTCGCGCACGCGCGCTATATTAATATGTAACCCCAACAACCCCACCGGACACCTCTACACCCAGGAGGAGATGCAGATGCTGGCAGATATGGCCTCCTATCACAACCTCTACCTCATAAGCGACGAGGTCTACCGCGAGTTCTGCTACGACGGCACAAAGCAGATTTCGGCCCTCTCGCTGAAGGGTATAGATGAGAATGTCATCGTCATCGACTCCGTATCGAAGCGCTATAGTATGTGTGGTGTGAGGCTCGGCAACATCGTATCGCGCAACAAGGAGGTAATCGCTGCCGCCCTCAAGTTGGCACAGGCCCGCCTGTCGCCCCCCTACCTGGCACAGATTGCCGCCTCGGCAGCTATGGAGGCTCCCCAGAAGTACTACGACGATGTGGTGGCCGAGTACACAGCAAGGCGCGACTGCCTCGTCGAGGAGCTCAACAAGATACCGGGGGTCTATTGCCCCAAGCCCCAGGGTGCCTTCTACACGATGGCCCACTTCCCCGTAGACGACTGCCACAAGTTCTCCTCGTGGCTCCTCGAGGAGTTTTCATACAAGGGGGCTACGGTACAACTTGCACCCGCCGCAGGTTTCTACGCCACCAAGGGCAAGGGCACACAGGAGGCCCGCATCGCCTATGTGCTCTGCAAGGAGGACCTACTGGCCGCCTGCGAGTGCCTCAGGGAGGCCCTGAAGGTCTACCCGGGAAGAATAGACGAATGAGTAAGGAGCAGCGAGATACTTATATGAAAAGGATACTTTTTGTGTGCCTCGGGAACATTTGCAGGTCCTCGGCGGCAGATGAGATAATGAGAGTGAAGGTGGCCGAGGCGGGCCTTTCGGACGAGTTCGAGATTGACTCGGCGGGCACCTATGGCGGTCACGCCGGCGACCTCCCCGACCCACGAATGAGGGCTGCGGGCAAGCGAAGGGGTTACAACTTCACCCATCGCAGCCGCAAGGTGCGCAGCGAGGATTTCGAGCGCTTCGACCTGCTGCTGGCTATGGACGACTCGGTCTACGAGTCGCTCTCGAGGCTCGCACCCACCGTTGAGGCCCTCCAGAAGCTCGAGCGTATGGCCGACTATCTGCCCGCACACTTCGGCTACGACTATGTGCCCGACCCCTACTACGAGGGGGCCGAGGGTTTCGAGCTCGTGCTCAATATGCTCGAAGAGGGGTGCGACATCCTACTCCATAAACTCCGATAATACTCCCAGACAATGCAATATCCCAAGGGCCGAGAACTCCACATCGTTCTCGGCCCTTCTCTCTCCTCCAATCGCGGCACAAGGTTTGCTCTCTTCCCCCAAAAAAGGAACGACTATGAAAAGCAAGCAATCCCACTCCCCCACCTCGCGTGAGGACCACAGCAAGGATATATTTCCGCCCTTTGGCGGAGCCGACAAGGCCGCACTCTTTCTGCGCATCTTCATCGGCACCCTGCTCTTCACTCAGGCCATAACCAAGTCGCAGGACTACCTCTGGTTGGAGCAGCTCTACCCCTCAATCTTAGGCATCGAGCCCGCAACGGTCCTGAGCACCGTGGGGGTAATTGAGGCCATAGCAGGCGTTATGCTCACCATAGGACTGCTCACTCGCTACTGTGCAGTGGTGATGGCCGCAATGATGTTCGCCGCCGCATTCATCTTCTTTCCCCACCAGGAGTTCGCCGAGGGGGAGTTGAAGTTCGTCTACACGGGCATCTACATCACTCTGGCCATAAGCGGCGGCGGGCGTTACTCGCTCGACACAATAATCTTTTCCCTGAGGGGGAAAGAGAGTTGAAAATGGACAATGGACAATTGAAAATTGACAATTGACAATTGAAAGCTGAAAACTGACAACTGATAACTGATAACTGATAACTGATAACAGACCTCTCCCGAGCTTCGCTCACCCTCCCCTAACTTAGGGGAGGGACTTTTTATAAGGCCCATAAAACTGTTTTGAATTGCGTTTTGGCCCTTTCGGCCCTTTTCGCCCTTTCGGCCCTTTTGGCTCCTCCCCTACGAAAGGGGAGGTCGGGAGGGGTGCTCGAAAATTGCGTGCGCGTCCTCGCGCACAGGGAGGGTGCCCGTAGGGCGGGGCGTGTATAGAAAAGCAGTCAGCAATCAGCAGTCAGCAATCAGCAGTCAGCAGTCAGCCTTGTTCACGGGTATTAAAATTAGGTAACTATATACTATTTTACACCGAACAATAAAAAAACTCAGCAACGGAGGGCTGCTGAGAAATTAATAATAATTTTTTGTTTAAGATGGGTTAAATAATCATACCCATGCGGTGCATTAAGTCCAAAACTTCCATGCACCAAGCCTCTGTGAAAATTTGTTTTTTCATGTGACTACCCTCCTTTCTGCCTTCAATCAAGCATAGCAATACTATACTGACGGGCAGCGCAAAGGTAGTGAAATTCTCTTTAATACAAAAAGCGAGGTTTTGATAGCCTCGCTTTTGCGTTTTACTCTGCAACAACAGGTGCGGGAGTTTGAGTAGCCATCGTGCTTGGAGTATCATTTATAATGTAACGAATAACCTTATAATCACCAGGAGCGGTTATATACACAGCGTCACCTCGTTCACTATCAGCTTTAAGCACAGCCTTCTTATAAAAAGTTTTTGTCATTTTCTTTTTTTGAAAATATGTGCCAACATAAGGGATAAATCCCAAGAGAGTGAAAGGCTTATACCTATTAATCGAAATAACTTCATACTCGTAGGGAATATCATTCTCTGCTAGATAAATACCAATTTTACTCTGCACACCTCTATACAACCCCATTCTATTATCATATTTATTATTGAGTGTAGATGTATTATAAACACTAGTACAAGAGGTTGCCAACACCATAGAAAATAATAAAACAAATGCGACTAACTTTTTCATAATTTAAGTTTTTAAAATGATACATGTTTTTAGTCCATAACTCTATTGTCGTATAGTGAGGAATAGATATAAAAAAGTGTGGACTAATTCGCCATATCTGATTCTGAGGTCTTCGACTACCTATCACTCAAATACATGGAATAAAGCCCACACCAAACGATGGTGTGAGCGCAAACTTTATTCCGTTGAGTGATATATGAAAGTGTCGAAGTTTCAGAATCACAGAATATAAGCTAACGCTTTTTATATCTATATGTTCCTATCTGTTTTTATTTCATCATAGGCAATAAGTTTATTGTGTTTACTGCTTACAAATGTACAATTTATATTTATATTTCAATAATGGAAATATAAATATTTTATCCTATACTCATATTTATTTATGTATATAGGATAAATTGTTGACATTTTTGGGGAATGAAATATATTTACACAAAGAACCTCGTGCTGCTTAGACGAGGAGAAACTTACTAGTAAAGTTTACTTTTGTAGTTAATCAAATACTTAAAGTATTCAGACGAAGGTATTTTTATTACTTTCATAAACTACCTGCCGCTACCTAACTTCTTTACTACACATTAGTAACAGTATGACGGTCTGACGCAGTTGATAGAAAAGTAACCAAAAAAACTCAACAAAAAAATTGAGGTTTTTTTGTTCTGTTATAAACATATTCAAGTTTATGCAAATAATTGAAATTTACGAAAAATAGTTTCCATTTTATTTGCAAAACACAATCATTTTCACTATCTTTACTCTTGAAAATAAAAGAGTTAAGCGATGATAGACACGAGCAAATTCAAATCAATGTTCGATTTAATGAGGGCGTTTTCAACCGAGGAAAAATGCATCGAACACCTCGAAACCATTAGTTGGAACGGTGATGTGGTTTCACCATTTGACGCTACATCAAAAGTCTATAAATGTGCGAATCATCGCTATAAATGCAAAAACACCGGCAAGTATTTCAATGTAAAAACGGGGACTATATTTGAGAATACAAATATCTCCCTGCGTAAGTGGTTCGTAGCAATATGGCTGCTTACCTCTCACAAGAAAGGTATATCATCATTGCAATTATCAAGAGATTTGGGTGTTACACAGAAAACCGCTTGGTTTATGCTTCATCGTATTCGTATATGTCTTGGTATTGAGAACCATACACAACTTTCTAATACCGTTGAGATTGATGAGGCTTATATTGGTGGAAAAGAAAAATTCAAACACGAGAATAAACGCACGATGGATAATAGGGGTAGGAGTACAAAAACCAAAACCGCTATTCTTGGTTTGGTGGGGAGAAAGGGTAAACTCGTTGCCACCATTGTTCCCAATGCATCGGTGGCTGTATTAACCCCAACCATTCAACAATATGTTGCAGGTGGTGCGACTGTATATACCGATGAGTGGAAAGGTTATAGGGATATGCATAAAATATACGAACATCTGTATGTTCATCATAAAGAAAGAGAGTTTGTTTGTGGTGATGTATATACTAATACGATTGAGGGATTTTGGAGTTATATGAGGCGTGGATTGTATGGTATATATCATTATACGAGTAAAAAACACCTTCAAAGTTATATAAATGAGTATGTTTATAGATATAATACTCGAAAGATGTGTGATAGTTTGCGATTTAATTCGTTACTTTGTGGTGTCAATAATAATAGATTGAGATATACGGAATTAATAAATGAAAGAAAAATCGCATAAAATAACGCAAGAAACAAGTACGAATGATGAGCAGGGTAAAATGAAACAAACCACTGTTGATATTCGTATAGAAGGTGAGAGTATTAGGATAAAAAACGAAGATGTGCTAATGTCATTTGATGATGCGCTGAGAAAAATAATGGAATATAAAAAGTAGAAAAACATCTATCTAAAACGATAATTGGTGATAAATTTGATAAATAAAAAATAAAATCATATATTTGCAAGTGGAATGAAGACTGTAAAACATAATAGCAATCACACCAAGGATGAATTGGTTCAACACCTTAAAAAAATGATGGAGATTAAGGTGAAGTGGGTGAGTTGTGTTGAAAAAGGTGACAATTTATTATCTCTACAAAAGGAGGGGGTTGTTCTTGAAAAGTTAAATTGATTTTATGCTTATTGATATTGAAAGTGTAAATTCTCAATCTCCTTACTATGTTTCTTTTGCGGATGAAGAACATTCTTTGAAATTTACTACAACCCACGATATTGAATATAAAGTATCCTTTATTTGTGATACGTCTATTTTTGATGGATTACCTGTGTATCATCTAATGTTTGCAGCGGCAAATAGACAGCCACAGGACAAGTTGTTTCCTGATTCAAATATTAAAGAAACAATTTTTAGCATTGTTGGTAATTTTTTACACATTAATAGCACGGCAATACTATACATATGTGAAGATAAAGATGAACGCCAACGGTGCCGGCAACGATTGTTTAGTATGTGGTTCAAACAAGCAACCGCTAAAAAAGACAAACAATATGCAATACATATGACATCATATAATATTGACGAAGAAAATATAATGTATGTTGGAATGATTGCAAATACTAACAACCCTAATTTGTCACTATATGTTGATAAGTTTGATTCCTTAAAACAAAGTTTACAAGAAAAGTAGTGTAATAGTTAGATGATAATCATAAGCGGGATCAAAGCCCCGCTTATTGTATATATTATTTAAACATATCGTACTTAAAGGGGTAATGATAGTCAATAAACTCATAAGAGTCATTTGCAGTCAAACTACCTTCGGTGTAAAATAGTATATAGTTACCTAAAATTAATACCTGTGAACTTTTGTCTGTTGACGGTAGACGGTAGACGGGCGTCGGGCGTCGGTAGGCCCCGCTCAACACAAAAATAGCAAAGGGTGGCACGGTTGCCACCCTTTGCTATTTTGTTCACTTTGGGATTGCCAAATTATTTAGCAGCCTCAACGGAAGCTTTACGGAAGTCTTTCAGAAGTTTCGAGAGCTCGAGAGCAGCTTTGCGTGCACGGGTACCGGCAGCTTTGTTACCTTTCTCTACCTGAAGTTTTGCATTCACCTGGAAAAGCTCAATCTGTGCGTTGATTTTCTCTACTAACTGTTGCATAGTCTTAAATTTTTAATATTTGAGTTTATAGTGGTCTTCTTTTTCGCCGCCTCCGGAGCCTACATACACACGCCCCTCGGGCCACCTATATCACTAATTATCGCAAAGATATAAAAACTTTTTGGAAAAACCACAACTTTGTTACGATTTTCTACTTCTTTGTGCCTTTAAGTCTGCCGATTATCCTCTGGAAGACGGTTTTTTTCTCCACATCGTTGCCGTAGCCATATCCGTAACCGTAGCCATATCCGTAGCCGTAACCATAACCGTAGCCCTTGTTATTCTTCTCGCCACCATAGTAGAGTTTGCCGACGCCCACCTGCGAAACAATCACGCCCAGATTCTTGAGCGACTTGCGGGCGGTGATAGACTTCACAGCCTCCAGACTCGACTTCTCGGTGTGGCCCATACGCATACAGTAGAGGGTCATATCGGTCAGGCGGTTGACAATCATCGTATCGGTCACAAGTGCCACAGGGGCGGTATCCACGATGATGTAGTCATACATCTGGCGCAGTTTGTCGAACACCTCGTCAAGCTCGGGACGCAGCAGCAACTCGGCAGGGTTGGGAGGAATGGTACCCACAAAGAGGGCATCCACGCCGTGGACACAATCCTTCACGATGAGGTTCTCGAGGTTGCTCTCGCGGCCCATAAGGTAGGATACAATACCGCGGCTGTGGTGAACAGAGCCCACGCGTTTCTCCATCGAGCCCTTACGCATATCCATATCCACAATCACCACCCTCTTGCCGGTAATCACAAACGACAGAGCGATATTCAGTGCCACGGTGGTCTTACCTTCCGAGGGAACGGTGGAGGTCACCATAATGACCTTACCATCCTTGGGCATCATAAAGTCCACATTGGTCCTCACCATACGGAAGGCCTCCGATACGGAGTCGCGGCTATTGGGGGTCACCATCACATCGCTGGTGTGGCGGCTCTCCTTCGAGGGGATAGCACCCACGATGGGCACATTCACACCCACAGCATCCTCAACCTCCTCAACCGAGTAGATCTTGGTCCTAAGCGCCTCGGCGATGAAGATAACCACAACGGGAATCACAAAGCCCATAATCAGCGCCAAGAGCATAATCATCATCGTGCGGGGAGCGATGGGCACAGCCGCAGGTACGGCCGCGTCAATCACGCGCGAGATGGAGGTAGTGGTAGCCAGCTTCAGGCTGGTCTCCTCACGCTTATTGAGAAGGTACTCATAAATCTTCACCTTAATCTGCTGGTTACGCAGAATCGACTGTGCGCCCTTCTCAATCGAGGGCAGGTTCTTCACCTTGGCCTGATTGTCGGCAATCTGACGATTAACCGAGCGGAGCTGCACCTCCAGAGAGCTCTGGATATTCTTAATCGAGGGGGGAAGGATGGACTGAAGCGAGAGAATACGCTCCTTGAGGTTCTTCACCTGAGGGTTGCTCAGTTTCTCATCACCACCCATAGCCATAAACTCCAACACAGCGTTGTTGTAGTTGGTAATGTTGACATTGAGCGATGCATCCTCAATACCGAGGTTGGGTACGAGCTCCACCTGACCTGCGACACTCTCAATGGAGGCCTTGACATCCTTCAGAATCCTAATCTGGGTCTCGAGCTCCACAGCCTCCTGCTCCAATCGTGCGGCCGCCTGTACATAGATATTGGCCTCCGACTGGGAGTTTACGGTATTTGCCTTCTTGCGGTAGTTCTCCACATTCTGGTCCACCTCCTCGAGGTCGCTACCGACGATAGCCAAACGCTCGTCTACAAACTCCATAGTGGCACGCGCAACGGCACGCTCACCCTCCTTGGCATCCTCATTGTAGACATAGATGAGCTCATTTACAATGTCGGCCGACTTCTGGGGAACGGCGCTCTTCATACCCACCGAAATGATACTTGTGGTCTTGCTGGTGGGGGCCACCGAAAGGTTAGCCGACAGGGCACGCGCATAGCGGTCGGGAGAGGTGACGCTCACAAAGAACTCGTTATTCTTCTTGATGGCCTTGGCATAGTTCTCCACAAACCTCTCATTCTTCACAATGCGGAAGATACCCACCTCGCTATAGACGGGGGCATCGTAGTCGGTCGAGAACTTCTGCTCGTGCTCCACGCCCGAAATCGAGTATTTGATAACACCGCTGGCCTTATTCTCGGCGAGCTTCATCTCCATCGAGAAGCCCCTCATAAGCGAGTCAACGACCACATTTGCGGGTACTGCGGGAGCATAGACCTCCACTTTGCGGAGTTTGGCCTGTGCCTTATAGACAACATTGAGGTTGAGATTTCTCACAACCTTCTCCATCAGTGTCTTCGAGCGCAGGATGGTAGCCTCATTATCCACCACCGAGGTCTGGCGCATCATCCTCATATTGGTCATCGTGGTCACATCGGACTTAACGCTACGCGAAGCGTTCTCGTCGATGTAGATGGTGGCCGACGAGGAGTAGACCTTGGGGGAGACTTTGCAATAGAGGAAGCCCAAACCGAGGCACAAGATTACCGAGATGAGGAACCAAAACCAGTTACCCGTAAAGAATTTCCAAATGCTCCTCAGCGAGATACTCTGCATCTCCTGCTCATTCTGCTGCTCAAAACCGTTGTTCTGTATGTTGTTGTTTTCCATAATTCTTCTCTTGTAGACTGTTTTTTATCGGCGTGAAACATAGGAAATGTAGTAGAACATCATTGCGATGGAGGTTCCGAGTGATGCCAGCGAGGTAATCACAGGGAAGTAGGTCGTGAAGGTCGAAACCGACTTGGCCTTGGTGCCCACAGCCTCAACATAGACAACATCGTTCTGCTTGAGGTAGAAGTAGGGCGACGAGAAGATATCCTTCGACTTGAGGTTCATAATCTCCACGTGTCTGTTGCCACCCTCCTCGCGGATGACCATCACCTTCTCGCGGTTGCCATAGACGGTCAGGTCGCCCGAGAAACCGAGCGCCTCCAGAAGTGTGAGCCTATCGCCGGGGAAGTTGTAGGTACCGGGGCGTGCCACCTCACCGATGACCGTCACATAGAAGTTGAGCATAGTGACCGTCACCACGGGGTCGGGCATAACACTCACGAGCCTCGACTTGATTTTGTCGGCAATCTGCTCACGAGTGAGGCCTGCAACCTCAATCTCGCCCAGCACGGGGAAGTCGATAGTGCCGTCTTTACGCACTGTGTAGCCCTCGTAGCTCACATTGGAGATGACTCTGCTCGAGGAGTTGGATGCCGAGGTGGCACTTGCTATCTGCGAGCGTGCCGAGAAGAGGTTGTAGGGGATTGCCAGCTCGGGCTGCGAAGAGGATACCGAGATTGAGAGCACATCACCCGGCTGGATGGTGTTAATCTGTCCTGCCACACCCTCCATCTGACCGCTTTCGACAACTTCCTGGAAGTAGGCGAGGTCTTTGTGGCTACCACACGAGGCGAGCATAACGGCCGCCAATGCGCACAAAATGATTCTTTTGAACATAGTTTTGCTGTATCGTTTTTTGTTAATAATCTTTTTAAGCGGACAAATATACTCACTTTTTCCGACTTTCCCATCTTTGATGGGCATTTTCTTGAAATTCAAAATGCAAAATGCGCAAATGCGAGTAAGCGAGGGCAGAGGGTGCCACGCACACTATGCCGAGCGTGAGCATTTTAGAGCACGCCCAGCGTGGTCAAAATTATAGAGGGGGGGATGGCGTAAGGGGTTTAGGGAGTTTAGGGAGTTTAGGGAGTTTAGGGAGTTTAGGGAGTTTAGGGACCTTAAGGTCTTTAAGGTCTTTAAGGTCCTTAGGGTCCTTAAGGTACCTCTATCAATTTACTTTTTCGCCCTTTTGGCCCTTTTGGCCCTTTTTCAATTCTCAATTTTCAACTCTCCCCTGCTTTCTCCAGTGCCTTGGCGAGTTGGTCGGGGCAGGAGGTGCCTTTGCCCTTACAATCGATGCCCTTCAGCAGGGCAATGACCTCACTTGTTGGGCGGCCTTTGGCCAGGGCTGCAACGCCCTGTGTATTGCCCGCACAACCGCCCGTTATGAGTACGCTCTCCACCACCCCGCCATCATCACTCAGAACGATGTCGAACTGGCGCGAACAAACACCTATCGGATAGTATGTAAATTTCTTACTCATAGTCTGTTATAGCTTGACCGAAACACCCACATTCACAATGCCTCGGGAGCCCCAACCGCCCTCTATAAAGCCACTCACTTGGCCACCATAGGAGAGGCCTATCGGGTAGACATTTGCCATTGGCGAGAAGCTCAGTTGATGTCTATTTTCGCCATCAGAAAATTGGGTCA
>JAGBFH010000001.1 GCA_017936605.1 Tidjanibacter sp.
CACCGAGGCTACCATCCTTGATGTCGTGGTGCTCGAACAGCAGGAGACTCCCTCGCTTGGCGGCAAGATGAGCGAGGAGGGCAATGTGCTGCTCCAGAGTGTCAAAGGCAAAAACGCTGCAAAGCTGAATTTTGCCCTGCGCTCGGCTGGTGGCGATGTGGATGCAATCACCTCGGCCACAATCTCTTCGAGGGCCTATGCTAAAGCATTGGCTGAGGCTTATGAAACCTATAAGAAAGTTAATCTGTAAAGAGGGTGAAAGTTATGGGTAAGAATTTGAAATATTTTACGGATGGTATTCTGAAGAATAACCCCACCTTTGTTCTTGTGTTGGGTATGTGCCCAACGCTTGCAACTACCACCTCGGCCTTCAATGGTATGGGTATGGGCGTGGCAACAATGTTTGTGCTGGTGATGTCCAACATTGTGATTTCGCTCCTTAAGAATGTGATTCCCGATAAGGTGCGTATTCCCGCCTTTATTGTCGTCATCTCGTCGTTTGTGACCGTAGTGCAGCTGCTTATGCAGGCCTATGTGCAGGACCTCTATAACACTCTGGGTGTGTTCATTCCGCTGATTGTGGTGAACTGTATCATTCTCGGTCGTGCGGAGGCTTTTGCTTCGAAACACAATGTGTGGGAGTCGGCTCTCGATGGCCTCGGCATTGGTCTTGGCTTTACGCTTGCACTCACCCTGATTGGTATTGTCAGGGAGGTGCTCGGCAGTGGTTCCATCTTCGGCCTTGACATTTGGCAGGGCGATGGCGCGCTCGTCTTCATCCTCTCGCCCGGTGCATTCTTTGTTCTGGGCTACCTTATGATTGTTTTCCGTAAACTCACCTCTAAAAACGCATAGAAATTATGGAGTTATTTGCAATTATCATAGGTTCCATTTTTGCGAACAATGTAGTCTTTGCCCAGTCGCTCGGTATCTGCCCATTCCTGGGTGTGTCGAATAAGGTGGGAACGGCAGCCGGTATGGGTGCGGCTGTAACCTTCGTGATGGCCATCTCGTCGTTGGTGGTTTGGCTCCTCCAGTACTATGTGCTTGTGCCTCTGGGTATGGAGTATATGCAGACCATCGTCTTCATCCTCGTGATTGCTGCTCTGGTGCAGATGGTGGAGATTGTGCTCAAGAAGATTTCGCCCTCGCTCTATCAGGCTCTGGGTATCTTCCTGCCTCTGATTACGACCAACTGTGCTGTGCTGGGTGTGGCTCTGCTGCTCGTTCAGAAAGAGTATAACCTTCTCGAGTCGGTGGTCTATGCAACCTCCATCGCCCTCGGCTTTGCTCTGGCTCTGGTTATTATGGCGGGCATTCGTGAGCGCCTGGAGTTGGTGGATATGCCTAAGGGCGTGAAGGGTGTGCCCATCGCACTCATTACGGCAGGTATTCTGGCTATGGCCTTTATGGGCTTCTCGGGCCTTGTATAGGAGCTATTGGAAAATAGATATGAGAAAGAATCGGAAGGGAAACAACTCTTCCGATTCTTTTTTTTCTCGGAGTGGGACAGGGGAAGAAAGTTTTGTTAATTAGAGAGAAATTGCATACTTTTGTGAAATTATACTCTCTAAAAGAGAGTAAGAAAGAGAGCGTCGTAATCCCAACTCCCCGCTCTTTTAATATAACAGCCTGCCACACTGGGAGTTGCGTGGCAGAGGAGAACTTATGATGAAGAACTATAAATGGTTGTTGGCTACCCTGGTGATGTGCTTGCTCCACATTGGGACAGCCTCTGCTCAAAAGGTTGCAGTCCGCTATCACGAACAGTATGTGAGTGGCTTTGGATGGTTGCAGTATGAGATTTCGGAGTTTGCGGATGGTACCGCCCACGGCGTGACCAAAATCAACTACTCCGATGGTACCCCCTACGCCGAGATGACCTATGACAAGGGTGTTCACACCTACGCCAAGATTTTCTACGGTGATGGTAGTGTCAACTACGAGGGTGCGATTTCGATGGTGAACAATACGGAGTTCTACTCGACCTTCAAGCTCTATGAGTTCAACAATAACGGTACCCGAGTGCTCTCGCACGAGTACACCGCAGCTCTGAAGAGCGGCGCACTGGAGCCTGTGGTGCAGAACTATGTGCAGTATGACATCAATCGTTCTTCGGTGGTCTACAAGTTGCAGACAAATGGCAATGTTGTGACTGTGGAGGCCTTCAATGGTAGGAAAAAAGAGTATCAGATTGAGCTCAATACCGCTAATAAGACCGTTGATTTCGTGATTATGCCCTCCTATTTCAAGGCAAGCCCCGACAGCTACACAATCTCGGATGTTCAGCGACTGATGCACCAGCAGGGCGCAAGCACCCAGCAGGCAGTCTATGACCTCTACAATAGCGACAAGGTCAAGAAATATCCACGCTACTTCTACGACGATGAGGATTTGACCTCGATTGTCGGTCTACACTGGGACTACACCTTCTCGGACCACACCTCGCGCCTCTTCCCCCCATTCTATGACGATGTAGATGTGGAGAAACTCGAGCGCAGGGTATTTGATAAGACTCTCGATAGACCCGACTATACGGCCTTTATTCCTGTGGCTGGCCTCCTGGAGATTGACTACCTCGACGACATAAATACCTTCATCTACACCGGTGAGTTCTCTTCGGAGGGCTTGGCTCACGGCAAGGGTCAGGCCACCAACCTCAAGGGCATTGCCCTGAAGGGTACCTTCGCCAAGGGCTCTCTGGTGGATGGTGAGATTACCTGGAGCGAGAGTAATAAAATCTACCACCGCCTTTCGGGTAAGTTCCAGAATAATAAACTCTCGGGCCGCGGTCAGGCATTCAAGGAGGGCGAGTACACCTATGTGGGTGAGTTCAAGAATGGACTCTACCACGGCAAAGGTCAGCTCAAGATGGCCGATGGCAATATGTATGACGGCCAGTTCCTCGAGGGCGAGTTCGACAAGGGCTACTGCTCGATGGTTACCTTCCAGGGTAATGTCTATGAGGGCAGCATTGTGAATGGCCTCTACGACGGCAAGGGTAAGATTGTCTACCCCAATGGCGACAGCTATCAGGGCTCCTTCAGCAAGGGCGAGTACCACGGCTATGGTGAGTATAAACAGAACGACGGACTGAGCTACAAGGGTAACTTCGCCGCTGGCAGATATAGCGGCAAGGGTACGCTCAAGGGTGCGGATTATAGCTACACAGGCAACTTCGTGGATGGCCTCTACAATGGCAAGGGTACGCTCCTGAGTGGCAATGGCGACAAGTATGTAGGCGAGTTTGTGGACGGCCTCTACCACGGTCGCGGTGAGATTAAGACCTCCGAGTTCTACTATGTCGGCAACTTCGACTACGGCGAGGTGACCGGCGAGGGCGAGATGAGCCGCTTCAATGGCGAAACATACATTGGTCAGGTTAAGGCAGGTGTCTATGAGGGACAAGGCAAACTGCGCCTTGTGAATGGCAATACCTACGAGGGACTGTTTGCTGCCAATCAGTTCGTTACGGGCGAGTGTACCGAAACGCTCGGCACGGGCGACAAGTATGTTGGTGGCGTTGTCAACTGCCTCTATGAGGGCAGTGGCAAGATGGTTTGGTCTAACGGCGATGTCTACGAGGGCGAGTTTGCCAAGGGCAAGTGCAACGGTAAAGGTAGGCTCGTTACGGCCGATGGCAACACCTATACGGGTAGCTTTGCCGATGGCAAGTTCGTCTCGGGCGACAGCAAGGAGATAAACGGCAATGGCGACCGCTATGTGGGTGTGTTGGTAGATGGTAAGTATGAGGGCGAGGGTACGCTCAAGCTCGCCAATGGCAACACCTACGAGGGCGTTTTCAAGGCTGGCAAGTTTATGACTGGCGATTGCTCGGAGGTAACCCCTACCGGCGATAGTTATGTAGGTCATCTCACGGACGGCAAGTACGATGGTGAAGGTGTGCTCAAACTTGCCAACGGCAACGCCTATGAGGGCACATTCAAGGCCGGTAAGTTTATGACTGGCTACTGCTCGGAGGTTACGGCTGCTGGAGATAGCTATGTGGGCCAGATGGTCGATGGCCACTACGACGGCAAGGGCGAGATGACTCGCGCCAATGGCGACAGGTATGTGGGCTCGTTCTCCGAAGGCAAATATCACGGCAAAGGCTCTCTGCAACTCGCCGGAAGCGACCAGTATGAGGGCGAGTTCAAGAATGGTAAATACGATGGCGAGGGCACTCTGACGCTCGCCGATGGTGGCGAATATAAGGGCACATTCTCGCAGGGTAAGTATAGTGGCGAGGGCCACCTGCGCTTGGCAGACGGTAGTGCCTATAAGGGTGGTTTTGTTGCAGGCAAGTATCACGGCAAGGGCCGTCTGGATATGGCCGACGGCAGCTACTTCGATGGCTCGTTTGAGTCGGGCAACTTCACTGGCAATGGTATGGTGAAGTTCAAAGATGTGGTGGGCAACGCCTATGAGGGCTCCTATGTTGCTAATGCCTACGACGGCGAGGGTGTGTTGCAGTTGGTCAATGGCGATCGCTATGAGGGTGGCTTCAAGGCTGGTAAATACGACGGTGTGGGCCGCTTGGTTATGTATACGGGCGACAAGTATGTCGGTGATTTCCAGAGAGGCAAGTATGATGGTACGGGCCGACTGGAGATGCAAGACGGTAGCTACTACCACGGTAAATTCTCCGCTGGCGAGTTTCTGGGCGAGGGCCGCGTAAGGCTCAACGACAACGCAGGCAACCTCTACGAGGGCCTCTATAAGAACTTCCTCTATGAGGGCGAGGGCGTACTCGAGATGGTTGGCGGCAGCCGCTATGAGGGATACTTCTCCAAGGGTAAGTATAGTGGACAAGGCCGACTCACTCTGGCCAATGGCGACCACTACGAGGGCGAATTTGCCGAGGGTAAATACCACGGCCAGGGCCGCCTGGATGTGGCCGATGGCAGCTACTACGATGGTAGGTTTGCGGGTGGCAAGTTTACGGGCAATGGTAGCGTGAAGTTCACCGACAAAAAGGGCAATGCCTACGAGGGTGAACTTGCAGGTGGCGAGTATTCGGGTAAAGGACGATTGGTAATGGCCAGTGGCGATGTTTTTGAGGGCTCCTTTGCAAAGGGTAAGTACGATGGCAAGGGCAGATTGCAGTTCGCTGGCGGCGATAGGTATGAGGGTGAGTTCTCGTCGGGCAAGTATGACGGCAAGGGTCGCCTGGACCTGACCGATGGCAGCTACTACGATGGCTCCTTCAAGTCGGGCAGCTTTGCAGGCGATGGTCAGGTGAAGTTTACCGATAGGAACGGCAACTTCTATGAGGGTGGCTACCTGAAGGGCCTCTACGATGGTGAGGGTGTTCTTGTGATGGCTGGTGGCGACACCTATCAGGGCCAATTCAAGGGTGGCAAGTACCACGGTGCGGGCAGCCTTCAGTTAATCATTGGCGACAACTACGACGGTCAATTCGAGAATGGTAAGTATAGCGGTAAGGGCAAACTCCGCCTGGCAGATGGTGCCATCTATGATGGTGAGTTCGACAACGGTCGCTATAGCGGCGAGGGCAAGTTGCGCCTGCCCAATGGCGATTATTATGTCGGTCTGTTTGCCGGTGGCAAGTTCTCCAGAAATGGCTATGTGCGAATCACCGAGCCTTCGGGCGTGATATATGAGGGTGGCTACGCCTCGGATGCCTACAATGGCAAAGGTGTGCTGACTTTCACCAATGGCGATGTTCTCTCGGCCCAATTCAAGGATGGCGAGACCGTTGGCAACTGCACAATGAAGTATGCCAATGGCGAGGTTTACTCAGGCGCTATGAGCGGCTTTGTGCGCAGCGGCATAGGTGAGTATAGGTATAGCAATGGTGATGTCTATATTGGTTCGTGGGCCAAGGGCATACGCAGCGGCAAGGGCGAGCTTATGAAGAGCTCGGGTGCAAGTTACACCGGTACCTGGAAGAATGATATGATGCAGGGCGAGTTCTTCGCACGCAACAGCAGGGGTGATAGCTACACTATTGATTTCAAGTCGGGTAAGTGTGACGACGAAATCTATGTGAAGTTCGCCAATGGCGACAGTTTCCGTGGTCAGATAGGCGATGCGGGCTACAAGAAAGGCGTCTATACCTTTGCCGACGGCACCTCCTATGATGGCAGTTGGGTGGATGGTCGCCCCGACAAGGTGAAGGTGCTTGATGCTAAGGGCAAGCGCGTTAAAGGCACGACCATCTATAGGAGTGTGGCGCTGCTCGATATGGACCTGCTGAAGGTGCAGTAGTTAGCGCACCATATATATAAAATAGCACCGCCGAGCACTTGTGGCTCGGCGGTGCTATTTTATATTGAGGTGTTTCCCGTTAGAGAACGATTAGGCTGGCTGCCATAATTGCCATACCGATGAATAGGCCGTAGAGGGCAGTGTGATTCTCTCCGTAGTAGTGTGTGGCAGGCAGGAGTTCGTCGAAAGCGATATAAATCATTATACCTGCAACGGCCGCCATAATGCAGCTAATCAGCACGGGGGTGATAAAGGGCATCAGTACCAGCCAAGCAATCAGAGCGCCAATTGGCTCGGCAAAGCCCGAGAAAAAGGAGTACCAAAAGGCCTTCTTGCGACTGCCTGTCGCGTGGTAGATGGGCACCGATACGGCAATGCCCTCGGGTATGTTGTGGATTGCCACCGCCACGGCAATGGCTATGCCCGCACCCAGATCGGTGTAGGAGGTTACGAATGTGGCAATACCCTCGGGGAAATTGTGGATGGCAAGTGCTATGGCGCTGAAGATGCCTGCGTGTCGGAGTGCTTGCTTTGAGTGGGAGTGGTTCTGGGTCTCCTCGCCGTGAATCTCCTCGAGGCTGTGGAGCTCGTGGGGGTTCTCCGACTCGGGTATGAGGCGGTCAATCAGGGCAGCAAGGAGCATACCGCCAAAGAAGAGTAGGGCAGCCAACCCTGCACCCTTGCTGTCGGAGCCGTAGAACTCGCCCAAGGAGAGCCTTGCACTGTGCATCATCTCCATAAATGAGATGTAGACCATCACGCCGGCCGAGAGTCCGAGCGAAAAACAGAGGAACTTAGTGTTGGTCTTGCGGGCAAAAAAACCTATCAGACTGCCTATGCCGGTGGATAGACCTGCAAATAGTGTGATTAAAAGCGCAAAAAAAGTATTCTCGTTCATAGAATTTTTATTAACTTTGCAAATATATATTTTTTTCTCCAATGTTTGGACCATTGGAGAGAGTGACTGAGGATAATTTACCAATAAATTAGTAGTGCTATATGAGCCAAAATAACAAACCGCGTGTAACGCTTCACGACAAAACATTCGAACTCTCCATCCCCCACGCAGAGATTGCAGAGGCTATTCAGAAGGTTGCAGACCGCCTCAATGAGGACTACAAGGGTGTGGAAACCCCTCTCTTTCTGGGTGTTCTCAATGGTGCTTTTATGTTCCTGGGCGAGCTGATGTCAAAGATTAACCTCACCTGTGAGGTGCAGTTCGTTAAACTCGCCTCCTATGTGGGCACCGCCTCCACCGGCAAGGTGCAGGACCTGATTGGTCTGACGCATAGCGTCGAGGGCCGCCACATCATCATCGTCGAGGATGTAGTGGATACGGGCGAGAGTATGGAGCACCTGCTGGCTGCGCTGAAGGAGCACAAACCCGCAAGCGTCGCCATCGCAACCCTTCTCTACAAGCCCACCAAGTTCACCAAGGATTACGAGGTAAAGTACCGCGCAATGGATATTCCCGATGATTTCATCGTAGGTTTTGGTTTGGATTACGACGATATCGGCCGCAACCTTAGGGATATTTATACCATTGTAAACGAATAGGATGACTCTGTTTATATAAAGTAAAGATATAACGATTTCCGATGAAGGAGTTTCTCAAGAAAAATGCCCATTGGGTGGGGGTGGCTGTGCTGCTCCTGCTGATGGTGTGTTTCTTCTCGGATGTGAATATCTTTAGGTATTTCAAGACCAAGCGCAGGGTCGACAATCTCCACCGCGAGATGGAGTGCTACAGGGAGCGCATCGCCGAGGATAGCACCTTCATTCAGAACCTCAGGACCGACGACCGTTTCCTCGAAAAGTACGCACGCGAGAGGCATCTGATGCACGCGGAGGATGAGCAGATTTTTGTGATTGAGGAGTAGGCCCAAATGGAGAAGGATGGCTTCGGAGCTTAAGAATAAAGTAATCAAGGGTGTAGCTTGGTCCACTATCGAAAAGATATGTTCGGCCTTGCTACAACTCGTTGTGAGCCTTGTGTTGCTGTCGCTTCTCTCGCCCGAGGACTATGGCCTGATGGCCATAGTGGCGGCCTTTCCCGCAATACTTATGCCTCTTGTAGACAGCGGTTTCTCGCAGGCCTTGATTCGCAAAAAAGAGGTCGACGATGTGGACTATTCGTCGGTTTTCTATGTCAACATAGTCATCTCGTTGGCCCTCTATGGCTCCTTGGTGGCCATTGCTCCCGCTTGTGCGAGGTTTTTCTCCGCACCTGGTTTTGTAGAGATTGCCCCGATTCTCTACCTGCTGATTCCCATAAACTCCTTTTCCAATATTCAGAATGCGATACTTCAGCGCTCAATGGAGTTTCGCAACCTCTCGCTCTATGTCCTTGTGGCCAATGCCATATCGAGCGGCGTGGCAATATGGATGGCCGTAGAGGGGTGGGGAGTATGGGCACTTGTGGGCCAGAGGCTCGGCGTGGTGATTGTCAAGACCGCCCTGATGTGGCTTGGCAGCCGCTGGAGGCCCAAATGGCTCTTCTCGATGGATAGAATCAAGGGGATGTTCCGCTATGGCTCGCGCATCCTTCTGAGCGACCTTGTGAGCAATGTCTACTACCAAATATCCAACCTCTTCATTGGTAAGTTCTACACCAAGGCCGACCTGGGCTACTACGATAGGGGAAATAAGATTAAGGAGATGCCCGTGACCTCCACTATTATGGCGGTTTTGAATGTCACTTTCTCGGCCTTTTCGCGCCAGAAGGAGGATAAAGTAAAACTTTATCATAATGCCCGTAAGGTCTACATTATCTGGGCCTTTGTGATGTTCCCTCTGATGTGTGGACTGATAGCCGTCGCCGAGGATATGTTCCGCGTGCTGTTGCCCGAGGTGTGGCTGCCTGCTGTGCCCTATCTGCGCATCCTGAGCCTTGCGGGTCTGCTGGCTCCTCTGTCTGTCATCTCGTTCAACCTTGTGAAGGTGTGCGACGATGGCAACACAATTTTCCGCATTGAGTTCATCAAGAAACTGATTGCAACGGCCATTTTGGCCATCACGATACCCATTAGCGTGGAGGCCATCGCGTGGGGTCAGGTGGCAATCTTTGTTTCGGATATGACCATCAACTGCCTGACGGCCAAACGCTATGTGACCGATTGGAGCCTCTGGGGTAGGGCGAAAGACGCGCTGCCTTATCTTGCAGTCACGGCCCTTATGGTAGCGTTCGTCTGGGCCTTAGGATTGGCCGGTGCGGCACTGTCAGTACCCTTGTGGGTGGTCTTTGTGGCGAAGATTCTTCTCGGCGCGGGCTTCTATGCGCTCCTTTCGGAACTGCTCCACTTGGAGGCTTGGCGCGAGGTTAAGGAGATAATCATTGGCTATATGCCCCGTCGCAAGAAATAGCATTTGCACTCGTTTTACATCCTTTAAACGGATGCGTTGAATCTATTTGTGCTTGCTATGGTACACAATTTACCTCGCTGGATATATCCAATCTTTGCGTAACAAGCGTTGGAGGCTGGGTAATCTGCATTAGTGTATAACATAGGTATATATCCCATCTCTGACACTTTAAGCGATATTTGGTACACAAGATTCTGGGCATAATGCCTCCTACGTTCGTCTGGGAACGTATACACATTACTGATTAACGCGTATTTGCCGTTCAATTTGTAGGAGCCACAGGCTACTGTTTTCCCATTTATGTTTTTCCAGAAAAAGAATCCTTTGGCCGCAATATAATTTCTCACTTTTCCCAGACAATGCTGATAAGATGGTTTTGCCTCTCCGGTTTCCATATAAAAATGTGGAATGATGGCAGCTGCCTCCTCTTCATCATCTGTTGTACAGCAGTAAATGCCACCATCAGAAACAGTATCTGGCACAATGAGGGAAGGGCAATCATATACAAACATATTCATCAATATCCCTGCACTAACGCCCTCTCCTGCTGCTCTTTTAATGAAATACTCCGCTAATTCATATTTCAGATTATATCTGTACCCGTTAGCGAGAGGGCGAAGTTCGCAGACCAGTTTCCAAGCGTTTTCTTTCGCTTCATCAGTTGCGTTGTCTGGTGTCCAGATCCAAACGGGATAATGTGATTCTGAATGACACAATATCAGATTGTCGTGGTTGCTCCTAATGAGGTCACACTCTCCTTTCAATATCTTTGATAGGACTTCAAAGGTGTAGTTATCTCGGTTGAGATGTTCGAAATCTTTCTGATTAACAAATGAATCCATTGATTGTGTATCAGTTCTTAGAATACCACTTTGTCCATTTTTAAGAAAGGGACTGCACTTCGGCAGTCCCTTTTACATTCAGGAGCACTTCGGTGGGACTACTCGTACACCTTGGGAGTGAGTTTGCCTTCGAGAACCCTCTGGGCGTTCATTGCAAGTGCCTCGAGCTCGTTCTCGCCGGGCATCACAACAACTTTGGCCATAGGCTCAATCATCTCCTTGATGTAGCCAACAACATTCTTGTCGTAGGCGATACCGCCGGTGAGAATGACAGCGTCAACCTCGCCCTTGAGTACGGCAATCATCTGGCCGATGAACTTACCAACACCGTAGGCCATTGCGTTAGCAACCAGGATGGCCTCCTTGTCGCCAGCGTTGTAGCGGTTCTCCACCTCGCGCATATCGTTGGTGTTCAGGTGGGCAACAACGCCGCCCTTGCCGTTGATTTTCTTTGCAATCTCGGCAAGAGTGTACTGGCCGCTCATACACATCTTTGCAAATGCGAGTGCGGGCATAGTACCAGCCCTCTCGGGCGAGAAGGGACCCTCACCATCGAGAGCGTTGTTGACATCCACAACCAAGCCCTTGCGGTGGGCACCAATCGAGATGCCGCCACCCATATGCGCAACAACTAAATTGAGCTCCTCATAGGGACGGCCAATCTTATCGGCATATACGCGAGCCACTGCCTTCTGATTCAGAGCGTGGAAGATGGACTGGCGCTCCAACTCGGGCAGGCCGGTGAGCCTTGCAACATCCTGCAACTCGTCCACAACAACGGGGTCGGCGATGTAGGCGTGAACACCTGCGAGTTTTGCAATCTCGGCAGCCAGGAGTGCGCCGAGGTTCGAAGCGTGCTGACCTGCGGGCCTCTCCTTGATATCCTCAATCATCTGGGCGTTCACCTCGTAGGTGCCGCTGGGAATGGGTTTCAGAAGACCGCCACGGCCGATGACAGCGTCGAGCTCGGTGAGCTCAATGCCCGACTGCTTGATGGCGTCGAGAATCACATCGCGACGGAAATCGAGCTGGTCGAGGATGGTTTTGTAGCGACCAATCTCCTCGCTCGAGTGGCGCAAGGTGGTCGAAAAGAGCTCCTTGTCGTTCTCGAATACGGCAACCTTAGTGGAGGTCGAGCCGGGGTTGATGGTCAGAATCTTGAATGCTTTTTCCATATTGTTCGTAGTAGTTTAGAGGTTTCGTTCTATTTTGCCGACAGACAAGCCAGAGCAATCGAGTAGAGTTTGGTCTTGGTCGAGTCACCACGCGAGGTGAGCACGCAAGGAGCCGAGGGACCTGCAACCATTGCTGCGAGCTCTGCGCCTGCGAACTTCGAGCAAGCCTTGAAGAAGATGTTGCCGCTCTCGAGGTTGGGGAACAGGAGGCAGTCTGCGTCGCCTGCTACGGGACCGGTGAGCTTTTTGATCTTCACGCTCTCGGGGTCGATGGCCACATCCAGTGCCAAGGGACCCTGGAAGAGTGCGTTGCCGAGCTCGCCATTCTGGCCCATCTCCGACAGAGCAGCAGCCTCTACGGAGCTAACCACCTTGGGTAGGAGCTGCTCGCTGGGAGCCAAGAGGGCTACCTTGGGCATCTCGATACCGAGGTTGTTGGCAGTCTCGATGAGGTATTTGGCAATCTGTTTCTTCTGGTCGAGGCTGGGGCAGGGGAGAACTGCAACATCGCTCACTACGAGGAGTTTGTGGTATGCGGGAACCTCCAGAACGGTCACGTGGCTGAGGGTGGTACCTGCGGGCAGCAGACCCCACTCTTTGTTGAGAATACCGCGCATATATTTATCGGTAGGAACAACGCCCTTCATAAGAACATCATACTCGCCATTGTGAACAGCCTTCACGGCAATCTCCACAGCCTTTACATCCTCGCTCTCGGGGATGATGTGGTACTGGCTCATATCTACGCCCTCGGCCTCGCAGGATTTCTTAATCTCCTCGGGGTCGCCCACGAGGGTAACCTCTGCCAAGCCCGCTTTGATAGCCATATCGGTAGCGCCAATCGAGTGGGTATCCTGACCGTAGGCCACAATCATTTTCTTTTTGCCGCGAGCAACTGCTGCTGCAACAATCTCATCCAAGTGTTTAATCATAGTCTTGTGTGTTGTTTTTTATTTGTGATTACTAATATATTATTTGCCGAGTTTGCTTACGATGTTGTAGGTGTCGGTAGCAATGACGAGCTCCTCGTTGGTGCCGATTACAACCACCTTCACTCTCGAGTCGGGAGCCGAGAGAATCTTGTCCTCGCCCTTTACGCCATCGTTGGCCGCCGAGTCGAACTTGATACCCATAAACTCCATATCCTTACATACATACTCCCTCAAATCGGGGCCATTCTCGCCCACGCCACCGGTGAAGACCACAAGGTCCAGACCACCCATTGCGGCTGCATAAGCACCCACAAGTTTGCGAACGCGATAGAAGTATGCCTCCTGTGCCTCTTTGACAACAGGGTCACCGGCGTCTACGGCTGCCTTAATGTCGCGCATATCCGACGAAAGACCACCCGAGAGGCCATAGATACCCGACTCCTTGTTGATGAGGTTCCAGATATCCTCCATCGACTTACCCTCTTTCTGGTGGATGAAGTTGAGCACGCCGGGGTCAATCGAGCCGCAACGGGTACCCATCATCAGGCCATCTACGGGGGTCAGACCCATAGAGGTGTCCACGCTCTTGCCGTTGAGAACAGCGGCTACTGAACCTCCATTGCCGATGTGGCAGGTGACAATCTTCGAGGTGGCAAAGTCGAGACCTGCCATCTTTGCAGCCTCCTCGGCCACGAAGCGATGGCTGGTGCCGTGGAAGCCGTAGGCCCTGACGCGATACTCGTCGTAGTAGCGACGGGGAATACCATATAGGAAGGCTTTGGCGGGCATTGTCTGGTGGAATGCAGTGTCGAAGTTGGCAACCTGAGGAATGCCGGGCAGAAGCTCATTGATGGCATAGATACCCTTGAGGTTGGCGGGGATGTGCAGAGGGGCAAGGTCAACGCAACCCTCCACCATCTGCATAACAGCCTCGTCGATGAGGGTGCTCTCTTTGAACTGCTCGCCACCGTGAACCACGCGGTGACCCACTGCATCAAGCTCCTCGAGCGAACGGATTACGCCACTGTCGGGATTGGTGATGGCTTTGATGATGAGGTCGATACCGACTGTGTGGTCGGGAATGTCGGTCACGGTTTTGACGGGCTCTTTACCTGTGGGTTTGTGGGTCAGCACGCCATTCTCGATGCCGATACGCTCCACAAGACCCTTTGCTAAAAGGCTGTTGGCCTTCTCTTCCATCTCGATTACCTGGTACTTAATCGAGCTGCTGCCGCAGTTAAGAACAAGAATTACCATTTTGTAGTTTGTAATTTTAGAGTGTTTTATGTTTTTGGTTAATTATTTTTTCTATTTGTATTTGTAGCCCACGCCCTTGATTGTCACGATGTGCTCCTCGCCAATCTTGGTGCGGAGTTTTCGGATGTGAACATCAATCGTTCTATCGCCCACAATCACCTCGCTGCCCCAAATTGTGGCGTAAATCTCCTCGCGGGAGAATACCTTGTGGGGCTTGGAGTAGAGGAGTGCCAGCAGTTGGAACTCCTTGCGGGGCAGTATGAGCTCCTTGCCGTTCTTCACGACAATGTAACGCTCCCTGTCGATAGTTATTACATCCGACAAAGCGGCTGTTGTGGCGGTATTCTCGCCCTCCTCCTCGGCTGTACCTCCCTCGCTACGCTTGAGGATTGCCTTCAGGCGGCTGACGAGCAATTTGGGGTGTATGGGTTTTGTGATGTAGTCGTCGCCCCCAAGGTCAAACCCCTTCAGTTGCGACTCATCTTCGCCTCGTGCCGAGAGAAATACAATGATTGTGCGCGAGAGGGCGGGCATCTGCTTGAGCCTCTTGCAGGTCTCCATACCGTCCAACTCGGGCATCATCACATCCAGCAGAATAAGGTGAGGCGTAATCTCGCTTGCCTTTTCGATTGCCTGCAAACCGTTTGCGGCGGTGTGGACCTCGAAACCCTCCTTTGTGAGGTTGTATCCCACGAACTCCAGAATATCGGGTTCGTCATCAACTAAAAGTATTCGGTAGCTCATATTCTCTCTGGTGTTATTCATAGCACTTGGAAAAACTCCGAAAGGTAAATATTTTTCATTATATTTCCTACTGTTTTGGACTAATTTAATTGCCCTAAGTAATTTTATTACTTCCCCAGTTGGAATATCCGACTAAATGCCCTACATTTGTAGGTTGGCTGTACAGTTTTGTTTTGTATGGCAAAAGTGAGTAACGCGTAAAAAATTATTACGACTATGACTACCGAGAAAATCAATTCTGTTCCAGAGGAACAAGTCGGCACCGCCGAAGATGCGAAAAACATTGCTACCCAAGAGCCTGCTGCCGCAGCAGAGGTTGTGACTGATGGCGACGAGAGTGTCGCCCAAGAGAGTATTGCGGTAAGTTTTGCAGAGGAAGACGCTGCACTTGCCGCCGAGGCCCCCGAGTTTAAGTTGGAGAACGACGAGATTGGCGAGGAGCAGACCGAAGATCGCCTTGCCGTATCGCTCGAGGCTGTGGCCAAGATGAACAAAGAGGAGCTCGTGGGCTACTTTGCCGAGCTGCTCGAGAGTCGCCCCATACAGTCGCTCCGCTACGATGTGGAGGCAGTGAAGGTGGCCTTCTACAAACAACACCGCAGCGAGGTGGAGGAGCTCCGCAAGAGTTTCCTGGAGCAGGGTGGCGCTATTGAGAACTTTGTGGCCCCCGCCGATGAGTACGAGGCCAAGCTCAAAGAGTATTTTGCACTCTACCGCACCCGCCGCGAGGAGTATATGAACTCGCTCGAGCAGAGCAAGGAGGAGAACCTTAAGGTGAAACTCCAGATTATTGAGGAGCTGAAAGCCTTGGTGGAGACGGGCGAGACCGTTGGTCATACATTCCAGACCTTCCGCCAGCTCCAGCAGCGCTGGAAAGAGGCAGGCCCTGTTCCCCAGAACAAGATGAAAGATGTGTGGGAGACCTACAATCTGCACACCGAAAATTTCTATAATTTCGTCAAGATAAACAAAGAGTTGCGCGACCTTGACTTGCAGCGCAACTTAGAGGCCAAGACAGCACTGTGTGAGGCCGCCGAGTCGCTTGCAGGCGAGGAGTCTGTGGTGGCAGCCTTCCGCAAGTTGCAGGACCTGCACGAGCAGTGGAGGGAGATTGGCCCCGTAGCGAGCGAGCATAAGGATAGCATCTGGGAGCGCTTCAAAGAGGCCTCCTCGAGGGTGAATCGTCAGCATCAAGAGTATTTCGAGGGCATCAAGGAGGAGCAGAGGAAGAATCTGGCTCTGAAGACCGAGTTGTGTGAGAAGGCCGAGGCTCTCTCGACCGAGATGCTCACCTCGCGCAAGGAGTGGAACAAGGCCTCCGAAAAACTCATTGAGATTCAGAAGGTGTGGAAGACCATCGGTTTTGCACCCAAGAAAGATAATACCAAGATTTACGAACGCTTCCGCCAGGCGTGTGACAAGTTCTTCGAGCTCAAACGCTCTTTCTATGAGGGCATTAAGACCGAGATGGAGCACAACCTGCAACTCAAACTCGAGATTTGCGAGGCTGCCGAGGCTATTCAGGATAGCGAGCAGTGGAAGAAGTCGGCCGACGAGCTCATCGCTCTCCAGAAGCGCTGGAAGGATATAGGCCCCGTGTCGCGCCGCCACTCCGACGCTGTGTGGAAGAGGTTCCGCGCCGCTTGTGACCACTTCTTTGCCCGCAAGAGCGAGCACTTTGCAAGCGTTGACGCGGAGCACGCCGAGAACCTTGCCAAGAAGAGCGCACTGTTGGAGGAGATTGAGAAGTTTGATATCACCGGTGGCAGCATCGAGGATATCAAGGAGTTCCAGCGTCGTTGGAGCGAGATTGGCTTTGTGCCCATCAAGGCGAAGGAGGAGCTCCAGAAGCGCTACCGCGCGGCCATCGACAACCTCTTTGCTGTCTTGCGTAGTGGCGATCGTGAGAGGGGTGTGGAGCGTTTCCGCAATAAGATTAGCGGTATGAAGGGCCAGGGTGGCAAACTTCGCAACGAGCGCGACAGATTGTACAATAAGGTAAAACAGCTTGAGAGCGACATCGCAACCCTCGAGAATAACATTGGTTTCTTCTCGCGCTCCAAGGGCGCAGAGGCTCTCATCCGCGATGTGGAGAACAAGATTCAGCGCGCAAAGCAGGAGATGGCCGAGACCATTGAGAAAATCAACCTCATTGACAAAGAGCAGGAATAATCACACTAATTAAGGATAAGTTATGTTCGACAACGAAACCAAAACCACGAAGTATGTTTTTGTTACCGGAGGTGTGGCCTCATCACTCGGTAAGGGTATCATATCTGCCTCCCTCGCTCGACTTTTGCAGGGTAGGGGGTACTCGGTAACAATCCAGAAGCTGGACCCCTATATCAACATCGATCCCGGCACGCTGAATCCCTATGAGCACGGTGAGTGCTATGTGACGGAGGATGGCGCCGAGACCGACCTCGACTTGGGACACTACGAGCGCTTCACGGCTATCACCACCTCGCAGGCCAACAATGTGACCACTGGTAAAATCTACCAGAGTGTCATCAATAAGGAGCGTAGGGGTGACTTCCTGGGCAAGACCGTGCAGGTTATTCCTCATATCACCGACGAGATTAAGCGTCGCATTATGCTGCTCGGCAAGAAGGGTGGCTACGATGTGGTTATCACCGAGATTGGTGGTACTGTTGGCGACATCGAGTCGTTGCCATTTATTGAGGCTGTTCGCCAGTTGCGTTATGAGCTTGGCTGGGGCAATACTATGGTGCTCCACCTCACTCTGGTGCCCTATATGAAGGCCTCGGGCGAGCTGAAGACTAAACCCACCCAGCACTCCGTTAAACAGTTGCTCGAGAATGGTCTGCAGCCCGATGTACTGGTGTTGCGCTCGGATGTGGAGCTCGGTCAGGATTTGCGTCGCAAGGTGGCTCTCTTCTGCAATGTGTCGCCCAACGCTGTGATTGAGTCGATTGATGTTCCAACAATCTATGAGGTACCCCTTAAGATGCAGGCTCAGAAACTCGACGAGGTAGTGCTCGAGAAACTCCACCTGCCTTGTGAGGGTGAGTCGGATATGACCACCTGGAGGGAGTTTGTGGAGAAGGTGAAGAATCCTCAAGACAAGGTGAGCATTGCGCTTGTTGGTAAATATACCGAGCTGCCCGATGCTTACAAATCCATAGTTGAAGCTTTCGTTCACGCCGGAGCGGTTAATGATGTGAAAGTCAAGGTGGAGTATGTCAATGCCGAGAGCGTCAATGATGACAATGCGGCCGAAAAACTTGGCGCCTGGGATGGTATTCTGGTGGCTCCCGGCTTTGGTCATCGTGGCTTGGCAGGTAAGATTGCTGCTGTGAAATACGCCCGCGAGAATAAGGTGCCCTTTATGGGTATCTGCCTCGGTATGCAGTGCGCCGTGATTGAGTTTGCCCGCAATGTCATCGGCTTCAAGGATGCCAACTCGGCAGAGATGGAGACCCCAACGGAGCACGCAGTTATCGACCTTATGGAGGAGCAGAAGAATGTGACCGACAAGGGTGGTACGATGCGTCTTGGCGCGTATCCCTGCCGCATAAAGAGGGGCTCTCACCTCTATGAGGCCTATGGTCAGGAGGTGATTTTCGAGCGCCACCGCCACCGCTATGAGTTCAACAATAGCTTCATAGCCGATTTTGAGAAGGCGGGTATGATTGCTACGGGTGTGAACCCCGAGACAGGCCTTGTGGAGGCTGTGGAGGTTGTGGACCATCCTTGGTTTGTGGGCGTTCAGTTCCACCCCGAGTACAAGAGCACCGTCAAGCACCCCCATCCTCTGTTTGTAGGATTCGTGGCTGCCGCAATTAAGAATAGGAACAGATAAAAAAATAATAATACCTTAACAGATAGAAATGGATAAAAAAAGTATCATTGGCTTCATCCTTATCGGCCTTATTCTCTTTGGCTACAGCTGGTACCAGGGAAAGGAGCGCGAGAAGGCTATTGCGGCCTACAATGCTGCTCAGAGGGAGCAGTTTGTGCTTGACTCCATCGACAGAGCGGAGCACCCCGAGAAGTATATAACCGAGATTACAGAGTCGCAGCGCGAGCAGACTCAGGCCGAGGCTATCGCCGCCCATCAGCAGAGCGCCAAGGAGCGCTTCGAGAGCGAGCTGACCCGCAACTTCGGCGAGTCGTTGGTGGCTGCAATGAACGGTCAGGAGCAGACTACCACTTTGGAGAATGAGGTTATGGTTGTCAGCTTCTCGAATAAGGGTGCGAAAATTTCGGATGTAACCCTCAAGGAGTATAGGAAATACTCGGAGGAGGGCGATGGCGAGCTCGTGAAGATGTTTGAGCCTGCGAATGCCAAGTTCGACCTCGGCTTCTATATGCGCAGGGGCTATGGCGAGTCGAAACTCAATACCGAAAACTTCTATTTCACCCCCTCTGCTGTGGAGAATTTCACCGCCGAGGATGGTCGCGCAGCCCAGAGGCTGAGGATGACCATCGCTGTGGATGAGACCAACGCTCTGGAGTTTGTCTACACGATGTTCGAGAACGACTATATGGTCGATTTCGATGTGAACTTCATCGGTATGGACGAGTGGATGCGCAACACCACCGCCTTTGAGATGACTTGGAATAACACCTCCTTCCAGAACGAGCGCGGCTATAAGAATGAGAATATGTACACCACACTCTCTTATCTCTTCCCCGACGATAGGAAGGTGGAGAAACTCGCTATGGCCGAGGTGGGTAAGCGTGGCGGTGGTAGCCGTAGCGAGACCATCAAGACCGAGTTTGAGTGGTTTGCATTCCAGCAGCAGTTCTTCTCGTCGATTATGATTGCCGACGGTGGTTTTGCCAACGGCGAGGTCGGTTTCGACACCTACAAGCCCGGCACCGGCTACATCAAGGACTACAAGGCAAGCGTGAGCGTTCCTTTCGACACCGACAAGGATAGCTACGGCTTCAAGTTCTACTACGGCCCCAACAAGTACTCGCTGCTGAAGGAGTATGACCTTGGCCTGGAGAAAGTTGTGCAGCTTGGTGGCAGTCTCGTTAGCTGGGTGAACCGCTGGATTGTTATCCCTATGTTCGACCTTCTGAGCAGATTCATCTCGAGCTATGGTCTGATCATCTTGCTCTTGACCCTTTTCATCAAACTCATCATCTTCCCCTTCACCTATAAGTCGATGATGTCGTCGGCCAAGATGCGTGCCATCCGTCCCGAGCTGGCCGCCATTCAGGCCAAATACCCCAAGGCCCAGACCGACCAAAACGAGATGATGAAGAGCCAGCAGGCCACAATGGAACTCTACAAAAAGTGCGGTGTGAGCCCTATGGGTGGCTGTCTGCCTATGCTCATTCAGTTCCCCGTGCTAGTTGCAATGTTCCGCTTCTTCCCCACAGCTATTGAGCTTCGCGGACAGCAGTTCTTGTGGATGAAGGACCTCTCGACCTACGACAGCGTGCTGAATCTTCCCTTCAGTATTCCTTGGTATGGCGACCACGTGAGCCTTATGGCCCTCATTATGGCTGTGACCTTGTTCCTCTATAGCAAACTCACCTATAAGGAGCAGGAGCAGGCAACCGCCGCACCCGGTATGGCAGGTATGAAGTTTATGATGCTCTATATGATGCCTATTATGATGCTGATGTGGATGAACAACTACGCCAGCGGTCTGTGCTACTACTACTTCGTTTCGCAGATGATTACTATCATCATCAACTACGCCTTCCGCTACGGTGTGAACGAGGAGAAACTTCGCGAGAAGATGCTTGCCAAGGCAAAAGCCAATGGCGGCAAGAAGCAGAAGAGCAAATGGCAGCTCCGCCTCGAGGAGGCTCAGCGTCAGCAGGAGCAGATGATGAAAGAGCGCGAGAGAAAGCAGTATCGTTCCAAACGCTAAACAAATAACCTTTATTACTAAAAGAGCAGGAGCCCCACTCGTTGGGCTCCTGCTCTTTTTTTGTGCGGTCTTATGGGCGGTTAGTCGCTTGTGCCTCTTGCTATTATGCCACTACGATATTGGCGGGGTGAGATGCCCGTGACGCGCTTGAAATACTTGCCAAAGAGCGACTGCGACTCAAAGTGTAGCTCGGTGGCAATCTGCTGTATGGTCTGGTTGGTGGAGTAGAGTAGTGCCTTGCTCTCGGTGACCACATACTCCTCTATCCAATCCGAGGCCGAGCGCCCTGTGGCATCCTTGACCGCCTTGGATAGATACTTGGTCGTGATGCACATACGGTCGGCGTAGAAGGAGAGTTCGCGCTCGCGCTTGTAGTTCTGCTGGAGCAGTTCGATGAATTGGTCGTATATTTCGTCTTTGCGCTCACGCTTGCCGGCTGTGGGGTTGTTGGAGTGCTTGAGGCTGGTGAATGAGTAGAAGAGCGCGAGCGTGAGGTGTCGGGCCGCCTCCAGACGATAGGGAGTATTGGAACGACAGACCAGATTCTTGAGCATCGAGTAGTAGCTTATGATGGCCGTTTCCTCAGTGGCGAGGTTGATTACCGGATTGGCTATCACATCCATCAGCAGGTGGAATGTACTCTGCTGAGCCGAAAAGAGTGAGTCGGTAAACTCACGCGACATCACAACGATGCGCGAGATGGTATCCTCGGATGTGTCAAGCGTCTCAATAATCGTGTCGCAGGGAAGGATTACAAAGCACGGTGCCTGGGCGTGAAACTCCTTCATATTGAGTCTAAATCGCACAGAGCCCTGCAAGTATATAATACAGGTGGTAACATCTGCCTTGAATGGGCGGTCCTTTAGGTCACCGAAGCCTTCGCGGATGAGCATAATGTCCGTACCGATGCGCATATCCGCCGAGGTGAAGTCACTTAGGTGGTTGCGCCATTGCAAATAGTCGATTTTCTGTTCGTTCATAGTATTGGGGTTTTTGATTACGGGAACAAAGATAATACTTTTTCTCCCAAAAGTCGCATTGTATTTCAATATGGCGCAAAACGGACTACTAAAAAGGAATAAAAGTCCAATTTGGTCCAAATTCTCGCCATACTTTTGCACCGTCAAAATAACAATAACCACACAAACTAAAAGAGAGAGATTATGACAGAGTACAAACTTAAGAGAGGCAAGGTTGCCAAGGCGGTGACCAAAGGTTACAAAGCGATTGAGGATGGCGTGGTCGGTGGCTACAAGGCAATCGAGCAGGGAGTAGTCAGTGGCTACAAACGCATCGAAAAGAGTTTTGTTGAGCGCTTCCTCGAGGAGGTGGGCGAGAACGAAGACGGTAGCGACCGCGAGCCCAATGGCGAGAAATAGCATTGAATCAGACAACCATTATTTATAAACTAACAAAACAAAGATTATGAAAAAGAACATCATTTCCCTGGGCGTAGCCTCGATGGCAGCCCTTATGGCTCTTAATGCAGAGCAGGCAGTAGCACAGACCAACAGCAACCCCACCGTTCAGACCCAAGAACAGGAAGATGAGCAGGAGAAGAAGAAAGATGGTTTCTTCCGTCGTGCTTTCCGCGATATGAAGGAGAGCGCACGCCTCCAGCACAAAATAGACAAGGCCAACTATGAGGCTACCAAACTCGAGAGCAAGGCTTTCTATCAGGAGCAGAAGAGGAAATCCAACCCCCAGGTGCGCACCGCAGCAGAGCGTGAGCGTATGGAGCAGGAGCTGAAAGCTGCCGAGCAGCGCCGCGAGGAGGCACAGGAGAGGCTCGATTCGATTAGAAACAGCAAATAATTGCTCCACTTCCCCCAGTTTTCCCCATTTATATTTTAATACTCAAACATAAAAAGTAAACAAAAGAATGAAACGCGTATTAGTTATGATTGTGGCCCTTGTGGCCGTCGTTTCGGCAGCAATGGCCGAGGGTCGAGTAAATCCCTTCTTCCGCAAAGGCTACACCGCCGATGTGCAACTTTCGAGCACCGACATCAATAGTTTCCACATCACCTCGTCGCACGGCTACGGCTTTGGTAACGGCCTCTATGTAGGTGGCGGTGCCGGCTTTGGCGCAGAGTGGGAGAGTGCGGATGTGAGCAAAGCACCCCACTATGTTCCCTCGCTCTTTGTGGAGGGTCGCTGGAATATCTTGGACCACAAGATTTCGCCCTTTGTGGCACTTCGTGGCTCGCAGTTCATCGACCTCACCGAGGGTGCCGCTCGCTATGGCGTAACCCCCAAGGTGGGCCTGAATATCGGCCGCTTCTCGCTCGGCATCGGCTACTCCATCCGCACCCAGAGGGAGAACGCAATGCAGGTGTCGGTGGGCTTCACATTCTAATCCCGCCCCCCCCAAAAAAACTCTCCCCCAACTAAATACTTAACTTACCATCTTAAACGCAATCGGCTCGGACCTTTCGCCCGAGCCGATTGCTATTTTTATAGTTTGTACACTACAATCCCGTGATTTTCTTTATCTCGTTGAGCGTGTTGAGCGCCTCGAGAGGGGTTAGGGAGTTGATGTCAAGGTCGCGGATTTGGTCCCTAATCTGCACCAGTACGGGGTCGTCGAGTTGGAACATCGAGAGTTGTATGCCCATCTGGGGCGAGGTCTGCGCAGGTTTCACCTTGGGCATAGCCTTTGAGCCCTTACCCTTCCTGTTGGCCGACTCCTCCACAGCCAACGAGTCCTCGGCGTGGGATGCGACCAGAACGGATAGAATCTCATCGGCCCTCTCGACAACCTTCTGCGGCATACCCGCAAGGCGTGCCACGTGGATGCCGAACGAGTTATCGGTGCCGCCCCTCTGCAACTTCCTCAAAAAGAGCACCGAGCGGTTGACCTCCTTAACCGAAACATTGTAGTTCTTGACCCTCTCGAGGCTCTCCTCCATCTGGTTGAGCTCGTGGTAGTGGGTCGCAAAGAGGGTCTTCGCACGCGCGCGTGGGTGATTATGTAGGTATTCGACCATACTCCAGGCAATCGAGATGCCGTCGTAGGTGCTCGTGCCTCGGCCAATCTCATCGAGCAGCACAAGGCTTCGGTCGGTCACATTGTTGAGAATCGAGGCGCTCTCGAGCATCTCCACCATAAAGGTACTCTCGCCCTGGGATATGTTGTCGCTTGCGCCCACGCGGGTGAAAATCTTATCCACAATGCCTATATGGGCACCCGAGGCGGGCACAAACGAGCCCATCTGTGCCATCAGCACAATGAGGGCCGTCTGGCGCAGCAGCGCACTCTTACCCGACATATTGGGGCCCGTAATCATCATTATCTGCTGCTCCTTGTCGTCGAGGTAGACATCGTTGGGGATATACTGTTCGCCCACGGGCATAAGCATCTCAATGACGGGATGACGGCCGTCGCGAATATCTATGACCTTGTCGTCGGCCACCTCGGGGCGCACATAGCCCCTCTCGATGGCGATGACGGCAAATGAGGTAAGGCAGTCGAGGCGTGCGATGGTGGCCGCATTGTGCTGAAGCTGCGAGAGCGAGCCCGACAGATAGCCGAGCAGCTCCTCCCAAAGGCGGGCCTCAATGGCCAGTATGCGCTCCTCTGCACCCAGAACCTTCTCTTCGTACTCCTTCAGCTCGGCCGTTATGTAGCGCTCGGCATTGGCCAAGGTCTGCTTGCGCACCCATTCGGCGGGCACCTTGTCTTTGTGGGCGTTGCGCACCTCTATGTAGTAGCCAAAGACATTGTTGTAGCTCACCCTGAGTGAGGGGATGCCTGTGCGCTGGCTCTCGCTCTGCTGAATCTCCGCAATGCGGTCCTTGCCGTGGAGGGCTATGCCGCGCAACTCGTCGAGCTCCACATCCACACCGTCGGCGATGATTCCACCCTTCTGTATCTGATTGTTCTGTGGGTCGGGGTAGAGGGTGGTGGCAATCCTACGGCGCACATCGTCGAGCACAATGAGCCTCTCGGCAACGCCACAAAGAGCCTCGTTGTCGGAGCCTTCGAGTAGGATTTTCAGCTGCTCAATGGCACCAATGGAGTCCTTGAGTGCATTGACCTCGCGGGGTGTAATTCGCCCCACGGCAATGCGCGAAGAGAGCCTCTCGAGGTCACTGATGGAGTTCAGGGCCTCCAGTATGCCCTCACGCAGTTCGTCGTCGCCCTTGATGGCCTCCACCGTATCGAAGCGGGCGTTGAGCTTGGCGGCATCCTTGATGGGCATAGTCACCCAATGGCGCAGAAGCCTGCCACCCATAGGTGTGGAGGTGCGGTCAATGGCACCCACAAACGAGCCGCGAGGGTCACTACTGCTCGAGCCGAGAAGTTCGAGGTTGCGAATCGTGAAGCGGTCTACCCACACATAGCTATCCGCATCCAGACGCGAAATGGAGCTAATGTGGGCGATATTTTTGTGTTCTGTGTAGTCGAGATAGTGGAGGATGGCACCCGCGGCCGTAATACCGTCGCCCATACGCTCGATGCCGTAGCCCTTCAGAGAACGAACGCCAAACTGCTTGCAGAGTTTCTTGCGCGCCACCTCCTCGTTGAAAACCCAGCGGTCGAGGCGATAGGTGTAGTTCTGACCGCTCACCGCACGCGAGAATTGCTCCTCTCTGCCGCGCTCATAGACAATCTCCTTGGGAGCAAAACCGGCAATGAGCTTGTCGGTGTAGTTGTCATCGCCCTCGCCAACATAGAACTCACCTGTGGAGAGGTCCAGAAGGGCTATGCCGTTGCGCTTCTCACCAAACGAGATGGCCGCCAAGAAGATATTTTCGCGGGCCGAGAGCACATTTTCGTTCATCACCACGCCGGGAGTTACGAGCTCCACAACGCCGCGCTTGACGAGCCCTTTGACGCTCTTTGGGTCCTCGAGCTGCTCACACACAGCCACACGACGACCTGCGCGCACCAACTTCGGCAGATAGGTATTGACGGCGTGATAGGGGAAGCCTGCCATCTCGATGTAGTTGCCCGGGCCGTTGCCCTTGCGGGTGAGTGCTATGCCGAGTATGGCGGCAGCCTCCAGTGCGTCCTCGCCGTAGGTTTCGTAGAAGTCGCCTACACGGAAGAGGAGTATCGCATCGCTATGGGTTGCCTTCACCGAGAAGTATTGCTGCATCAGCGGGGTCTCTTTCTGTTTCTCTTGCTTTGCCATCTTTCTATACTGGGTTTCAATCAGGCAAAAATACCTATTAAAGTTGAAAGTAGAAAATTGAAAGTAGAAAATTGGTAAAATTATCTCAAAGCGGGTGCAGCCACTCTTTGTGTCGAGTCGGGTGGGGCCGTTTGGGAGCACTTCGTAATTGTTAGTTATGGGATGGGTATTTTTAAGAGGAATGGAATTCGTGGAAGCCTTCTTAGTATTGCCAACAAGCAGAATGCAAAATCGAGGAATGAAACTATTTAAATGCTCACCAAGTCGTAATATTTTGCCCATACAAGGCTTATTATTACGAATATTTTGTAATTTTGCAGTTATATAGAGGCCCTTTTAACGGAGGACTAACCTTCAGATTTCAATGAAACTTATAAATCGGAATTACCGGATAGAAACTCGGGTAGATAATTAGTTAAATTCGAATTTTATGGTAACTTGTTTTGATGTATGTAAGATTCTTGAAATGCTGTCTGAAGCATCTGTAAAGGTATTTTTGGACGGCGGTTGGGGTGTCGATGCACTTATAGGCAGAGAAACAAGAATACATAACGACATCGATCTGTTCGTAGAGAAGAAAGACTACGGTAAGGTCATATCCGTGATTACCTGGAAGGGATACAGAGAAGTTGTAATGGACTATACGACCGATAGCCATACTGTCTGGAAAGATGACAACGGAAGAATAATCGATCTGCATTGTTTCGAATATGTCGAAGATGGAATCCTATATGACGGATACACTTTCCCAAGCGAAACTTTCTCAGGTAAAGGAAAAATCGGGAATATTGAGGTGTTCTGCATAAACCCGGAGGCACAGGTACAGTTCCATCTTGGATATGAATACGATGAAAATGATGTCCACGATGTTCTGTTGTTATGCAGAACTTTCAATCTTGAGATACCGGAGCAATATAAAACTCACATCTGATTCAATATGCTATGATTACTGATAGTTATGATATTGAAACTGAA
>JAGBFH010000009.1 GCA_017936605.1 Tidjanibacter sp.
TGCATTTTGCATTTTGCATTTTGAATTCCTTTGAGCCCTTTTAGCCCTTTTAGCCCTTTTGGCCCTTTTGGCCCTTTTAGCCCTTACCCTCCCCTAAGCTTAGGGGAGGGTGGGTAGAGCTCGGGAGAGGTCTGTTACATTGAAATTTTGAATTTTGCATTTGAATAATGTTGCGCATAGGAGTCATATCCGACCTTCACGGCACCTTCGATGAGCCGCTCAAGCGTTTCCTCTCGGAGGTGGACGAGATTTGGTGTGCGGGAGATATTGGCAACGCTGAGGCGGCCGACGCAATGGTCGCCTTCGGTAAGCCCGTGGTGGCGGTCTATGGCAACATAGACGACCACACAATGAGGCTTACCTATCCCGAGTGGCAGTGCTTCGAAAGGGAGGGAGCCAAGATTCTCATAACTCACATCGGATTTTACGCTGGGCGATACACTCGCGAAGTCTACGCCAAGATATGCTCCCTGAGGCCCACAATCTTCGTCTGCGGCCATAGCCACATACTGCGTGTGGGCTACGACAAGAAGCGCGGAGTGCTGAACATCAACCCCGGGGCGGCGGGCTGCAACGGTTTTCACCCGGTGCGTACGGCCGTACGATTCACGCTCGACAACGGCACCCCCCGCGACCTCGAGGTCTGGGAACTCCAGAGGCATTAACCACACAAGCCCCGCGAATCTCGCGGGGCTTGTGGTTAGTGTAGTTGAACAAAAGACCTCGCGGAATCTCCGCGAGGGCTTTTTGTCTTATGCCTTGAGCCTTAGGAACGAGTAGCCGAAGCGTTCGCAAGCGGCCCTTTCGAGCTCCTCGCGCACCGAGGGGTGGGCGATGTTGATGAGCGCCTTGGCCCTCTCGGCCAGATTCTTGCCCTTGAGGAAGGCTGCGCCATACTCGGTGACCACAAATTGGGTCTGGAAGCGGGTGGTGACCACACCTGCACCCTCCGTCAAGACGGGTTTAATCTTCGATACGCCCTTGGGGGTGATGGAGTTCATAGCGATGAATGTTTTGCCGCCCTCGGACAAGGCCGCGCCATACATAAAGTCGTGCTGACCTCCCACGCCCGAAAAAATGCGCGTGCCGATGGAGTCGGCGCACACCTGACCCGTCAGGTCCACCTCGATGGCCGAGTTGATGGCCATAGCCTTGGGATTCTGGCGGATGCGGAAGGGGTCGTTGGTCCAGGCCACATCTTTCACCAGAAGCTCCTTGTTGTAGTCCATATAGTCGTAGAGCCTGCGCGAGCCGAGCGACAGACAGCATACCGTCTTGCCGGGCTCAATAACCTTCTGGGAGTTGTTAATCACACCACTATTAATAAGAGGTACCACGCCATCTGTCAGGGCCTCGGTGTGGAGGCCGAGGTTCTTGTGGTTAGTGAGGGCCGCAAGCACAGCGTTGGGGATGCCTCCCACGCCAATCTGGAGCGTTGCGCCATCGGGAATCTGCTCGGCAATGTAGCCGCCAATCTTCCACTCCTCCTCGTTGGGCTCCACGGTGGGCAGCGCCACAGGCTCGCAATCCACCCTCACGGCGGCGTCTATGCGGTCGATGTGGACCAGCGCGTCACCGTAGGTGTAGGGGATGCGGGGGTTTATCTGTGCGATGATAATCTTGGCCGTCTCGGCAGCACTCACTGCCAGGTCAGCCGAGATGCCGAAACTACAATATCCCCTCTCGTCGGGCTCGGAGCAGTTCAGCAGTGCCACATCGTACTTCACATAGCCCTCCCTCACCAGTGCGGGCACCTCGCCCAGAAAACAGGGGGTGATGGAGCCGTAGCCCGAGGCTATAGCATTGCGGTAGTTGTTGGCCACAAAGAAACTCTGGGGTATGAAGCTCTCCTTCATCTCGGGAGTGCCGTAGGGGATGTCGCGGGTGCCGATGGCAAAGGCGCTGTAGACCTCCACGCCACGCAGCTCGTCGGCGCGTGCCACCATTGCGTCTATGAGCACTTCGGGGACACTCGTGGAGCCCTGAACATAGACCTTGTCGTAACTCTTAATCAACTTCGCCGCCTCGGCAGCCGTAACAAAATTTGCCATATAAATTAAAATTGAAAAGTGACAATTGAAAATTGACAGCCAGGGGGGGCTGAAAATGGACAATTGATAGTGAAAAATCTAAAAACTATTTGAGCATCTCCTCGAACATCGCAAGCCTCTGGTCCAGCAGGTCGTAGTGGTGGGGCTTGATGGCCGACGAGCAGGCACGAATACCCTCATAGTCGGAGCCGGTGGAGGTGAGCACAATGCCGCTCACGCCACACTGGAGCAGCCTGCCCAGCAGCTCGCCACCCTTCATATCCTTGTAGCCGATGGTGAAGAAGAAGCCGTTGCCTACGGGCTCATCGACATCCTTGTCGTAGACCAGATGGAAGCCGTGGCGGGTGAGAATCTCGCGTATGCGCTCCGTACGCAGGGCATACTCGCGCACCTCATCTCGGTAGTTGTAGATACCCTCGGCGGCCTGGTCCATCATCCTCGCCAGAGCCATCTGTGCCGAGTGGGAAACGCCCGAGGAGAGGGTGTAGATGAGTTTGTGTACGAACACATTGCCAAATGAGGGCATACCGAAGCGCTCCTTTAGGGCCTCGCTCTTCAGGTCGAAGACCTTGTCGGAGATGCAGGTGACGGCAATACGCTCACCGGCATAGGAGAATATCTTGGAGCCGCTCAGCAGCAGGATGTAGTTGTCGGTGTACTTGGTGACGCTCACCTGTGTGGGCAGGCCCGTTGCGGGGTCCACATCCTTGCGGAAGTCCATAGTGATGTAGGCCAAGTCCTCAATAACGATAGCGCCATACTTGGTGGCCAGCTCACCGATGGTCCTCAGCTCGCTATCCGTCAGACACATCCACGAGGGGTTGTTGGGATTGGAGTAGAGGATGGCGGCGATGCGACCCGTCGAGAGGTACTCCTCGAGTTTGGGGGCGAGCCTCTCCGCGCGGTAGTTGTAGACATCGAAGGACTCACGACGGATGCCGAGCACATCGGCCTGAGTCTTCTGTACGGGGAAGCCGGGGTCGATGTAGAGGATGGTGTCCTTCTTCTTGTCGAGAGCCGAGACGGCCATAAGGGTCACAAAGGTACCCTGCATAGAGCCAACGGTGGGGATGCAGTGAGCGGGAGCGATGTCGGCACCGATGATGGCTCTGACGAACTTCGAGGCGGCCTCTTTGAGCGCGGGCTCACCCTCAAGCGAGGGGTAGACCGAGGCAACGCCTCTGTCGAGAGCCTCCTTCTGTGCGTCGATGCCCACCTGCGAGGCGGGGAGTCCGGGCACACCAATCTCAAAGTGGATAAACTCCTGGCCGGTCTGCTGCTCAAACATCTTCACGAGCGACACAAGCTGACGAATCGAGAGGTCCTCAAAAGAGCTGACCTCCAATTTTTGCATTGCGCTCTCAATCAGAGCGCGGTCAATTAAGGTATTCATTCTGTAGTCTTAGTTGTGGTTTTAGGTTCAATCCACAAATGTAAGAAATAAAATTGAAAATTGAAAATTGAAAATGGACAATGGAAAATTGAAAGTTGAAAATAGAGATAAGGTCCTTAAGGTCCTTAAAGTCCTTAAGGTCCTATATGCCCTTTTAGCCATTTTGGCCCTTTTAGCCATTTTGGCCCTTTTGGCCCTTTTGGCCCTTTCTCCCAACTTCCCCCTCTCAATTTTGCATTTTGAATTTTGCATTTTGAATTTTATGCGTATCTTTGTGGTTGGCTTAGTCTATGGACAAGAAATTAACACTAACAACTCTAAAAATAACTAAACACTATGAACATTCCCGCAGAATTGAAGTACTCGAAAGACCACGAGTGGATTAAAGTCGTTGATGGTAACGAAGCATTGGTAGGCATTACCGATTTCGCACAGGGCGAGCTTGGCGATATCGTTTTCGTTGATGTTCCCACCGTTGGTGAGACCGTAGGCGCACACGAGGTTTTCGGCTCCATCGAGGCCGTAAAGACCGTTTCGGATGTGTTCCTGCCCGTGACCGGTGAGGTTCTGGAGCTCAACCCAGAGGTTGATGCAGACCCCTCGCTCGTGAACAAAGAGCCCTATGAGGGTGGCTGGCTCGTGCGTATCCGTATGGAGAACCCCGCAGAGCTCGACGACCTGCTGGATGCAGAGGGCTACAAAGCACTTTTGTAATTCATAATTCAAAATTCATAATTCAAAATTAGTTAGGAAAAATGGCAACAAAAGTAACTGTTGTTGGCGCCGGTAATGTGGGCGCAACTGCTGCAAATGTAATGGCAATCCGCAAGGTTGCAAGTGAGGTATGTCTGATTGATATCAAACCCGACCTCTCCGAGGGTAAAGTTCTGGATATGTACCAGACCTCCACTCTTCTGGATTTCGACACCAAACTCGTGGGCGTGACCAACGACTACAAGGCTACCGCAAAGAGTGATGTGGTTGTTATCACCTCGGGTGTTCCCCGCAAACCCGGTATGACCCGCGAGGAGCTCATCGGCGTTAACGCAAACATCGTTAAGTCGGTGGTTAACAACATCCTCGAGTACTCGCCCAAGGCTATCTTCGTGATTGTTTCCAATCCTATGGATACTATGGCTTACCTCACCCTCAAGGCTACCGGTCTTCCCAAAAACCGCGTAATCGGTATGGGTGGCGCTCTCGACTCGTCGCGCTTCCGCTGCTATCTGGCAAAAGCCCTCAAGGCAGACATCCGCGATGTAGACGGTATGGTTATCGGTGGTCACGGTGATACCACTATGATTCCTCTGGTGGACAAGGCAAGCTACCGCGGTGTTCCCGTGAGCCAGTTCCTCTCGAAGAAGAAACTCCAGGAGGTTGCTGCCAACACTATGGTTGGTGGTGCTACCCTCACCAAACTCCTCGGCACCTCGGCTTGGTACGCTCCCGGCGCAGCTATCGCAAGTGTTGTTGAGAGCATCCTCGGCGACCAGAAGAGGGTTATCACCTCGAGCTGCTACCTCGAGGGCGAGTACGGTGCAGAGGACCTCTTCATCGGCGTTCCCGCAGTTATCGGCAAGAACGGTATCGAGAAGATTATCAATCTCAAGCTCAACGCTGACGAGAAGGCTAAATTCGAGGCCAGCGTAGCAGCCGTTAAGAAGACCAATGAGGTTCTTTATGAGATTGGTGCTCTCACCAAATAAAAAACGCATATAGCGGGTGAATTTTTCACCAAATTTCAAAGGTGGCTTCCTCATTTGCGAAAAGCAAACTCCGGAGCCACCTTCTCATTTGGCAAAAAATTCCCGACGCTCTATGCGTTTTTACTTTCAAGGGAAAGCGGTCTGGAGCACCACCCTCACAAATGGGTCGTTCCGACCCCGCTCTATGCGTTTTTGGTCTACCGACGACCGACCTGCCGACATGGGGCCTATAAGACCTATAAGACCCATAGGCCCCATAGGCCCTATAGGCCCTATATGCCCTTTTGGCCCTTTTTGCCCTTTTAGCCCTTGTCCTCCCATAAGTCATTAAGGTCATTAAGGTCATTAAGGACTTTAAGGACCTTATCTCACCTTTCACCTTTCACTTCTCTCTGCGCTCGCAAAATTATCCCCGAGGGTGTTTGCGGAAATGCAAAATTTTTTTATTATCTTTGTGCTGTATTATCGGCTTATTGCAAAAATGCCCCGACGAAGAGGCCGAGTCGTTGTGCCGGATGCCACATTAGTTGGTGGTAATCAGAGCATTGGAGGGTGTTTTGCGTAAACTAAAAAAGTACAGAACAGTGGCAGGAGCAAAGATACTATGTGTTTGTCAGGAGATATACCCCTATCTGCCTGAGAGCCCTATTGCGACCACTTGTCGCACACTTTCGCAGGCTATGCAGGAGCGAGGCTTCGAGATTCGTACCTTTATGCCCCGTTTTGGCTGCATCAATGAGCGCCGTAACCAACTTCACGAGGTCATCCGCCTGTCGGGTATGAACCTCATTATCAACGACAACGACCACCAACTTATCATCAAGGTTGCATCTATTCCCGCAGCTCGCGTGCAGATTTACTTTATCGACAACGACGAGTATTTCGCACCCCGCAAGGCTACCTTCCGCAACGCCGAGGGTGTGGAGTTCGAGGATAACGACCAGAGGGCCATCTTCTTTGCAAGGGGCGTGCTCGAGACCGTCAAGAAACTTCGTTGGCAGCCCGACATTATCCACTGCCACAGCTGGTTTTCGGCCGTGGCTCCCCTCTACCTGAGATATTGCTTCACCGATGAGCCTCTGTTCTCGTCGGCCAAGATTGTCTTCAGCATCTACGACGATATGTTCGAGGGCAAGTGGGGCGAGGCCTTCCGCGACACGATGAGTGGCGAGGGTGTGCCCGTAGAGAAGTTGGGTTCCGAGGAGGGGCTCACATACGAAAATCTTATGAGGCTCGTTATTGATAATGCCGATGGCATTGTTGTTGAGGCGGAGCATTTGCCCGCCGCAGTAGAAGAGTATTTGGCCGCAAGTGGCAAACGCGTGCTCCGTCCTTCGGGCGAGCCCGCAAGCGACGAGAGGCTTTCGCAGTATAAGGAATTTTATGACTCTATTCTCTAAAGGATTAAATCTCAAGAGTGTCGGCGCTTTGTTGGTGTCGGCACTTGTGCTTTTGGTCAGCTCGTGTACGGAGGTCAACGACGAGCTGGGCACCAATATCGTGCCCCCAGGACAGCAGTTCGAGGTGAAGTTTGCACAGGTGGGCGAGGGTATAGGTAGCTATTTGACCCTCACCGACTCGGTGGCTACCAGCAGCCTCGACTACGCCTACTTTGGCGCTATGCGTGATGCCCACTATGGCGGCAAAACCAAGGCTACGGCGTTGGTGCAGTTTGCCTACTCGATGCGTAGCGACACGGTGGAGTACGCCGACCGCGATGCCAAGCCCGACTCGCTGGTGCTGCTGCTCGGTATGAAGAGGGCGGGTGGCGACACGCTCAAGCGTCAGACCTTTGATGTCTATCGTATGCGCAAGGGGCTCAAGTTGGATAGCGTCTACTGTAGCGGTATCGACTATGAGACCTACATCGACTCGCGTCCTATGTTCACCTGTGAGTTTGGCGGCAAGCCCAACGGTGCAATGCTCTTTGACACCCTGAGCCTCAAGGTGGCAGACCAGACGCTGGCCGAGGAGTTTATGCAGGAGCTGTGGAGCGAAACGGAGATATATGACGATAACGAACTCTTCCTGGAGAAGTTCGCGGGCCTCTGCCTGACCCCTTCGGGTACCTCGCCCGAGGATGCGGCCATCTACGGTCTGAACCTCCAGTGGGATGAGGACGAGGGCCCCGCAAGTTACCTTGTGCTCTATGGCCACAGCTATCCCAAGGGTGACGACCCCGACCTGGTGGAGGACGACATTATGAGGGCCTTTGCCATCAGCAATAACGCATACTTCACAGACCTTAAGGCTGTGAGCGCCTTTGAGCACGACTACTCGGCGACCCTCTTTGGTGGTAGCATCAATCTTGACACTCCCGCCGATGAGCCCCTCGAGAATCCTGTGACGGAGGGCTATGTTGAGGGTCTTATGGGTGTGGCCACCACGCTCGAGTTTGACGATGAGTTTGTGGCAGCCCTGAGAGCACTCCGCCCCGAGGGTAGCGAGATTTTCATCAACCAGGCAACGCTGACCATTCCGCTGGCCGAGGAGGACTATACCTTCTTTGATTACGCGCCCGCGCGCTTGGGCACATACGCGAACTACGCGAAACTCCAGGCGGTGGCCGACTATAACTACTACTACGAGGAGAGCTATGATATGGAGCTCGTCTATGGCGGCTATCTGAATCGCACCTTCGGCTGCTACTCTCTGGATTTGTCGCTCTACTTGCAGCAGCTCTTGATGGACGAGTCGGATGAGGTGACCCGCAGGATAACCCTCGGTATGGGGGCCTACGACTACCTCGATGAGGCAGTTGTTAAGTTGGCACTGGGTGGCAGTGAGCCTCTGAAATTCGACATAACCTACACAGTCATCGGTAAATAGTCCGTCGGGACCAACCATAGAGAGAGGGATGCCGAAAAAAAACGGTGTCCCTTTTCTTTGAAATTCACGCAAAGAGATTTATCTTTGTGGCCTATAAATATAGGTATAACCTCATTTTAGACCCCCAATAGGCACCTTTTTGTGGGTGCCGAAAAGTTATAAAAGTCTGTAATACAATCTGAAATAAAAGCGTATGCAACAGAAAAATCTGGTAATCGTGGAGTCCCCCGCCAAGGCAAAGACAATCGAAAAGTTCCTCGGTAAGGAGTATAAGGTCTGCTCGTCCTATGGTCACATCCGCGACATTGCCAAAAAAGGTATCGGTGTGGATGTCGAAAACGGCTTTCTGCCCGCCTATGAGATAGCCCCCGAGAAGTCCAAGATGGTCGCCGACCTGAAGCGTATGGCCTCCGAGGCCGAGTGCGTGTGGCTCGCATCCGATGAGGACCGCGAGGGAGAGGCTATTGCTTGGCACCTTACGGAGGTGCTGGGACTGCCCATCGACCAGACCAAACGAATTGTCTTCCACGAGATTACCAAGAACGCCATCCTTGAGGCTATCGCTTCGCCCCGTAGGGTGGATATGAACCTTGTGAATGCCCAGCAGGCACGCCGCGTGCTGGATAGGCTTGTGGGCTTTGAGCTCTCGCCCGTGCTGTGGAAGAAGGTTAAGCCCGCACTCTCGGCCGGCAGGGTACAGAGTGTGGCCGTAAGGCTCATCGTGGAGCGCGAGAGGGAGATTATCGGTTTCAAGGCTACCGAGTTCTACCGCGTGGTGGCTCGCTTTGTGACCACCGACGGCAAGGTATTCAAGGCCGAGTTGGACCGCAAGTTCGACACCAAGGCCGAGGCTGTGGCCTTCCTGGAGAGCTGTGTGGCGAGCGACTTCAGCATCCTCGGTGTGGAGTCCAAGCCCGCCGAGAAGTATCCCGCACCCCCCTTCACCACCTCCACTCTTCAGCAGGAGGCTGGCCGCAAACTCTCGATGAGTGTGTCGCAGACTATGAGCGTGGCGCAGAAGCTCTATGAGAACGGTTTTATCACCTATATGCGTACCGACTCGGTGAACCTCTCGTCGCAGGCTATGATGGCCGCCAAGGAGGAGATTATCTCGCAGTTCGGCGCCGAGTACCACTCCTGGAGGGCCTATAAGACCAAGAGCAAAGGCGCACAGGAGGCCCACGAGGCCATTCGCCCCTCCTATCTGAACCGCTCCACGATTGAGGGCACAACGATGGAGAACCGCCTCTATGAGCTCATCTGGAAACGCACCGTGGCCTCGCAGATGGCCCCGGCTCAGATAGATAAGACCATCGTGACCATCCAGATAGGTGGCCACACCGAGCGTTTCGTTGCTATGGGTGAGCAGGTTAAGTTCGATGGCTTTATGAAACTCTACCTCGAGTCGACCGAGGAGGATGGTGAGAATGAGAACGCCGTACTGCCCACCGTGGCAGAGGGCGAGCTGCTCACGATGAAGGATATGGTCGCAACCCAGAAGTTCACCCAGCAGCCCTACCGCTACAGCGAGGCTCTGCTTGTCAAACGCCTCGAGGAGCTCGGCATCGGTCGCCCCTCGACCTATGCGCCCACCATCACCACCATCATCTCGCGTGGCTATGTGCTCAAGCAGAACAAGGAGGGTCAGCGTCGCTCCTATGAGCAGATAACCCTCGCCAAGGGTAAACTCACCGAGAAGACCCTGAGTGAGGTTGTCGGCAAGGAGAAGGGCAAACTCGCACCCACCGACATCGGTATGCTCGTGAACGACTACCTCGAGAGCCAGTTCCCCCAGATTCTCGACTATGGCTTCACCGCCACCGTGGAGAAGGAGTTTGATGCCATCGCCGACGGCAAGGAGCAGTGGACCGAGATGATTTCCGACTTCTACGGCCCCTTCCATAAGACCGTGGAGAGCGCCCTCGAGAATCAGATTAAGCAGAACAGCTCTGTGCGTCAACTGGGCGTGGACCCCGTGAGCGGTCTGCCCGTGTCGGCCCGCATCGGTCGCTATGGCCCTATGGTGCAGATTGGCGGCGAGAATGGCGACAAGGCCCGTTTCGCAAGCCTCAAGAAGGAGCAACTCATCGCCACCATCACCCTCGAGGAGGCACTCGCACTCTTCGCTCTGCCCCGCACGCTGGGCGAGTATGAGGGCCAGGAGGTGAGCGTGGGCGTAGGTAAGTTTGGCCCCTATGTGCGCTACGGCAGCAAGTTTGTGTCGCTCAGCAAGACCGATGACCCCTACACCGTAACCTACGAGCGCGCCATTGAGCTCATTGACCAGAAGCAACAGCAGGACAAGAGCTCCAAGATGCCCATCAAGACCTTCGATGGCGTGGATGACCTGGCCATTATGACTGGCATCTATGGCCCCTACATCCACTCGGGCGGCAAGAACTACCGCATCCCCAAGACCAAGGACCCCCTGGCGATGACGGTGGAGGAGTGTAGGGCGATTATTACCAAGTCCAAAAAATAAAAAAAGCACATATTGTCGGTGAATTTTTCACCAACCTTCAGATAGCGGACTTCCTCATTTGCGCCAAGCAAACTGCGGAGTCCGCTACTTTGTTTGGCAAAAAATTCCCTTGACACTATGCGCTTTTTACTTTCAAGGGGAAGCTGTCGGTGGCACCACCTCCCATTTTTGTTGCAAGCCTTGCATTCATCTCGCTTTATGCGTTATTTTGTTTCAAAGGGAAGCGGTGGGTGGCACCACCCTCACCCGCTGGCACCGTTGTGCCTCGCTGCGGCCGTTGCCGCCAAAAAATTCCGCATTCGCGGAATGAGTATAGACAATCCCTCCAAACCTCCCTTTGAAAAGGGAAGCTTGGTCAAGGGCAAGCCCTTGATAATCACCTTCTTCAACGGTGCTGGCGAATTATGGTGGTCGCCCGACGACCGTCTACCATCTACAGACAATGAGGCCTATAAGACCTATAAGACTTATAAGACCCATAGGCCGTATATGCCCTATAAGTCCCATAAGCCTTTAATGGCCTTAAGGACTTTAAGGACCTTAAGGACCTTAGGGAAACTCCCATTCCTCCCATCTCTCTCTCATCCCTCTCATCCCTCTACCGAAGCACAACAGACCTCTCCCGAGCTTCGCTCACCCTCCCCTAACTTAGGGGAGGGTAAGGGCCAAAGGGGCCGAAAGGGCTAAAGGGGCCAAAAGGGCGAAAAGGGCCGAAAGGGGCCAAAAGGGCGAAAAGGGCCGAAAGGGCGAAAAGGGCCGAAAGATCCAATATGCCCTATAAGTCCCATAAGCCTTTAATGGCCTTAAGGACTTTAATGACCTTAAGGACCTTAATGACCTTAGGGAAACTCCCAGTCCTCTCATTGCTCTCATTTCTCTCATTTCTCTCATCTCTCTCATCTCTCCCATCTCTCTCATCTCTCCCAACCCCAAAAAAAGCGACCACCGAGTCACAGTAGCTCGGTGGTCGCTCTTTTGCGGTATGGTCGCGGGGATTACTCTATCCAGGCGATGATGATGCCTACATAGCCACCCTCGGCGCTGCTGCGAAGGTAGCAGAGGTTATTCTCAATCTTATCTACGCGCAGCGACTTATAGGTCGTATTCGACGAGAGGCCAAAACCGTAGCTCTTGGCAACAACATCCACCGTCTGGCCCTCTACGGGGTCGGCGGAGAGTTGGAACTGGAGGTACTTATCGGCCGAATCGTTCATAATACGATAGGTGCGCTGGCTCTTGCTGAAGAAGGCCTGGTGGCTCTCCTCGTTGAAGGTGAACTCAACCTTGCTGTCGCGATAGAGGCCGGGGAGGTTCTGTGCGTCCATAAAGCTGTCCATCGCTGTCATCTGCTCATCCTCCTTGGGGCCACAAGCGCTCATCACCACGGCGGCGGCAAGAGCACAAAGTATATATAGAATGCGTTTCATCGTAACTCTCTGTTTTGTTGTTATATTGTTTGGTGCGTTTATTTCACGGTGATGTAGCGGTAGAGGTACTCGGTGTTGCCCTCGGTGTCGGTGATGACGGCGCAAATCTGGTGCTTGCCGGGGTTGAGCCTCAGGTAGGCGTCGCTCTTCTTGCCGTCCACATACCAGGTAATCTGCTCGGGGGTGCAGTCGAGGTCCTTGACGCTCAGACGGATGAGGTCCTCCGACTTGTGGGTGGCATCCACGAGGAGTGCCGAGCGGGGAATCATCACATTGGTCTGGGTGGTGATGATGAACTCATAGCTGGGCTCGGTGTCGTTATCTGCATAGATAGCGGCACTATAGTGGGTCTCGGTTGCCAGAGGATAGAGCATTGCGTACTTCTGGGCGGTCTTAATCTCGCGGCTCTCGCCCGTTGCGTCATTGGTGAAGACCACTCTCCACTCCGAGGCGCTCTTGTCGGAGGCCTCCCAGTTGGCGATAGCGTCGTACTGACGGGTGTCCACCGAGAGCTCCTTCATCTGTGCGTTGAAGGTCACCTTGGCACCGTCGATGGCGATGTCGGTGAAGTAGTAGGGCAGGCGCTCGAATGCCCAGTTCTGGAATACGGGGGTACCCTCATAGGAGATGGTGGTGATGTTCCTCGAGCCGGGGAAGAACCAACCCTTGCTGTTCTCGGTCGTAGCGCTGGGGTTGGAACGGAAGATGGTGGCACACTGGTGGTTGGGGTCGGTGTTGATGGTGTGGGTCCTCCACTTGTTCAGGTAGCTGCCGCTCCAGTCAACGTGGTAGACGAGCATACCCTCGCCGCCCTGCAGACCGAATGTGCGGTCACCATCGTTGAGATACTTGTCCCACTTGCAGTTGGCGGCCTTGGTGCGCGCCTCAAAGAGGAAGCACTCGGTCATATCCTGATTTGCCCAGAGGATATAGCCGTCATTCTTGCTCACGTGCTCAACCTCATAGAGGCCTGCCGAGTGAATCTCCTTGGGGAGGGCCCAGCCGAGCAACCAGCGCTCCAGGATGTTGTAGGTGGGAGGTGTGCGGCTCTCGTTGAGGTAGTTACCTCCGTGCATAATGGAGGCGTAGTCCATACCGAAGCAGACATTGTTCTGGGTGTCATACCAGTCGGGCAGACCGATGGCGTGACCGAACTCGTGGCAGAAGGTGCCGATGCTACTCATATGGATGCCACCGCGACCACTGCCCTTGAGCTCCGAGGTACAAGCGTAGGTGACGAAATCTTTGCCGTCGTAGTTGGGATACTGTTTCTCCACAATATTCTGTCCGGGGTAGATGTCCCACTGGTGGGGCCAGATGGCCTCTGCGGGACCACCCTCTGCGGGGTTGTGGCCTGCATAGACGATGAATACAAGGTCAATGTCGCCGTCACCGTTGGCATCATACTTCGAGAAGTCAACGCCCGCTGCGTCGGCCAAATCACAAGCCTCTTTTGCCTGTATTGCGGGGGCCTGGTCGTCGCCGTAGGAGTTGTTGCCGCCGTAGTATTTGCGGTTGTGGGAGAGGGTGAAGGGACCTACAACATCGAAGGTGGGGTTGAACTGACCGCTGGAGGCATCCTCGAAGTAGTCCACAGCACAGCCGGTTGCGCCATCTTTCGAATAGCCCGACTCGTTCAGAAGATTGTGAAATTCAGTCTGGGGATTCTCGATGGTGAACTGGATATCGGTGTACTGCACCAAGATAACCAGCAGGTTGCGCTTGCCCTTAATCTCGCCGCCCCAACTGGCAATCTGGAGTGCCGACTCGTGGGGAGCGCTCTGGTTCATAGCGGCCATACGGTTAGAGATGGCTCTCTCGGGGGAGTGCATCTGGCGGCTAAAGAGGGGGTCTTCGTTTACCTTCTTGAGGCCGATACTCTGCTGTGCAACCTCCTTCTCACGCGAGGAGAGGCGGTTGGTGGGGCGGACTTTCACGCCCGAGGATTTGAGGAGGCCGTGCTCGAAAGTTGCAAAGCAAAGGTCGCCATCATCGCCCTGGATTGCGGTGTAGAGGCCGTCAACCAGCAGGTGGTTGCCAAACTCGTCACCCACAACCTCGAAGGTTACAACGGTGCCATCACTCTGAGTGTGTTGCATTTTGCCGCGTTTGGCGGGTACGGCCAACGCTGTTGCGATTGCAAAAGTGGTCAAATAGATTAATAGTGCTATCCTTTTCATATAGTTAAAATGGTTTTTCAGACTTGCAAGGTAGGGATTTTTTTTCGAACTGCAAAACATCTACATTATAATATTAGCGCGTGTGAAAATATTTTGCCCTAAGTGTGAAAAATGTTGCATAACTTGGGGGAAGTTCGGGAAATAATCCCTATCTTTGAGAATCGTATGTCCGCGCGCGAGTGTGCGCGAGGCGAAAGAGTGATTGTTTGATTTACTAATAACCATAAAAAACTACTTTTATTCACTATGAAAAGACTTATTGAGTGCGTGCCTAACTTCAGCGAGGGCCGCGATATGGAGGTTATCCGACAGATTACCGATGCTATTGAGGCAGTAGAGGGTGTGAAACTTCTCGATGTGGACCCCGGTAAGGCCACCAACCGTACGGTTGTGACCTTTGTGGGTGAGCCCGAGGCGGTTGTTGAGGCCGCTTTCCAGGGCGTGAAGAAGGCCTCGGAGGTGATTGATATGCGTTACCACCACGGCGAGCACCCCCGTATTGGTGCCACCGATGTTCTCCCCTTGGTGCCCGTTGCAGGCGTAACCCTCGAGGAGTGTGCCGCAATGGCTCGCACTCTTGCCGAGCGCATCGCCACCGAGCTGAAGGTGCCCACCTACTGCTACGAGAGCGCAGCACTCAAACCCGAGCGCAAGAACCTGGCAATCTGCCGTAAGGGCGAGTATGAGGCTCTCCAGCAGCGCATCACTCAGCCCGAGGAGATGCCCGACTTCGGTGGTGGCCAGTGGACCGAGCAGGCCGCACGCAGTGGTGCAACCGTTGTGGGCGCACGCGACTTCCTGATTGCTGTGAACTTCAACCTCAATACCACCTCCACCCGTCGTGCCAACGCCATCGCATTTGATGTGCGCGAGAAGGGCCGTCCTATGAGGGAGAAACCCATCGTGGGCAAGATTGTGCGCGACGAGAACGGTAAGCCCGTCATGATTCCCGGCACCCTGAAAGGTTGCAAGGCTATTGGCTGGTTTATCGAGGAGTACGGCATTGCTCAGGTGTCGATGAACATTACCGACATCGCTGCTACACCTCTCCACATCGCTTTCGAGGAGGTTTGCCGTGCAGCAGCCGCCCGTGGCGTGAGGGTTACCGGCACCGAGATTGTGGGCCTTGTTCCCCGCACCGCACTCCTTGAGGCGGGCAAATACTTCCTCCGCAAACAGCAGCGCTCGCTCGGTATTACGGACCAGGAGATTCTGGACATCGCCGTTCGCTCTATGGGCCTTTCGGAGCTCTGCCCCTTCAAGCCCGAGGAGAAAATCGTTGAGAGCCTCATCGAAAAAGACAATATCAAAAAGGGTCTTGTTGACCTTAGCTGCAAAGGCTTTGCCGAGGAGACCTCGAGGGAGTCGCCCGCACCCGGTGGTGGTTCCATCTCGGCCTATATGGGCGCACTCGGTGCAGCCCTCGGTACAATGGTAGCCAACCTCTCGGCCCACAAACCCGGCTGGGATGAGCGTTGGGAGTTCTTCTCGGATTGGGCCGAGAAGGGCAAACGAATTATGAACGAGCTCTTGGCATTGGTGGATGAGGATACCGACGCGTTCAACTGCATAATGGCCGTCTTCGGTATGCCCAAAGGCACCGATGAGGAGAAGGCCGCAAGGGCCGAGGCTATGGAGAAAGCAACCCTCTATGCTACCGAGGTACCCCTCAAAACAATGAAGGCTTCCTACCGCGCATTTGAGGTTGCAGAGGCTATGGCTGTGGAGGGTAATCCCAACTCGGTGAGTGACGCTGGTGTGGGTGCTCTGGCTGCCCGCGCTGCCGTTCTGGGCGCGTTCCTCAATGTGAAGATTAATGCCGCAGGCCTCAAAGACCGCGCAAAAGCTGACGCTCTGGTGGCAGAGGCTGCCGAGATTGCAGCGGCCGCCGAGGAGCAGGAGAAGAAAATAATCGAGATTGTAAATTCCAAAATCAACTAATCGTAACCCTCTATACTACACCATATTATGACACTTGAACAGTTCCAAGCAGATATAAGGGCGGGTATTCCCGAGGAGCTTCCCGCCCCCAAACCCTACGATACTACCGTAAACCACGCCCCCAAGCGTAAGGAGATTCTCACTCGCGAGGAGAAGGTGCTGGCCATAAAGAACGCGCTGCGCTACTTCCCCGAGAGGCACCACGCCACCCTGGCTCCCGAGTTTGCCGAGGAGCTCGAGAAGTATGGCCGCATCTATATGTACCGCCTGCGTCCCGACTATGAGATGTATGCTCGCCCCATCGACGAGTACCCCGCACGCTCGCGTCAGGCAGCGGCTATGATGCTCATGATACAGAACAATTTAGACAAGGCTGTGGCACAGCATCCTCACGAGCTTATCACCTATGGTGGTAACGGTGCGGTATTCCAGAACTGGGCTCAGTACCGACTGGCTATGAAATACCTCTCGGAGATGACAGACAATCAGACCCTTGTGATGTACTCGGGTCACCCTATGGGCCTGTTCCCCTCGTCGCCCGAGGCTCCCAGAGCGGTGATTACCAACGGTATGGTCATCCCCAACTACTCCAAACCCGATGATTGGGAGAGGATGAACGCACTGGGCGTGTCGCAGTATGGCCAGATGACCGCCGGTAGCTGGATGTACATCGGTCCTCAGGGTATTGTTCACGGCACCACCATCACCGTTCTGAACGCCGGTCGCCGCCGTATGAAGGCGGGCGCAAAGGACCTGGGCGGTATGTTGTTCGTGTCGGCGGGCCTTGGTGGTATGTCGGGCGCACAGCCCAAGGCGGGTAACATCGCGGGCGTTGTGAGCATCGTGGCAGAGATTAACCCCGCAGCCGTACAGAAACGCTACGAGCAGGGCTGGGTCGACGAGGTACACACCTCGCTCGACGAGCTGCTGGAGCGTGTAAGGAGGGCGCGTGAGAACAAGGAGGTTGTGTCACTGGCCTATCAGGGCAATATCGTGGACCTCTGGGAGCGCCTTGCTGATGAGGGCGTTGAGGTGGACCTCGGTAGCGACCAGACCTCGCTCCACAATCCCTGGGCAGGTGGCTACTATCCCGTGGGCTACAGCTACGAGGAGAGCCGCGTGATGATGGCCGAGGAGCCCGCAAGGTTCAAGGAGGCCGTTCAGGAGTCGTTGCGTAGGCACGCTGCGGCCGTAAACCGTCTGGCCGAGCGAGGTATGTACTTCTTCGACTACGGCAACGCCTTCCTGCTGGAGGCCTCGAGGGCCGGTGCCGATGTGGTGCTGCCCAATGGTAAGTTCCGCTATCCCTCCTATGTTCAGGATATTATGGGTCCCTTGTTCTTCGACTACGGCTTTGGTCCCTTCCGCTGGGTATGTACCTCGGGCAAGGAGAGCGACCTGGACAAGAGCGACGAGATTGCTGCTCGCGTGCTGGAGGAGATTCGCTCGGAGGCTCCCGAGGAGATTTGCGGTCAGCTCGACGACAACATCCACTGGATTAAGGAGGCCAAGCGCAACCGCCTTGTGGTGGGCTCGTCGGCCCGTATTCTCTATGCCGATAGCGAGGGCCGCATTAAGATTGCAAGGGCCTTCAATGAGGCTATTGCAAGGGGTGAGATTTCGGCTCCCATCGTGCTCGGTCGTGACCACCACGATGTGTCGGGTACCGACTCGCCCTACCGCGAGACCAGCAACATCTACGACGGCTCGGCCTACACGGCAGATATGGCCGTGCAGAATGTTGTGGGCGACGGCTTTAGGGGCGCAACCTGGGTATCGCTCCACAATGGCGGCGGCGTAGGCTGGGGTGAGGTTATCAACGGTGGCTTCGGTATGGTCATCGACGGCTCCGAGGAGGCTCGCCGCAGGATTGACAATATGCTGCTGTGGGATACCAACAACGGTATCGCTCGCCGTAGCTGGGCACGCAACGAGGGTGCAATGAGTGCCATCCGTCGCGAGATGGAGCGCACACCCGACCTGAAGGTGACGCTGCCCAACCTGGCCGATGATGCCCTCATCGAGCAGTTCGTAAAATAGAACCTCATAAACACTAAACTCATGAAAATAACGAAGATACTAACGCTCGTGTTGGCGGTCCTTGCGATGTGGAGCTGTGGCGAGAAGGAGCCCGAAGTGAAACCCAATCCCAACGAGGGTGGCAGGCTTGCCACCCCCGCAGGGGTGACGGTGGTAGAGGGAAGCCTCACGACAGACTCGGCAACGATTCTCTGGAACGAGGTCGAGGGAGCTGTGGGCTACAAGTACAAAGTGCTCCGCAGCGGTACGCTTGTGGCCTCCGAGGAGGTCGCCGCCAGAGAGGTGACCATCACGGGTCTGGAGAAGCAGACCGAGTATAGTTTTCAGGTGCAGGCTCTGGCCTCCGCAAAGGAGCAGAACTCGCTCTGGAGTACACTTCTGACCTTCACCACACGCCTTAGGGGTAGCTCCGAGTCGGGTCCCTCGGTTGTGGTGGCCAAGGATGGCTCGGGCGACTTCAAGACCATCGGTGAGGCTATCGCTACGATACCTTCGAGCAACCCCACACCCTACATTATCCACATCAAAGAGGGCACCTACAAGGAGAAACTGCTCATCAAAAGGGGGCTTGATAATGTGATACTTGTGGGAGATGGCAAGGATAAGACAATCTTGACCTATGACGACTGTCAGGGCACCTATAGTGGCGCGGATAGCTCGCTGCCCGAGGCCCAGCGCCGTAGCTACACCATCCGCATAGAGAGCCAGAGGGTGCAGATTCACGACCTTACGATTGAGAATACCCACCAGAACACCAATCAGAGTGGCGATCAGGCTATGGCTGTGGAGGTTAAGTATGGCAGCGTGAGCTTCTTCGACTGCAACATCACAGGCTATCAGGACACCTTCCTCGGTCGTGACGACTCGGCCCGCGTCTACGCCAAGAACTGCTTGGTGGAGGGCAATGTGGACTTCATCTATGGCGCGAGCGTTATGCTCTTCGACCACTGCCAGATAAATGTCAACAGGGAGGGCGCGGCCATTACCGCCCCCTCGACCGCTGCTGCGGCCCCCTATGGCATCACCTTCCTCGACTGTGAGGTGACCTCCGATGAGGTGGGCTTCAATGGCGCAAAGGTCAACAATATCTACCTCGGCAGGGCTTGGCACTATGGGGCCAAGAGTGTGTGGATTCGCTGCAAGATGCCCAAGACACTCCACGCCGACGGCTGGATGGCCAATATGAGCGACGATGTGGTGGAGGAGAAGAAGATTTTTGCCGAGTGGGGCTGCACCTACGCGGGTGCCGATGCCTCGGCTCGCAAAAACGGAGGTAGGCTTCTTTCGGACCAGGAGGCCGCCACCTATACGGCCGAGAATATCTTTGCCGATGTGGACAACATTGCGGACTTCACGACCAAGTATAAAGTTGAATTTTAATGAATTAACCTAATAATAAAACTAACAATCAGATGAAACAGCATATTATTTCCCGCGCCCACCTCACCCATCAGGATGTCATCCGCGCCGTGAGGGAGAACTACACATTGAGCCTCTCGGAGGAGTCGAAGGCCGCCATCGCCAAGTGCCGCGAGTACCTCGACAGAAAGGCCGTAGAGAGCCCCACACCCATCTATGGTGTGACCACAGGCTTCGGCTCGCTCTGCAACATCTCCATCGCCAACGATGAACTCTCGGCTCTTCAGAAAAACCTCGTTATGAGCCACTCGTGCGGCACGGGCGACAGGGTCCCCACCGAGATTGTCCGCATTATGATTATGCTCAAGGTGCAGTCGCTTTCCTACGGCCATTCGGGCGTGCAGGTGGCTACCGTTGAGCGACTTATAGATATGTTCAACCACCACTACAGCCCCGTAGTCTACCAGCAGGGCTCGCTCGGCGCCTCGGGCGACCTGGCACCTCTGGCACACCTCTCGCTCCCAATTCTGGGTCTTGGTGAGGTGGAGACCGCCGAGGGTGAGATTATCTCGGGCGAGGAGATGAACCGCAGGGAGGGCTGGGAGCCCCTGACGCTCCAGTCCAAGGAGGGCTTGGCGCTGCTGAATGGCACCCAGTTTATGGCCTCCTATGGTGTGTGGTCGCTCGATAAGGCCGAGAGGCTGTCGGATCTGGCCGACCAGATTGGCGCAATGTCGCTGGAGGCTTTCGACGGCAGGATTGACCCCTTTGCCGACAATGTACATCAGGTAAGGCCCCACAATGGTCAGATTGTGACTGCCGCACGCTTCAGGGAGCTTCTGGAGGGTAGCGAGCTGATTGCTCAGCCCAAGAAGCATGTTCAAGACCCATACTCGTTCCGCTGTATCCCCCAGGTACACGGCGCATCGAAGGATGCTATTGCCTATGTGGCAAGCGTCATCGAGACCGAGATTAACTCCGCGACCGACAACCCAACCGTCTTCCCCGATGAGGATGTGGTTGTTTCGGCAGGTAACTTCCACGGTCAGCCTTTGGCACTTGTGCTCGACTATCTGGCTATCGCTATGGCCGAGCTGGGCAACATCTCCGAGCGCAGGACCTATAAACTCATCTCGGCACAGAGGGGCCTGCCCAGCTTCTTGGTGGCCAAGCCCGGTCTGAATAGTGGCTTTATGATTCCCCAGTATACGGCCGCCTCGATTGTGAGTCAGACCAAAGGTCTGTGTATGCCCGCATCGGTGGACTCGATTCCCTCGTCGCAGGGTCAGGAGGACCACGTAAGTATGGGCTCCAATGCCGCCACCAAGTCGGCACGCGTGGCCGATAATGTGGAGAGGGTGCTGGCCATCGAGCTGCTCAACGCCGCACAGGCGCTCGAGTTCCGCCGCCCCTTGCGCTCGAGTGAGCCCATCGAGAAACTCTTTGCCGACTTCAGGGCTGTGGTTCCCTTTGTGGATACCGATGTGGTTATGTACCCCCTGATTGCCAAGGCTGTAGAGTTCCTTCAGAACAGAAAATAGAGAAACGCTATGCGACTACTGATAAAAAATATTGGCATACTTGCCGGCATCCTTCCCGCCGATGTTAGGCGCTTGGAGGGTGCGGCGATGGGCTCGGCAGAGAGCATCAACGGCGCATTCCTTGTGGCCGAAGAGGGTATTATTACTCGCTTCGGACGGATGGAGGATATGGGCGAGGTGGAGGCCGACGAAGTGGTGGATGCAGAGGGTAGGGTGGTATTCCCCGCCTTCTGCGACTCCCACTCCCACATTGTCTATGCAGGCTCGCGCGAGGGCGAGTTCCGCGATAAGATTGCGGGTATGACCTACGAGGAGGTCGCCGCACGAGGCGGTGGTATTCTCAACTCGGCCGACAGGCTTGCCGAGGCGAGCGAGGAGGAGCTCTTCGAGGCCGCCAAGCGTAGGGCTTGGAGGATGATTCGCTCGGGAGCGGCCACACTGGAGGTCAAGAGCGGCTATGGACTTACGACCGAGAGCGAGCTGAAGATGCTCCGCGTGGTAAGGCGCCTCAAGGAGGAGTTGCCCGCCACCATCAAGGCCACATTCCTCGGTGCTCACGCTGTGGGCAGAGCCTTCAAGGGGCGCCAGAGCGACTATGTGGAGTATGTCTGCCAGGAGATGATTCCCGCCGCCGCCGAGCAGGGCGTGGCAGAGTTTGTGGATGTCTTCTGCGACCGCGGATTCTTCACCCCCGAGGAGACCGCCAAGATTCTCGAGTGTGGCAAACGCTATGGCCTCAGGCCCAAGATTCACGCCAATGAGCTCGCCTCGAGTGGCGGTGTGCAGGTGGGCATTGAGTATGGCGCACTCTCGGTGGACCACCTCGAGGAGGCCAATGAGCAGGATGTGCAGGATTTGAAGCACTCCTCGACCATACCTACCGTGCTGCCCGGTGCATCGTTCTTCTCTAATCTTCCCTTTGCCCCCGCAAGGAGGATGATAGATGAGGGCCTGGCTGTGGCTGTGGCGAGCGACTGCAACCCGGGCTCGTCGCCCTCGGGCAATATGATGTTCCTCTGGAGCCTCGCCTGCATAAAGATGCGCCTGACGCCCGAAGAGGCCCTCTCGGCACTCACCATCAATGGTGCAGCAGCCCTCGGACTCTCGGCCGATAGGGGCGCAATATCGGTGGGCCGCAGAGCCGATCTTGTAGTGTCTAAACCTGTGCCATCGTTGGCCTATCTGCCCTATAGCTTCGGCGAGGAGCTGGTGGAGCAGACTATCATCGGTGGACGAAAAGTTGATATGAGATGAAACACCTTGTTCGCCTATCGGCCCTAATCCTTTTCGGACTACTTGTTGGGTGCTCCGAGCCCTATGATGACACCTCCCTCAGAGAGGAGATAGAGGAGCTACGCCAAAAGATAGAGGATGTCCAGACGCTCCTTAATGCCTCGGCTAACCACCTTACTATTACCTCAATAGAGGAAGTGTCCGAGGGGTATGTTGTGACATTCTCGGATGGCTCCACCATTACCGTGCGCCACGGCAAGGATGGCGAGGATGGCGAGGACGGCGAGGACGGCGACAAGGGCGACAAGGGCGACACAGGAGAACCAGGCGCCCCTGGCGATAAAGGAGATAAGGGTGACAAGGGTGACAAGGGCGACAAGGGTGAGGATGGAGACACCCTCATTGAGTCGATAATCATCGGCGAGAGCGATGTGACCTTCATACTCACCGATGGCAAGACCGTAGTCATCCCTCTGGAGGGCTACTACGACCCTATGGAGGCCCCCATCCAGTTTCTCGACAATGCCGTCAGGGTGCTCTGCGTCTTGGAGTGGGATAGTGATGGCGACCAGCAACTCTCCTACAAAGAGGCGGCGGCTGTGACCGACATCGGTGAGGTCTTCAGCGCTACGGCCATTATGGCCTTTAGGGAGTTGGCATATTTCACCTCACTCACGGAGATACCCGAATACGCCTTCTATGGGTGCGAACGATTGGTGGTAGTGGAGCTGCCCGAGAGCATCACCAAGATAGGCGAGGGGGCATTCCGCAACTGCACAGCGTTGGAGAATTTTGCCATACCCGAGGGTGTGAAGTCGCTGGGCGACAGGTTGTTCCAGGGGTGTGAGAAGCTCACGAGCGCCAATATTCCCGCCTCGGTGGAGAGGATTCCCTACTACTGCTTCTATGATTGTGGGGCACTCACCGATGTGACCATCGCGGAGGGTGTGAAAGTGGTGGGCGACTACGCCTTCGACTACTGCAAGGGGCTCCGAAGTGTGACCCTGCCCGCGAGTGTGGAGAGCGTCGAGGAGTATGCTTTCTACAACTGCACAGGGTTGGAGAGTATCGCGCTTTCGGAGAAGATGACAACCATTGCCAAAGGCACTTTCTACAACTGCAACAGCCTGCAAACTATTGAGTTGCCTGCGGCTGTGACACTGGTGGACGACTACGCCTTCCGCAACTGCACAGTCCTCAAAGAGGTCCTTCTGGGCGAGGCAGTGCAGACGATAGACGACTACGCATTTAAGAATTGCAGCGCACTGGAGGAGATTAGAATACCCGCAAGCGTTACCGAAATCGGAGGTTGGGCCTTTGAGGACTGCAAAAGCCTTGTGGCCGTCTACTCGGAGCCCACAGAGCCCCCGCTGCTCGGCCCCGATGGTTTCGACTACAATGGCTCGGGACGCAAAATCTATGTCCCCGCCGAGAGCCTCGAGCAGTATCAGGCGGCCGACGGGTGGAAAGACTATGCCTCCGCTATAGTGCCCTTCGAGCAGAACGAACAATAATTATAAAGGTACAGAACTATGAACAATTTTGTATTCCAAAACCCCACCAAACTCATCTTCGGTAGGGGTGAGATAGCAAAGCTCTCACAGGAACTCCCCAAGGATAAGAAGATTATGGTCACCTTTGGTGGCGGTAGTGTCAAGCGTAACGGTGTCTACGACCAGGTGGTGGCAGCCCTCGAGGGCTTCGACTTCGTGGAGTTCTGGGGCATTGAGCCCAACCCCAAGGTGGAAACCCTGCGCAAGGCCGTTGAGCAGTGCAAGAGAGAGGGCGTGGAGTTTCTGCTTGCTGTAGGAGGCGGTAGCACCCTTGATGGTACCAAACTCATAGCCGCCGCAGCCGTTGTGGATTGCGACGCGTGGGAGTTGGTGAGAAACCCCAAACTCTACGCCGGCACACTCCCCTTTGCGAGCGTTATGACCCTGCCCGCTACGGGTAGCGAGATGAACCGTGGCGCGGTGATTTCCAATCTATCTACGGGCGAAAAGTACTCCTTCTACAACACCTTCCCCCTCTTCTCCATCCTCGACCCCGAGGCGACCTTCACCCTGCCCCCATTCCAGGTGGCGTGCGGACTGGCCGACACCTTTGTGCACATTATGGAGCAGTACCTCACCGTTACCGAGTGCTCGCCTCTGATTGACCGCTGGGCAGAGGGCGTGGTGCAGACCGTTGTGGAGGTGGCACCCAAGGTGAGAGCCAATCAGCACGACTACGACGCGATGGCCACCTATATGCTCTCGGCCACTATGGGTCTGAACGGCTTTGTGGCTATGGGCGTGCCCCAGGATTGGGCTACGCATATGATTGGCCACGAGATTACCGCCCTGACGGGCACCACCCACGGCCAGACACTCGTCATTGTGCTGCCCGGCGTGATGAATGTTATGAGGGAGCAGAAGGGAGATAAAATCGTGCAGTTCGGTGAGCGCGTATGGGGGGTGCGTGAGGGCTCCAAGGATGAGCGCATAGACCGCACCATTGAGGCCACAGAGCAGTTCTTCCGCTCGCTCGGCCTCGCAACCCGACTCTCGGAACTCTCGATAGGTGAGGATGTTGTGACCGAGATTGTCCGACGCTTCCGCGAGCGTGGCACCCTGCTCGGCGAGAACAAAAACATCGACTATCGACTGGTTGAAACAATACTTCGCCAGCGTATGTAACAGCCTGCGAGCACCACCTCGCCACGAACATAACTCACCTCGAGCGCATCTCGCGGGTGAATTTTGCACCAACCTTCAGATAGCGGGCTCCTCACTTACCTCAAGTAAGCTGCGGGCCCGCTACTTTGTTTGGCACAAAATTCCCCTCGCGAGATGCGCTCGATAATGTCTACCGTCTACCAACAAAAGGGCCAAAAGGGCCTATAGGTCCCATAGGTCCCATAGGTCCCATAGGTCCCATAGGTCCCATAGGTCTTACAAGCCCTTAGGGTCATTAAGGACTTTAGGAAATATCCCAAACTTTCTTCCAATAATTGTCAATTGTCAATTTTCCATTGTCAATTTTTTCCCCTTTCAGCCCTTTCTGCTTTGACCACGCTATGCGTGCTCTAAAATGCTCCTGCTCGGCAAAGCGTGCAAGCACCCTCTGCTCTTGTTTACTCGCATTTGGCAACTCTCAATTCATTAAATCCCCCTCAAGTTGGGTGATGGTATTTTCACTATCGCAAAATGGTGCGAATTGCGCCCACGATATGAGTGTTTTATTTGGCGAAAAATTGCACATACGCCATCCTAATAACTAAGTTTTGGGCGGCAATGTACTACTTCATTCGCACAATGGGCAGCCACCTAACTTATTGATGGTGAAAAAAGTGACATTTTTATTGTGGAAAACAAAAATAGTTTTGTACCTTTGTAACGATTGTATGCCTGTGAAACTGTCTTTTGATAGGCAAACTTAAAGTTGGTTTTACCCCCCCCCCATTGGCGGGATAACTAATTGAAAATCATTGTGTTATGTGGTTTTCAATGTCCCCGAGGTATATCCAAAAGTGACCTATGCAAGGTCCTCAAAGCCCCGAAAGGGGAAGTAAAATCAGCCTATTTTACCACCGCAGATGGAGCAAAATTCTCCCCACACAACACTACGTGTTGAGCCCCAAGAGAAAAATGACCAAAAAAAATCCCCCTCCCAGGGAGCCGAGTGGTATGTCTTGAGGGTGACCTATCAGAGGGAGCTTGTGGCACATCGACTGCTGGGCGAAATGGGTATCCTCTCGTTCGTTCCCACCGAGCGCGTAAGGCGCCGAAAAGTGGGCGGTGGACACTACTTCCGAGAGGTGGCAAAATTGCACAACTACATCTTCATTCACACCACCCTCGACGAGCTGCAACAAATCAAGGAGAACACCCTCCCCTACCTGCGCTACATAATGGGCAAGGACGATGAGGGCCGCCCCATAAAGCAGTTTGTGCCCCAGAAACAGATGGAGGACTTTATGGCTATTTGCCAGAGTGAGGGGGCCAAGATGCTCGACGAGAACTTCGGGCTCAAGGAGGGCGACAGGGTGAGAATCCTTGTGGGGCCACTCAAGGATGTCGAAGGCGTCTACATCCGCACATCCGCCCGCCACGAGAAGCGAGTGGTGGTCCGCATCGAGGGCGTTGCTGCCGTGGCCACTGCTGCCCTGCCTGCCGCAGATGTAGAGAAAATCTAAATCCAACCACACAACACACAACTGCCCCGACGACTCAGTGGGAGGGGGCAGTGATGTCAAGAAAAACAGATACAGCGATGATGAAAAAACTGTTACAAAATCGTTATTTGAGCTACTGGGCAGTCCTTGTGATTGACCTTGTGCTCGTCTCCATTTCGTCCGTCATCTCCATTATGGCGGTGCGCTACTTTGGAGGCTCGGAAGCTATCGGCCAGATGACCGCCTTTATGATGTTTGGCGTTTCACTGGCCATCAACCTCGGCTGTTTTGTGCTTTTCCGCACCTACCGACACATCATACGCCACTCCTCGCTCAAGGGTCTTTTCCCGTTGGGCTTGGCAATTCTCACCAAGTCGGTAATCTTCTTCGTGCTGCTCAATGTGGTGCCCTCGCTGCACCTGGCCGAGAAGAGTATCATCTTGGGCGTAGGTCTTGATTTTATGATATCCATCGTGGCTCTGATTGGCGTGAGGGTAGCGATGATTGTCACCTACGACTGGATTGTGGAGCACTCCAATGACAAGCGTCGTCGTGTGCTCATCTACGGTCTGGGAGACAAGAGCGTAGCGCTCACAACCCGTCTTCACAAGAGCTCACACTACAAGGTTGTCGGCTTCATCCACTATGGCAAAAAGATGAGCGGCTACAAGGTGTCGGAGCAGAAGACATACTACTTCCGCAACGAGGAGGATGTGGACAAGGTTTTGGATATGAGTTCGGCCGACGCTCTGCTCTTTGCGACCGATGCCGACGCATTTGCCGAAAAGGACCGCCTCATCAAATATTGCAGCGAGCACCCCAGTCACCCACTGAAGATTCTTGTTGCTCCACAGGTGGATGAGTTCAATGGCGAGAGTATCAACAAGATGAAGATGCGCAACATCCGCATCGAGGACCTGCTGGGGCGTGACGAAATTGAGATTAGCCGCGAGGAGATCTACGACAACTTCCACGATAAAGTGGTAATGGTCACCGGCGGTGCGGGCTCCATAGGCTCGGAGATTTGCCGACAGATGGCCGACCTCGGTGTGAAGAAGCTCATCATCTTCGACATAGCCGAGACACCCCTCCACGAGATTCGCCTTGAGTTGGAGAAGAAATACCCCGAGCTGGATTTTGTCCCCTTCATCGGCGATGTGCGCTCGGCCAAGAGGTTGCAGGTGGCCTTTGACCGCTATCACCCCTCGGTAGTCTTCCACGCTGCGGCCTACAAGCATGTGCCTCTGATGGAGGAGAATCCCTGTGAGGCCGTACTGAGCAATGTGCTCGGCTCGAAGAATGTGGCCGACCTCTGCGTCAAAAATGGCGTTGAAAAGATGGTCATGATTTCGACCGACAAAGCCGTAAACCCAACCAATGTGATGGGTTGCTCGAAGCGTCTGGCTGAAATCTACTGCCAGAGCCTTGGTGTGGCCATCGAGAGGGGCGAGGTTGAGGGCATAACCAAATTCGTGACCACTCGTTTTGGCAATGTGCTCGGTAGCAACGGCAGCGTGATTCCCCACTTCCGCAAACAGATTGAGGAGGGCGGCCCTGTGACCGTAACGCACCCCAAAATCAACCGCTTCTTTATGACCATCCCCGAGGCGTGCCGTCTGGTAATGGAGGCCGCAACGATGAGCAACGGCAACGAAATATTCGTCTTCGAGATGGGCGAGCCTGTGCTTATCGTCCACCTGGCCGAAAGAATGATTAAGCTTGCAGGCTATGTGCCCGGCAAAGATATAGAGATTAAGTTCACCGGTCTGCGCCCGGGTGAGAAACTCTATGAGGAGGTGCTCTCCAACGAGGAAAACACCATCCCCACCGACCACAAGAAGATTAAGATTGCCAAGGTGAGAGAATATGACTTCGAGAGCGTCAGTGAGCAGTACGACGCGCTTGTGGATATTGCCAAGAGCGGCGATGTGACCAACGCTGTGCGCAATATGAAACGCATTGTGCCCGAGTTCAAGAGCAACAACTCGGCCTTTGAACTGCTGGACCGCGAGCTCGAAAGCGAGGCACTCAAAAACAGAGCATAACAGGCATTAGGCCATCAACAAAAAAAACGAAGATATGAGGATTGCAGTTGCAGGAACGGGATATGTGGGCTTGTCGATAGCCACGCTGCTGGCACAGCACAATGAGGTTGTGGCAGTGGATGTTATCCCAGAGAAGGTAGAACTGATTAACAACAAGAAGTCGCCCATTCAGGACGACTACATCGAGGAGTATTTGGCGACCAAGCCCCTCAATCTGAGAGCAACGCTCGATGGTAGGGAGGCATACCGCCAAGCCGAGATGGTCATCATCGCGGCACCGACCAACTATGACTCACAGCGCAACTTCTTTGATACTCACCACATCGAGGATGTCATAGACCTCGTATTGGAGGTGAACCCCGATGCTGTGATGGTCATCAAATCGACAATCCCTGTGGGCTATTGTCGTTCGCTGTATGTAAAATACGCTTTCCGTTTTTTGACCGAGGATAACCTAAAGGGCAAAAAGTTCAACCTGCTCTTCTCGCCCGAGTTCCTCAGGGAGAGCAAGGCCCTCTACGACAACCTCTACCCTTCGCGCATCATCGTCGGTATTCCCAAAGTGATTGACCGCGAGCAGTTTGCAGGCGAGAATAAGGCTATCGAGATGATTGCAGACATCCCCGCTCTCGAAAAGGCAGCACGCACATTTGCGGGCCTCTTGCAGCAGGGTGCCATCAAGGAGGACATTCCCACACTCTTTATGGGTATGAAGGAGGCCGAGGCTGTGAAATTGTTTGCCAACACATATCTGGCACTGCGCGTGAGCTACTTCAACGAGCTTGACACCTATGCCGAGATGAAAGGCCTTGATACGCAGGAGATTATCGGCGGCGTATGCCTCGACCCACGCATTGGCAGTCACTACAATAACCCCTCGTTTGGCTACGGCGGCTACTGTCTGCCCAAGGATACCAAGCAGCTGTTGGCCAACTACGATGCCGTACCCCAGAATATGATGTCGGCAATCGTGGAGAGCAACCGCACGCGCAAAGATTTCATTGCCGACCAAGTTTTGGCCAAGGCGGGCTACTATACTGCCTCGAGCCAGTGGAATGCCGACAGGGAGCAGGAGTTGGTGGTGGGTGTCTATAGGCTCACGATGAAGGCGGGCTCCGACAACTTCCGCCAGAGCGCCATTCAGGGCGTGATGAAGCGCATCAAAGCAAAGGGCGCAAAGGTTATCATCTATGAGCCCACGCTTCCCGCCGGGTCGACCTTCTTCGGCTCGGAGGTTGTGGGCGACCTGGCCGAGTTCAAACGCCGTTCGCAGGCCATCATCGCCAACCGCTACGAAGCGCTGCTGGACGATGTGACCGACAAGGTGTACACTCGCGATATTTTCAAGAGAGATTAAAGAAAACAGACAACACGATATGAAGGTACTTGTTACGGGAGCCGCAGGCTTTATTGGTTTCAATCTGGTCGAGCGCCTGCTCACCACCGAGAGTCCCATCGAGATTGTGGGCCTCGATAGCGTCAACGACTACTATGATGTTTCTATCAAGGAGTATAGGCTCCGCAAACTCACCGCACTTGCCGAGCAATATCCCCAGAGCAAGTGGGAGTTCGTGAAGGGTAACCTTGCCGACAAGGCGCTCATCGACAAACTTTTCGAGGAGAACGACTTTGAGATTGTCGTAAACCTTGCAGCACAAGCAGGCGTGCGCTACTCCATCACCAATCCCGATGCCTACATCGAGAGCAACCTGATTGGTTTCTACAACATCCTTGAGGCTTGTAGGCACAGCTACGACGGTGGCAAGAGGGGCGTTCAGCACCTCGTGTATGCTTCGAGCAGCTCGGTCTATGGCAGCAATAAGAAAGTGCCCTATTCGACTGACGATAAGGTGGATAACCCTGTGTCGCTCTACGCCGCAACCAAGAAGAGCAACGAACTCTTGGCTCACTCTTACAGCAAGCTATACAACATCCCCTCGACGGGCCTGAGGTTCTTCACAGTATACGGCCCTGCCGGCAGGCCCGATATGGCATACTTCGGCTTCACGAATATGCTCCGCAAGGGCGAAACAATCAAAATCTTCAACTATGGCAATTGCAAGAGGGACTTCACCTATGTCGATGACATCGTGGAGGGTGTGCAGAGGGTGATGCACAAGGCGCCCGAGCGCAGAGTTGGCGAAGATGGACTGCCCGAGCCTCCCTATGCAGTATATAATATAGGTAACAGCAACCCCGAGAACCTCTTGGACTTTGTGGACATCCTGCAACAAGAGTTGGTAAGGGCGGGTGTGCTCCCCGAGGACTACGACTTCGAGTCGCACAAGGAGCTCGTGGCAATGCAGCCAGGCGATGTGCCCGTAACATTTGCGGACACCTCGGCTCTGGAGCGCGACTTCGGATTCAAGCCCCACACCCCTCTGCGTGATGGCCTCCGCAAGTTTGCCGAGTGGTACAAAGAGTTTTATGGATAAACAAAGAAGGCTGACAGCTGAATGCTAAATGCTAAATGCTAAATGCTAAATGCTAAAAGTATGGACTACAAATATCACATATTCTCGCCCTATCGCGTGTGCCCTCTGGGTGCGCACGTTGACCACCAGCACGGACTGGTGAGCGGTTTTGCCTTCGACAAAGGCGTGGACTTCTGGTTTTCGCCCACCGACGATGGTATGGTAAGGCTCAAAAGCCTCACATTCCCCGGCGAGGCCGAGTTCCCAATTGATGACCTTGTGAGGGTGAAGCAGGGACACTGGAGCGACTATGCCCGCGGCGCCAAGTATGCTCTCGCAAAGAGGTTTAAGCTCCGCAGGGGCGTAGACGGCGTAATCAAGGGCTCGCTCCCCATCGGCGGCTTGTCGTCGAGTGCGGCGGTGCTCATCGCCTATGTTATGGCCTTCGCCAAGGCTAACGATATTGAGCTCACAAAGATGGAGGTCATCCGCATAGCCTCCGAGGCCGAGAGAGAGTATATCGGTCTGAACAACGGTATCTTGGACCAGTCGTGTATCGCCCTGAGCGAGAAGGACTCGCTGCTGTTCCTCGACACCGCAACCGAGGAGTATCGCGTGATTCCCAAGAACCCCAAGATGCCCGATTTCCACCTCGGAATCTTCTTCTCGGGACTGACCCGTTCGCTCGTGTCAAGCGACTACAACCTGAGGGTGAGCGAGTGTAAGGCGGCAGCCTGGAATATGCTCGCCTACACCGACCAGCCCCTCAAAACCCTCGATAAGACCTTCCTGAGGGATGTGCCACGCGAGGTTTTCGAGCAGACCAAGGAGCTTATGCCCGCAAGGTTTGCACGCCGCGCCGAGCACTTCTACTCGGAGTATAAGCGTGTGCGTAAGGGAGTTACAGCCTGGGAGTCGGGCAATCTGGAACTCTTCGGCAAGTTGTCGTTCGAGAGCTGCGAGAGCTCCATCCATAACTACGAGTGCGGCTCGCCCGAGCTGATTGCAATATATGAGATTATGCGCGAGCTGGATGGCGTCTATGGAGGTCGCTTCTCGGGTGCGGGCTTCAAGGGTGCCTGCATCGCCCTCGTGGACCCCGCAAAGGAGGACTCCATACGCGAAAAACTGACTGCCGAGTACCTGCGTCGCTTCCCCGAATATGAGGGCACCTTCGAGGTACACTTCTGCCAGACCGACGACGGAGCGAGGTTCGTGTAATTCAAAATTCAGAATTCAAAATTCAAAATTGTCTTGAAAAACATAGTTATAGCTGCGGGGTACGCTACCCGACTGGGCGAACTGACCAAGAACTTCCCCAAGCCACTGCTGAAAATAGGCGAGAGTACAATTCTCGGTAGGATGCTTGATGACATCGACACCATCCCCGAAATTGAGGAACACATAATCATCACCAACCACAAGTTCGCACCCATCTTTGAGGAGTGGGCGGCGGGCCTCAACTATACCAAGCCCGTGACCATCGTGGATGACGGCACCGAGACGAACGATACCCGTCTGGGAGCGGTTTGTGACCTGCTGTTTGCGATGGAGAAACTTGCGATTGATGACGATATGCTGGTTGTGGCAGCTGATAACCTGCTGTTTTTCAGCTTCAAGGAGTTTGTGGACTTCGCGAAGGCGAAGGGCACGAGCTGCATTATGTGCCACCATCAACCCTCGGTTGAGAAACTGCAACGCACGGGCGTGATTGAGGTGGATGCCGATTGGAGGGTGCTGGGTATGGAGGAGAAACCTGCGATGCCTAAGAGCGAGTGGGCGGTGCCACCTTTTTATATTTATTTGAAGAAAGACCTCGACTTGGTGCGCGAATCGGTCGCGAACGGCTGCGGTAAGGATGCGCCCGGCAACCTGGCGCACTATATGGTCGAGCAGACCACGATGCACGCCTGGCAGATGACCGCCGGCCGCTTCGACATCGGCTCCTTGGACACCTACCACGAGGCCTGCGAAAAGTTCGGGAAGTAACATTTAATTTCTAGAGTCGATTTTTATTACATAAACAATCGTATATATTTTGGAGAATTGACATTTTTCCCGACAAGTGGAATGGGTGGATTTGATCCCGAGGAGTGGGATTATACTTTTGGTAGTTGGATAGAATTACCCCGTGTGAAAGAATAAGCATTAATTATTATGGCCAATAAATACGTAAAGCAGTCTGTTGTATTATTTGCATCCTCAGCATTGAGCGTTGTGCTTGGTGTGGGGGTGTCTGTGTTGAATACATCGTTGCTTTCGCCAGCCGAATATGGCGATTTTCGATATGTGACAAACTTGCTTAATTTCTTTGCAAGTCTGTTGTTATTCGGCTATTTTGTTTCGGGTAGTAGGCGTTTGGCTCTCTCTACAGACCCGAATTACAGCAAGAAAATCAGAGGTGTAATGGTTATTATTTTGGCCATTACGACTTGTGTTATGATGTTATGTATGGTCGGGTGCTTCATATTTCATAGTGGGCACACCAACTCCGCGCTTGCACCTCTGTTTATCACCGCATTACCAATTTGTAGTGCGCCATTGTTACTCAATTACATAAATACTGTATTCCAAGGCGATAATAGTATCTATAAATTGACGCTTGCTCGATTATTGCCGTCGGCCGTTTATTTGCTTGTGGCGTGGTTGCTGTTTTCGACCGTTTCTGCATCGTCTTCCAGAGTGCTACTCTTGCAGAATGGTGTGGCTGTGGTGATTTTGCTTGCTCTTATCATATCGTCAAAACCGTCGTTCAGAAATTTGGGAGGGGCATATAAGGAACTTAAACGCGAGAATAAAGAGTATGGTCTCAATGTGTATGTTGGTTCTGTGGCAGCCGTGTCATTGAACTATTTGGCCGGAATCACGTTGGGTATATTTAGTGCGGATAATACCCATGTGGGTTATTACACTTTGGCACTCACCATCTCCACACCATTGGCAATACTCCCAACAGTAATAGGAACAACCTACTTCAAGAAATTTGCGACACAGAGTTTTATTGACAAGAAAGTATTAGTTGTCACACTCGGAATCTCCGTGGGAAGTTTGATTATTTACAATCTTTTGATAACTCCCATTGTTAATCTGCTGTACGATGAATCCTACGCTTGCGTAGCCTCCTTTGCGCAGTATCTTGCAGTAGGAACTACTATTCACGGACTTGGAGATATGTTCAATAGGTTCCTTGGCTCCCATGGCAAAGGCAAAGAATTACGCAACGGAGCCCTTCTATGTGGATTGGTTATGGTTGTCGGCAATATTGTTTTGGTCTATTTCTTCGGAATCAATGGCGCTATTGCCACACGCATATTATCGGCATTAAGCTACTGTTCTGCAATGGTCTTTTATTATCTGAGATTTTTAAGCGCATGCGATTAGTTATACACAAACATTTTTTTGCGAAAGATAGTGATGCTTACATAGCTCTCTTTAACTATATGAATAATATATGAAGATTCTTATTGCTGGAGATTTCTGTCCTCATGATAGGGTGGCAACAATGGTTGCCAACAAAGACTACTCTTTTTTTGACGGAGCGAAAGATACTATCAAGGATGCAGATTATTCGATTGTTAATTTCGAGTGCCCCGTAGTCGAGGGAGATGTAAAACCCATTGATAAATGTGGACCCGCATTGCGTACTGAAAGAGATGCAGTGACGGCTATAAAGTATGCAGGCTTTGATTGTGTCACTCTCGCAAATAATCATTTTAGGGATTTTGGTGATGATGGATGTAAGACTACCCTCCATTTACTCAAAGAGGCAAACATAAATTATGTGGGTGGCGGGCACAATTTAGCTGAAGCTCAGCAAGTGTTGTACAAACAATTAAGAGATAAGAGGCTGGCGATTGTCAATTTCTGCGAGAATGAGTTTTCGATTGCAACTGAGAGTCAGGCAGGCTCGGCTCCTCTGGAGTCGGTAGACAATTATCATCAAATCACCGAGGCTCGCAGAAACGCGGATTTTGTGTTGGTGATTGTTCACGGTGGCCACGAGCACTATCAGCTGCCAAGCCCGAGGATGAAAAAACTCTACCGTTTCTTCGTGGAGATAGGTGCAGATGCGGTTGTGAATCACCATCAGCACTGCTATAGTGGATATGAATACTACAATGGGAAACCTATTGTGTATGGTTTGGGAAACTTCTGTTTTGATTGGAAGGGGAAGAGGAATTCATTTTGGAATGAAGGTTATATGTTGAGGCTATGTTTTGATGGTTCTTCATCACAAATAGAATTGATTCCATATGTGCAGTGTGATGACTCGGCTACAATTGAGCTTGTGCAAGGAGAAGAACTTGCAAAATTTAGACAAACCGTTACCAAACTGAATGTTATTATTGCGGACGATACTCAACTACAGCAATCGTTTGAAGGTTGGATTAATAAAAACCAAACAGGCATTAATACTCTTTTCTCATCTTGGCATAATCGTTATTTAAATGCTGCTGCGAGTAGAGGTTGGATACCTTATTTAACTTCTAAAAAGGAGTATGGAGCGATGCTTAATCGCATTTGTTGTGAAGCACACAGAGATATAACAATTACTGTCTTGAAAAAAAATATGTGTCATAAATAACTCTCACTTACTATGAATAGAGTTAAAAAACTATTTCATGCTTTATTGTATGATAGGAACAAAATTAAGTTGTTACTTTTATATAAGTTTTCAAAATTTTATTCTGATGAAAAATTTTTGAGAAAACTATATAGATTGAGGATGGGTAAAGAACTTGATTTAGGCAATCCTCAAACATTTAGCGAGAAACTCCAATGGCTCAAATTGCACAACAGAAAGCCAGAGGATTCACAAATGGTCGATAAAGTAGAAGCCAAAAAGTATGTGGCAAATATCATAGGCGAAGAGTACATTATTCCAACACTTGGCGTGTATAATACACCTGACGAGATTGATTTTGATGCATTACCTGACCAGTTTGTACTCAAATGTACGCATGACAGTGGAGGGCTTGTTGTGTGCAAGGATAAACATAATTTGGACTTCGTCAAAACCCGCGAACGGTTTAAAAAATGGCTCAAGACCAACTACTACTATCAGAATAGGGAATGGCCATACAAAAATGTAAGGCCTCGCATTATTGCAGAACAATATATGGAGGATGAGAATGACCGTGAATTAAAGGATTACAAGTTCTTTTGCTTTGATGGGGAACCCAAACTGTGTCAGATAATCGCAGGAAGACAGACAACAATGACGATAGATTTTTACGATAAAGATTGGATTCATCAAGACTTTCATGAACCTCGGAAGTATCCTTTTGCAAAAGAGCAACACTTGCCCCCTAAGGAATACGAAAAGATGTGGAAGCTAGCCTCAAAGTTATCTCAAGGGCATCCTTTCATACGAGTGGATTTCTATGATATAAATGGTGAAGTGTTTTTTGGTGAATTAACATTCTTTCCCACGAGTGGTATGGGGGGATTTGACCCGGAAGTGTGGGATTATATTTTCGGGGATTGGATTAAATTACCCAATACTTCAAATGCCGCCAGCTCTCAATAAATAGCTCTAGTTAGTTAACCTGTATAATAGACAAACAATCGCCTTTAGAATAATGAATGTATATATTCTCACTCGCGAACCATTCCCAATAGGGATGGCAGCTACAAATAGAATTAAGAACTATGCAAAAGGATTAATATGCAATGGAATAAATTGCAAAGTGATAGTAACGCATAGAACAGAACCCCATAGCGCCAACAGAAATATAGAAGCCTGTGGCATTGCTGACGACATTATCCCATTCTCTTATATTCCGCACACTCCACGCAGGAGTTCTCGATTTCTTATGCGACGTATTGATGACTTTGTTGATGGTTTACAGATTACTAAATGGGTTAGAAAAAATATCCACAAAGGAGATGTTATAATATACTTCGAGCCTCGTTTTAGCCATACTATCTCTATAATTAACCAATGTCATAGAAACGGAGGGAAAATTGTACGAGAATTATGCGAATATCCGTTTGCTACTCGAAACGATTCCCCAAAAACGAGGGTCAAAAGGTGGTTATATACAAACCTTTACATGTCTCGTTTTGATGGTTTTATTGCCATATCGCAAGCGTTGGAGCAATATGCAAACATGGTTAAATCCATCAAGGCATCTATTATAAAGGTTCCTATTTTGGTCGAAGCCAATCAATACGAAGGCATCGAGCGATACACTCACAAAAAGCCATACATTTTTCATGCAGGAACAATGTATGAGCGCAAAGATGCCATTGTAAGTACAATGAAAGCATTTGCCTTGGCCTCAAAAGAGATTGGTTATTCGGTGGATTTTATTTTGGCGGGTCCCGAGTCGCCACACAAACAAGAGTTGGATCAAATCATTGCAGACAGTAACCTAACTGATAATGTCCACTTTATTGGCAGCCTAACCCACGAAGAGGTTTTGCGTTATCAAAAAGGAGCTTGGTTGACTATTCTCAATAAACATGACAATGTGCAGAATCGCAATGGTTTTTCCACAAAATTAGGAGATGTATTACTGGCAGGAACCCCAGTAATTACCACTACCGTAGGCGAGGCAAACAATTGGTTGAAAGATGGCGAAAGCGCACTTATTACGGAACCTCATAACATAGAAGCAATTGCGGCACAAATCATCAGGGCCTATAATGAACCTGAATTGTTAAACAAAATTGCCGTTGAATGTCAAAATGTAGCAAAAGAGAATTTCGATTACCGTACTCAAGGCAAACGACTCCAAGAGTACTTTGAGCACATTTGATTACCATCGTGGCTTCAATTATGCAATCCAAGAACTATACATTTGAAGTTTTAAGTAAATTTCGTCCGCAGTTAATGGGGGTCGCTGCAATTGGGATCCTCTTATGTCATGCAGGTGGAAATGGAGTTCAATTGCCTTATGCATTAGGTTATGTCTTCGGATTTGGTAATTTTGGTGTAGATTTGTTTCTTTTACTCTCAGGATTCGGATTATATAATTCGCTACATCGTTCTTTGCAAACAGATGGTATCGGTGGATGGTATCGTAGAAGATTCACAAGATTGCTTGTCCCTTATCTAATTCTATCAATCCCCTATTGGGCGTATATATGTAAGATAGAGGGCGTTGGGATTAAACACTTCTTATACTACATCAGTACATTAGTCTATTGGTTTGAGCATAGAGGAGCCTGGTTTGTGGCCTTGATAGTACCATTGTATCTAATATCTCCCATCATATATCGCATTTGCGTTGGTAAAAAAGGCATAATAAAATTATTGTTTCTAACTTTTATTGTTGGGATTATTGCTATTATTCCTAACAATTCTTACATATGGGGAAATATGGCTTTTGCGTTGGAGCGTACACCATGTTTCTTTTTGGGTTTTATTACTGGCAAATTAGCAGAAAAGGGGGTTGAGATAAAATATAGTAATGTCATACTATTATGCTTATGTATGTTTGTTTGTAACAAACTATTCAGAGTCATCAATGTTAATATTTTTGGGCTATTAGCATGCCCAATATTATGGATTGTAACGATTATTGCACCCATGTTTTTTAAGTGTAATATATTAAGCAAGGTTTTGGGTTTTATGGGTGCCATCTCATTGGAATCATATCTGACAAACATTTACTTAGGCGATATTTGTAGAAAACTTAATTACGATAACAAATTGTTTGTATATACATTGATTATAATCATAGGCATTGCATTATCTTATGTTGTTAATATTTTTTCTAATAAAATCATAAGACCAACCATCACAACTCGTACAACAATTTCAAATAAATATGAATAACATCATTGGTATAACTACTTTAATCATACTTACACTTTTGGTTATCCGACAAATTAAGGTCTGGAAGCTTAGAGTATTTCTCTCTCCGGGATTCTATTTCGGATTTCTGTGGATTTTGGGTGTTGTGGGTATTATTATTTTTACCAAAGCGGAACTTATCCCTCTGGAGTCGCCGGAAAATATGGATGAATTGATGTCATTCATAGGTTTTACGGGATTATGCTTTCTGATACTCACCAAAAAAGGATACTCAACAGTGAGTAAGGAACCAATTTCCATAAACTTTACATCCTGGAAAATCTATGGAGTGCTATCTTGTATTTTAATATTGGCGGCTGTGGCAGAGTTTATGAGATTGGGAGGAAACTTGAATATGGGTCTTGCGCGAGAAATGATGCACGACAATATTGTAAACCGTCCAAACTGGATTAACTATGCCATAACGTTGGCACCACCGCTATCTATTTGGGCGGGATACAAGGCAATGTTGTTGATGGTGGAGAAAGTAAGAACACCCATAACATCGGTTATACTGCTTCTGTTACCTCTATTAGCCAATCTAATTATCTCTATCACAATGGGTGGTCGAGTAAACTTTGTCTATTGTTTTGCTTACTACCTCATTGGCGCTGCGTTGTCATTGCCCATCAGGCGTTCCTTGAAAGCATTGAAAAAACCGCTGATTATAATTGCTTGTGGAGCCGTGGCGTTGTCGGCATTTATTTCGGGAGTTGCTTCCCAACGTGCCGAACATTATGACGATATGTTATCCGATAAACAGGTGTATTTCAATGAAAACTACAAGGCATTGGAATTTTTGTATGGCCCCATCGAGTATATGACAGTTACATTTATCGGTTATCAGTATAGGCGTGATGATGCAGTCGATTTAAATAAATTGGGTTATGGCCGCTATGCACTCAATGGATTTATAAACTGGACTCTTCCTTTTTCAGGACAAATTGGTCTGGGTGATGCATCTATTGCTAAAGGGTTGGGCATATATTACGATAATCAGGAAACATACGATTTTAAGCGTATTGCCTACAACTGTACCCACTCGTGTTATATTCCCATTGTGAAAGACTTTGGACCGATTGGCGCATATCCTTTCATCTTTTTTATGGTCTATATTGCCCATAGTCTTTTCATTGGAATTCAACGTAAGCGGACTATTTGGTACTCTACAAGATTCTATTTATTCTTACTATTCTGGGAGTATTGGGTTAAATCAAATTACTATGGAACATTGTCAAGCTCAGTTCTTATCTCATTATATGGATTAGTAATATTGGATTTGGCAAACTATTTCTTCTCACCCCGAAAGAAACCCAATCATTTTAATTTTCTTAGATAACAATAGTACTACACAATGAATAAGAAAAATATCACTTGCTTTATTTGTTCCCTAGCAAGCGGAGGGGCAGAACATCAACTTACCGAGTTGTGTAGAATGTTGGTCGACAGAGGGTACGTTGTCACTATAGCTACTTTTGCCGATGTGGAGGATCATTATCCTTGTGCAACGGGCGTAATGCGCAAACGTATTGCTCCGAATAAAGGAAAAATTGGCAAGATTTTATCAATTTTCTGGTATTTCTTGCGAGTGAGAACAGATGTGGTGATAAGTTTTGGACAACGAGAGAGTTTTTTATGTCTAATTCCGTTGTTCTTTAGAAGAAAAATCAAAGTTATAAATGGGGAAAGGAATTTAACTATAGGAAGAAATAGTAGAATAGAGAGAATCCTAGTCAAATGGTTGTACCGTCGTTCGGACTTTATTGTGTCCAATAGCTATTCGCAAGCGCGCAATATCGTGTCCTTGGCTCCAAATTTAGCAAATAAAACAAAAACGATAATCAATTATCTGGACACAAATTTGTATGTTCCGTCCTCCGAGCCTCAGCACAATAATCCACTGCGCATAGGTGTATTTTGTCGATATGCTCCACAAAAAAACTGCGAACGCTTCATTCGAGTGGTTGAATTATTAAAAAATAAAGGCCTCTCGTTCCGAATTGATTGGTATGGAAATCAGTTTGGTAAAAATGGGCAGGCAAACGACTATTTTATGAAGATTAAGGGAGTGGCTGATTCTCTTGATTTAGGTGATTATTTATATCTAAACAATAATATAAAAAATGTGAATGAAGTTATGCCACAATATGATGCCATATGCTTGCCGTCATTGTGGGAAGGCTTTTCTAATACAATTGCAGAGGCTATCTCTTGTGGAAAGTTGATGTTGGTTAGTGATGTCAGTGATAATTCTGTGATGGTGGAAGATAATTATAATGGATTTCTTTTTGACCCAACTAGTGAGGAGCAGATATGTGGTGCATTAGAGAAATTCATTCACTCTACAAGCGAACAAAGGAAAATTATGGGGCAAAGAAGTCGTGAACGAGCGCTTCATCTTTTTGGTGCCCATGGTTTTATAGAGGAGTATCTAAAATTAATAGAGGAATAATAAAACAAGTTAGTAAAGTATCAATATTTATGTCCATTTTCAAAGACAAAGTCCTGTTGATTACGGGCGGTACGGGCAGTTTTGGTAACGCCGTGCTTCGTCGTTTCCTCGAGAGCGACATCAAAGAGATTCGCATCTTCTCGCGTGATGAGAAGAAGCAAGACGATATGCGTCACCACCTCCAGGCACAATATCCCGAGGTGGCCGCAAAGGTGAAGTTCTACATCGGCAATGTGCGCGAGAAAGCCTCTGTGGATGTGGCTATGCGTGGTGTTGATTATGTTTTCGCAGCCGCTGCCCTCAAGCAGGTGCCCTCCTGCGAGTTCTTCCCTATGGAGGCCACAATGACCAATGTCGTCGGCACCAACAATGTTCTCCTCTCGGCCATCGAGCACGGCGTGAAGAATGTTGTTGTCCTCTCGACCGACAAGGCCGCCTATCCCATCAACGCTATGGGTATCTCGAAGGCCCTGATGGAGAAAGTTGCCATTGCCAAAGGTCGTGAGCTCGGTCAGGGTGCCGCCACAACCATCTGCTGCACCCGCTACGGTAATGTGATGGCAAGTCGTGGCTCAGTCATTCCCTTGTGGGTTGAGCAGATGGAGCAGGGTAAGCCCATCACCATCACCGACCCCAATATGACCCGCTTTATGATGACCTTGGATGACGCCGTAGACCTGGTAATCTACGCCTTCACCCACGGCGAGAACGGCGACCTCTTCGTGCAGAAGGCCCCTGCAGCTACCCTCGATGTGCTTGCCGAGGCTCTCAAGCAGACCTACGCAAAGGTTAATCCCGCATACGGCCAGACCGAGGTGCGCGTTATCGGCACCCGCCACGGCGAGAAACTCTATGAGACTCTCGTCACACGCGAGGAGATGGCCAAAGCTATCGATATGGGCGACTACTACCGTATCCCCTGTGACACTCGCGATTTGAACTACGACAAGTTCTTCACCAACGGCAACGAGGAGATTGCCAAGATTGAGGACTACCACTCCCACAACACCCGCCGTCTGGATGTAGAGGGTATGAAGGAGCTTCTTTTGAAGTTGCGCTTCATCCGCGAGGACCTCGGTTTGCAGCCACGCTCGAAGGCAAGGGAGATTCGTTCGGAGTAAAACATTCTCACTATGAAAATTCTTGTAACGGGTGCCAAAGGATTTGTGGGTAAAAACCTTGTGGCACAGCTTGGTAATATTCGCGATGGCAAAGCAAAGTTCTACGGCGATGTGGTCGTGGATGAGGTCTTTGAGTACGACATCGACTCCTCGGCCGAGGATCTGGAGCGCTACTGCCGTGAGGCCGACTTTGTCTTCAACCTCGCAGGCGTAAACCGCCCCCAGAACAACGACGAGTTTATGGCGGGCAACTTCGGCTTCGCCTCCACTCTGCTGGCTACGCTCAAGAAGTATGGCAACACCGCACCTGTGATGCTGTCGAGCTCCATTCAAGCCACCCTCATCGGTCGCTATGGTCAGTCGGACTACGGCAAGAGCAAACTCGCCGGCGAGGAGCTCTTCTTCGAGTATGGCGCCAAGACTGGTGCAAAGGTGTTGGTCTATCGCTTTCCCAACCTCTTTGGCAAGTGGTGCAGGCCCAACTACAACTCGGCTGTTGCGACCTTCTGCAACAATATTGCTAATGATTTACCTATTCAGGTTAACGATAGGAGCACCCAGTTGGAGCTGCTCTATATCGACGACCTTGTGGATGAGATGATTGCAGCCCTCAAGGGCCAGGAACACCATTGCGAGTTCGACGGTGTGGATACTGTGCTAAGGGAGGATGGTCGCTACTGCGCCGCTCCCGTGACCCACAAGGTTACCCTGGGTGAGATTGTGGACCTTCTGGAGCAGTTCAAGGCACAGCCCACCTCACTCATTATGCCCGAGATTCCCGCAGGCTCGTTCGCCAAGAAACTCTACTCTACATACCTTTCCTATCTTCCCAAAGAGAAGGTTGCCTTCCCCCTGAAGATGAACGAAGACGCGAGGGGTAGTTTTACGGAGTTGGTTAAGTCGGTGGGCGTTGGTCAGGTAAGTATCAATATCTCGAAGCCTGGTATCACCAAGGGACAGCATTGGCACAACACCAAGTGGGAGCAGTTTATTGTGGTTGCCGGCGAGGGCCTCATTCAGCAGCGAAATGTGTTGACTGACGAGGTGCTGGAGTGGCGTGTGAGCGGACAGAAGATTGAGGCCGTGCAGATGCTCCCTGGCTACACCCACAACATCATCAACCTTTCGGACACCGAAGACCTTGTGACGGTAATGTGGTGCAACGAGTGCTTTGACCCCAATCGTCCCGACACTTTCTTTGAGCCAGTGGTAAAATAAGAATTGAAAAATGGCAAATAGTATTCAAGACAAGTATAGAAGTGATTTAGATATTCTAAAAGCAATATCTATAATTGCGGTTGTTTTTTATCATATTGGTTATTTGGAAACTGGTTATTTAGGAGTTGATGTATTCTTCGCCATAAATGGCTTTCTTATTATACCTTCCTTGATTGACAAAATAGCCAATAGTAAATTCAACTATTTTGACTTTCTGTTAAGGCGTATTATGCGCTTGTGGCCATTAGTATTATTGGCTGGTGCAATTTGCTTAATAGTTGGCTTCGTAGGAATGCTCCCCGATGATTATGAGAATGTATCTCAGTCGGTGATTGCATCCAACTTTATGTCTCAGAATATTTTATCTGCCTTGACAACTAAGGACTATTGGGATGTGGCAAATGAATATAAGCCACTCATGCATTTTTGGTATGTAGGAATTTTGATAGAACTCTACATATTCTTACCATTGGTATTATTACTCATAAAATGCTTTGTCAGAACCAATTGCCGTAAGTTTATCAATCTTTCTCTTTGCATTCTTGCAATTTTGGCTACTGCATCATTTGTACTATACTGCCATCCAGACATTCCACAAGGTGATAAGTTTTATTTACTGCCATTTAGGTTATGGGAACTCATACTCGGAGGACTGATAGGTGTAGCATACAAAAATGGAAGTAAAAAATGGAAGTATAGTGTCTCACTGGGTTGGGGGGCCTTAGTAACAACTATTCTCGTATTATGTAGTTCTTTGTATCTCCCTTATACAATTGATAGGATCAACCCTGTTTCTGGTTCCATTGTTAAGGTCCTCTCTGTTCCACAGAGCATACTGCTCATATCTACCGTATTACTCACTTGCATTTTGTTATTTAATCCTATAAAAATCAAGCAAACTGTACTACGTAATTCACTGGTATCCATAGGAAAAATGAGTTTCAGTATTTTCGTATGGCACCAAATTCTGCTAGCATTCTATCGATATTTTTATAGCAATGACATGACAATGATATTTGTTGTTTGCCTGTGGGCAATAACTCTCATTATGGCTATTTTAACCTATAGTACAATGGAGCAGAAGATTCAATCAACTTGGAAGAATTTTGTTTTCTGCTGTGTCGCTTTATTTGTGATAAGCCTACCAGCAGGCTACGTATACCTTAAGGCAGGTATTGTTAGAGATGTTCCAGAGTTAGAAGTATATGTTAATAATACCCACAAAGGGCAATTTGCTGAATATTGCGATAGAGTATATTCTTACGATGTTGATTTCCCAGACAACGATAAAATCAATGTGATAGTAGAGGGGGTTTCTTTCGGACGTGACTTTGCAAATATACTTTTAGAATCACAAGTATTAGAAAGCATAAATTTGTCGTACATATATGTACACGATGAAAAGTATAAGGAAAGATATGCAAATTGCGATTACCTATTCACATTTAGTAGCAAGGACGATGTCCCTGATTATGTGTGGAACTCGCTAAGGTCTAACGCCAAAGTTTTCGGTCTCGGTACAAAGAATTTCGGAGAAAGCAATGGAGTTATCTATAAGAATCGTAACCAAACCGATTACTTTGAACAAACTATACAAATAAATCCAAATTTCTTCGCAGTTAATGATAAGTGGAAGAATCAATGGGGAGATTATTACATTGATTTATTAGGGTTGAGCACCACCGAGGATGGTACTATTAGGGTATTTACAGATGACAAGAAATATATCAGTCAAGATTGTCGGCATCTAACCCAACATGGAGCAATTTGGTATGCAAGAACAATAGATTGGAATAATATATTTAAACAATAATAAAAATATGGAAATCAAACTCGACTATTCGGATGTGAAGTTTGCAGACAACGGAAAACTCAAACTCCTCATAATTGTGGGTACAAGGCCTGAGATTATCCGCCTTGCAGCCGTCATTAACAAGTGCCGCAAGTACTTCGATTGCATCTTGGCACACACCGGCCAGAACTACGACTACAACCTCAATGGCGTATTCTTCCGCGACCTCAAACTCAAAGATCCCGAGGTCTATATGGACGCTGTAGGTGACGACCTCGGCTCCACAATGGGCAACATCATAAATGCCTCCTATAAGCTGATGGTGCAGACCAAACCCGACGCTGTACTGGTGTTGGGCGATACCAACTCGTGCTTGTCGGTAATCGGCGCCAAGAGGCTCCACATCCCCATCTTCCATATGGAGGCCGGCAACCGTTGCTTCGACGAGTGTCTGCCCGAGGAGACCAACCGTAGGATTGTGGACATCATATCGGATGTGAACCTCTGCTACTCGGAGCACGCAAGGCGCTACCTGAACGCTTCGAGTGTAGCAAAGGAGCGCACCTATGTCACAGGCTCGCCTATGGCCGAGGTGCTCCACGAGAACTTGGCCGATATTGAGGCAAGCGATATCCACCAGAGGCTTGGCTTGGAGAAGGGTCGCTACATCCTTCTTTCGGCCCACCGCGAGGAGAATATCGACACCGAAAAGAACTTCACGAGCCTCTTTACAGCCATCAATAAGATGGCCGAGAAGTACGATATGCCTATTCTCTACTCGTGCCACCCAAGGAGCCGTAACCGCCTGGCTGCAAGTGGTTTCAAACTCGACCCTCGCGTGATTCAGCACGAGCCTCTGGGGTTCCACGACTACAACTGCTTGCAGATGAACGCCTTTGCGGTGGTGAGCGATAGTGGTACACTGCCCGAGGAGAGCTCGTTCTTCACGAGTGTGGGCCACTCGTTCCCTGCGGTATGTATCCGCACCTCTACCGAGCGCCCCGAGGCATTGGATAAGGGCTGCTTCATCTTGGCGGGTATTGATGAGAAATCGCTCTTGCAGGCTGTAGATACAGCGGTAGATATGGTCAAGGAGGGTGATAACGGCATCCCCGTACCCAACTATGTAGACGAGAATGTATCGACCAAGGTTGTAAAACTCATCCAGTCCTACACCGGCGTCGTCAACAAAATGGTCTGGAGAAAGTAAGATAAGATTGACTAATCGGAAAAAATATGAATACCAAACTACGCAATATCCCCTTCTCGCCTCCCGATATGAGTGAGGCTGAGGTCGCAGAGGTAAGTGAAGCTCTGCGCTCTGGTTGGATTACAACCGGACCCCGCACCAAAGAGTTTGAGCGTCTAATCGCCGAATACTGTCACACCGACAAAGCCGTATGTCTAAACTCTGCAACGGCTTGTATGGAGCTTATTCTGCGAGTGTTGGGCGTTGGTCCCGGCGACGAAGTCATCACCTCCGCATATACCTATACCGCCACTGCAAGTGTTACCTGCCATATAGGTGCAAAAGTGGTCATGATAGATACCGCACCCGACTCATTTGAGATGGATTATGACAAATTGGCCGACGCCATTACCGAGCGTACCAAGGTTATACTTCCCGTTGATTTGGGTGGTGTAGTGTGTGATTACGACAAGATTTTCGCGGCAGTTGAGAGCAAAAAACACCTCTTCAAACCCGCAAATGATTTGCAGGCCGCCTACGGACGAGTTGTTGTTTTGGCAGACGCTGCCCACGCCTTCGGCGCACAGTGGCACGGAAAGATGTGCGGTGAGATTGCCGACTTCACCTCGTTCTCATTCCACGCCGTGAAGAACCTTACAACAGCCGAGGGTGGCGCTCTAACCTGGGTTAGCCGCGAGGGGGTGGATAATGAATGGCTCTACAAGCAGTTCCAACTCCTTTCCCTGCACGGTCAGAACAAAGATGCCCTGGCCAAAACAAAGCTCGGCGCTTGGGAGTATGATATTATCGCTCCCAACTTCAAGTGTAATATGACCGACATTATGGCAGGCATTGGTTTGGCTCAATTTAGGCGTTATCCCGCAATGCTCCAGCGTCGCAAAGAGATTATCGAGCGCTACAATGAGGTGTTGAAAGAGTGTAATGTACAGGTGCTGAACCACTATGATAGCGACAGTGCCTCGAGTGGTCACCTCTATTTGGTGCGCCTTCTGGGCAAGGGAGTCGAGGAGCGTAACGGGGTTATTGAGCAGATGGCCGAGCGTGGCATTGCTTGCAATGTACACTACAAACCCCTGCCAATGATGACAGCATATAAGAATCTTGGCTTTGACATTGCAAACTACCCCAACGCCTATGCACAATATGTCAATGAGGTAACCCTCCCCCTCCACACTCGCCTCTCGGACGAGGATATTGAGTATATACTTTCCAACTTCGTTGAAATCATAAAATAATGAAAAAACTCTTGATTCTTGGCGCGTCAGTGCTACAACTACCAGCAATTAAGTTGGCGAAAAGCCTTGGATACTACACAATAGTAGCCGATTTTAACCCTAATGCTATAGGAGTTCCCTTTGCTGATGAGTTTCACAATGTCAGCACAATTGATGAGCAAGGCGTTGTTGAATTGGCGCGACAAGTCAAACCTGATGGCATAATGACATTGGCAACGGATATGCCAATGAGGTCCATTGCCAGAGCAACAGAGGCTTTGGGTTTGCCAGGAATTAGTTATGATACTGCAATAAAATCAACCGACAAGGGCGAAATGATTAAAGCATTCGAGCAGCATAATGTGGAACACCCTTGGTATTTTATTGTAAATAATTTGGAGCATCTAAACTCTATCCTTCCACACATAACATATCCTTGCGTTATCAAACCAACTGACAATGCTGGCAATAGGGGGGTAAGCTATGTTGCAAACGAAGAGGAGTTACTCCAAATGTATTCCTATAGTTTCGATAATTCACGATCTGGCGATGTGATTATTGAAGAATATATGGAAGGACAAGAGGTTAGTGTTGAGATAATAGTTGTCAATTCTAATGTTCACATCATTGCTGTGACAGACAAACAAACTCTTGGTAAACCCTACTTTGTTGAAATAGGCCATAGTCAGCAATCTCAACATAGCGTGCACGACCTGAGTTTAATCAAAGATTTAGCGACCAGAGCTGTGCAGGCGGTTGGTATAAACAATAGTCCTGCCCATGTGGAAATTATGCTTACACCTCAAGGACCTAAGATGGTAGAACTTGGAGCCCGTTTGGGAGGAGGCTGCATCACCACACATTTGGTACCATTGAGCACTGGCGTAAATATGATTCAATGTGTCATCGACTTGGCATTGGGACAAGAACCCTGCGTAAGACCAAAATTCCAGAAGGGTAGCGCACTTTTGCACTTGACAAACATAGAAGGAACAATTCAAGAAGTGTCTGGCATAGATGAGGCCACAAACTATCCTGGAGTCGTGGAGGTAACTATGCTAAAAAATGTCGGCGAGAGAGTGCAACCTTTTATGAATGGTAGTGATAGAATCGGATATGTCATCACTCAAGGCGACAATGCCGCTGATGCTCTATCTAAATGCCAAGAGGCTCTGAATAGAATAAAAATAATAACCCATTAAAAAAGAGATTACTGTTATGTATCTACATTTTTTCAAACGCATATTTGATATCATTATCGGTTTAATAGCACTCCCCTTTTTGATATTACTCATTATCATCATGGCTCCCATAATCTATTTTGATGACAAGGGCCCGATCTTCTACAATGGACCACGCATTGGCAAAGGTGGCAAAGTATTTAAGATGTGTAAATTTAGGTCTATGAAGGTTAATTCTCCCGATATACGCACTGCCGATGGCTCTACATACAATGGTGATGATGACCCTCGAGTAACTCGTGTCGGACGCTTTATGAGAAAAACAAGCATTGACGAGCTCCCTCAATTCTTCAATGTTTTGATAGGCAATATGAGTTTTGTGGGAAATCGCCCCGATACACCACGAATGTTAAATGTATACACTGACGAAGAGAAAAAATATTTACTGAAAGTAAAACCTGGTATTACCGGTTATAGTCAGGCCTATTTTAGAAACTCCACAAACTGCAAAACTAAAATACAAAACGACATATACTATGCTAAACACGCCACCCTATGGCTTGATATAAAAATTGTTTTCAGAACTGTGAAAACCGTTCTTCTCCGAGAGAATATCAATAGAACAGATTGCTAAAATGAGAGAATTTGGTAGCGAATTTCATATTGCCCACCACAAAGATGGTTATTTTGAGCAACTAAGGCACCTAAAGGCGCACGGTGCTTTTCTTCGTACGGGACGAGAGGCATTGTTACTCGCCTCTAAGGCATCCGAAGGAAGAACAATCCTGATGCCTGCTTATTGTTGTTGGTCAATGGAAGCCCCATTCATTCAGGAAGGCTATCGTATAATCTACTATAGACTCAATGCTGATTTGAGCGTTGATACGGATTATATGCTTGACTCCATTGAGAAGCATAATCCATCTGCCGTATTGGTGGTCAATTATTATGGTTTCACTCCGACCAATAATATAGTAAATCGAATCAAACAAATCAATCACAACATATTGGTGATTGAAGACTTTTCACATTGTCTGTTCTCTCTAAACGAGCTATTCAATCCCACGGTAGATTTCTATGTTGCAAGCATCCGTAAATCTATCGGCTTGCCAGATGGAGCTATATATTTATCAGACATAGAACCAACCGAAATAGCACCTACCAATGATACGGATGAGTTCCTTGTGCTAAGGAATCAGGCCGAACGGTTAAAAAACATCTACCAATATACAGCTTCCCAACAGGACAAATCCAATTTCCTTGCGGCATTATCTCAAGCAGGACAGTTACTGAAAAATGAGGATGTCATCTACCCCAGGGAGATGTCTAAAGAGGGACAAAACATTGTTCATAATACCTGTTCGAATAGTTTTAGAATGGCGAGAATGTGCAACTATGAACATCTATACAACATCATAGCAAACAACCCTCTACTGCACATTCCATTTAGCCCCCAACAAACACACACCGCACCATTTGCACTACCAATACTTGTCGATGACCGAGATTCCGTTCAGCAAATGTTTGCGGCAAATGGCATATATGCTCCAGTTCTATGGCCCATTACAAAAGAGGCTTCTCGAGTATGTCCAAACGCACAAAACTACTCCGAGCATATGCTGGCACTACCAATCGACCAGCGCTATAATTACTACGACATAGAAGAGTTAGGACACCGAATTATCTCCATTCTTAAATAGAGTTATATGTATAAGTTTGAATTATTCGATATCGAAACAGTTAATATCGAGGAGTATGAACACTACGAACACAAAAATTTATTCACAACTATCTCGTGGCTAAAATATCTCCGCGTATGGAAAAAAGTAGAGCCCGTGATCATCCGAATTACATCGGAGGAAGACGATGGTCTTGTTGGTCATTTCACCGGATGTTGCTTCAAGAAATTTGGATTCAAAATTATGGGTAGTCCTTTCTACGGATGGATGGGTCAACATATGGGCTTTGACTTTGTGAATGTGAATACAGTTAATAAACCCATCATTCTTGACGAGGTGATACAATTCCTAAAGTCCAAACGAGTTATGTCATTCTTGATTTTTGCCGATTTTCAATATACAGAAAGCGACATAAATCTTTGTAAGACAAAACTCTTCCACTCGGACATTAGAGGTTCATTCTTCCTTGACTTGACGCAGAGCGAGGAACAAATATTCAAAAACTTCAAGAGTGGCTATAGAACTTGTGTCCGCAAATTTGAGAAACTGGGAGGGACTATTGTTGAGGAATGGAGTGAATCTTTTATGGAAGAACACCACGCCCAACTCAAAGAGGTATTCGAGCGTAAACAAATGACACCTCCAAATTATCGCGATAGACTCTATCTACTACACCAAATGAATCCATCGATGATTCTGCCCATCAAAGCCCTTGATGAGAATGGTAATAATATCGCAAGTAGCTTCTACTTTAGTGGTGGAGGTTTGGCCTTTTTCCAGAGCAATGCGAGCTACACAAAAGCATTGACTTACAATGCAAATCAGGCATTGATGTGGTATGCTATCAAATACTTCAAAAATAAAGGTATCAAATCCTTGGATTTGGCCGGAAGGGCTGCCTATAAAGAAAATTTTGGTCCTATATTGAAAAATACTCCCTCAACAGTATGGACTAAATACACTCTTCTTTGGAGGGCTATTTCTTTTGCCCGCAAACTCTATTATTCCTCGTTTAGGATTAAGTATAAATTGAAAGGAAGCAAAAAATAGATTGTCATATGAATGTTTTAGTAGTTGCCGATGGGCATTATTATATCACACCCGACGGCACCGTATATGCAGATTCCGTTTACGATTATAAGTTCTATGCACGGTACTTGCAGGTTTTCGATCATGTATACGCTGCTATTCGTGCGATAGAAGTCAAAGAGGCACCTATAGGTAAAAAACTCTGTAGTGGTGAGGGTGTTTCATTTCTTTTGCTACCATATTACAAAGGTCCCATTGAATACATTAAGAGGTATTTTTCGATTCGCAAAGTAGTCAAAGAATACTGCGAAAAATACGAATGTGCAATCTTTAGGATTCCGGCTGCCACTTCAAATATTTTCTGTCGATGCTTTGCAAAAACAAAAAAACCATTTGCGGTAGAGGTGGTAGTTGACCCTTGGGAAAACTTCGGCAAAAGAGCAGGTGGAAATCCAATTATTAGGACAATCGTTCGACATAATTGGACTAATATTGTCAAGCGAATGTGTGCAAAAGCAGATGGTGCCTCTTATGTTACAACGAATTACCTTCAAAGTAAATATCCACCTCGGGCAAAAAATGACAATGCTGCTTTTACGGAGTCTTATTCATCTGTCGAACTGCCAGACAACTCATTTGCCGCCTCGAAGGTATGGGATGACAGACAAAAGTCATTCTATATATCTCATGTGGCAAACTACTTCTCTGGCTATGGCAAAGGACACTTGACCCTTATGAAAGCCTTGAAAATTTTAAGAGAAAAGTCCTTTGATGTTAAAATAAGATTTGTAGGTGACGGTCCCAAACGCCAAGAGTTTGAAGAATATGCGCAACTACTCGGCATCGCAGACAGCGTGGAATTTACTGGGCGTTTGGCCGATGGCAATGAAGTCAGAAAAGTAATTGCCAATACTGACATCTTCGCACTTCCCACATTTGCCGAAGGATTACCCCGTGCACTACTTGAGGCTATGTCCGAAGGTATTCCTTGCCTATCTTCCCCCACTTGTGGCATTCCGGAGGTGCTTTCGGCAGAGTATCTGTATGATTTCGATGACTATGAAGGATTTGCTAAAGGCATAGAGCATTTTATTACAAATCCTCCATTGATGACCAAAGCAAGTAGTGACAACCTTGCAATGGCCAAAAGATTCAGCTCTTCTCAACTCAGCAATAGGCGAACTAAATTTTATTATAACCTTCGTTGCAAAGTCGGGGCAAGCACCAAGTTGACAACACCACATTAGCAATGAAAATTTTATTATTAACTGGCTATTTCCCTCCTGAAATTTACTCCAGCTCCTATCTTGGGGAGGATCGCAACAATGCCTTTATGTCCAATGGGCACGAGATTTTTGTATATACCCCTACGCCTACCCGTGGTGTAGATAGCACCATATACCAGGAGTATAAACATCGCAGACTCGAGAAACTATACGATGGCAAAATGACAGTCCATCGTTTTAGGCTAATGAGAGAGGGCAAAAATCCTATCCTCAGGGCTTTGCGATATGCACTCAGTTGCATAAAGCAGTTCAATAGAGGTGTTTTTGCCAAAGATGCCCGCTCGTGTGATGCAATGTTCATCTCCAGCACGCCACCAATTCAAGGAGCTATGGCTGCCTTAATCAAAAAGATACGCCATATTCCTTTTGTCTACAATCTTCAGGATATTTTCCCGGACTCATTAGTTGGTACCGGTTTAACAAAACACGGTTCCATACTATGGAAAATTGGCAGAGTGGTAGAGAGTTTCACTTATCGCAATGCAGATAAGATTATCGTAATCTCCGAAGACTTCAAGCGAAATATTATGGTCAAAGGGGTGCCTGAAAGCAAGATTGAAGTCATATACAATTGGGTTGATGAGAAAGCTGTTGTTCCAATACCGAAGGCTGAGAATGTTTTGTATGAGGAACTAAATCTTTCGCGCGACCAGTTTTATGCTGTTTATGCGGGAAATTTTGGCAATGCTCAAAATATTGATGTCATACTCAAGGCTGCCCAACAACTTGAAGATTGCTCGGATATGACATTCCTATTGTTTGGTACCGGAGGTCTCAAAGAGCACTTTGAGCAGATGGCAAACGAGCTGCACCTTACCAATGTGAAGTTTTTCCCTTTGCAACCCTATGATAAGGTTTCCTATGTTTACAGCCTCGGAGATGTCGGTATCGTTTCGTGCAAGAAAGGAATTGGCAAAGGGGCAATGCCAAGCAAAACTTGGAGCATAATGTCTGCCGGCACTGCGGTAGTTGCAAACTATGATACCGACACAGACCTGCAGGAGATAATCACCAAAAATAGAGTTGGACTCTTTTCTGAAGCAGATAGTGTAACCGACCTTGCTGCTGCAATTAGACACCTATACGACAATAGGGAAATGTGTGAGGAGTATGGTCGCAACGCTCGCAAGTTTATTGAAAACAATATCACAAAAGAGATTGGAACAAAAAAAATAGTAGCTGTCATAGAGTCTTTAAAGCAGGAGTAGATATGTATAACAAACCTGTAAATATATTACTATCTGTTCTCAATAATCATTCTGAAGCATCCCTTGTAGAAGTTATAAAATCGCTCTCTGAAGAGGAGTGGAGTGAGCTGTTGACACTTGCGCAACAGCACAATATACTTCCTCTGATTTGTGATGGAATGGCGAAGTATCGCAAAGATATACCCCAAAAGGTGTTTGCCAAGTTGGCAGGTTTAACTCTCATTGCAGAAGATAAATATGAGGCCAGAATCAAAGTCCTCAAGGAACTGGCGGCACTTATGGAGGCAAATAATATCCCCTTTATGGTGCTCAAGGGATATGGAATCAGTCTTTTCTATCCCATTCCCAATCATCGTACATTCAGCGACATAGACACCTATAACTTTGGTCGATTCGAGGATGCCGATAATATATTGGCAAAGGAGATAGGAGTCAAAATAGATGGAGATGTTCATCACCACACGACTTGTGTATACAAAGGAGTGCTCATAGAAAACCACTACGATTTTATCAACACTTCTCAACACAACTCCAACTTACGATTCGAACAGATCCTTAAGGAGGAAGCTGCAAAAGGGACTATCCAACACAAGATAGGAGATGTTGCAGTTATACTACCCTCGGCAATGTTTAACGCCCTATTTTTGATGCGCCATATGGCCTCTCATTATGCTGCCGAGAGAGTCAGTCTGCGTCATCTCTGCGATTGGATGCAATTCATCAAGGCAGAGCACCAAAATATTGATTGGACGCGAGTAAACGACATTTACAAAGAGTTCAATATGAAGCGTTTTGCGGATGCTATCACAAGAATATGTATTACTCATCTTGGAATGGAAAACAATCTCATTCCTGATGTCATCTGTGATGAAAAGCTCGAGGAACGCATCTTACGAGATATCATACTACCTGAATTTACAGACGAAAAGCCTTCTGGTTTCGTTCGTATTGTATGGTGGAAAACTCGTCGATACTTTTCCAATCGTTGGAAACACAAACTGATTTACAACGAGTCGTGGCTGTGGACCTTCTTTCAGTCGGCCTACGCCCATCTGCTTAAACCCAAAACTATAACTCATTAGCCGGTTTTCTATGAAAGGAATCGTTTTGGCGGGGGGGAGTGGCACAAGGCTCTACCCCATCACAAAGGGCATCAGCAAGCAGCTCTTGCCCGTCTACGATAAGCCGATGATATACTATCCCATCTCGGTGTTGATGCTCGCGGGCATACGCGAGATACTCATCATCACCACCCCTCACGATATGCCTGCTTTCCAGCGACTTCTGGGCAACGGCAGCGACTATGGCGTGAGGTTCTACTACGCCGCTCAAGCGCAGCCCAACGGCCTTGCCGAGGCATTCGTGATAGGTAGGGAGTTCATCGGGAACGACAATGTGTGCCTCGTGTTGGGCGACAACATCTTCTATGGCCAGGGCTTTACGGGTATGTTGCAGGCGGCCGTGGCGAGAGCCGAGGAGGAGCACCTCTCGACCATCTTTGGCTACCGCGTACCCAACCCCGAGAGGTTTGGCGTTGCGGAGGTCGATGGCGAGTGCCGGGTGATTTCCATTGAGGAGAAACCCTCGGAGCCCAAGAGCGATGTGGCCGTTACGGGGCTCTATGTCTATACAAATGAGGTTGTCAAGATTGCCGATAGCCTGCAACCTTCTGCCCGAGGCGAAAAAGAGATTACTGATGTAAACAAGGCTTTTTTGGCCGAGGGCAGACTCTATATGCAGCCACTCGGTCGTGGTTTTGCTTGGCTCGATACGGGCACCCACGAGAGTTTGTTCGATGCCGCGAGGTTTGTGGAGGTCGTGGAGAGCCGCCAGGGTGTGCAGATTGCCTGCCTGGAGGAGATTGCCTGGAGGAAAGGTTGGATTTCGAGCGAAAGGCTCAGGGAGCTTGCCGAGCCTATGCGCGGCAGTGCCTACGGACAATATATGCTTAAACTTGCGGGCGAGAGATGAATGTTCTAAGGACTGATATTGAGGGAGTTCTGATTATTGAGCCCACCATTCACGGCGACTCGAGGGGGTACTTTATGGAGTCCTTCTCGCAGCGAGATTTCGCGGCCCAAACGGGTGTTGAGGTGAGGTTTGTGCAGGATAATGAGAGCCGCTCCAGAAGGGGTGTGCTGCGCGGTCTTCACTTCCAGAGGGAGCCCCACGCTCAGGCAAAACTCGTGCGCGTGGTAAGCGGCAGGGTGCTCGATGTGGCCGTAGATATTAGGCCCGAAAGCCCCACTTTTGGCAAATATGTGGCCGTTGAACTCTCGGGCACCAACCACCGCCAACTCTTCATTCCCAAGGGTTTTGCCCACGGCTATGTGGTGCTGGAAGATGATACGGTTTTTCAGTATAAATGCGATGAATACTACCACCCCGAATCGGAGGGCGGCATCGCCTGGAACGACCCACAGATTGGCATTGAGTGGCCCCTTGCCGAGAGCGAAATAATCCTCTCCGAGAAAGATAGTAATAGACCAACACTCAGTGAGTTATGAGAATCTTAGTCACCGGTGCAGAGGGACAGTTAGGTCGTAGTATCCGCCGAGCCGCAATTGGCCAGGCGGATGACTATATTTTCACCGATGTGGCTGAATTGGATATTACAGACCGCGAGGCAGTCAGGAGTTATGTTGCTGAGCAAGAGGTGGATATAATCGTGAATTGTGCTGCCTACACCAATGTCGAGAGAGCGGAGGAGGATGAGGCTACGGCCCATCTGCTCAATGCTACGGCAGTAGGCTATCTGGCTGAGGCGGCCAAGGCGAATGGTGCTCTGCTGATTCACATCTCCACCGACTATGTCTTTATGGGCGGTTGTTGCTCGCAGCTCACCGAGGAGAGCCACCCCCAACCCGTGAACGCCTATGGGCGCACAAAACTCGCTGGCGAAGAGGCTGTTATGGCAAGCGGCTGTCACTATATCATTCTGCGCACCGCGTGGCTCTACTCCGAGTTTGGCCACAATTTTGTAAAGACGATGTTGCGCCTTACCTCCGAGCGCGAGGAGGTGAGGGTTGTGAGCGACCAGATAGGCTCGCCCACCTATGCAGGCGACTTGGCGGAGGCCATCGTGGGCATAATCAAGGAGCGCAACTTCCGCGAGGGCGTGTACCACTACACCAACCTCGGCGAATGTTCGTGGTGGCAGTTCGCAGTGGAGATAGCAGGGCTTGCGGGCCACAAAGGTTGCAAGGTAACCCCCTGTACGACAGCGGAGTATGGTGCCAGGGCTGTACGCCCGCTGTGTGCCGTACTGGATAAGAGAAAGTTTATGACGAGCTTCTGTAGGGAGATTCCCCACTGGAGCGAGTCGCTCAAAAAGTGCATAGATGAACTTCAAGCGTAATATACTCATAACGGGCGGTGCGGGCTTCATCGGCTCCCATGTGGTACGGTTGTTTGTGAACAAATACCCTGATTACCGCATCGTCTGCCTCGATAAGCTCACCTACGCGGGCAATCTGGCCAACCTCCGCGATGTGGAGACGGCACCCAACTACGACTTCGTGCGAGGAGACATTTGCGACTACGAGGGCGTGCTGAAGATTCTTGGCGACTACCACATCGACGGCATCATCCACCTTGCGGCCGAGAGCCATGTAGACCGCTCTATCAAAGACCCCTTCGCCTTTGCCAAGACAAATGTAATGGGTACATTAAGCCTCTTGCAGGCTGCAAAACTCTATTGGGAGAGCCTGCCCGAGGGGTATGAGGGCAAACGCTTCTACCACATTTCGACCGACGAGGTCTATGGCGCACTGGAGCCCAACGGAGGGTTGTTTACCGAACAGACCCCCTATGCGCCCCATAGCCCCTATAGTGCGAGCAAGGCGAGTAGCGACCACTTCGTAAGGGCCTACCACGACACCTACGGGCTGCCTACCATTATCTCCAACTGCTCCAATAACTACGGCCCCTACCAGTTCCCCGAGAAACTCATACCTCTCTTTATCAACAATATCCGCCAGCACAAACCACTTCCCGTCTATGGCAAGGGCGAGAATGTGAGAGATTGGCTCTATGTGGAGGACCACGCAAGGGCCATAGACCTCATCTTCCACGAGGGCAAAGTGGCTGAGACATATAATATTGGTGGCAATAACGAGTGGCGCAACATAGACCTTGTGAGGGTGCTCATTGCGACCACCGACCGCCTGCTTGGTAACCCCGAGGGCCACTCGCTGGACCTTATAACCTATGTCACCGACCGCGCGGGCCACGACCTGAGATACGCCATCGATAGCACCAAATTGCAGCAGGAACTCGGCTGGAGCCCCTCTTTGCAATTCGAGGAGGGCATCGAAAAGACCGTGCGCTGGTACCTCACCAACCAAGAGTGGCTCGACGGTGTCACCTCCGGCGACTACCAACGCTACTACGAGGAGATGTATAAGGGTAGGTAGTCCGACGCTCATTTCACTAATGGTATCCAAAGGCCACCTCTTCAAGCTCGAAGAGGTGGCCTTTGTGTCTGGTAGGGTGGGGATTACTGCGCTACGCTTGTGATCCCCTATCGCTTGCCGCGGGGCCCTTGCAAACGAGCAATAATGATTGCAGTTTCGCCCGAGGCGAATAATCTTTTTTGTTTCCGCAGTCCTTCTGCAAACAAGTTTGCGAGGCCTACAAAAACAAAAAAGGCTTCGATATTATCGAAGCCCTGCAATCATTATTGCCCTTTTGCGGAGAAAGGGGGATTCGAACCCCCGGTACAGTAATCCCGTACGACAGTTTAGCAAACTGTTGGTTTAAGCCACTCACCCATCTCTCCGTGCTTGACTTAAAAAGCAGGGCAAAGATAAGGAGTTTTTGCGTATCTGCAAACCTTTTTGAGAAAAAATATCTCTTTTAGTGTTTTTTTTCCTCTCTCGCTGAGCCCCATCTGCACGGTTGTTGCTCTTAAAATGGGCCTCACAATACCGAGGAAAATATTTTTTCGCCCCGATTGTAGCAAATAGAAAAAAATTTTATTAATTTTGTGTGCCAGAAGAAAAAAAAGTATTACCTTTGACGCGATATTCTATATCGTACAGTAGAATGATAGAAGTTTAATATAAAAATATCTGATTAGAAAATGAAAAAAATTGCAGCTTTGGTTCTCTCGCTCTTCGCGGTTGTAACCGTTTCGAACGCACAGATCTGTTCACTTAAGTCGAACGCCCTCTACCTGGGTATTGGCGCTGTTAACCTTGGTGCTGAGTTCTCGGTAGCTCCCCAGTGGACTATTGATGTTTCGGGTACCGCAGTTATCTTCTCGCCCTGGCAGAGGACTGGTTCCGAGCTCTACCTCAATGGTTGGGATGCAGTTGTTGAGGGTCGCTACTACCTCTGCAAAGCTTTCAATGGTCACCACTTCGGCGGTTTCCTTGAGGCTGCTCGCTTTGGTCAGGGTAACGCCTTTGGCGTATATGGTGATGGTAATATGGAGAACATTAAGGCCGCTGGTCTTGGCGTAAGCTATGGTTACTACTTCAAGCTCAACACCTACTGGGGTATTGACTGTACCATCGGTATGGGTGCTGCTCTTGGTCGTCACAACAATAGCGATTGGCAGATTCTTCCCTTGCCTCGCGCACAGGTTGCTTTTGCTTACAAGTTCTAAGGAGCGACAAAGAAACAATAAACAGAGGGCTCGATTTTGCAATCGAGCCCTCTGTTTTTTGTGCGGTGGGGAGATAGGGAAGGCTTTAAGGACTTTAAGGACCTTAGGGAGATTTGAGAGATTTGAGAGATTAGGGAGATTAGGGAGATTAGGGAGATAAAGGCCTCTCCCTAACATCCCTAAATGATTCTCAACTCTCACAATTACAGAAAACCACCGCCAAATGTTTGGCGGTGGTCTTATTGTATTGTTGTCCGTCTAACGGAGTGGGGATATCGGCTCCGATTTTAGCGGAGTTGGGGAGTCCCCATTCCTTCGAGGCGGCCTCTGGGTTAGTCTTGCTGCTCGACGAGTTTGATGTTGAGGTCCACGAGCTGCGCGGGGTCGATTGCGGTGGGCGAGTCGACCATCACATCGCGGCCCTGGTTGTTCTTGGGGAAGGCGATGTAGTCGCGGATGGACTCCGAGCCACCAAAGAGCGAGCAGAACCTGTCGAAACCGAAGGCGATACCTGCGTGGGGAGGTGCGCCGAACTTAAAGGCGTTCATAAGGAAGCCAAACTGTGCCTCGGCCTGCTCGGGCGAGAAGCCGAGAAGTTTGAACATCTTTTGCTGGAGTGCGCTGTCGAAGATACGCACCGAGCCGCCGCCCACCTCGACACCGTTGCAAACGAAGTCGTAGGCATTGGCCCTAACCCTACCGGGATCGCTCTCCATATACTCCACATCCTCGGGCTTGGGCGAGGTGAAGGGGTGGTGCATAGCGTAGAAGCGCTGGGTCTCCTCGTCCCACTCCAACAGGGGGAAGTCGACAACCCAGAGGGGTGCGAACTTTTTGGGGTCGCGCAGACCCAGACGGTCGCCCATCTCCAGACGGAGCACATTGAGGGCCGCGAGGGTGTGCTTCCTCTCGCCGGCGAGGATGAGGATGAGGTCACCTGCCTTGGCACCACACTTGGCGGCCAGAGCGGTGAGCTCCTCGGGGGTGTAGAACTTGTCGATGCTCGACTTGATGCCACCCTCCTCTACGCGAATCCATACGAGGCCTTTGGCGCCTACCTGTGGACGCTTCACGAAGTCGGTCAGCGAGTCAATCTGCTTGCGGGTGTAGTTTGCGCAGCCCTCTGCTACGATGGCACCCACATACTCTGCCGAGTCGAATACGACGAAATCTTTACCCTTGACATCGGCGGTAATATCGTTGAACTCCATACCGAAACGGATATCGGGCTTGTCGGAGCCATATTTCTCCATAGCCTCGTGCCACGACATACGGGGGAACGAGTAGTCTATCTCCACGCCGAGCACCTCCTTGAAGAGGGTCTTGGCGAAACGCTCAAAGATGTTCAGAACATCCTCCTGCTCCACGAACGACATCTCGCAGTCGATCTGTGTGAACTCGGGCTGACGGTCGGCCCTGAGGTCCTCGTCGCGGAAGCAGCGCACAATCTGGAAGTAGCGGTCGTAGCCTGCCACCATCAGCAGCTGCTTGAAGGTCTGGGGCGACTGGGGAAGTGCATAGAACTTGCCAGGGTTGAGCCTTGAGGGAACCAGGAAGTCGCGTGCGCCCTCGGGAGTGGAGTTAATCATATAGGGGGTCTCAATCTCCATAAAGTTCTCGCCCGAGAGGAAGTTGCGAGTAACCTGTGCCATACGGTGGCGCAGCATAAGGGCATTTTTGAGAGGGTTGCGCCTCAAATCGAGGTAGCGATAGCGCATCCTCAGGTCGTCGCCACCATCGGTGTTGTCCTCAATGGTGAAGGGAGGGGTCTCGGCGGCGTTGAGCACCTTGAGCTCGGCTACGGCCACCTCAATCTCGCCTGTGGGAATCTTGTTGTTCTTGCTCGAACGCTCCAGCACGCGGCCTTTGGCCTGGATGACATACTCACGACCGAGCTGTCCGGCGGCCTCTTTCACCATCTCGGAGCTGCCCTCATCGACGACGAGCTGGGTGATGCCGTAGCGGTCGCGCAGGTCAATAAAAGTCATACCGCCGAGGTTGCGTACTCTCTGTACCCAACCTGCGAGTGTCACCTCCTCGGAGAGGTGCTGAAGGCGAAGTTCGCCACAAGTGTGTGTTCTGTACATACCTTATTTATTATATTGTTATTTTTTCGTACCTTTGTAGTCTGTGGGAGAAAAATCTTTCAAAGGTACAAAAAAGATGGAAACGGAGTACAATATGGAGCATTTTTTTATGCAAAGGGCGCTTTCGGAGGCTCGTATGGCAGCCGAGGAGGGCGAAATACCCATCGGTGCGGTCGTTGTGTGTGGCGGCAGGATTGTCGGCAAGGGCCACAATAGGGTAGAGGCGCTGGGCGATGCTACGGCCCACGCCGAGATGCAGGCCCTCACCGCGGCAATGAACACCCTCGGTGGGAAGTACCTGCCCGAGTGTACACTCTATGTCACTGTGGAGCCTTGCGTGATGTGCGCCGGAGCGCTCGCTTGGAGCCAGATAGGGCGCGTGGTCTATGGCGCAGCCGACCCCAAGAGGGGCTATTCGACCTACTCCAACCACATACTTCACCCCAAAACTGAGGTGGTGGCAGGACTTATGGAGGAGGAATGTAGGAGTATTATGGAAGAATTTTTCAAAAAATTGCGCAAGTGAATTGCAATTCCGCAGAGGATTGCATAATTTTGTGGCAATTATTTCGTTGAAATAATAACTGGGACAAAACTAATAACTAAAATAATCAAACGATACAATGAAAATCAAAGCTTTTATGGTTGCTCTTGCAGCACTTGTTTTGAGCACCAACACTTTTGCACAGGATCTCGAGATTGAGCTCAACAACACCTATGCAGAGGCTATGACGGCGATTAAAGCAAAACAGTATGATGTTGCTCTTACCGCCCTGTATAAGACTCTGGATATGGCATTTGAGGTGGAGAATGCAGACTATGTAGTTAAGGCACAGAGGTATATCCCCGTGTGCAACCTCAACAGCGGTAATCAGAAACTCCAGGCAAAGGATTTGAACGGTGCGCTTGAGGATTATGCCAAGGCTATCGAGTCGGGCAACTTCTATGGTGACACCAAGACCGTGCGCAATGCAAAGAACCGCATTTCGGCAATCTATAAGAGTATGGGTGCGAAGGCTTACAATAGCAAGAACTACGCAAGTGCAATCGAGGTATTTGCAAAAGGCTATGAGGCCAACCGTCAGGATACCGACCTGGCCCTCTACCTCGCACAGAGCTACTGCGAGCTCAAGGACTTTGAGAATGGTGTGAGGGTTTATACCGACATCATCAACCTTGAGACCCGTCACAGCAAATTTGCCAAGGCCGCTGCCAACGCCAAATCGAAACTCTCCAACTACCTCTTGGTGAAAGCTCAGGAGGAGATTAAGAAGGGCGATAAGGATGCTGCCTATGCAACTCTCGAGACCCTCGTGGATGCAGTTCCTGCAAACTACACCAACCAGATTTTCCGCCTGAACACCGCCGCCAGCAATAGCGATTGGGCCAACCTCGCAGCTTGGGGCGAGGAGGCACTTGCCCACTTCAAAGGCAACGCCGAGCAGTCGAGCGACATCAACTACCTCATCGCCGTTGCTTACGATAGTATGGACCAGAACGAGAAGGCTGTTGAGGCTTATCAGCGCGTAACCGCCGGCAAGCAGGTTACTGCTGCCAAGAAGCGCGTTGTGGAGTTGAATAAGTTTATGAAGGAGCAGAAAGCCCACCAGAAATAGACGCATATAGCGAGCGACTGCTCGCGAGCACATCTCGCGGGTGAATTTTGCACCACCTACAATGGGCGAGTTCCTCACTTACCTCGAGTAAGCTGCGGACTCGCCCATCTTGTTGGCACAAAATTCCCTCCGCGATATGCGCTCTTGTGTCTACTGGTCTATGGGGCCTATGGGTCTTATAGGTCTTATAGGCCCCATCTAACACCCTCCCCTAAGTTAGGGGAGGGTGCCGAAGGCGGGAGAGGTCTGTAGAAAAGCGGTCAGCGGTCAGCTTTGCTCACGGGTTACAAAAATGTAACCCGTGAACTATTGGAAAGGGCCAAAAGGGCTAAAATGCCCAAAAAGGCCAAAAGGAAATTGACAATTATAGAGGGGATGTAGTGAAGTTGTTGAGGAATCCTTAATTTCCCTAATTTCCCTAAACTCCCTAAGGTCCTTAAAGTCCTTAAAGTTCCCCATCTCTCCCATTCGCCCATTCGCCCATTCGCCCTTTTGGCCTTTTTGGCCCTTTCTGCCCTTTAATCCTCGCCCCCTCCAACTCAAAACAAAGGCCCTCGGATTTCCGAGGGCCTTTGTAGGTCGTTTATTATGCTTGTCGATTCTGGTTGAAGCGTTGGACAATGTCGTCGCTCATATCCCTGAGAATCATCTGCAATTTCTGTTCGGGGACATTCTGCAAATCCAGGAGCATAAGCGCGTCGAGGGCGTTGCAGAAGTCGTGGTCGACATTGTAGCCCACTATGCGGCTGCCGAGCTGGAGGTATTTCTTGATCAGCACGGGTATTGTGCGCTCGTCTTTCTCGATGTCGCTCACAATCTTATCTATGAGGCTGATGCTATCCACGCCCTCAATAAGCGCGGCGTTGATGGGGAAGTCAATACCCTCGGCACCGGTGCGGGGGTGGATATGCGAGGCCACCTCGTGGTTGAAGTGATTTTGTGTGAGGTGGGTCATAATGATGGTCTTCGAGGAGCGCTGGAACTCGCCCGAGATGGTCACGGGACCAATGAGGTAGCGGTAGCCCTCATTGGAGAGCAGGGTGTGGAAAATACCCCTCCAGAGCATCAGTAGCGATGTGGGGCGGCGCTGGTAGTCGGGTGTGATGAACGAGCGGCCGAGCTCAATGGCGCTGCCGAGCATCCCCTCCAGCTCCTTGTCGTACCGGAAGAGCGAGTGGGTGTAGAAGCCGTCGAGGCCATACTTGGGCATAATCTCGCCACCGAAGCCCATACGATAGGCACCCACGAGTGCTTGGGCCTCGTGGTCCCAGATGAAGAGCTGACGGTAGTAGCTGTCATACTGGTCTATATCTACGGCCTTCATTGAGCCCTCGCCTATGCAGCGGAAGGTTATCTCTCTCAGGCGGCCAATCTCCTGCATCATATTGGGAATCAGCTCCGTGGGGGCCAGATATACCGAGTAGTGGTCGCCGTGGTCGAAGAGTTTATGTGTTTGGTTGAGGCTCTCCACCTCGGCAAGGAGAAGGTTGCGGTCAATGGCGGGGATGATGTCGCCCATATTACCCTGGTCCCTGGCTATGTCCTCACACGAGCGCACGGGTTTCTCGCGGCTGTCGCGCAAAAAGTCCACCGTTGCACGCAGGTAGTTGCGGTAGGTGTTGAAGTCGGTGAGCTCCTTCAGGCGGCTGGCGGGCAGAGCCGAGCCTATGGTGATGGGGATTGTCTGCCCCTTCTTGTTGAAAATCTCCCTCAGGAGCATAGCCGTACGCAGACGGGGGTGAATCTTGCCCAGCAGGTGGAAGAGGGTGCTGTTGTTTGCCTCTATCCAACAGGGCACAATGGCAGCCTCACTCTTGCGGATGAGCTTTATGGCGGAGGAGTGCCACTCCTTGTCGCTCACATACTTCTTGCCCCAGCCTCCGCGCCAGGTCGAAACCTCACCTGCGGGGCAGAGTAACAGACAGCCTCCCTCGCTCAGGTGCTTGAGTCCGAGCTTAAGGCCGGCCAGCGAGCCGCCCTGCTTCTCCTCAAAGGGGTTCACGGGGAAGAGGTAGGGGGTGATGGGCTCCACGCGGTTGAGCAGGAAGTTGCCCAACACCTTCACATCCTGGCGTACCTGGGTGATGGCGTGAATCATAACGATGCCGTCGACGATACCTGTGGGGTGGTTGCAGATGACAATCACGGGGCCCTCTGCGGGAATGTTGGAGATGCTCTTGGAGTCCACATCCACGCTCACCTTAATCTCCCTGAGAATGGTGGGTAGGCTCTGGTCGGGCTGACTCATAATATTGTCGTAAGCCCTCTGGGCCTTGTGTCCGCCGAACGCCCACACAATAATCTTGGCCATAAATCGGGCAAAAGGCCCCTTGCGGCCAAACATAAATTCCTCGGTGCTGAAAAGTTTGTTGTTGCTCATCAAATATAGTTCTCCCTTCGTTTGTGCGTGAAGAGTCGGGAGGTGGAAAAAGTGGGGTGTGGTCCTAACCCGAAACTCGCTCACGCACGCGCATAACACGCGTACCAAAAGACAAAATTAGCCATTTTTTTCGTAATCTCAACAAAAAGTAGTTATTTTGTGGTATGATAGTGGAAAATGTGCGTATAAAGGAGTTGAAGGAGGCTGTGAGTCTGCTGCCCACGACCCCGGGTGTCTATCAGTTTATGGACTCCTCGGGCAAGGTTATCTATGTGGGCAAGGCGGTGAATCTGCGCCGCCGCGTGGGCTCCTACTTCATGGACTCCTCGAAACATAGCGCCAAGGTGAAGGTGCTTGTGTCGAAGGTGGCCTCGCTCAAACACATCGACACCCCTTCGGAGCACGACGCGCTGCTGTTGGAGAACTCCCTCATCAAGACCCTCAAACCGCGCTATAATATCCTTCTGAAGGACGATAAGACCTACCCGTGGATTGTGGTGCGCAACGAGCCCTTTCCGCGTGTGGAGTCCACCCGACGGATGGTGCGCGACGGGTCGCAGTATTTCGGCCCCTACTCGTCGGTGATGGCGCAAAAGGCTGTGCTCGAGAGCCTTAGGGAGATTTACCAGATTCGCACCTGTGCGCTCTGCCTTTCGCCCGAGATGATTGCCAAGCGCAACTATCGCGTCTGCCTCCAGTACCACATTGGCAACTGTGCAGGTCCTTGCGAGGGGCGTCAGAGTGCCGAGGAGTATGGCCGCCTTGTGGAGCTGGTAAAACGCCACTTGAGGGGCGATTTGAAGCCCGCCAAGGAGTACCTTACGGAGCAGATGATGGCTGCGGCCGAGGTGCTCAACTTCGAGAAGGCGGCAACCTATAAGGCCCGCCTCGAGGCCCTTGCGAAGTATGAGGCCAAGAGTGTCATTGTGAGCCCCACGCTGGGTGACTTGGATGTTTTCTATATACTTGTGGATGAGATAGATGCCTATTGTGCCTTTGTGAGGGTTGTGAGGGGCACCGTGGTGGCCTCGCGCACAATGCTCCTCACGCTCGGAGCCGAGAGCGAGAGGGCCACGATTCTCGGTGCGGCCATCCGGCAGATGGTGCCCGCCGTAGCCGATGGCAGACTCTCGCGTGAGGTCATCGTGCCGGTGGTGCCCGAGGGCGATTTTGGGGATGTGAAGTTCACCGTGCCCCAGAAGGGTGACAAACTCAAACTCCTCGAGTTTGCACAGAAAGGGGCGATTATGGCTCGTGCCGAGAGGCTCAAGAATATGGAGATTAAGAACCCCGAACGCCACACCGAAAGGCTTATGTCGGCCCTCCAGCGCGAACTCCACCTCGACCACCAACCCCGCCATATCGAGTGCTTCGATAACTCCAACTTGCAGGGAACCCACCCTGTGGCTGCGTGTGTGGTCTTTCGTGACGGCAAACCCTCGCGCAAGGAGTACCGCCACTTCAATGTGAAGACGGTGGTGGGCCCCGATGACTTCGCCACGATGAGGGAGATAATCACGCGCCGCTACTCGAGGGTCTTGGCCGAGGGTGGCGAGCTGCCCGACCTGATTGTTGTCGACGGTGGCAAAGGACAGCTCTCCTCGGCAGTGGCGGTGCTCAAGGAGCTCGGTATTTTTGAGAGGGTGCCCGTTGTGGGCCTTGCCGAGAGGTTCGAGGAGATATTCTTCCCGGGCGACCCGCTGCCCTATAATCTCGATAGGAATGGCGAGCCGCTGAAGGTCGTGCGCCATATCCGCGATGAGGCCCACCGCTTCGGTATCACCTTCCACCGCAACAAACGCTCGGCGGCCTTCACCAAGAGCGAGCTGGAACAAATCGAGGGCATCGGCCCCAAGAGCATAGAGGCCCTGCTGGGTAGGTTTGGGAGTGTGCAGGGGGTTGCCCGTGCGAGCCTTGAGGATATCGCCCAGACTATCGGCTCCGCAAAAGCCGAGCGCGTCTATGCGTTTTTTCACAAATAGCCCATCCAAAATATAAGAATCATTGTTATTGTTTGGATGTTGGGGAGGGATTTTCTAACTTTGCTGTAGATTGCTAATCTCTCAAATTTTGTGCTTATGAAAAAGAGTTTTTTTGTGGCAGTGCTACTGTTAATGGCAACCTTTTGGGGTTGTGACGACCATATTGTGGAAGATAATCTCACACGCGAGGGGCGTTGGTATATAAACAACTTCTCGTCGGAATCGTTTACGGTGAGTATCGAGGGGAATGAAATGTTGCTGGAATTGCGCGATGGACCCATAGTGACACTTGTCGGGGCAGATACATACGATGTGGAGATAACAAGACCCAACGAATCCGACTATTGGGCTGTCGGTCCTCACTATAGCAGCGACGATATTGTGATATCATTTGAGTTTTCCAATGGTGTGAAGCATACATTCCAAGGAGCATTGATAGAAAGGGATGTCAGGTATGCAACGAGCTGGGTAGTTAAGGATGTCGACGATGTGGTGGAACACCTCTATAACTTTACAGATGCGGACTATCAGAGAATAATGGCCCTATATGAGTAGGGATATTGGCGGGCTGTGTCCCGCCTTTTTTTGTTTGGAGGCAACTCCATCGCGGCCTAAGTAGCAACCGCGAAAATCAAAAGCCGAGCGCGTCTATGCGTTTTTTCACAAATAATTCTTATATTTGTAGGTTCGATTGGAATTACGACCAAAAACTATACAAAAACTTCGATATCAAAATGGAAAAAGTAAGATGCCTTATCATTGGTGGTGGCCCTGCTGGCTACACCGCCGCAATCTACGCTTCGCGTGCAAACCTCGCCCCCGTACTCTATGAGGGCTTTGAGCCCGGTGGTCAGCTCACAACTACTACCGAGGTGGAGAACTTCCCCGGCTATCCCGAGGGCGTGAATGGACCCCAGATGATGGACGACATCCGCCGTCAGGCACTCCGTTTCGGTGCCGACATCCGCGCAGGTGTGGTAACCAAAGTGGAGCTCTCGGGGCGCCCCTTCAAGGTTGTTGTGAACGACAGCGATGAGATTGAGGCCGAGGCTATCATCATCGCAACAGGTGCAACCGCCAAATATCTGGGTCTGCCCAGCGAGGCCAAGTTCAGGGGTATGGGCGTGAGCGCTTGTGCTACTTGTGACGGCTTCTTCTACCGCCGCAAAGATGTGGCTGTTGTGGGCGCGGGCGACACCGCTTGTGAGGAGGCCACCTACCTCGCATCCATCTGCAACAAGGTGCATATGATTATCCGCAAGGACTATATGCGTGCCTCGAAGGTTATGCAGGCAAGGGTTGAGAATACCCCCAACATCGAGGTACACTACCTCTGCAACACCCAGGAGATTCTTGGCGACGAGAACGGCGTAACGGGCGTAAGGCTCATCCACGCCGACGGTCACACCGAGGAGATTGCCATCGACGGTTTCTTCCTCGGCATCGGCCACTCGCCCCAGACCAAACTCTTCGCCGGCCAGTTGGAGCTCAACGAGGAGGGCTACATCGTCACTCAGGGTGCTTCGAGCAAGACCTCTGTGGAGGGTGTCTTTGCCGCAGGTGATGTTAAGGACCCCCACTACCGTCAGGGTATCGTGGCTGCCGGTAGCGGTGCTATCGCCGCTATGGACTGCGAGCGCTTCCTCGTTTCGCAGCAGTAGAAGAATCAGACTATAGCCGAAGGGTGAAGGGTAGGGGAGCCGTTGTTCGCTCTCTACCCACCTCTTCGGCGCTTTTTTACGAAAGGCAACAGCCAACAGCTAATGGCTTATTTAAGATGCGCTACACTCCAGAAATACTCAAAGGTATCCACGCTCTGCTCTTCGAGATTATCGAAGAGATTGAGCGCGTGTGCTGTATTCTTGGGGTGGAGTGCTTTGCCATAGGCGGCACGGCCATAGGCGTTCACTTCTGGCAGAACATACTGCCGTGGGATGACGATGTGGACTTCGGAATGTTGCGCGAGGACTACAACAAGTTTCTGCGTGAGGCCCCCGCTCTGCTGGGCGAGGAGTTTGAACTTCAGGAGTTTACGACCGACCCAAATACACCCTTCTACTGGGCCAAGGTGCGAAAGAAAAACACCCTCTTTTTAGAGGAGGGCGTGGAGTGGTTCGACATCTCCCACGGATTCTTTGTGGACATCTTCCCCTTCGACCGCACCCCCAACGGCCGCCTTATGGAGCGCTTTCATAGGGCCGAGACGGCGTGGTTCATCAGCGCCTTCAGCCTCTGGCCCTATTGGCAGCAACGACGCGAAATTCCGCGCTCGAGGTCGCTCTACTACCGCAAGAGCCTTCTGAGTCGTGCTGTGCTCGGGGTGATGTATAGGCTTGTGAGCCGCAACTGGCTCTACCGGAAGATGAACAAGGAGATGGGGTGGTTCAACGGCAACGAGAAGTGCCACTGGGTGAATGTTGTGCGACTGGGCATCGATAGGGCCGAGTACGACTCGGTGCGACACCCCGTAAGGCGCACTTTCGGCCCCCTGGAGGTGAATGTTCCGAGGGATTTGGAGGGCTACCTCCACCACCACTACCCTGTGCTCATCAAGGATATACCCGAGGAGCAGAGGGTCAATCACGCCCCGCTGAAACTGTCGTTCGATGTGAAAAACGGAGAGATTTACCAGTAGTATGAAACCACTTTTTTCTGTCATAATTCCGCTCTACAATAAGGCCGCCGAGGTGGAGGCTACGGTGCGCTCGGTGCTTGCCCAAACCCTTCAGCCTCTGGAGATTGTGCTTGTCGATGACGGCTCCACGGATGAGAGCGCAGCGGTGGTAGAGCGCATAGGGAGCCCGCTTGTGAGGCTCATCCGACAGAAGAACGCCGGCGAGTGTGCGGCCCGCAATAGGGCTATGGCCGAGGCGCGTGGCGACTACTTCGCCCTGGTGGATGCCGACGACTGCTGGAAGCCCGAATTTCTGGAGGAGGTGGCCTCACTGATTGAGGCTTGGCCCGAGTGCGGCATCTACTCTACGGCCTTCGAGGTCGTGAGCCCCACGGGAAGGGTGAGGGGCAACTGCCCAACCGCAAGGGGGCCCGTGGAGAACTTCTGGAGGGAGAGTATGACTCACTATGTGACCATCCCGTCGGCCACGGTGCTGCCGCGCAAGGTGGTCGAGGAGCTGGGCGGCTTCCCCGAGGGTATGAAGATGGGCGGTGACCAGTTTATGTGGATAAAGGTGGCGAGCCACTATGGGGTCTGCTTCTCGCCCCGCCCGCTATGCGAATACTCAATGGTTGCCTCCAACCGTAGCAGCGCAATCTACACCCCCGAAAAGACCCCCTTTAGACTCGAAGACTTCTTTGAGCCCCCCTACCAGAGCCGCGAGGCGAACCCCTGGAGGGCAGAGTTCGTGGCCAAGTGTGCCATAGGTAAGGCCTTGACACTCACCGCCAAGGGCGACGAGGAGTTCGGCCGCAGGGTGGTTCGCAACTTCGGATACACACAGCACTACCGCAGGGGCCTCACAAAGCTCCGCCTGCTGCTCCTTCTGCCCCGCTGCTTGCGTGGCAGAGTACACGCCTTCTACAATCGTATGGCTTGGCGTCTGGCCCACAAAGGCCTCTAAAAGCGCGCCTTGTTGGTGAATTTTTCACCAACTGCAACGGGCAAGACCCTCATTTACCACAGTAAGCTGCGGCCCTTGCCCATCTTGTTGGCAAAAGCGCGCCTTGTTGGTGAATTTTTCACCAACTTCAACGGGCGAGATCCTCACTTACCTCAAGTAAGTTGCGGACCTCGCCCATCTTGTTGGCAAAAAATTCCCTCAACAAATCGCACTTTTATCTTTCAGAGGGCGGTTGAGCGGTTGGGCGGTCTGGAGAATTACCAAATAATAAAAGCGTTACTCTGACGCAAAAATTCCCTCAACAAATCGCACTTTTATTTTTCAGAGGGCGGTTGAGTGGTTGGGCGGTCGGGCGGTCGGTAAAACCACCCCAATAGAGGATAATTACCAAATAATAAAAGCGTCACTCTGACGCAAAAATTCCCTCAGCAAATCGCACTTTTAATGTGTTTAGTGATACACCCAAATAATAATTTTCAATTTTCAACTCTCAACTCTCAACTTTTTATTATCTTTGCGCCCAACTTAAGATTATGTATTTGTGGCGACAGGGTGTCGCTATGTGGTTATAACTCAAACTTTTATTTCTATGGGAATGACTGGTAAAAAACAGCAAAGGGCTCGTTTTAATGTCGACTTCCAGCCCCGACTCTTCTCTACACTCAAGGGCTACAACAAAGAGAAATTCTCCAAAGACCTGATGGCAGGTATCATCGTTGGTATCGTGGCCATTCCTCTGGCAATCGCTTTCGGTATCGCTTCGGGCGTTGGCCCCACCGAGGGTCTTGTGACCGCCATCTTGGCCGGTTTCATCATCTCGGCTCTGGGCGGCACAAAGGTGCAGATTGGCGGCCCCACAGGTGCCTTCATCGTCATCGTCTATGGCATCATTCAGCAGTTCGGTCTGGCGGGCTTGGCCATTGCTACCGTTATGGCGGGTGTTATGATGGTGCTGATGGGCGTCTTCAAGCTCGGAACAATCATCAAGTTTATGCCCTATCCCATCATCGTGGGCTTCACGGGTGGTATCGCCATCACCATCTTCTCGACCCAGATGAACGACCTCTTCGGAATGGGCATCGCGGATGTGCCTGCCAACTTCATCGATAAGTGGGCTTGCTACTTCGCCAACCTCGATAAGGTCAATTTCTGGGCGCTGGGCGTGGGCCTGCTGAGCATTGTGATTATCGCCATTACCCCCAAGTTTTCCAAGAAAATCCCCGGCTCGCTGCTCGCCATTGTCGTTATGACTCTGGCCTGCTGGCTGCTCAAGAAATATACCGACATCGCTGGTGTTGAATCCATTAAGACCATCGGCGACCTCTATGAGTTGCCCCACGGTCTGCCCCAGTTCCGCCTGCCCGCTCTGGCCGAGGGTGAAACCTTCTTCTCGACCGTTCAGGCCGTACTGCCCGCAGCCTTCACTATCGCTATGCTGGGTGCCATTGAGAGCCTCCTCTCGGCTATGGTAGCCGACGGTGTGGTGGGCGACCGCCACAACTCCAACACGGAGCTCATCGCCAATGGCGTGGCCAATATGGTAGTGCCCTTCTTCGGCGGTATCCCCGCAACGGGTGCTATCGCCCGTACGATGGCCAACATCAACAATGGCGGCCGCACCCCTGTGGCAGGTATTGTTCACACCCTCGTACTGCTCCTCGTGCTGCTCTTCCTGGGCGGTCTGGTGAGCCTCATCCCTATGCCTTGCCTTGCGGGTGTGCTGATTGTCGTTTCGTATAATATGAGCGGCTGGAGGACCATCCGTTCGATGTGCCGCCAGTCAAGGGGCGATATTGCTGTCCTCTTCCTCACCCTCCTGCTGACCGTCATCTTCGATCTGACGATTGCTATCGAGGTGGGCCTCATTCTGGCCGTTGTGCTCTTCATCAAACGAGTTATGGAGAGTGTCAATATCTCGGTTGTCGAGAAGGAGATGTCGCTCCACAATGACGGCGAGAGCGACGAAAGACTGGTGATTCCCTCAAATACCGAGGTCTACGAGATTGAAGGTCCCTTCTTCTTCGGTGTGGCCAACAAGTTCGAGGAGTTGCAGCGCAATAGGGTGAGCAAACCCATCCGTATTATCCGTATGCGTAGGGTAAACTTCATTGACGCTACGGGTATCCACAACCTCGAAATCTTCATCGACTCGGCCCTCAAGGAGCGCCAGACCATCATCCTCTCGGGCGTCAATCCCGAGGTTAGGGAGGCTCTCGAGCAGTCGGGCATCGTCGATAAGGTCGGCCGCGACAATGTGCTGGACCACATCCAGAAGGCCCTTGCTCGCGCCGAGCAGCTAAACGCATAGTGCCGAGCAACTAAGGCGCTACTTTCAATGAGCGAGCCCGCAACCTACGCTTCAAGTAGGCTGCGGGCTCGCTCTTTGTCGGTCGCCCGACGACTGACGACAGAGAACGGAAAACTGAAAACTGAAAACGGACAATTGAAAATGGACAATGGAGAGTTTCCCTGAACTCCATAAAGGTCTTTAAGGTCTTTAAGGTCTTTAGGGTCCTTTTAGCCTTTTAGCCTTTTAGCCCTTTTGGCCCTTTTGGCCCTTCCCCTCCCCTAAGTTAGGGGAGGGTGCCCTTTAGGGCGGGAGAGGTCTGTATTCAGTTCTCAGTTCTCAGTTTTCCGTTTTCAATTTTCAATTGTCAATTTTCAATTGTCAATTGTCAATTGTCAATTGTCAATTCCCCATAAGGTAGTCTGCCACAGCCTGATAGGCGGGTAGGGAGAGGTAGTCGTTGAGGGTGTTGGAGGCGTTGGGGTTGGAGGCCACGCGCACTATGACCATCTCGGCCGTGGGGTCTATGTAGATGGCCTGGCCGTGTACCCCTCGCGCCATATAGGCACCGTTGGGGTTGTTCGTTACCCACCACATATTGCGGTAGCACCACCCCTTGAGGTTGCCACTGCCGTAGCTCGAGGCCGCAAATGGAGCCTTGTCGCCACCGAAGCGTATATCATCAATCGCCTCGCGAGGGATTATCTGCTCGCCGCGCCATCGGCCGCCCGAGAGCATCATCTGCCCAAAACGGGCCAAGTCGCGAACGGTGGCATTGAGCCCTCCGCCGGCAAAGGCGGTGCCGGTGGCATCTACCTGATAGTAGGCGTCTTGCTCCATACCCATACGACTCCAGACCCTCTGTGTGAGCTGCTCGGCAATGGGGGCGCCACCCACTCGCTCGACAATCCATCCGAGAACATCGGAATTTACTGTGCGATAGCCGAATTGCTGGCCGTGGGTGCCGCTCTTGCGAATGGTTGCGAGATAGTCGTGATAGCCCTGTGGAGTGCCTTCGGGGTGGGGGAGCATAGCGTTGCCCGCGGTCGAGAAACTCCACACCTCGGCATTCGGGTCGGTGTAGTCCTCGGAGTAGACTATGGCGGTGGTCATATCCATCACCTGCCTCACCGTAGCGTCGCCAAAACCGCTCTCGGCGAGCTCGGGCAGATAGTGTGCCACGGTCTGCGAGGGGTCCAAAAGCCCCTCGGCCACCAGTGCGGCGGCGAGTGTTCCGGTGAAGGATTTGGTGACACTCATCACAGCGTGGAGGTTGCTGCCGTTCATCCCATCGAAGTAGCGCTCATAGACGACCTTGCCGCGATGGAGAATGATGATTCCGTCAACGAAGTTGCGCGAGAGTCCCTCGCGGAAAGTTATGGGCTCGGTGTGGCCGAGGGGTACGAACTCCAGCGCGTCAATCCGCTCTTCGTCAAGACGATAGCGAAACGAATGGAGCCGCACCTCGTTGCCACGCGGAACATTTGTCGTGGGCATAAACTCCCTCATATGCAGAACACTGTAGGGGAGGTTTTCGGGCGTGAAGAAACTGCCGTCGGCGGCCGAGCCGCGGTGCTCTTGGGCGGAGAGTGTTGGAGTGAGTGCCATAGTAGCAAGGATTGCTAATAGATAGTTTTTTTTGACTTTCATAGTGTTTTTATGTATGTTGTTGGTTGAAGTGTTGTAGGGAGCCTTTGCTCTTCGTGTACAACGCTTTCTGGACCCAAAATAGTGCATCGAGGGGTAAAAATGGTGTTTTTAGTGTGGCCGTTGTAGTGAATCACAAAAAAATGTATATTTTTGTGGGTTGAAAATATGTAGCAAACAAATTAACCTAAAATCAATATCAATTTTTTTATGAAGTTTATCAAAGTTTTGTTGGTGAGCGTTTTTGCGCTCTTCTCGACAACCCTCTTCGCACAGCAGACCGGCACCCAGTGGAGTGCAGAGGTCGAGAACCTCGGCGAGGGTTACTACAACATCAATGTGACCGCACAGGTTCCCGAGGGTCTGCACATCTACGCTATGGGTGAGCTCGGTGGCTTCAACCCCACCACCATCACCTTTGAGTCGGAGAAAATCACCCTCGACGGTGAGATTACCTCTTCGAAGGAGGCTCACCAGTACTACGACGAGGTGTTTATGATGAATATGGCCGACTTCGAGGGCGAGGTTACCTTCACACAGAAGGTTGCAGCTCACAAGAAGAATGCCAAAGTGGCTATCGCCATCGAGTGGCAGGAGTGCAGCGACCAGAACTGCTTTATGGGCGAGGCCGACCTGGAGGTGAAACTCGGCAAGGAGGTGGCTGCCGCTTCGGAGGCTACGGTTGCTCCCGCAAGCGAGTCAGATGCTTCGTCGGGCAACTTCTGGGCAATGATTATCGAGGCCATCATCTGGGGCTTTGCAGCACTGCTCACCCCCTGTGTGTTCCCTATGATTCCTATGACCGTGTCGTTCTTTATGAAGGGCTCGGAGAATAAGGCTCGCTCGAAGTTCCGCGCAGCAATGTATGGTGTCTTCATCGTGGCACTCTACACCCTGCCTATCGCCGCTCTGATTATCATCACTCGCGTGGTGGGTGGCGACGCTGTGACGGCCGATATCTTCAACTGGCTGGCAACACACTGGCTCCCCAACATCATCTTCTTCATTGTCTTTATGGTCTTTGCGGCATCGTTCTTTGGTGCTTTCGAGATTGTACTTCCCTCGAAACTCGTTAATAAGAGTGACGAGAATGTCGACAAGCGTAAAGGTCTGGGCGGTGTCTTCTTCCTGGCTCTTACCCTCGTGCTCGTATCCTTCTCCTGCACCGGCCCTATTGTAGGCTCCGTGCTCATCAAGGCTACCCAGGGTGAGGTTTGGACCCCCATCTTCGCAATGCTGGCCTTCTCGCTGGCCTTCTCGATTCCCTTCGTACTCTGCGCCCTCTTCCCCGGCCTGCTGAACAAGATGCCCAAGAGCGGTGGCTGGCTCAACTCGGTGAAGGTTGTGCTCGGTTTCGTGGAGATTGCACTGGGTCTGAAGTTCCTCTCGACCGCCGACCAGGTTTACCACTGGGGTCTGTTGGATAGGGAGATCTATCTGGCCATCTGGATTGTATGCTTCACCCTGCTCGGTTTCTACCTGCTCGGTAAGCTCAAATTCAAACACGACTCGGAGGTTAAGTATGTTTCGACCTTCCGCCTGTTTGCCGCAATCGGCGTATTCGCCTTTGTGGTATATATGATTCCCGGTATGTGGGGTGCGCCTCTGAAGGGCCTCTCGGGCTACCTGCCCCCCCTGCAGAGCCAGGACTTCGTTATCGGTAGCGGCTCGGTAGCATCGGCAGAGAGCGGTGCAGAGCAGAGCGACCTCGGCACTGTTAAGTATGGCGACTTCTTGGAGCTTCCCCTTGGCCTCGAGGGCTTCTTCGACCTCGAGGAGGCTAAGGCCTACGCTGCAAAGGTTGGCAAGCCCATCTTCCTCGACTTCACCGGTCACGGCTGTGTGAACTGCCGCGAGATGGAGAATAGGGTGTGGAGCGACCCCAGCATCAAGAGCCGTCTGGAGAACGACTTTGTGATTTGCGCCCTCTATGTAGACGACAAGACCCGTCTGCCCGAGGAGGAGTGGGTGGTTGCTTCCAATGGCAAGACCCTCAAAACTCTGGGTAAAATCAACTCCGCATTTGCGCTTGAGGCCTTTGGTGCCAACGCACAGCCCCACTATGTAATCCTCGATGCCGAGGGTAACCAGATGGGTGACGCTCGTGGCTACGACCTCGATGTTGCAGAGTTTGCTGCTTGGATGGATGCCGGCAAGGCCCTCCTGAAATAGGCAAGCATACAGCATAAACCAAAACTCCCGGGTTACATTTTTGTAACCCGGGAGTTTTGGTTTTTGTCGACCGACGACCGACAACCGTCGACCGACCTCAGTCCTTAAGGTCCCTAAGGTCTTTAAGGTCCTTAAGGCTCAAAAAGTATTTTTCAATTGTCCATTGTCAATTTTCGCAAATGCGAGTAAGCGAGAGCAGAGGGCACATCTGCACTCTGCCGAGCGGGAGCATTTTAGACAAAACTTCAGTTTTGTCAATTTTCAACTTTCTTGGGCTGTGGTGTGCCCAGGCCAAAGATAATCCAAGTGAAGAGTAGGATGGCGGCGGTGGCTATGAGGCCCGTGAAGGTGCCCTCATAGTCGGGGGCGAGAGCCATCTGTTGCTGAAGGGCCTCGGTGGCAAGTTGCATCCCACTGGCAGCTTCCAATGCGCCCCCCGAGAGGGTCTGCGAGATGGACCACTCGAGGCCGTCGGGGAGCCCTGAGGCCACGAGCGAGAAGAGGCCGCCAATGATGAGCGAGGCCAGAGCAAAGCGTGTGGTGACCCTCTGGAAGTTTATGCGCAGGGGCTTGCAGCGAGAGCGGAGTGCGTCAAGGAGAGCGGGCTCGCGCTTTGCGATGAGCATCAGCACCAGACCCGTGGCGAGGCCCTCAATGGCCCCAATGGCCAGGTGGATGGGGAGCATATAGCCCATAAACTCCGCCGCGGGGAGGGCCGAGATGCCCGATGCGGTACTCTCTGCCACAACGGCCGCAGCACCAAGCGTGACGGCTACCGTGCCCGACAAGAGTCCTGCCAAAACGGTGCGCAGGGGCGAACTTCCCGCCCTAACGATGGGCCTAAACAGGAGCGGATAGACCACCAGTGCACCGATGGCCGCCATATTGACAATGTTCCAGCCGAGGGCCATAATGCCGCCGTCGGCAAAGAGGAGTGTCTGGAGTGCGAGCACCCCCGAGAGGGTCACAAAGCCGAGCCACGGACCCAGCAGGGCGGCAAGCAGTACGCCTCCCACAAGGTGGCCGCTACAACCAATGGTGGCGAGCGGAAAGTTGAACATCTGGGCGGCGAAGATGAAGGCCCCCATCACCCCTGCGAGTGCGAGCTCCTTGCGCGAGTGCTGCTCCCTGCGAGTCTTGACCACGCCAACCACCACGAGCGTTGTGGCGATGACCCCACCGAGGATGGCAGCCTCGGGTGAGATTAGATGATTAGAAATGTGCATAGTGTTGAATGTTTAGTGAATAATAATGTTTGATATGTGTGAGTTTACCGTTGGATTGGCTACGCCGAGTGATGGTGCCACACGGAGTGGTCGGGCTCCTTGCCGCCATCGCGCCCAAACTTGAACATCGGGAGCAGAAAGAGCCAAGTGGTGAGGCAGAATGGGGCTGTCAGTGCGGGCAGTCCGAGTGGCTCGAGAAAGAGGTTTACGGCCGCCTGCACGAAGAGTGTGGCCGCGGCTCCGATGATGGCCCAGAGGGCAGCGGAGGGGGAGGGGCGGTGGAATGTGCAGCCGAGCGCTATGGCCGTCAGTGCGGGCGAAAACCCATAGAGTCCGGCCTCCACAACTGTGGCCGAGGCGCCGTAGAGTATGGCTCCATAGGTGCCTATCGTGGAGCCCACAAAGCACCAGAGGGCCGCCCAGGGCGAACTTACGGCAAGTCCAATGAGAAAGAGAGCGCCCGTCACCCACGAGTCCAGAAGCATAATCTGTGCCACGCCCCTAAGGGGCCATACGATGGCCTCCCAGAGCGATGTGGGCATTGTGGCGGGAGGCTCCGACATCTGCGCTGCGGGGAGCATAGGGTGGGAGAGTGCCACCTCGTCGAGCCCCACAAAGAGCCTTGCGGCGGCCAGAAAAATCCAGGTCGAAAGCACAAAGGGCATAGTAAGTGAGCTGACCTTGTGGGTAGCCCCCACGCGGTCGAGGCCCGCTCGGACCCAAGTGGTCATCGCCGAGCAGAGCACCAGAGCGCCCCACGCAAGCGGACTATCGCCCAGAAAGGTCATCATTGCCAAGCCCACAAGCACACCGTTGAAGCCCCAAAGTCCCGCCTCGCCGTCGCGTACGGGCAAGGGGAGCAGATAGCCGGTGAGGGTGGCCGCCGTAAGGCCCACCAACCCTCCGAAGGCTATGCGCCCCTGACCGATGGAGAGTGCTCCCCAAAAGATTCCTATCAAAAACAGCAGGCCCGTTAGCGCGTTGGCCTGAAACATCACCTGTGCAGGCCCACGCATTAGGCCAATAAATTCTCGTTTCATAGTGTCACAGAAAGATTTTTATTTTGCCCCTCGCCACGGAAACTCCGCTTGTAGGGGTAGACCTTTAACACTCTGACGCACAAGCGAGCAGAGTTCTCGGATGGTGGCGAGCATATCGCCCGTATCGTTGCCCACAAGGCGTACGACAAGGCCGCGGTGATTGGCCATTTCGCCGACACTCATCCTCATCTCGGGGCCGACCATAGGACCGATTTGTTCTCGGAGCTCCGAGGTCTGCTCCTCGGGGGTGAGGATGACCACCGAGCCGAGGTGGGAGAAGCCACCCAGTAGTGCCCACTCCTCGGGAGAGCGGTAGGAGGGCTCCAAGGCGAGATTATCGCAAAAGAGTAGCTCTCCGTCGGTCCCTTTCAGGATGGTGGTGGCGGCGTAGCGACGGTAGTCGAACCGCTCGCCGTGGTAGAGTCGGCCGCAGGTGACCATCTCCGACCAGAAGAGTGAGGCCGTGGGGTCGGCGACAATCTCTGCATAGGTGGCGTAGTCGGCCCCCGCACTCGGCACAATCGGCTGAGGCAGCCACTCGAGATAGGAGCCCTCGCGGAGCACAAAATGTTGGCGCATACTCGCCCTGCCGCCCACCATTGAGGCTACGATGGTGGCCGCTCCTGTGGAGATGTGGACCATCGAGTGGGGCTCCAGCAGAATCGCCATCTGCGAGTGGTCACCCTCGAGTGTGGGGCCGCCCGAGGAGAGGATGTAGACGCAGGCCATATCGGGCAGTTGCTCATCGAAATAGAGCGCCTGCTGCACAATGATTGGCACTCTGCGATAGAGGTGCGAGAGCACCGTGCGCCCCCTGCCGTCGGGCCTGAAGGTCATCTCCAGAGCGCCACCCCTCGGCTGCTTGACAAGGGTGCTCATACGGCCTCCGTTTGGCTGTCGAAGAGCACCATCTTGCGGATGAGCCCCAAGAGCTGGTCTATGCCCTCGCCGGTGAAACAGTTGGTCATCACAAAGGGTTTGCCCGAGCGCATCATCTTCGAGTCGCGGCGCATAACCTCCAGGTCGGCCCTCACATAGGGGGCCAAGTCTATCTTGTTGATGACCAGAATGTCGCTGTGGGAGATGCCGGGCCCATCTTTGCGCGGAATCTTGTCGCCCGCGGCCACATCTATCACATAGATGAAGAAGTCGACCAGCGCGGGCGAAAAGGTGAGCGTGAGGTTGTCGCCACCCGACTCGATGAAGAGGATGTCAGTGTCGGGAAACCTCCCCTCCATCTCCTCCACCGCCGCCAAATTCATTGAGGGGTCCTCGCGCACGGCGGTGTGGGGGCAGGCCCCCGTCTCGACACCCACAATGCGCTCTTCGGCCAGTGTGCCACGCAGTATGCGCCGCACGTGGGAGGCATCCTCGGTGGTGACTATGTCGTTCGTGATAATGACCACCTTGAGCCCCTCGGCCAGCAGACGCGGAGTGAGTGTCTCGATGAGGGCTGTCTTGCCCGACCCTACGGGCCCTCCGACCCCTATTCGGCAGATATTATTGTGTGTTACCATAGTAGTATAGAGTTTCAATTCATAAATAACCGCTCCTTGCCGCGCTCGTGGAGCGAACAGCAGAGCTCTATTGTGGGACTAAAGGAGCACATATCATCGATTGTAAGGTGGCCGTAGCGCTCATAGAGCCCCTGACAGAGCGGCCCCAGATGGTAGAGTATGCGCTGACTCTCGAAGTGGGAGAGGCGCATCAGTCGGAGTGCGGCCGAGAGAATCATTGAGGCCACGCCGTAGAGGTGGGCCGCAAAGAGTGCCTCCTCACCCGTAGAGAGCTCCACACCTGCCACCGCTTGGGCCGTTGGATAGGTGCCCACGATGTGGCCCTCGTGAATCCACTCGCCGAGGGTGGCCGTCAGGGAAGAGGGTGCTATGGAGTGGATGAGGCCCGCAAGCCTTCCTCCCATCCTCACGCTCATCTTGCGCCCCTCCTCCGTGGGCTTCATCGCATAGACCCTCTGGTCTATCTCGGGGAGCATCGAGAGCTCGCCCGCCGAGGCGGCCCTAAAGGCCTCCAGCAGGGCTATGCCGTCACCCTCGGCCGCAGCATAGAGAGCCCCACGGGTGTACTCTTCGAGCCCCTCGCTATCCCTTACGAGGCCCTCCGCCACGGCCGCCTCGAGCCCCATAGAGAAGCTGAAGGAGCCCACCGGAAAGGCGCTGTCGGAGATTTGTGAGAGGCGAAACAGAGAGAGCAGTGTTGTGGTCTTGCTACACATAGTCATCTATGGAGTGGTGGGTGTGGGGGTGCTGTGGATGATGATTGTCGGGGGCTGTGGAGCCGAAGAGCGACCTCACCTCCGAGGGCGACAGGTAGGGCACAACCTCCCTGCCAGGGCGAAAACTAAAGGATATGCCCTCGAAGTTGTAGGTCCTCATCACTCCGAGCATCACCTTCCTGTCGACCGTCAGAGGTACCAGCAACGACTCGCCCCTTAGGATGGCGGCCCAGTGTTGGTTGCCTATGGCGTGGCCTATCTCTATGGCGGTGGCCACGGCCTCCTCTACGGGGCGCCTGAGGAGCGAGGAGAGGTCTATGATGAGGATTTCGCCCAACTTGAGCCTCACAACCGAGGCCGAGCCCTGCTCCTTGTTGTAGGCTATGATGTCGCCATCGGAGAGCCTTGTGCCCCTCTCGAGGGCCATTGGGTAGGCGCGGCCACTTGTCCCCACGGCCAGCAGTCGCCTCTTCTGGGCGTTCCACTGGTCGAGCTCTATGTAGTCAATGGTGGCCCCTTCGAGCCGTTTGTGCCACTCGGGCGAGTGGCTGTTGCCGAGTATCTTGGTGTATACTTCCATCTGTGAATAGTTTTTTTTGGGGGGGAGTTGTTATGAAAACCAGTAGAGTTGTGCGAGCGAAATGGTCTCGGCGGGGGTGAGCGAAATCTCCTTGCCATCGACCCTCACCGTAAAACGCTCCGAGTCGACCTCGATGGTGGGGGTGGCCCCGTTGAGCACCATATGCTCCTTCGTGAGGCGGCGTGTGCCCCTGACGGCCAGGAGGTTGCGCTCCAGCCCCAGACGCTCCCTGAGGCCCCTCGCAAGTGCCGCTTCGGAGGTGAAGGTCCAACAGGTCGTTGGCATCGCCTTGCCAAATGCACCGAACATTGGGCGATAGATGACGGGCTGTGGTGTGGGGAGCGAGGCGTTGGCATCGCCCATCAGCGACCACGAAATCATACCGCCCTTGATGACCATCTTGGGCTTGGCACCGAACATTGCGGGCTCCCACAAGACAAGGTCGGCCACCTTGCCACACTCCACTGAGCCGAAACGGTCGGCTATGCCGTAGGTGATGGCGGGGTTGATGGTGACCTTGGCGATGTAGCGCCTTACTCGGAAGTTGTCGTTCCTCTCCGAGTCCTCTGGCAGTTTGCCCACACGATTTTTCATATAGCAGGCTGTCTGTATGGCTCTCTGGAAGTTCTCACCCACACGCCCCATAGCCTGCGAGTCGGAGGAGATCATTGAGAGTACGCCCATATCGTGGAGCATATTCTCGGCCGCCTGCGTTGCGGGCCTCACGCGGCTCTCGGCAAAGGCCACATCCGAAGGAATCTTGGGGTTGAGGTTGTGGCAGACCATAATCATATCAAAGAGCTCGGCCTGGGAGTTTATGCCGTAGGGGAGCGTGGGGTTGGTCGATGAGGGGAGCACATTCTTCTCGGCGGCCACCTTCAGCAGGTCGGGGGCGTGTCCTCCGCCCGCACCCTCGGTGTGGTAGGTGTGGATGGTGCGCCCGTCGAAGGCGGCAATCGTATCCTCCACATAGCCCGACTCGTTGAGGGTGTCGGTGTGGATGGCCACCTGCACATCGTAGCGGTCGGCCATCTTGAGCGCGGTATGAATCGCTTTGGGCGTGGAGCCCCAGTCCTCGTGGACCTTGAGGCCCATCACACCCCTTTCGATTTGCTCCTCAATGGGTCCCTCGGTGGAGCAGTTGCCCTTGCCGAGCAGACCAATGTTTATGGGGAGCCCCTCGGCAGATTGCAACATCTTGTCAATGTTCCAGTTGCCCGAGGTGATTGTTGTGCCGTTGGTGCCGTCGGTGGGGCCTATGCCGCCACCTATGAGGGTTGTTATGCCGCCCGAGAGGGCTGTTTCGGCCTGCTGGGGCGAGATGAGGTGTATGTGGCCGTCGATGCCGCCGGCGGTGAGTATGAGGTGCTCGCCGCTTATGGCGTCGGTCGAGGGACCCGTCACGAGCGTGGGCGTGACACCATCCATAGTGTTGGGGTTGCCCGCCTTGCCGATGCCGGCGATGAGGCCATCCTTGATGCCCACATCGGCCTTGACAATGCCCAGTACGGCATCAATGATAGTGACATTGGTGATGACCAAATCGAGTGAGCCGCTCGCAGAGAGCGCTGTGTTGTCTACGCCCATTCCGTCGCGGAGGGTCTTGCCACCACCGTAGGCTACCTCGTCGCCATAGGTCGCCCTCAGGTCGCGCTCTATCTCGACAATAAGAGAGGTGTTTGCAAGGCGTATTCTGTCGCCCACGGTGGGCCCGTAGAGGTCGTTGTATTGTTTGCGTGTTATGGTTGCCATAGAGTTGTGCTTACTTATTGTTTTTGAGTGTTTTATATCCGCGTTTGTAGGCCCTGCTCATAGCCTTTGCCAAGGCTGGGTAGTAGGCCAGGGTGCTCTTGCCGCCGGCGACACCCTCCACCAGTCCGCCGAAGCCTATGACTCGGCTCTTGCCGCCGTAGGGTACGAGCGTTACACGACGCTTGTCGCCCGGCTCGAAACGGATGGCTGTGTTGGCGGGGATGTTCAGGTGGTGGCCAAAGGCGGCCTCGCGGTCGAACTCCAAGAGGCGATTGACCTCGAAGAAGTGGTAGTGGGAGCCCACCTGAATGGGCCTGTCGCCCGTGTTGCGTACGCTGAGAGAGAGCTCGGGCTTACCACTATTATATGTGATGTCGCCCTCGGCGAGGATGGTGCCTCCAACGGGCACCGCCTGTTCTTGGCCCTTGCGTGGGGCCTTGGGGGTCTGTTTTGTCGCCATAGTATCTCCTCCCTGCTACTTTATGGGATTATGGATGCTCACAAGCCTCGAGCCGTCCGTGAAGACCGCCTCGACCTGAATGAGCCCAATCATATCGGCCACGCCCTCCATCACATCCTCGCGGGTGAGGACCTTGGCCGCATCTGCCATAACCTGTTCGACACTCTTGCCCTCACGCGCACCCTCGAGTGCTGTGGAGGTGATGTAGGCTACCGCCTCGGGGTGGTTGAGTTTCAGCCCCCGAGCCTTGCGCCTCTCGGCAACGATTCCCATTGCCAATAGCAGGAGCTTGTCCTGCTCTTTTGGAGTTAAGTGCATACCTCTCTACTTTTTGTTTACCTAAAATGAATCTTATCTTTGTGCTTGAAATGGGGGGCAGAGATGAGGTTTGCAAAACTCTTGCCAGAGTCGTGAGGCACAATTATTGCGCCCGTTGAGGGAAAACCAAATAACTTTACGCACTATGATAAAAATGATGTTAATGGCCGGATGCGGCGGTTTTGTAGGCACGGCGCTCCGCTTTTTGGTGGGCCGATGGTGTAGTGGGTTGCACCTCGGGGGATTCCCACTCGGGACCTTTGTGGTCAATGTTGTAGGTAGTTTTCTGATTGGCCTGCTGTTGGGTCTGGCCGAGCAGAGAGGGGCGCTCTCGGCCACGGCAAGCGCGGTGCTTGTGACGGGCTTTTGTGGCGGCTTCACCACCTTCTCGACCTTTGCCGACGATATGTTCCTAATGTTGCAAAAAGGCCACATAGGCCTCTTTGGGCTCTATGTGACCTTGAGTCTGCTCTTGGGCCTTGCGATGGTCTATGTGGGCCGCACACTGGTGCGCTAAATCTCCAGGATGAGTTTCAGGACCGCAATCGTATATTTCCCTTGGGCGGCGTGTACGCGGTGTAGGGCTGGCTGAATGGTGCCGTAGCGATAGGGGAACGAGTAGGTGACCTCCAACTGCGTTTCGTAGCCGCTGCGGTAGAGGCTGCGCGAGGCCAACAGGCCTATGTAGTCGCCCTCGAAGGCCAGATGGCTGTAGATAAAGGCGAGCGAGCCGTAGGTGTCGCAGTCGCTACGGGGCGCCCACGCGCCGTGGAGAATCATATAGAGCTGGCGGTCGTGGCTCCAACGATACAGGGGCTGCTCGGCCAGAAACCACATAGAGGCCCTGCTCGACTTTTTTTCGCCACCCAAGAGGAATTCCGCGATGGTGGGTGCGTAGCCGTAGGTCGCGCCTATGTTGTAGGTGCCCAGATAGCCGCGCCCATCCCCCTTGTAGGTCACCTCACCAATCGTGAAGATGCCGTCGCGCCCAAGATTGACCTTGAAGAGCTCGGCCCAACGGCTCGAAGCCACACCATCGTAGAGTGATAGTTTGGCACTCCACTGTGGATTTGGATGCCACTCGGCGTGGAGAGCCATAGCCGCATTGGGGGCGTCGGCCACCACAAAATTGGTCGATATGGAGGGGAAGAGTCCGTTCATTGCGGCGGTGAAGATGGAGTTCCAGGGGGTCGTGAAGTAATCATTGCCCAGATTGCGTATGCCCGCAAAGAGCCTTAGCTCCTCATCCAACAGCCGCTGCTCCACACCAAAGGACATAAGCGCTAGCGTCGAGGGCGAATCCTCAATGGCCGAGAAGATGTGCAAATTGTCGGCCACACCGCCCTTGCCCTGCTCCTGTCGAAGGTTGGCGATGGCCAGCAGGTCGAGGTCGAAATAACCGTTGCGCCAGAGCCCGAACTCGTAGTCCACATTCAGGAGATTCACCCAGTTGGCCACCCCCGTTGTGGCATTGTAGAGCCCCTCGGTGGTGAGCGTTATGGTGGGCACAGGGTCGTCGTAGGTGGGGGCGTTCTGGGCCCCGAGTGGTGTGGGAAGAGTGAGTAAAAGTAGCCCCACGGAGAGTAGTGTTTTTCTCATAATGATTATTGTTTTTTATGGTTGATACTCTCTCGTGCGAGGCAAAATCCGTTCCATAAAGAGCACTTTGTACTCAGCTAAAAACCTCACGGGTTACATTTTTGTTACCCGTGAGGTTTTTTGTCGAAAGTCTAAAGTCTGACCGACCTAAGTCCTTAAGGTCTTTATGGTCCTATAGGGCCTATAAGACTTATGGGACTTATAAGACCTATGGGACCTATAAGCCCTTTTAGCCCTTTCCCTCCCCTAAGTTAGGGGAGGGTCGCGAAGCGGGGAGAGGTCTGTCCTCTGCTCTCTGTTCTCTGTTGACGGTCGTCACAAAAAAACCTCGCAGAATTTTTCTGCGAGGTTTTTTTGTGTTAGAAACTAATCTTTGCACCGAAGTAGGCGCTGCGGGGTTGCAGGGGGCCATAGACATAGCCCGAGTCCCTATCGGCGCCCTGGTCGAAGTCGCTCTGGTAGGAGTTGAAGATGTTTTTCACGCCACCGAAGAGCTCCAAGTTGGTGTCGGTGTAGAGGCGGAAGTTGTAGGCCAGGCGGATGCCCGCATCGAAGAAGTCGGGGGTCACCTCGGCAACATCCTCGGCAATGTAGCCGGCGTAGTGCTGAACGAGCATCGAGCCTGTGTAGGTGCCCGTCACATCGAGGGTCATATTCCTAAGGGGCTTGGTCGAGAGGGTGAGGTAGCCATACTGGTCGGGGGTGCGGAACATACGAATCTCCGCGTCGGCCGTCTCGCTCCACTCCTCGGCCTCGGCATAGCGACTGCGCTGAAGGGTGAAGCCCGCCTGAAGTTCAACATTGTAGCCGAACATTGCACGGCCCTCGATGTTGATGCCGCTCACGGTGGCACCCGAGCCGTTGTAGCGCTCCTGGATGGCCACACCGTCGCTGTCGTGACCTATCTCCCTCAGGGCGAATACATCGTTGAGGGTGGTGTGGAACAGCTCGCCCACAATGTTCAGTGCCATATTGTCGAACGACTGGGTGTACTCGGCCGAGGCGCTCAGCGAGGAGGAACGCTCCTCCTTCAGATTGTCGGCCAGAACGATGCGTGTGCGCTCGCCACCAACAATGGCGATGTGGAGGTCCTCATCGTAGGCCTGGGGCGCACGATAGCCACCTGCGTAGCTCAATCGGAGGCTCCAGTGGTCGTTGGGGTTGTATCGGAAGTTGAGTCGGGGCGAGAATATGGGCTTCTTCACAAGGTTGTGCTTGTCCAGACGACCGCCCAAGAGGATGGAGATCTGCTCGTTCTTCCACTCGTTCTGGAAGTAGCCACCCCAGATGTTCACAATCTGCTTGGTGTCGATACCGTATCCGACCGATGTGTCGTGGAGGTTGTTGTGGCTCCACTCGGCACCCACGGTAAGCTCGGCGGGGAGGAATAGGAGGTTGCCAAAGGAGTGGATGTACTGCACACCCGAGGCTGCCGTGAGGTCGTCGGTGCGACCATAGGCGTTGGGGTCCTTGTAGGCGCCATAGTAGCTGCTGCGTGCGGTATTCTGGAACGAGCCGTAGATGTTCACGCGGTTGGCAAACGAGGGGTCGGACCAGTCGAAAGTGACACTACCACCATCAATGGTGTGGTCGGCCTGCTCGCAGACCATAGCTTCGTGCTGGGGCTTGTCCAGATTGTCGCCACCACGACGATAGTCCTTGATGCGGTGATACTGGGCAGTGATGCGCGAGTAGGGGCCGGTGCGGAAGTAGCTCCTCATACCGAGCGCCTCGGAGTTGGTCGTGAGAATCTCGGTGAAGCCGTCGCCGTCGTGGTCGTAGCCGTCACCCGTGCGGCTTTGTGCAAAGACGCTGATGGCGGCCTTGCGGCTGGCCGAAACGAGCGAGGCATTGAGGGTTGTGGCGCTCTCCATTGCGCCCGTCATACCTATGGAAGTTGTAGTGTGGGACATCTCGGCCATACTGGTCTTTGGCTCCTTGGTGATGACATTGATGGTGCCACCGATGGCGCTCGAGCCGTAGAGTGCCGAGCCGCCACCACGCATAACCTCCACACGCTCAATCATATTGGCGGGAATCTGCTCCAGACCATAGACGCCTGTGAGCGAGGAGAAGAGGGGATGGGAGTCGACCAGAATCTGGGAATACTTGCCGTCCAGACCGTTGATTCTCACCTGTGGGAAGCCGCAGTTCTGGCAGGTGTTCTCAACCCTCACGCCGGGCTGGAAAACCAGACCGCCCGTCAGAGCCTGCGAGGCGGCACGGTCGAAGACCTCCGAGGAGATGACGCTCACCAGCGAGGGGGCCTCGTGTTTGAGTCGCTCGCTGCGCGAGCTCGACACGACCACCTGGTCGAGGAACATAGGTGCGGGATGGATGGAGAACTTGAGCTCGGTGGTCTCGCCCTCGTTGATGATTACCTCGAGCGTCTGGCTCTGGTAGCCCATCATCTCGACGGTCACTTTGTAGGTGCCGGCGCGGAGGTTGCGAAACAGAAAGTGACCCGTTGCGTCGGTCACGGTGCCATAGGGGGTGTCCTCAATAGCAACGGTCACATAGGAGAGGTGGGCGCCGCTCTCGGCATCGACCACGTGGCCGAAAAGGTGGGCATCAGTGGGCTTCTGTGCCTGGGCGTTGGTGCTTGCTACGGTGGCTCCAAAGGTGAGGCAGAGGAGCAGCAGCACAAAGATGTTGGATTTTGCTTTCATAATGGGTCTATACTCATTTGTTGTGTTTGACATCGAAATTGCGGTGCAAAAGTACTCCAATTTAGCCCCTCGGACAATACCAATTCTTTGGTATTTTTAGTCGAAAGTCTAACCGACATAAGTCATTAAGGTCCTTAAGGTCTTTAAGGTCTTTAAGGTCTTTAAGGTCTTTAAGGTCTTTAATGTCTTGAGGTCTTTGAGGTCGGTTGTCGGGCAAAAAAAACCTCGCGGGTGGCCGCGAGGTTTTTCTTTTGGGAGAGCCGAAAGCTCTATTTTGCTGCTACGCAGTCAATCTCCACGAGTGCGCCTTTGGGAAGAGCTGCAACCTCATAGCAGATACGCGCGGGCTTGTCGCCGGTGAAGTACTCGGCATAGACGGCGTTCATTGCGCCGAAGTCCGAGATGTGCTGCAACAGCACGGTGGTCTTCACTACATCGTTGAAGGTATAGCCGGCCTCTTTGAGGATGGCGCCGAGGTTGTCGAGCGACTGACGGGTCTGAGCCTCAATGCCTTCGGGCATCTCGCCAGTGGCGGGAACAAGGGGAAGCTGACCGGATACATAGAGGGCACCTGCGGCCTCGATAGCCTGCGAATAGGGACCTACGGCTGCGGGAGCCTCGGGGGAGCAAATAATGCGTTTCATAGAGTTTGTCTGTTTTTATGGTTAATGTTTGTAAAATCTTGGTGCAAATTTATATCTTTGTGCCAAGAGAAACAAATTTCACGAAAACTTAATTCCTAAAAAGTTGTCACTATGAAAAAGTCGCAGATTCTGGCCCTCGTGCTGATGATTGCAGCCACCCTGGGTGCTTGCTGCTCCTGCCGCAATGCAGCAAAAAATCATAAACCTTTCGCCTCGACCACCTGGACTCTCGAGCAGATGGGGGGCGAGAATGTCACCGCCCAGCTGCCCGCAGGCGAGCAGTTGCCCGCACTCACCTTTGCCGAGGATGGCTCCTTTGGTGGCTATGCCGGTTGCAACAGCCTCGGCGGTCAGTATGAGATTAAGCCCAACGAGGCGGCCGCCAAGGATGGCGCCGTTACGGGCGAGCTGAAACTCCTGAACCCCTTTACTACCAAGCGTATGTGCCCCAACGATGCTATGGAGATGGCCTTCCTCGCCGCTCTCGGCACCGTTGACAGCTACACCATCGAGGGCGACAAACTCTTCCTGCTCTCCTCTGGTGAGTTGAAACTCGTCTTTGTGGCTGCGAGCGCACCTCGTGAGTAAGTTTTGCACCAACCTTCAGAGAACAAGTAGAGATTAGGGATTATTCCCTAAGGTCCTTAAGGTCTTTAAGGTCTTTAAGGTCTTTAAGGTCCCTAAATTCCCTAAATTCCCTATAACAAACAGCAACAGCCCCAAAAAAAATTTTTCTTCATCGTGCAACAAAACGGCCACCTTTTGCATCTATAAGATGTAGAAGCGACCCTAAACACAAATCTTACACTATGAAAAAGACTCTTGCACTAATCGGTATAGGTGCGGCTTTTCTGGCCGTATCGCTCTGGGTGTGGCTCTCGCGAGGCCGCAACGCAAAGGCTGTGAAGGCCAAATTCCGCCTTGGAGGTATGATACTGACTCTCACGGGAATAATGGCGGCAGGCTGCACACCCGGCTCGGGCACCACCTGCTATGAGCCCGCCATCGAGTGTTACGACCCTGCACCCGTAAACGAGGTACACATTGAGGGCTACAGCTACAACCATATCCCCGAAGTGGCCAACGGCGAGCAGCTCTCCATTAAGGCCTACTATATGACCTTTAAGTATATAGGTGCCGCGCTGCTCAATGCCGACAAAGAGGTGATTCAAACGGAGATATACACCCTCGATGGCTCCCAGGGAGAGTTCATCTTCACCGTTGAGGCTGGTGACTACCGAGGTGCTGCAAATCTGGTTATATGGATGTCCGATGAGGATGTGGCGGTTGAGGATTTCAGCAACCTCTACCACTACGATCACCCTATGAATATCATAGATGGCACCCAGGAGTAAGCACCACCTGCCCTTTGTGGTCTACGAGCTGACGGATGCCTGCAATCAGGCCTGCAAGTTCTGCTACAACCACTGGAAGGGTGCAGAGTGCCCCGCCAGACCCGACGCGCCCAACTACCCACTGGCGCGTCGTACCCTTCGCCGTCTGCTCCGCGAGGCTACCGTGGGGAGCCTCTCCCTCTCGGGCGGAGAGCCTATGCTTATGCCCCACATCCACGAGCTGGCACTCAAGGCAAGATTTGCGGGTGCCAATGTCAACCTGCTCACCAACGCCACACTGCTGGGCGATGACGATATAGAGATCTTCGCCAACCTCGGCCTCGGAGCCATACAGATTCCCATACTCGCTACCGACCCCGCACTGCACGACTACACCACAGGGCTCGAGGGCTCGTGGCAGAGGGCTGTGGCGGCCGCACGCAAGGTGAGTGCCCGCAAGCGCGGGTGGCTTGTGCCGGTGCTCATTATGAGCCGACTGAACGCCCACCAGGTGGAGGATATACTGCGCTTCTATCACACTGAGTTTGGGGCAAGTAGGGCTATGGTCAATCGCTTCAACATCGGCGGCCTCGGATTGCGCAACGCCGCCGAGCTCAACCTCTCCCAGAGCGAGCTGAGGGAACTCTTCGCAAGGGCCGATAGGGTGGCGGGCGAACTGGGTATGACCCTTCAGAGCGGAGTCTGCACCCCCGTATGTGTTCTCGACCCAATGGATTACCCCAATATCCGCTTCTCCCACTGCTCCACGGACCTCTCACAGAGGCCGCTGACGGTCAACTACCGCGGCGATGTGAGGTTCTGCAACCACTCGCCCCGAGTGCTGGGCAACATCTACACCACACCCCTGGAGGAGATAATACGCACCTCGCAGGAGGATGGCTATTTCGACTCGGTGCCGAGCCTCTGTGCGGACTGCAAACTCTGGGAGAGGTGCAAGGGCGGATGCCGCGCCGCCTCCGAGCAACTCTACGGCTCCTTCGACAGAGTAGACCCGATAATGGAAAATTGAAAATTGACAATGGAAAATTGAAAATTAAGGTCCTTAAGGTCCTTAAGGTCTTTAGGGTCTTTAATTTTTATAAATTCCCTAATAAATAATTTTGAATTTTGCATTTTGCATTTTGAATTCCTTTTGGCCCTTTTGGCCCTTTGGAACTTAGGTCGGTAGACGGTCATCTGTCGTCGTCCGTCATCCACCCCTAAATCATTAAAAATCAAAAAAATTTCAAGTTTCAAGTTTCAAGTTTCAATTTTATTTGTATATTTGCGCGCTTCTTTCCCGCGTATGTGTGCGAGGGAAAGCCTATAAATAAAGTCTAACTTTTTAATTTTTAAAACATTAACACAATGGAAAACAACAAACAAGTAGCCAACGAGAATTTCGATTGGACCGCCTATGAGACCGACGCTGAGCTTTATGGCGATTTGACCAAAGAGCAGGTAGCTGCCAAGTACGATGAGTCTGTACAGAAAGTGCAGGTAGGTGAGGTCGTAGAGGGTGTCGTTACTTCGATCAACAAACGCGAGGTAGTCGTAAACATTGGCTACAAATCGGATGCTATCATCCCCGTAACCGAGTTCCGTTACAACCCCGAGCTCGCTATCGGCGAGAAGGTGGAGGTCTATGTTGACAGCACCGAGGACAAGAAAGGTCAGCTGAGTCTTTCGCACAAGAAAGCTCGTCAGCTCAAGAGCTGGGACCGCGTTAATCAGGCTCTGGAGAACGACGAGATTATCAAGGGCTTCATTAAGTGCCGCACCAAGGGCGGTATGATCGTAGATGTATTTGGTATCGAGGCCTTCCTGCCCGGTAGCCAGATTGATGTTAAGCCCATCCGCGATTACGATATCTATGTAGAGAAAACTATGGAGTTCAAGGTTGTTAAGATCAACCAGGAGTTCCGCAATGTTGTTGTTTCGCACAAGGCTCTCATCGAGGCCGAGCTCGAGCAGCAGAAACAGGAGATTATGTCGCGCCTTGAGAAGGGTCAGATCCTCGAGGGTACCGTTAAGAATATCACCTCCTACGGTGTATTCGTTGACCTCGGTGGCGTTGACGGTCTCATCCACATCACCGACCTCAGCTGGGGCCGCGTAAACCGTCCCGAGGAGATCGTTGCTCTCGACCAGAAGATCAATGTTGTTATCCTCGACTTCGACGACCAGAAGAAGCGTATCGCTCTGGGTCTCAAGCAGCTCACCGCTCACCCCTGGGAGGCTCTCGATGCAGACCTCAAGGTTGGTGACAAGATCAGCGGTAAGGTTGTTATGATGTACGACTACGGCGCATTCGTGGAGGTTGCTCCCGGCGTTGAGGGTCTCATCCACGTTTCGGAGATGTCGTGGAACCAGCACCTCCGCTCGGCTCAGGAGTTTATGAAAGTGGGCGACCAGATCGAGGCAGTTATCCTCACCCTCGACCGCGAGGAGAGGAAGATGTCGCTCGGCATCAAACAGCTCACCAACGATCCTTGGGAGGCTATCGAGGAGCGCTATGCTATCGGTTCGCGCCACACCGCAAAGGTTCGCAACTTCACCAACTTCGGTATCTTCGTTGAGCTTTCGGAGGGCATCGATGGTCTTGTACACATCAGCGACCTCTCGTGGACCAAGAAGATCAAACACCCCGCAGAGCTCACTCAACTTGGTGCCGATATCGATGTAATCGTACTGGGTATCGACAAAGAGAACCGTCGCCTTAGCCTCGGTCACAAACAGCTCGAGGAGAATCCTTGGAACGAGTTTGAGGCTCAGTTCTCGGTAGACTCGGTACACGAGGGTAAGGTTATCGAGGTGAACGACAAGGGCGCAGTTGTATCGCTGGGCGAGAATGTAGAGGGCTTTGCTCCTGCAAAACAGATCGTGAAAGAGGACGGCACCACCGCCAAAGTAGGTGATGTTCTCCCCTTCAAGGTTACCGAGTTCTCGAAAGTGACCAAACACATCAGCCTGTCGCACACCCGCGTATTCGAGGAGGTAAAACGCGCAGAGGAGAACGCCGCTAAAGCTGAGCGTCGTGCTGCTGCCGAGGCTACCAAGTCGACCGTGAAGAAGATCAACGCTCAGGTAGAGAAGACCACTCTTGGTGATCTGACCGACCTCGCAGAGTTGAAGGCTAAGCTTGAGGCTGAGCAGAAATAATAAAGAACGCATATAGCGGGTGCTTTTTGCACCAATCTTCAGAGAGCGAGCTCCTCACCTACGAAAAGTAGGCGGCGGGCTCGCTCCTTTGTTTGGCAAAAAAATCCCTCTGCTCTGAGTTTTTTTGTCGACCGACGCCCGACCACAGACCTCTCCCGCCCTTCGGGCACCCTCCCCTAACTTAGGGGAGGGAAAGGGCTAAAGGGGCTTATGGGGCTTATATGTCCCATAGGCCTTATAAGTCCCATATGACTTTAAGGACATTAAGGACCTTAGGATTTTAGGTCCACCCCTCTAACTTAGAGAGGGTACACTTTAGCGCGGGGGCGTGTGTAACCCTCCCCTAAGTTAGGGGAGGGTGCCCGAAGGGCGGGAGAGGTCTGTGGAATTAGTGAGTTTAGAGAATTTAAGGACCTTAGGATTTTAGTGCTACCCCTCTAACTTAGAGTGAGAATAATTTTCCATTTTCCATTTTCAATTTTCAATTCTCAATTTAATTGTATCTTTGTGGTATGACTTTCAGTGTTACCATACTTGGAGCGGCGAGTGCCAAGCCGTCGGCCACCCGTCATCAGAGTTCGCAGCTGGTGAACCACTGCGGCCAGTACTTTCTGATTGACGCAGGCGAGGGGGTGCAGAGTAGGCTTGTGAGGGTAGGGGTGAACCCTATGAGGCTCACAGCCATCTTCATATCCCACCTCCACGGCGACCACATCTTTGGCCTCTTCCCGATGATTTCGACCCTCGGACTGATGGGGCGCAAGCGTCCGTTGCACATCTACGCCCCCAACCCCTTTGGCGAGATTCTTGAGTACCACAGGCGCTACTTCGACACCGACCTCCCCTATGAGGTCATCTGGCACGAGGTGCACACCACCGAGCACGAACTACTCTTCGAGAATGGCGTGTTGGAGGTGTGGAGCGTGCCCCTGAGGCATAGGGTGCCCACGGCAGGTTTTCTCTTCAAGGAGAAGCCCGCGGGGCTCAATGTCCAGAAGCAGGCTATCGAGCGCTACGACCTGGGTGTGGCGCAGATTACGGCTGCCAAGAGGGGCGAGGATGTGGAGTTGGAGAGCGGCGAGGTTGTGCCCAATGGGGAGTTGACCTACACCCCCTGGGAGCCGAGGAGCTACGCCTATCTGAGCGACACGAACTATTCGGGCAAGGCTGTGAAGTTGGTCAAAGGGGTCGACTTGCTCTACCACGAGGCGACCTATGCGGCCGATATGCGCCGTGAGGCCAAGAGTAGGGGCCACGCCACAACCCACGATGCAGCCCGCGCGGCGGTGGAGAGCGGAGCCGGGAGGCTGCTCATAGGCCACTTCTCCTCGCGCTACAAGGACGAAGAGGCGTTGGTTGCCGAGTGCAGGGAACTCTTTGCGGAGAGTTACATCGCCGAGGAGTACAAGTGTTTCGAGATTGAGATGAAAAAACTATAGTGAGAATGAAACGATACCTATTATTAATAATGACGCTCTTGGTGTGCACCGGCTCGCTCTGGGCACAGAGCTACGATGGCGACAGCCGCCACGAGAGAAGACGCTACGAGCAGATGAACCGTGCCGGCATCTGGGCCGTAGGCCTGGGCATTGAGCCTGTGGTGGGTATGACCCATCCGGTGAGTTACATCTACGGCAATGGCCGCGAGAGTGGCACGGGTACTTTTGGCCTGAATCTGGAGGCGAGCTACTTTGTTGTGAACAACCTTAGTGTTGTGGCCTCGTTTGGCTTTGTGAGCAACTCCTGGGGGCAGATGATGAGGCTTAACTATCTGGACTCCTCCGAGACCATCTCGGCGATGAATGTGCGCCTCGGTGCCCGTTGGCATATTGGCCGCTGGTCGGTGGGTGGCGGTGCCGCTTGGGGTCGCACTGCCCTCAAGTACACCTCAGCCGATACGGCCGAGGGGGGTGTGAATAGCCCCATCTATGGCTCCGAGTCGTTCCGCGACAGCCGCCCCACGCTGGGCCTCTACTACGAGGGGCACTATATGGTCAATCCCTTCCTCAAGGTGGGCCTCTTCTATGAGCCCGCGCTCACCATCCTCGGTGGCCGCTATAGCCACACGCTGGGCGCACGACTGACCATCTATCTCCCCTTTATGGACGCAGTGGTGTGTAGGTAGAGGGGCGACGACAGAGAACAGAGGATAGAGGATAGAGGATAGAGGATAGAGAACAGAGAATAGAGAATAGAGAACAGACCTCTCCCGAGCTTCGCCCACCCTCCCCTAACTTAGGGGAGGGAAAGGGCCAAAAGGGCTAAAAAGGCATTAAGGACCTTAAAGACCTTAAAGACCTTAGACAAAAAACTCACGGGTATTAAAAATAATACCCGTGAGTTTTTTGCTGACTGCTGACCGCTGACCGCTGACCGTTGACCGCTGACCGCTGACTGCTGAAAATTACCACTCAATGGGCTCGAGGCCCTGGGAGAGCAGGTAGGCGTTGGCCTTGGAGAAGTGGCGCGAGCCGAAGAAGCCGTTATAGGCCGACAGGGGTGAGGGGTGCGCCGAGCGCAACACCAGATTCTCCTCCGCATTGACCAGAGCGCCCTTGCGTGCCGCATAGTTGCCCCAGAGCATATAGACCACACCCTTGCGGCTCTCGGTGAGTGCGGCGATGACCGCATCGGTGAACTGCTCCCAGCCGTGGCCCGCGTGTGAGGCCGCCTGATGGGCCCTAACGGTGAGGGTGGCGTTAAGAAGCAGCACGCCCTGCTCGGCCCACCTGTCGAGGTTGCCCGAGGTGGGGGCGGGGGTGCCGAGGTCGCTCTCTATCTCCTTGAAGATGTTTCGCAGTGATGGGGGAAACTGGATGCCGTCATTGACCGAGAAGCAGAGGCCATTGGCCTGACCCTCACCGTGATAGGGGTCTTGGCCTATGATGACAACCTTCACCTTGCTCGGGGGGCAGAGGTCCAGTGCGCGAAAGATATTCTTGCCCGCAGGGAAGACCCTCTGGGTGGCATATTCGTGGCGCACAAACTCCACAAGCTCCGCGAAATATGGTTTCTCGAACTCCTCCCTGAGCAGCTCCAACCACTCGCTATTTATCCTGACATTCATCCTTCTCTTTCTGGTTTTTTTCTCGGGGTGTGGGATTCTAACCGCAGACCCAGCAGCAGATGTGGCCCTCGGAAATCTCGTAGTGGATTGTGGGGGTGCTAAGGCCGTATAGCTCGGCGCTCAGGCACCGTTGCTCGGTGTCGATGTCGGTCACCACGATATCCTGAATGAAGTCCAATCCGGGGTTGCTGCCATACTTGTAGAGTGCCTCCTTGGCGCTCCACATAATGGCCTCGAAGTGTAGTCCCGCCTTGCTCTCGAGCCTTTCGCGCTCGTCGTGGGAGATGAAGCGCGAGGCCACGCGCGAGAAGTTGCGCTCGGTGGACTCGATGTCCACACCGCAACGCCTCGAGCAGAGCATAACGGCCACCCACTGCTCGGTGTGCGACAGGCTTATGTAGCGCACCTCGCCCACGGGACGGGCCAAAACCAGGGCTCCCGAGGCGGTGTAGCGTAGTTCGGCTCCCTCGCCCAACTCCTCTCTAAGGATTGTGCGGCAGGTGCTCCACTGGGCCCTGCGTGCCGGTGCTGAGAGGGTGGCGAGGTGTTCGCGGTCGCTCTCGGTGAGCAGCGCGGACTCCTCGGCCTCGGGTTGAACCTTTGCCACCTTGAGGATGGTGGCCTCAATATTATTTTCGATATGTATATCCATAGTTGGTCTGTTGTTCCTATTATCCTAACTTCTCGACCTTTATCTCCTCCACCTTGTGGCCGCTGGCCTTGGTGACGGTGAGCCTCACGGAGTGCAGAGTAAGTTTGTCGCCCTTCTTGAGGAACTCTCGCTTGGCCTCGAGCATAAGGCCGGCGATGGTCTCGGCCTCACCTCTCGAGTCGTCAAAGGTGCCCTCTTTGAGTTCCAATACCTCCTCCATAAGACCTATGGTCGCCTTGCTCTCGAAGAGGTAGATACCCTCGCCGACCTCCTTGTAGAGAATCTCCTCGGGGGCGTCGCTCTCGTCGCTAATCTCGCCCACAATCTCCTCCAAGATGTCCTCCAGCGACACCAGTCCGAGGGTCGAACCATACTCGTCGACCACCACAGCGATGTGCACCTTCTGGGTCTGGAACTCCTCCAGCAGCTCGTTAATCTTCTTGTGCTCGGGGGTGTAGAAGGCGGGGCGCAGGTAGCGCTGCCACTCGAAGTCGTCGCCCTTGCTGATGTGGCGCACCATATCCTTCACATAGAGCATACCGACGATGTGGTCGATGCTGCCGTTGTAGACGGGTATGCGCGAAAAGCCACTCTCAATAATAATGCGCTTTACCTCCGCAAAGTTCTCATCCTTGTCTATGGCCCGAATATCCATCCTCGGGTGCATAATCTCCTCCACCTCGGTCGAAGCGAACTGCACAATGCCGCTGAGCATATCCTTCTCCGTTGCGCTTGGGCTCTCGGTAATCTCCAGGGCGTTCTCAATCTCCTCCATCGAGATGTTCTCGTGCTGCACAAGTCCGCGATTCTGGATGGCGTCGGAGTATTTCTCCAGAACCCACGCAAAGGGTCTGAAGAGGCGAGTGAGGAACTCGAGCGGAAGAGCGATAATCTTCGACATACCCAGAGGGTTGTAGCTCGAGTAGACCTTGGGGATAATCTCGCCGAAGAGCAAGAGGATGAATGTCACCGCAATGGTCTTGATGGCAAACTCCCAACCGCCATTGTGGATAGACATCATCTTGTCGATGAAGTTGTTGCATAGCGAGATAACCAGAATGTTTACGAGGTTGTTGAAGATGAGAATCGTGGCCAACAACCTATCCTGGTCGGAGAGCAGCTTCATAATTGCCCTATTGGTGCCATTCTCTCTGGTGCGTATGCTCTCGAGCTGTGAGGGCGAGAGCGAAAAGAGGGCTGTCTCGGAACCCGAAGCCAGAGCCGAGCAGATTAGGAGCAGAATTATGACCACAATGCTCCACACCCACGATAGCTCAAATGGGTGAAAAGTGACAATTGTGGTGAGGAAAAGTGTGTTCATTGCGGGCTAAAAAAGTGTGTTCTCTTCGGGGGTGGGTGCAGCCTTCTTCTTCTCTTTGGCGGGTGCCTCCTCCTCCATAATGTTGCGTTTGGCACCCTTTACGGTGCTGCCCATAAGCTGCATACCCCTACGCAGGTAGGCGGGCTGCTTGATTATATCGTCGATATTGCTGTAGTGGTCCACGATGTTCCACTCAACGGCAATCTCCTCGTCGTCGTAGTTGTGGGCCACATCTGTGTCGTTGTCGCCAGCGCTGCTCTCCTTGCGCAAAGCCGAGGGCTCAAAACTGGTGGCCACGATGGTGAGTTCCACCTCGCCGTCCTTCAGCTCATCCGAGGGACCTGCACCCCAGATTATGTTGGCCTCGTTGCCACCGGCACTCAGGCTTGCCTTTCGCTGGATGATCTCAGGAACCCTCACAGCCTCATCGAAGGTTATGGGATTTGCGGCATCGTAGGAGAGGTTGACCAGAATCTTGCGAGCACCGCGAATGTCCTGCTGGTTCAGCAGGGGCGAGGAGAGAGCCTCCTCTACGGCCTTGTCGATTTTATCCTCGCCACTCTGGATCGACGAGCCCATAATTGCCATACCGCTATCGGTCATTGTGGTGCGGGCGTCGGCAAGGTCGACATTGATGAAGTCCGTACGGGTAATCATCTCTGCAATACCTTTGGCAGCCTTGGCCAGCACATCGTCGCCTTTGGAGAAGGCCTCGGTTACGGGCAACTTGCCATATATCTTGGCGATATTGTCGTTGTGGATGACCACAATGGAGTCGGTGTTGGCCTTCATCTCCTCCAGACCCTTCTCGGCCTGACCAACCCTGATGGGGCCCTCATTCTTGAAGGGCATAGTTACGATGCCCACCGTGAGCATACCCTTGCTCTTGGCAGCCTTGGCAATGACGGGAGCTGCGCCCGTGCCCGTTCCACCACCCATACCTGCGGTGATGAAGATCATCTGTGCCTTGCTCTCCTCCAGTGCGGTGGTAATGTCGTTCAAGCTCTCGAGTGCATATCTTCTGGCCACCTCGGGTTTGTTGCCTGCACCGTAACCGGGACCGAGCAGAAGTTTCTTATCAATGATGTTCTTCTCGAGAGCGGGGCGGTCAGTGTTGGACACCAAGTAGGAGACACCCTTAATGCCCAAGTCGAACATATGGGCCACGGCGTTTCCGCCTGCACCACCAACACCCATCACCAGAATGTCGGAGTGGCTGTGCTGGGGAGCTACGATGGAACTCAAAAAATCGCTATTACTCATAATCTCAATCTGTCGTCTACTTTTCTATGGTTGTCTGTTTTTGGTGAGAGTGGGGGACTACATTTCGTCGTCGATGATGTTGCCACCAAAGATGGTGTCGTTGGCCCAGTCGCGCAACCTCCTCATAAAGCCGCGCTTGGGAGCTATGGGGGTGTCGTCAATGTCGATGGGCTCGTCCTCCTCGCCGCCGTCAAGGGGGGTGTCGTCATCGTAGCCATACGCGGGCGCGTTGTTATCGGCCTCATTGGTGTCCTCAGCCTGGGTGGTGCCATAGGGGATGAGCTCCTCGTCACCGCTACCGGCGGGATAGTCGTTCTGGGCAGCGCTCTGCTCCGCGGGCTGCTCATAGCCATACTCCTCCTCGCTCGCGGGGGCGATACTCTCCTCGATGCCCATTGCGAGCAGACCTACGGCTGTCGCATAGGCGGGGGCAAAGGCGTTCTCGATGGACTCCTGCGAGATGTTGCACTCGGCAGCACCGAGGCGCACATCGTAGCCTGTGTGCTCTGCGAAGATGACCTCCACGCCGTTGAGCTGCGAGCCACCACCCGTGAGGATGATGCCATTGGGCAGACGGTTGTGGTAGCCCGAGGCCTTAATCTCCTTGTTCACAAGGTCGATAATGTCGAGCATACGCGACTCAATAACGGTGGTCAGGTCGCGGTAGGATATGGATTTGTTCTTCTGGTACTGCGAGTGGGCATTGATGACGATGGTGTTGTTGAGCTTGTCGGCAGGGATGGTGCTTGCCGCAGCGTGGCCATAGCCAACCTTGAGTCGCTCGATGGTGCTTGTGGGCACACCGATGCTCTGGATATCTTTGTTGATGGCAGCCGAGCCGATAGGAATGGATGCAGCATAGCGCACAACCTTGTTCTGGATGATGCAGAGGTCGGTGGTGCCTGCGCCGAGGTCAATCACGGCCACACCTGCCTCTTTCTCCTCCTCGCTGGCCACTACCGAGGCGGTAGCCATAGCGCCACAAACGAAGTGGGGGGAGGTGATGCCTGTGCGTGCGAACGCGTCCTCGATGCGGTCGAGAACTGCTTTGCCACCGAGGATGAAGCTGAAGGTGGTGCTCAGTTTGTTGCCAAAGTGGCCCACGGGACTGCCGATGGTCTCACTCGCATCCACCTTGTAGTTCTGAGGGATGCGCGAGAGGATAACCTTGCCGTCGGGGGCCTGCACATTGTTCATATTCTCGATGAGCCTCTCGACCACCTGTTCGGTGATCTCGCCGCCGTGGCCGCCCACGAAGACCGAGCCCGACTGGTCGGTGCATACGATATGCTTACCCGAGGTGCCCACCCAGACCTCCGAGGCCTTCAGGGTGTTCCTGTTCTCGAGTGTGGCTACGGCACTCTGTATGGCCGTGGTCACATTCTTGATGTTGGTAATCTCTCCCGAGGTGTAGCCATCCATCGCCACCTCTACAATGTCCACAACGACAATCTCGTTGTGGCGCGAACGCTTGCCGAGCGCAGCAACCACCTTGCTGCCGCCCAGGTCTACTGAAATCAAGTGCTGCTCCATATCCTTCGAAACGCTGTTAAAGTGTTTATGTCTATTGTTATTCTCTTTTTTTTGTTCTTTCGTATATCTGTGCCTGCCGACGGCGCTGTTTGAGGCCTCCTATTTATTGCTCTTCTTGTCACTCTTGGGGGCCTTCCAGACAACCTGACCGTCGAACTCGACGCTCACTCTGCCACCTCGGGTGTCGACCACCCCTGCCGAGAGGAAGGTGGAGAGTTTCTGGAGTTTTCTCTCCGCATCCGCGAGAGTTCCAAACTCAATGGTGTACTCGCCTCGGCGCGGTATGAGCTCAAAGTGGGGTTCCCTAAAGATGTGACTCTCAACTCGTTGCTTGCTCTCGAGGGCCACAAACTGCACAAACTCACCCTGCCATTGCGGGGTGTGCTCGGTTAATTCTACAAAATTAATGAGTTTAAGAAGAAAATTATAATTTTCTTCATATTTTTTTTTCGCCAAAATTTTTTGGTCGATGGGTATTCTGTATTGAGCATCCTCTATGCGGTTGTTTTCGGCCTCCTGTCTGAGAATCTCTCTGTTCTTGTTGCGTAGTTTCTGCTTCTCCTCGTCGCTCAGCCCCTTGCTTTCGCGCTTATACTTTTTTTGGCGCTCTTCGCGCATTTTCTGCTGCTCGACCCTGCGCTGTTCAATGCGGGCCCTATCTTCGCCTTCGAGCATAGCAATCTCCTCTTCGAGGTCTGCCAAAGGCTCTGCCAGGTCGCCCACAAAACCCTTCTCGACGGGCAGGGGGAGTGCTCCGGTGATGATGGGAAGGTTTATGTGGGCCGAGGAGTGGATGGGGAGGATGTGCATATCCTCCGAGAGGTAGTAGTCGTTGCCATCGGAGCAGAGCACCCTTACGACGGGGCGGCGCTGGTGAACCTCGATGGTCACCACATTGTCGTAGTCCACATAGGCGCGCGAGTGGCTCACGAAGTTGTAACTCTCTACAGCCCAGTTGATTTCCCACATATTGAGGCCCTCAATGCTGCGGCCCACAAGGTCGCCCATATCCTCCTCAATGAGGCCCAGGACAATCTCCGAATTGACGAAGTTGCGCTCCTGCTGGTCGACCACAACGACCCTCACTTCGCGCACCCCTCGAGCATCTTCGTTCTCGGTGCGCAGGAAGCCCACCCAGACAAAAAAGGCTACCACGAGGCACCAAAATAGCACCTCGCCGCTTATGCGCCAAAATCTCTTCCAACTCATCTCTCTCTTCTGCTTTGCTCTTTGTTTCTCTATGCCAGGGTTTTAGCCCTCACAACCTCGGCCACCTTGTCGCACTCGCGGTCGATGTCGCCCGCACCGAAGGTCACCATCACATCGGTCTCTATCTCGGCCACCCTTTGGGCCAGTTCTGCCTTGGGCACAATCTCACAGGGAACGGTGATGTCTGCCAGTAGCATCTGGCTTGTCACGCCCTCGATGGGGAGCTCCCTTGCGGGGTAGATGGGGAGCAGCAACACATTGTCGGCCAGCGACAAAGCCCTGCTGAAGTCCCCTGCGAAGTCGCGTGTGCGGGTGTAGAGGTGGGGCTGGAATGCTACCGTTAGTTTACGCTCGGGGAACATCCCTCTAATGGAGCGTATGGCCGCCTCCAACTCCCTCGGATGGTGGGCATAGTCGTCTATGTAAACCCCCTTGGGGGTGTTGATGTAGCACTCAAAGCGGCGCTTTATGCCGCTGAACTCCTCGAGTGCGGCCTTGAGTTCCGCCTCGTCGAAGTCGCCTCCTGCCCAGAGGGCCGCGATGGCTGCAACGGCATTCTCCACATTAATCTCGCCACCCACGCCGAGCCTGCAATCCCTAATTGTGCGGTCGGGGCAGACCACATCGAAGTGGAAGGTGCCGTCACCCACGGGCCTCAGACCGAGGGTGTGGAAGTCGGCCTCGGGGGAGGTGAGGTCGTAGGTGTAGGTGGTTATGTGCTTGTTGTTGTGCTCGATGTTAAGTCCCAGGTGCTCAATGAGTACGCCGCCCTCCACGATGCGCTCCACAAACTCGCCAAAGGCGTGGCGCATCTCACTGTGGGTGCCGTAGATGTCGAGGTGGTCGGCATCGGTGCTGGTCACAACAGCAACGGTGGGTCTTAGGCGCAGGAACGAGCGGTCGAACTCGTCGGCCTCGACCGTCATCCTCTCGCCGCCACCGAGCAGCAGATTGCTGCCGAAGTTCTTGGAGATACCTCCCAGAAAGGCGTTGCCGGAGCCTGTGGCGCGGAGTGTTATCCACGCTGTGAGGGTCGTTGTTGTGGTCTTGCCGTGGGTGCCCGCAATGGCGGTTGTCCGTTTGCCGGCCGTCAGGTGACCGAGCGCCTCGGAGCGTTTGATGACCTCATAGCCCTCTCGCCTGAAGTAACAGAGCTCCGAGTGGTCGGAGGGTATCGCGGGCGTATATATAACTAATGTATTCTCCTTGTCGAGCCACGCCTGGCCGATGAGCTTCACGCTATCCTCATAGTGAATCTCTGCACCCTCGGCCTCGAGTTGGGCGGTCAGTGGCGAGGGGGTGCGGTCGTAGCCTGCCACCTTTGCCCCCTCGTGAAGGAAGTATCGGGCAATGGCACTCATACCAATGCCACCAATACCTACAAAATATACATTCTTCATCTCTCTTTATCTTTAAGCCGTTAGCCGTTAGCTATTAGTTCGGCCAATTCTCAATTCTCATTTCTCAATTCTCAACTCCTCAAGTATGGTTTTGGCCACTCGGTCGGCCGAGTCGCTGATGGCGAGCCCGAGGATGTTCTCCCTGAGCGACGCAAGGCCCTCGGCGTTGGCAATCATCTCCTCCACAACCTCAAAGGTTTTCGCTACGGCCTCTGCGTCCTTCACAATCCTCGCTGCACCCTTATTCACCAGCGCCATTGCGTTGTGGGTCTGATGGTCCTCGGCCACATTGGGCGAGGGGATGAAGAGCGTGGGCTTGCCCACAAGGCACAGCTCGCTCACCGAGCAGGCGCCACTACGCGAGATGACCACCGTGGCGGCCTCGTAGGCGTAGTCCATACGGTCGATAAATGCGCCCCTCCAGATGCCCGTCATATTCCTCTGGCGGCAGAACTCCTCCATCTCCTTGTCGTAGTATTTGCCGTTCTGCCAGATGACCTCCATTTTGCCCTCGGCGACTATGCGGTCCAGGTGGGCCTTCATAACTTCGTTCATTGTGCGCGAGCCGAGTGAGCCGCCCACAATCAGCACCACAGGCTTCTGGCCCGAGAGCCCAAAGTGGGCGAGTGCCGCTGCGTGGTCCACCTCGCCACCGAAACTGCCCCTCAGAGGGTTGCCCGTGTGGATAATCTTCTCGGCGGGGAAAAACCGCTCCATATTGTCGTAGGCCACGCATATCTTCTTGGCCCTCTTGGCCAGCAGTTTGTTCGTCACGCCCGCAAAGGAGTTCTGCTCCTGAAGAATGGTGGGGATGCCCATCCTCTGTGCGGCCTTCAGTACGGGTGCGCTCGCATAGCCGCCAAAGCCCACAGCCACATCGGCACCAAACTCCCTGAGGGTGCGCTTTGCCAGACGCATACTGCGCAGCACCTTGAAGGGGAGTGCCAGATTGGAGAGCGAGAGGCTGCGTTTGAGGCCCACAACGGGAAGTCCCACAATCCTATAGCCCAAGGCGGGCACCTTCTCCATCTCCATCTTGCCCTCGGCTCCCACGAAAAGTATCTCCACACCGTCGCCCAGCGCCCTCTTGAGCGCTTCGGCGGTAGCTACGGCGGGGTAGATGTGGCCACCTGTGCCACCGCCGCTAAGTACGATTTTTACTCTCTTTGCCATATTTTTGTATTGTTACTTTCTAATTCTCTTTGTTTTGTGCCGAAAGTTGTTTCTGCTCCTTGAGTTTTTGTTCCATCTCCTCCTGCTCGGCCTTGGCGCTCACGCTCATCAGCACACCGAGCATCGTGAGTGTAACCAGCAGCGAGGTACCACCGTTGCTGATTATCGGTAGCTGCTGACCCGTCAGCGGGAAGAGTGACACCGAAACGAGCATATGCAGGAAGGCCTGAAGGACTATGGTCGTGCCTATGCCCAACACCATCAGTCCCGGGAAGGCCATACCACATTTGAGGAATATCTCCATCGAGCGGTAGAACATCAGTAGGAAGGCGAAGATGACCACCAGACCGCCGAATAGCAGACCATACTCCTCAATAATGAATGCAAAGACCATATCCGTATCCGACTCCGAAAGGCTGCGGTTGGCGCTCTGGCCCGGGCCTTTGCCAACCAGGCCGCCCGAGGCGACCGAGAGTTTCGAGTAGAGCGTCTGGTCGTGTTCGTTATCGTGGCGCTTGTAGTACTCGAGGCTGTCCTTTTTGCCCAACTCCACAGACTTTGTAATCACATCGGGGGTCCAACCCTCAATACGACTCACGGCCGTATCGCCACGATGGCTCGCATCTACGGCCTTGTAGATGCCAATGGCCGAAAGACCCACCACCGCGCCTATGACGCAAATCTTCAGTAGGTCCTTAAGATGAACCCTGCTGAGGTACATCATCGCCAAGCAAGAGAGGGCAATGATGAGGGTCGTGGAGTTGCTGAAAATCATCGTTATGGCACAGCAGATGGCGATGGGACCCAGGATGGGGATTGTGTGGTCCATCAGAATATCTATCTGCTTCTGTCGGTTCTTCTTCCACTCCTTGGGGCGGAAACTCGGTATGATGGATATTTTGTTCATCCTCTTCTGGCGCGTGGAGAGCTGGCGTGCCAGCAGCATCACGGTGGCGAACTTGAGCAACTCGAAGGGCTGGAATGTGAAGAACTTTAGGTCCAAGCCGCGGGCCGCACCCGTTCCCTTGTTGAGCACAATCATCAGTAGCGTTGCACCAAGCGAGAAGATGTAGAACGGGATGGTCATCTTCTTGTAGAAGTTGATGCTGAACATACGCGCTACAAAGAAACCCGTCATACCTATGCAGATGAACAGCAGGTGCATAATGAGTTTCTGATTGGCTTTGCTGGCTGCCTCGTAGGCCATATTGGAGTAGACCGCAAAGATGGAGTAGACCAGGAGGGTGATTATCACCACCCACATAACCTTATCTCCGGCAAATATGCGGCTCGAGGCGCTCTCCTTGGGCATATAGTCTGCTCGTTTGGGCATCGTTCAAAAGAGGTTGTTTTGTCTATTCTTATTTTTGCTTGAGTTCCAGCACGCGCTCCTTGAAGAGGCGGCCGCGCTCCTCGTAGTTGCGGAACAGGTCGAAGCTCGCGCAGGCGGGTGAGAGCAGCACCGTATCGCCACTCTGTGCCACCTGACGGCACACCTCCACAGCCTCCTCCAGCGAAGAGGTGTTGTAGACGGGCACCACGCCGCTGAAGTTGTCTATGAGTTTGGTGTTGTTCAGACCCATACATACCAGAGCCTTCACCTTCTTGCCCACGAACTCCATCAGGGGCTCATAGTCGTTACCCTTGTCCGTACCGCCTGCAATCCACACCGTGGGGCGACGCATACTCTCCAGTGCATACCACACCGAGTCGACATTGGTGGCCTTGGAGTCGTTTATCCACTCCACACCTTCAATCTCGCACACCCTCTCCAGGCGGTGCTCCACGCCCTCAAAGGCGTAGAGTGTGCGCAGAATATCCTCCTCTGCCACGCCCGCCGCAAGCGCTGCATAGGTGGCAGCCATAGCGTTGTAGGCATTGTGGAGGCCCTTGATTTGGAGCCTATCGAGGTTGATGTTTATCGTGCGGCCCTCAAACTCGAGGTGGGCCATATTGCCCGTGATGTTGCTCTTTGAGAAGGGGTGAACGGTGGCCTCGGGGGTGCTCTTTGCCACCTCGGCGAGGATTACCTTGTCGTCGCCCGAGTAGATGAAGTGGTCCTCGGGGCGCTGGTTGCGCGTGATGCGCATCTTGCTGTTCACATAGTTCTGGAAGTTGTAGCCGTAGCGGTCGAGGTGGTCGGGGGTGATGTTCATCAGCACGCCAATGTCGGCCCTGAAGTCATAGCATCCGTCGAGCTGGAAGCTGCTCAGCTCCAGCACATACCACTCCTTGTCGCCCTTGGCAACGGTCAGTGCATAGCTCTCGCCAATGTTGCCGCCCACAGCCACATCCAGGCCCGCATCGGCGAGGATGCGGTGGGTGAGGGTAGTGGTTGTGGTCTTGCCGTTGGAGCCGGTGATGCAGATTGTCCTTCCCTTGCTGAAGGGCTGGGCGAACTCCATCTCGCTCACAATCTCCACACCCCTCTGTCGCAGAAGCTGCACTATGGGGGCCTTCTCGGGGATGCCGGGGCTCTTGATGACAAGGTCGGCCGAGAGGATGCGCTCCTCGGTATGGCCGCCCTCCTCGAACTCAATGCCCTCGTCCACCAAGAGGCGGCGATACTTGTCGCTGAGGGTGCCGAAGTCGCTGAGGAAGGTGTCGTAGCCCTTGGTCTTGGCCAGTACGGCCGAGCCGTAGCCGCTCTCGCCACCGCCCAGAATCACAATTTTTTTTATTTTGTCGAGTTTCATAGTCTATATCTCTATTTTGAGTTGGTTTGATTTTGAGTTGGTTTGATTACCTGATTTTGAGTGTCGCAAGCGCAAAGGCTGCAAGCATAATCTGCACAATCCAGAAGCGGATAACGATGCGGTTCTCGTGGATACTCTTCTTCTGGTAGTGGTGGTGCAGGGGGGCCATACGGAAGAACCTGCGGCCCTCGCCATACCTCTTGCGGGTGTACTTGAAGTAAAGAGTCTGTATCATAACCGAAACCACCTCCACCAGATAGATGCCACAGAGGATGGGGAGCAGGAGTTCCTTGCGGATGGCCAGCGCCATAACGGCCACAATGCCACCGATGGCCAGAGAGCCGGTGTCGCCCATAAAGACCTGTGCGGGGTGGCAGTTGTACCACAGAAAGCCGATGAGGGCACCCACAAAGGCGGCACCAAAGACGGCCAGTTCGCCACTGCCGGGGATGTACATAATGTTGAGGTAGTCGGCATAGATGACATGGCCCGAGAGGTAGGCCAAGATGGAGAGCACCACAGCGACGATGGCGCTCACACCCGTATTCAGGCCGTCAAGACCGTCGGTGAGGTTGGCTCCATTGGAGACGGCAGTGATTACGAAGATGGCCACCAGAATGTAGAGCACCCAGGTGAGGATGTCACCTGTGCGGCTGTCGGAGGGGATGAACCAGTGGTAGTCGAACTCGTTGTTCTTCACAAAGGGGATTGTGGTCTTGGTGCTCTTCTCGCCCACATAGTACTCCTCGATGCTCTCGGTCACGGTGCCGTCCTCGGCCACAACCTCCACCACCTCGCTCACTTTCTCGGCAGTATTCTTGTCCACAACGGTCACCTGTGGCGAGAAGCACATAATGGTGCCCACAATTATGCCGAGGCCCACCTGACCCACAATCTTGAACTTGCCCTTCAGGCCGTTCTTGTTCTTGCGGAAAACCTTGATGTAGTCGTCAGCAAAGCCGAGTGCGCCGAGCCAAATGGTGCTGATAATCATCATCCAGACATAGATGTTGCTGAGGTCGCCAATCAGCAGGATGGGCACGAGGATGGCCAGCAAGATGATGATGCCGCCCATTGTGGGTGTGCCCTTCTTCTCCATCTGTCCGTCGAGGCCGAGGTTGCGGATGTCCTCGCCAATCTGCTTGCGACGGAGCAACTTGATGAGCCTGCCGCCAAAGATGGTTGCAATCATCAGAGCAAGGATGATGGCCGCTGCCGAGCGGAACGAGAGGTACTGAAACATACCGAGGCCGGGTATGTCGAAATGTTTTTCGAGATAATTTACTAATGAGTATAACATTTATCTATTTATTTAATTATTATTGCTTGGGTTTGTAAAATAATTTGCGCAATGCCAGATGTATTTATAAATAACTTAAAAACCTACTCCGTTTCGCTAAAATATTTTAATATGTGCTCCTGGTCGGAGAAGTGTCGCTTCTCGGTGCCGATGATTTGGTAGTCCTCGTGGCCCTTGCCTGCAACCAGCACCACATCGCCACTCTCGGCCATACGCAGGGCGGCGCGGATGGCCTGTGCGCGGTCGGTGATGGTGAGGTAGTTGGTGTGGCCCGTGGTGCCCTGCTCCATATCGCGGAGGATAGCCTCGGGGTCCTCGGTGCGGGGGTTGTCGGAGGTGAAGATGGCCGTGTGGGACTTCTCGACGGCGATGGCCGCCATCTCGGGACGCTTGGTGCGGTCCCTGTCGCCACCACAGCCACAGACGGTTATAAGCCTGCGGGCGGTGCCCACGCCGAGGATGGTGTCAATGACATTCTCCAGTGCGTCGGGCGTGTGGGCGTAGTCCACGATTGCCACCACACCACTCTTGGAGCGGAAGGTCTCGAAGCGGCCGCAGACGCTCTGGAGGCTGCTGAGGGCCACCATCACCTCGTCGCTCTCGAAGCCGAGCAGGCAGGCCGCCTTGTAGACAGCCGTGAGGTTGTAGCCATTGAAGCGGCCCAGAAGGTGCGACCACATCTGTTTGCCGTCAATCTCCAGAAGCATACCCTCGAGGGTGGTTTCGATAATCTTGGTATTTGTTTCGCCCACGCCGCGCAGCGAGTAGGTGTGCTTCGAGCCGCGGCAGTTCTGCAACATTACGGCTCCGTTCTTGTCGTCGACATTCACTAGTGCCCAACTCTCCTTGGGTAGCGAGTCAAAGAGGCGCTTTTTGGCCTTGAGGTACTCGCCGAAGGTCTTGTGGTAGTCGAGGTGGTCGTGCGTGAGGTTGCTGAAGAGCGCACCAGCAAACCTGAGGCCCGCGGTGCGGTGCTGCACCAGACTGTGCGACGACACCTCCATAAAGCAGTAGCCGCACCCTTCGGCGACCATCTGGGCGAGCAGACGGTTGAGGGTTATGGCGTCGGGGGTCGTGTGGGTCGAGGGGTACTCCTTGTCGCCCACCTTGTAGACCACGGTGGAGATGAGGCCCGCTTTGTAGCCGAGCCTCTGGGTGAGGGCGTAGAGCAGGGTGGCGGTTGTGGTCTTGCCATTGGTGCCCGTCACTCCCACCAGCGCCAACTTCTCCGAGGGGCGCGAGTAGAAGTTGGAGGCGATAAGCCCTATTGCTTGGCTGCTATCCTCCACCACTACATAGCAAACGGTGGGGGCGGTTTCGGCGGGAAGCCTGTTGCACACCACCACGCTCACACCGGCCTCCGCGGCCGAGGGTATGAAGTTGTGGCCATCCACCACGGTGCCCTCAATGGCGGCAAAGAGCACACCCTGGGCCGCCTTGCGCGAGTCCATTGTGAGCTCTGTGACCTCAATATCGGTGGGACCTACTATCTGTTTCGTTTCGACTCTGTCGAGCAATCTTTCCAGTTTCATTCTTCCTTTTTTGTCTAAAGTCTAAGGTCTAACAGACCTAAGTTAAAAAACTTTGTGGGGCCTATAAGTCCTATGAGTCTTATAAGTCTTATAAGTCTTATAAGTCTTATAAGCCTTATATGCCTTTATCGTTAATTTTCAATTTTCAATTTTCAATTTCTTTTCGGCCCTTTTGGCCCTTTTGGCCCTTTCGGCCCTTCTCAACTTTTTCCTCTATTTTTTCGCGGGCTCCTTGAGGGTGAGGGTGACATTCTGTCCCTCGGAGATGGCCTCGCCAGCCTTGATGCTCTGCTCGGCGACTGAGCCCTGACCTTTCACCTTGACCTTGAGGCCCACCTGCTCGAGCGCAAAGAGCGCATCCCTCAGGCCCATACCCTCCACATTGGGCATTGTGCCCTCTTTTGCTCTGGGGGCTTGCTCCGCCATAGCTTTGGGCGTGCGTGCTTGGACACGCCTTGCGGTGGTGAACCACTGTGGGTCGTGGGCGTAGATATACTCGGCTATCTCCTTGAATACGGGCATTGCGAGGTTGCCACCATAAATCTTCTTGTTCTCATCGGCCTTCTGGAATGTGTTGAGGCTGACGATGCAGGTGTACTTGGGATTGTCGGCGGGGAAGTAGCCCACGAAGGTCGCCAAGTACTCGCGCGAGCCATCGAGGGTTATGTAGGCGTTCACCTTGCCATCCTTATCCTTGCCACGCTTGCCTACCTCCTGCACTACCTGTGCCGTACCCGTCTTGCCTGCGACCTTGAAGGGGAGTGTGCTCAGGGCGTGGCCGGTGCCGAGCCGGTGTTCCACAACGCCCTCCATACACTCCTGCACCTTGCGGAGGGTCTGCTGGGAGCAGATGGCAGGGTTGATAACGGTCGTTGGGGTGGGTGCTCCCGCCTCGCCGTCGGTCACAATCTGCTTGATGAGCATAGGGGCCACAAGCACACCATCGTTGGCCACCGCGTTGTAGAACATAAGGGTCTGTAGGGGGGTCATCGTGAGCTCATAGCCATAGGCGTTGTTGGTGAGCGTCTTCTTGGACCAGGGCATATTTTTGTTGTGAATCTCCGAGGGGTCTTTTATCTTCCTGAAGCCGTAGCCCTGAATCTCCTGTATGTTCCTCACCTTGTCCAGACCTATGGAGTTTATGTAGGCTGCCCAGCGACGGTAGTTGGGGTAGTTTTTCTTGTCGGTATCCTTGAAAACATCCGTCACCGTCTGCGCAAAGGCTATGTTGGAGGACTCGATGAAGGCACCCTTGAGGGTTGTCTCGCCCGAGCCGTCACCTACGATGTGGGTATCCCTCACATAGCTGCCCTCGATAATCTTGGTCTTGCTGTGGCCGTTCACTATGCGGCGATTGAGCGATGTGCCACCCACCTCCAGCAGGGCCATAAGCGACACGGCCTTGAATGTGGAGCCCGGGTCGCCCTGCCAGCGCAGTGCATAGTTGTTGTCGTCGTTTATGGAGCCGCCCTCGTAGCGTTTGAGGTTAGACATCGCGCGAATCTCACCCGTGGAGCACTCCACCACTACGGCCGTACCGAAGGTGGCGTTCTCCTGTTCGAGTTGTCGTCGCAGGGCTCCATCGACCACATCCTGAAGGTCTATGTCGATGGTCGTTATGATGTCGCTGCCATTCCTGGCTGGCTTGTTTACGCTGTCGATGACGGGTTTCTTGCGCGAGTGGCTGGCGTTGAGCCACACGAAGCGGCTGCGGCCGTTGGTGCCACCTATGAGGCTGTCGTAGGCACCCTCAATGCAGCGCGAGATGGTGTAGGAGGCCAGAGCTCCATAGGTCTTATGGCGCAGGGGCTCGGTGCTGTAGGTCATACCATAACGCCTCTCCATCATCGGGAAGGTGCAGATGCGGTCGAACTCAAACTGGTTGAAAACCTTGTCTATGGGGAATGGCTGACTGAAGCGCGACCTGCCTGTGTCGGCCAAAGCCTTGGGTTGTATGGTGTCGAAGTGGGCCCTAAAGTCCTGAGCCCTGCCGCCAAACATCGCCACCAGTGAGTCACACAGGGCGGGCAACTTGCGCTTATAGACGCTGTCGTCGCTGTAGAGGGCAGGGGCGTGCAGGTCGAGCCTTATGCGGTAGCCTCGGGTGTCGGTCGAGAGCACCTTGCCGTTACGGTCGTAGATGTTGCCTCGTGTGCTGTAGATGGTCGAGGTGGTATAGAAGCGGCTGTTGGCCAGATTCCTGAAGCCCTTGCCGTTGGGACCCCACTGGATGAGAAGAATCTGAGCAATGATGAGAACAGCCAGCAGGATAAAGAGCAAATAAAGACTCCTTACCTTGCCTTGGATGCTTTTCTTGATGGCTCCCGGGTGGGGGTCGCTCACCTTATTGCTATTTCTTCTCTGTTGTTGTGTCATTGGTGTTGTCGTTTTTGATTACTGACGGGAGAGTGTTCCACTGTCGGATGCCCAACGAGCGGCGCTCTATCTCTCTTGTGAGGTTGTCGTGACTCACCGCCTTGATGCGCTCGGTGGACATCAGCAGCGATGTGGCGCGGAGCTCCTGCAACTCCATCTGGCAGGATATCTCCTCCCTCTGGAGGCGTTGGCAGGAGAATCGGTAGCCCATATAGATGAGCACCAACACACAGCAGTAGATGACAAAGGGGTAGTGGCGGCGGATGGAGGGCTTGTTGAGCACATTGCCCGAAAAAATATCGTTCGCCGAGCGCCTCTTCGTTTTGTTCAGCGCACTGGGGGTGACATCACCCCTGGGTTTCTCGTCGCATATCGGCTCTGTACTCTGCCTGCCGTTTACGCTTATCTTCTCTCTCTTGCGTTTCCTACCAAACATCTTTTTTTGTCTAAAGTCTAATGTCTAACAGACCTGAGTCTTTAAGGTCCCTAAGGTCTTTAAGGTCTTTAAGGTCCTTAAAACTCTCATCTGTCAATTTTCAATTGTCAATTTTCAATTTTCAATTTTCTCTGCTATGCGGAGTTTTGCGCTGCGTGAGCGGGGGTTGCGCTCCACCTCCTCGGGGGTGGGAATGATGGCCTTCTTGCTCACAGCCCTCATCGGCGATGTGACATTGCCGTAAAAATCCTTCTCCACCTTGCCCTCGAAGTTGCCGGTCTTGATAAAGTTCTTCACGAGCCTATCCTCCAACGAGTGGTAGGAGATGACGCAGAGCCTGCCCTCGGGGCGCAGCACCTTGAGACTCTGCTCGAGGGCCATCTTGAGGGCCTCCATCTCGCCATTGACCTCTATGCGCAGTGCCTGAAAGAGCTTGGTGAGAAACTTGGCCCCATCTTTCTTAGGAGTGCAGGGAGCCACCGATTCTATCAGCTCCCCCGTAGTTTCTATCGGCTGCTGCTCGCGGTAGCGCACAATGCAGGAGGCAATCTTGTAGGTGGTGTCCAGCTCGCCATACTCCTTGAGCACCCTGGCCAACTCCTCGGCCGAGTAGGTGTTCACCAACTCGCGGGCCGAGAATCCCGCCCTCTGGTTCATCCTCATATCCAGCGGCGCATCGGCCTTGAACGAAAAGCCACGCTCGGCGGTGTCGAAGTGGTGCGACGAGACGCCCAGGTCGGCAATGATGCCGTCGACCTGGCCATCCAGCACTCCGCGCAGGCGCAGCTGCGAGCGCAGAAAGCGGAAGTTGCTCTCGATGAAGTGGTGACGCTCGTCACCCGTGAGGTTGGCCTTTGCGTCGGCGTCCTGGTCGAAGGAGAAGAGCAGACCATCCTCTGCCAACTGGGAGAGGATAAGGCGCGAGTGGCCTCCGCCGCCGAAGGTCAAATCGACATAGACCCCGTGGGGGTTAATTGCCAGGCCCTCAATGGTTTCGTCGGCAAGCGCGGGAATATGATAGGTTTCTGCCATAGGGTGTTCTACAAAGTATTACAAATACTTTGTAAAGGTACGGCTTTTGTCGCGAACTATGCAACAAAATCAGGAGAAAGTTATTAACAATTCCGAGATTATTTGGCCGAACGGCCATAGGGTGGGGACGAGTGGTCGAAATGCTACTCCTTGGGCAGCTCCTCCACGAGTGCTACGGCATAGGCTGCAACGCCCTCTCCGCGGCCCGTGAAACCGAGTTTTTCGGTGGTGGTGGCCTTCACCGAAACAGCCCCGATTCCTACGCCCATAACCTCCGCCAAGCGGGCCCTCATAGAGTCGATGTGGGGGCGCAGTTTGGGCCTCTCGAGTGCGATGGTAATGTCCACATTACCAACCTTATAGCCCTCCGCTTTGAGGAGCCCAATGGTGCGCTCGAGAAGGATGCAGGAGTCGATGCCTTTGTAGGCCGCGTCGTTGTCGGGGAAGTGCTTGCCGATGTCGCCCGCAGCGATGGCTCCGAGGAGTGCGTCACATAGGGCGTGGATGGCCACATCACCGTCAGAATGGGCAACGCAGCCGAAGCTCGAAGGCACCCTCACGCCGCCAATCACAAACGGAAGTCCCTCGGCCAGGGCGTGTACATCGTATCCAAATCCTATGCGCATAACTCTAATCATTGGTTTGTGGCACAAAAATAGAAAAATTATTGCTATCTTTGAAGTCCTGAAGGGGGAAATTGCCATTTTTTCTGCGATTTTTCGCCCCGAGGGACAGACGATGAAACACTAAACAAAAAACTATACACAGAATGAAAACTATCGGTGAACTCTCCCCAGCTTTGGTGTGGGGAATTTTCGAGGAGATTACGCGCGTTCCACGCCCCTCCAAACACGAAGAAAAAATCATTGAATATCTGGTTGACTTTGCCCAGCGACACAACCTTCAGTACAAGGTCGATGCAGCAGGTAATGTGGTGATTTACAAGCCCGCAACTGCCGGATATGAGGACCACGCAGCCGTTGTGCTCCAGAGTCATAGCGATATGGTCTGCGAGAAAAATTCCGACAAAGAGCACGACTTTATGACCGACCCCATTGAGGCCTACATTGACGGCGAGTGGGTGAAGGCAAAGGGTACAACTTTGGGTGCCGATTGCGGTATCGGTATGGCTGCCGCACTGGCCGTTCTGGTGGACGATTCGCTCCGCCACCCCGCCATCGAGGCGCTCTTCACGGTGGACGAGGAGACCGGCCTTACGGGTGCCTTCAACCTTGCTCCCGATATGCTCACCGGTAAGTATCTGCTGAACCTCGATTCGGAGGATGAGGGTGAGCTCTTCATTGGCTGTGCGGGCGGTGTGGATACCCTGGCAACCTTCACCTATAAGAGCGAGCGCGCACCTAAAGATTACGCGTGGATGCGCGTGGAGATTGGCGGCCTGAAGGGTGGTCACTCGGGCGACAATATCCCCGACGGGCTCGGCAACTCCAACAAGATTATGGCCCGCCTGCTCCAGCAGGCCGAGGAACGCTACGGATTGAGAATCAGTGACTTCAATGGCGGCAATTTGCGCAACGCCATTCCTCGCGAGGCCTTCGCTATTGTGGGCGTACCCGCAAAGAAGAGGGGGGCTTTCCAGCGCCTTGTGAAGAGCTTTGCCGCCGACATCGCGGCCGAGTTGCAGTATACCGACAGCGGCTTTTGGATGCGTGCCGAGGAGTGCGCAAAGCCCGCTCGAGTTATCGACCTCAACACCCAGAATCGACTGCTTACGGCCATCGTGAGTGTGGCCAATGGTGTGCTGGCTATGAGCTTTGCAATGAAGGGCCTTGTGGAGACCTCCACCAACCTCGCCTCCGTGAAGTTCCTGCCCAAAAACAGGATTCAGGTTGTCACCTCACAGCGCTCCTCGGTGGAGAGTGCCAAGAGGTATGCCGCCCGCACCGTTGAGGGTACTTTCCGCCTCGCGGGCGCCAAGGTTGTCCACTCCGACGGTTATCCCGGATGGGCCCCCAACCCCCAGAGCCACCTGCTCGATGTGGCTGTGGCTAAATATCGCGAACTCTTTGGTAAAGAGCCGGTTGTGAGGGCTATCCACGCGGGCCTTGAGTGTGGCCTCTTCTTGGAGAAATACCCCCACCTGGAGATGATTTCGTTTGGTCCCACACTGCGCGGTGTTCACTCGCCCGACGAGCGTCTGGAGATTGCGACCGTCGATAAGTTCTGGAGGCATCTGGTAGCCCTGCTCGCTGCACTTTAACGAGCACATCTCGCGGCGAGCACATCTCGCGGGTGAATTTTGCACCAAATGTCAAAAGCGGCATCCTCATTTGCGCCAAGCAAACTGCGGTGCCGCTTTCTTATTTCGCACAAAATTCCCCTCGCGATATGCACACGCTGCCGACCGACAATTGACAACCGACGACCGACGATAGCATTCAGCTTTGCTCACGGGTTACATTTTTGTAACCCGAGAACAAGGCCGACCGCCGACCAATAACAGACCTCTCCCGAGCTTCGCTCACCCTCCCCTAACTTAGGGGAGGGATTTTTTATGGGACCTATAAGACTTATAAGACCCATAAGCCCCATAAGCCCTATAAGCCCTTTTGGCCCTTTTGGCCCCTTTGTCCGTTAAAGGAACCCCGCCCCCCTTCTTTTTTGTGCCCGAGCTGTTTTTCAGAAGTCCCCCTCACAGAACCGACGACCGAAGCGAGAGCAGAGGCTGCTCGCAGACTATGCCTCGCAAGTAGGAGGAAAAGACACCTTTAGGTGGATTAACGGGGATTTAGGGGGTGGGTAACACAGAAGATACCACGACCTGCAAGAATCCTACAAACCGTTGTGGACAATAGGTGGGCAGATATGGTCCTCCCGCACCCCTTCTTTTTTGTATCCGAGCCGTTTTTCAGAAGTCCCCCTCACAGGAGGGGGATTTAGGGGGTGGGTAACACAGGAATACCACAACCTGCAAGAATCTTACAAACCTTTGAGGACAAGAGGCGAGCGAGTGTAGCACCTCGCACCCCTTCTTTTTTGCGCCTCAAAGCGCAAAAAAGAAGGGGTGCCTCGCGGCAACCCTTCTCCAATCAAACTTCTCTAACACCTAATTCACTGCTGAGTGAAACTATCGCGGAGCCAAGAGTCCAAGAATAATAACTCGGCATCGTCGCATACGACACAGCGTAGCAGTAGCTCCTCGTCCTCACTTCGTGCGCAGTTTCTCTTTTTCAAATAGTCTACTTCTCCCATAGGCAACTGCTTTTTGGTGGTTGTTGTTTCTCTATTCACAAACCAAACGCAGCGCCTCGGGGCTTTATTGTGATGTCCACAAAGATTTTTTTACTCCAAGGCTATATCTTTCTCCTTTATCATCCTGCGCAGGTTTATCAGCGCATAACGCATACGGCCCAGCGCGGTGTTGATGCTCACCTCGGTATGCTCGGCTATCTCCTTGAAAGAGAGGCCGTCGTAGTAGCGTAGGCGCACGACCTCCTGCTGCTCGTCGGGCAAAAAGGTGATGAGCTTGCGGACATCGGCCTCGATTTGTTCGCCCACGAGCCTATCTTCGATGCTCTTCTCGGCGGGGCTTGCCTGTGCGAGGATGTCGTAACCAGCGGTGGTGGGGGTGATGTTTTTGTTCTGCTTCTCGGCCCTGAAGTGGTCGATGACCTGATTGTGGGCTATGCGCATAACCCACGAGAGGAACTTGCCGTTCTCCTTGTAGCGTCCCTCGTCAATGACCCTTACGGCCTTGATGAAAGTCTCCTGATAGATGTCGTCAGCCACCTGCGCATCTTTGACCATCATACGGATGTAGTCATAGACACGAGAACTGTGGCGCTCGATGAGTTGGGAAATAGCCTCTTTGTTGCCTGCAAGGTAGTACTCGAGCAACTTCTGGTCGCTCGCACCTTGTGAGATGTTAATCATACTCTTCCTCCTTATTCTAATGTTGGTTCAAGAGTAGATGTTTTCTATAGGCAAAGAGTTTTGTTTGTGATACTTAATTTCTGTTTTGCTCCTTTTTGTCAAAAGGAACTGCGTGCAAGATAGGGATTTTTCCCCTAATTTCCAAATCAAACACGAGTTTTTACCTTGATACCCATCTCTCGACACGCAGTTCTGCTACTATTTGAACAAAACTTGTGCCAAATAGAGCACAACTCTTTTGTCGAAAGTCAAAAGTCTAACGACAATGGGACCTATAAGACCTATAAGACCTATAGGGCCTATAAGCCCCATAAGCCCCATAAGCCCCATAAGCCCTTAAAGTCCTTAAGGTCCTTAAGGTCCTTAGTGGCCTTAATAAGGCTAACGGCCAAAGGCCTACGGCTAATAAAACACAATTCCTGCTACGGCGGAGAGTACGATGAGCAGGATGGGGTTGACCCTCTTGATGGATGCCACGAAGCAGCCCGCGAAGATGAGCCAACTCTTCCAGTCGATGAAGGTTTCGGGGCCGAAGAGCATCAGCGCCGAGGAGAGGATGAGGCCTATCATCATAGGCTGCATACCCGCCATAGCACCCTCGAAGTGGCGGTTGCCGCGCAGCTTCAGGTAGAAGCGGGTGGCCAGGAGCATAAGCGTCATTGAGGGGAGGCTGACTGCGACGGTGGCCAGCAGTGAGCCCCAAGCATTGCCCGTGACGGTGTAGCCCACATAGGTCGCACAGTTGATGGCGATGGGGCCCGGGGTCATCTGAGAGATGGCCGCTACATCGGCCAGCTCGGAGGCTGTGAGCCATCCGTTCTGCACGACAACCTCGTTGTAGATGAGCGAAATCATCGCATAGCCGCCGCCAAAGCCGAAGAAGCCAATCTTCAGGTAGGAGAGGAATAGTTGCAGGTAGATCATCTCTCATCCTCCTTTCTGCCCTCGGGGCGGAATGACCAGGCGATGCCCACGAGGGCTCCGCCAAAGATGAACCAGATGGGCGAGAGGCCCAACTGCCAGATGGCGGCTGCGGCCAGGAGTGCGAGTGCTATCTTCCACCAGTTCATACCCTTAGCCATACCGATGAGCGGTGTGGCGATGAGTGCGACAACGGCGGGGCGCATACCCTTGAAGGCTGCGGCAACCGTGGTGTTATCCTTGAAATCCGTGAAGCAGGTGGCAATCAGCAGGATGATGAAGAACGAGGGGATAATCACCCCCACGAGGGCTGCCAGAGCCCCCTTCATACCTCGTGTTTTGTAGCCCACGAAGACGGCCGTATTGAGAGCTATGGGGCCGGGAACGCTCTGTGCGATGGTGAGCTGATTGATGAACTCCTCGCGTGAGAGCCAGCCTCGCTTCTGAATCATCTCGGCCTCGATGAGGGGTATCATCGCATAGCCGCCACCAAAGGTGAAGGCGCCGATTTTCAGGAATGAGTAGAATATGCTCCAGAGTGATGCCATTTGTTTTTTTGTCTAAAGTCTAACCGACCTAAAAAAGTTGAGAGTTGAAAGTTATGGGGCCCTTAAAGTCCTTAAAGTCCTTAAAGTCCTTAAGGTCCTTAAGGTCCTTAAGGTCCTTAAAGTCCCTAAATACCCTCAATAATTTTCCATTGTCCATTGTCAGTTGTTCACAAACGCTGTGAACATTGTGGCGGCGAGGGCAGCGGTCTCGGTCCTCAGGCGCGACTCTCCCAGTGTCACCTCTCTGAAGCCCGCCTTGCGTGCGGCCTCAATCTCCGCCACCGAGAAGTCGCCCTCGGGGCCGATGAGTATCATCACATCCTGCCCTTTTGCTATCACTTCACCCATAAATATACGCTCCATATCCTCCTCGCAGTGGGCAATGAGCTTCACACCTTCGAAGGGCTCGCGGAGTATCTCCTTAATGGGGGTAAGTGGGTCTATCTGTGGAAGGTAGGCCTTGAGCGACTGCTTCATTGCGCTCACTGCAATCTTCTCCAGGCGTTCGCCCTTGATGACCTTCCTCTCGGAGTGGTCACACAGCAGGGGCACTATGCGGTCGATGCCACACTCGGTGGCCTTCTCCACAAACCACTCTATGCGGTCGATGTTCTTGGTGGGGGCCACAGCGACTGTGAGCCTATAGGGGCGCTTCTCCCACTCGGCGTGCTCCTCCACAATGCGGATGGTGCAGCGTTTGGGGTGGGCATCCTCGACCACGGCTCGGTAGAGTGTGCCGCGGCCATCGGTGATGTGGAGCGAGTCGCCCTCCTTGAGGCGCAAGACTCTCACACAGTGGCCACTCTCCTCCTCGGGGAGGGTGTAGAGTGGGGTTGTTATCTCGGGTGCGTAGAATAGTTGCATGGCACAAAGATACAATCTTCCGCCCGATTTTGGCCCTCGCAGGAGGGAATTTTTGCACGCCCCAAAAAGAATTTATGAAAAATTCGGAAACGGTTTCGGCCATCGCGGTGTTATCTTTGGCCCGATGTACCCAACTAATTCTTAAATACCTTATTTGATTATGAACAGACAGACGAAAATTATCGTTACACTCGCAGCGCTGCTCGGCCTGGCTGTGGTGTTACTCTTCAGAGGGTCGGCCGAGGCACGCCGCGTGGAGGAGAACTTCCGCGTGGCGGATCAAGAGCGACAGGCCCTGGGCGACTCACTCGAGGCCTCGCGGGCCTCGGTGGCAAGGTTGCGTATGACCATTGGCGAACTCGAGGAGTTCCGCGCGAGGGATGCGCGTGAGATTGAGGCACTTGGTGTCAAGCTGCGCCGCGTGGAGAGCCTCACGAAGGTGGAGACCCGGACCCTCCTCGACACGACCATCCATCCGGCCGAAATGCCCCTTGCGCCCATCCTCTCCGACTCGCTCTTTGCGCTCCGTTGGAGCGACGGCTGGGTGTCGATAGATGTGACCTCGCGTCCCACGCTTAGTCGCGTGGAGGTCACCTCCCACGACACACTCTTCCAGGTTGTTCACCGCGTGCCCCACTCGTGGTGGATATTCCGCTGGGGCACCAAGGCCATACGCCAGGAGATTCGCTCCTCCAACCCCCACACCCGACTGACCTATGCGGAGTACATAGAAATTGACAATTGAAAATTGACAATTGACAATGGAAAATTGAAAATTAAAAGATTTTCCCTCCCCTAAGTTAGGGGAGGGTGAGCGAAGCTCGGGAGAGGTCTGTTATTGCGGTGGACAATAAACAGAGAGCAGACCCCGTGGAGGTCTGCTCTCTCTGTTTTTAGTGGTGCCCGCACTCGTGGTGGTCACAGGCGACTCCCGAGTCGAAGACGAAGCCCGTGAGGTAGCTCTTCAGGAGCACATCCACCTCGCCCCTGCAACCTCTAATTACTCTTATGCCGGCGGCGGAGAGTTTGTTCTTGGCGCCCTCGCCCATATTACCTGCGAGCATCACCTCCACGCCCATATCGTGGAGCGTCGAGGCGATGTTGCTCTTGCAGCCACAGCCCTGTGGTGAGGGGAGTGTTTCGGTGGCCGTAATGGTGTTATTCTCAATGGTGAAGATGGTGTAGTGGTCGCAATGACCGAAGTGGTCGTCAACCCTGCCATCCCTTGTTGGTACTGCGATTTTCATAAATTCAAAATGCAAAATGCAAAATTCAAAATTATTTATTAGGGAATTTGTCCATTGTCAATTGTCAATTTTCAATTGTCAATTCTCAATTCTCAACTCATTCTGTTCTTGTAGTCTTCGTAGCCGAAGCGGCGCACAACCTCCAGCGAGCCGTCTGTGTGGCAGATGGCAATCGAGGGGTGGGTTACGCCGTTGAACATTGTGGTTTTGACCATCGTGTAGTGAATCATATCCTCGAAGACTATGCGGTCGCCCACCTTGGGCTCCTTGTCGAAGGCCCAATGGCCCACCCAGTCGCCCGCAAGACAGCTGTTGCCGCCTATGCGCCACTGCTTCTCGCCCTCCTTGGGGTCGTGGGCACCCACAACGGCGGGCTTGTAGGGCATCTCGAGGCAGTCGGGCATATGGCACGCAAAGGAGACATTGAGCACCAGAGTGCTCTCTCCGCCGCCCTCCACGATATCCTCCACCGTAGCTACGAGTGTGCCCGTGCGCCAAGTGAAGGCGCTACCCGGCTCGAGGATGACCCTCAGGTTGGGGTGGCGCTCGCGGAAGCCGCGGAGTGTTTCGATCAGCAGTTCGACATTGTAGCCCTCCCTTGTCATAAGGTGGCCTCCGCCCATATTGAACCACTTAATCTTATCGAGAAGGTGGCCGAACTTCCTCTCCACAACCTCCAGTGTGGCCACCAGGTCCTCGGCCTGCGACTCACACAGAGAGTGGAAATGGAGTCCCTCGATGCCCTCGGGCAACTCCTGGAGCAGCTCGGCTCTGATGCCAAGTCGGCTGGTGGGTGATGCGGGGTTGTAGAGGTCGGTTTCGACGGTCGAGTACTCGTGGTTGATGCGCAGACCACACGAGATACCATTCAGCAGAGCCCTCTCGCGGTAGCGCTCCCACTGGCCCAGCGAGTTGAAGGTTATGTGGTCGCTGTAGCGCATCAATTCCTCCCACTCGCCCTCCGAGTAGACGGGGGCATAGGTGTGGGCCCTCTGGCCATACTCCTCATAGACCAAACGGGCCTCGGCAAGCGAGCTGGCCGTAGCACCGTCGGAGTGCTCCCTCAGGATGGGGAAGATGCTCCACATAGCGCTCGCCTTCAGGGCCACGATAATCTCCACGCCCGCCTCGCGCCTTACGCGGTCAATGACGGCCATATTTTTCAGTAACTCCGCCTCCTCCAATACATAGCAGGGCGACGGAACGGCGTTATAGTAATTCAAAATTCAAAATTCAAAATTTACAGACCTCTCCCGCCCTACGGGCACCCTCCCCTAACTTATGGGAGGGTAAAGGCCTAAAGTAAATTGAAAATTACCATCCACAATGTCTTCGGGCCCGCGTGAGCGAGCCCGTGACATTTAGACGCTTATCGTTAGACTTTTGGCTACAGCTCCAGGTCTACATCGTGCAGCTCAACCCAAGGCAGACCCTGAGGACCGAGCTCCGCCAAGAATGGATCGGGATCGAACTCCTCCACATTGTGAACGCCGGGCATCACCCACAGACCCTTTGCAAACATTGCTGCGCCAAGTGCGGCGGGCACACCGGTGGTGTAGCTCACAGCCTGGGTGCCGGTCTCCTTGTAGGCCTCGGCGTGGTCGCAGTTGTTGTATATATAATAGGTCTTCTCCTTGCCGTCCTTGATACCGCGGATGCGGCAGCCGATGCTGGTCTCGCCTTGGTAGTTCTCGCCGAGGGTCTTGGGGTCGGGGAGCACAGCCTTGAGGAACTGGATGGGCACAATCTCCTGACCGTTGTACATAATGGGGTCAATGCGGGCCATACCGATGTCCTGAATCACCCTCAGGTGGGTGAGGTACTCCTGACCGAAGGTCATCCAGAAGCGTGCACGCTTGATGGTGGGGTAGTTGATCACAAGGCTCTCGAGCTCCTCGTGGTAGAGCAGATAGCTCTCGCGGGGGCCGATGTTGGGATAGTTGAGTGTCTTGTGAATCTCCAGCGAGCCGGTGGTTACCCACTCGCCATTCTCCCAGTAGCGGCCGTTCTGGGTAATCTCGCGGATGTTAATCTCGGGGTTGAAGTTGGTGGCGAAAGCCTTGCCGTGGTTGCCGGCGTTGCAGTCCACGATGTCGAGGTAGTGAATCTCGTCGAAGTGGTGCTTTGCGGCATAGGCGGTGAAGATGGCCGAAACGCCGGGGTCGAAACCGCAGCCGAGGATGGCTGTGAGGCCGGCCTTCTCGAACCTCTCGCGGTAGGCCCACTGCCACGAGTACTCGAAGTGCGCCTCGTCGAGGGGCTCATAGTTTGCTGTGTCGAGGTAGTTCACGCCACACTCAAGACAGGCATCCATAATGGTCAGGTCCTGATAGGGGAGTGCTACATTGATAACGATGTCGGGCCTGAAGGCGCGCATCACGCGGCACAGGTCGGCCACATTGTCGGCATCCACCTGCTCGGTCTTGATGCGGTCGCCGCCGATGGCTGCTGCAATCTGGTCACACTTGCTCTTTGTACGGCTTGCCAACATCACATCCGTAAATACGGGATTGGCTGCCACTTTGTGTGCAACAACGGTTCCTACGCCGCCTGCACCAATGATAAGTACTCTACACATAGCGATTTGTTTTCGTTTTTGTGGGTTTATATTTTTGTTTTTCTTGAGTTCCTTTTCGGGGCTGCACTCCTTGCAACATACAAAGATAGGAAAAAGAATTGACAAAACAAAGTTTTGTCTAAAATGCTCCTACTCGGCATCGTGCACGAGCCCCCTCTGCCCTCGCTTACTCGTATTTGCGATAATTGAGAATTGAAAAGGGCGAAAAGGGCGAAAAGGGCGAAAAGGGCAAAAATGATTCCCTCCCCTACGAAAGGGGAGGTTGGGAGGGGTGCTCGAAAATTGCGTGCGCGTCCTCGCGCACAGGGAGGGTGCCCGAAGGGCGGGAGAGGTCTGTAAAGAATTGGCAAGGGCAAAAAGGGCGAAAAGGGCGAAAATGATTCCCTCCCCTAAGTTAGGGGAGGGTGCCCGTAGGGCGGGAGAGGTCTGTTGTACTTTAGTAGAAGAATGGGAGAGATGGGAGAGATGGGAGAGATGGGAGAGATGGGAGAGATGGGAGAGATGGGAGAGATGGGAGAGATGGGAGAGATGGGAGAGATGGGAGAGATGGGAGAGATGGGAGAGATGGGCCTTCCCCTAATTCCCCAA
>JAGBFH010000010.1 GCA_017936605.1 Tidjanibacter sp.
CTGACCGCAGCCCGCTGACTGGTGACTGCTGACTGCTGACTGCTGACTGCTGCCCGCCGACCGCTGACTGCTGCCCGCCGACCGCTGACTGCAGCCCGCTGACCGCTGACCGCTGAAAAAAAATCTCCAAAAACGCTTGGAAATACAAAACTATTCATTACCTTTGTAATAAGTACAAGTTTTAAGTAAGTACCGAAAAACAAAATAACCTATAAAAACGAACACTAATTATTTATCAATCAAAATCTTATTGCTTATGAAAAAGCTATTCCTTTTTGCCACAATGCTCTTTGCAACAATGGCATTCACGCTGACAAGTTGTGATGATCCCGCACCCGAGCCCACGCCCGAGCCCAAGCCCGAGCCTCCCACCCCAGTGGAGCTCACCTTTGAGGTGGATATAGAGTCGGTGGCTATGAGTTCGGTGACCTACTCGGTTGTTCCTTCGATTAAGGACGCCAACTATCTTGTAGTGCTGACTCCCGAGACCTATATTGATAATGTAGGTATGGGCGAGGGCCTTGCAACCGCTATTCTGGGTAGCTTGCGCGACCAGGCTGCCGCCACCGGCAAGACCTTAGCAGAGTTCCTGCCCGAAGTTATGAGCAAGGGCGACATTTCCAATCAGGAGATGACGGGTCTGGCTCCCGCGACCGACTACTCGATTGTGGTCTTTGGTCTGGATGCAGAGCTCAAACCCTCGACCGAGCCCGTATGCGAGCCTTTCACTACCGAGCCCCTGCCCAATGTAGAGTGTACCTTTGAGGTTGCTTCTGAGGTGTTTGGCAACTCTGTAGAGTTGAAAGTAACCCCCTCTAATGCAGATATCAACTGGCATATGTTCATCATTGCCGATGCCGACTATGCCGCCTATACCGACCCCGCAGGTGAGTACAAGTTCACCGATGAGAGCCTCTATTCGGCATACTTCTCGTCGGAGATTGATCAGTATCTGGGTGCTGGCTACACTGTTGCGCAGACCCTCCAGGCCATCTGCCCCAAAGGCACAGCGACTCTCCAGGCCAAAGGCCTCACCGCCAACACTACCTACCGCTATATGATTGCAGGTATTTTGGTAGAGGGCGAACAGGCTTATCTGGTTACCGCTCCTTCGCACGACACCTTCACCACCGGTGATGCATTGGCTTCGGATATGACCTTCGAGATTGAGATTGGCAATGTGGAGATGAACCGCGTTGACCTGAAGATTACCCCCTCGAACCTCGAGGAGAAATTCACCTGGATTTGTGGCGTCTATGACGGCGTATCGTCGAGCGTGGAGCTGATGGACAAATTCCTTGCCGAGAACAAGATGTGGCTTGATTGGGGTATGATGCTCTACACCGGTGTACAGGACTACACCGAGGGTGGCCCCAACTTCAAATACAAAGTGGATGCTCCCGATACCGATCACTATGTGATGGCACTTGGTTATTCGGGTGGTGTGACTACCGCTCCCGAGGTGGCATACTTCCGCACCTTGCCCGCTCCCGACCCCGCAGATGCAACCTTCGAGATTTCTCCCACTGATGTTGGTCCTTGGGGCGCAACCTTCTCGGTAGATTGCTCCGACGAGACCTCCTACTACACCATTTTGCTTGCAGAGGATGGCGGTTTCAACCGCGAGATGGCAGTCCTTGACGCAGAGAATGGCCTCCAGGAGATGCTCGCTATGCAGCAGATGTTCAACCCCAGCGCAACTATTCTCAATGTTCTGAGCAGCTACTACTGGTCGGGTGATATCAACACCAGCGCTTCCGGTCTTGAGCCCGAGTCGAGCTACACTATTGCAGTCCTCGTATTCTCTAACGAGGGTAAGGTTGTGGGCGTTCACGAGTTCCCCGGCGCACTGGTATCGACTGCCGTAGGTAACCTCACTCCCGAGGTTGAGCTTCTCGGCTACTACTCGGGTAACGACGAGAATGGCGAGATCTTCGGTCAGCCCGATGCTACCAAGGATAGGGTAATTGCAGCCGTACGCTACAATGTGCCCGAGGGCGCAACCGGTCTTTATGTCTACTCTTCGAACCCCCTGTCGCATCCCACGACTATGACCAGCGCAGAGCTCTATTCGTCCTTCTGGAACTACACCACTGCAGTGTCGCTCGAACAGCCCTACTCGTTCTTCGTTCTCAACTGGGATGAGGAGAACATCATCTGGGCAACTGTTAAAGACGCCGAGGGTCGCGTAGGTGAGTTCGCAAACGCATCGTTCACCACCACACCCGAGGGTAAGGGCAACTACGCCGACCTCAAGGCCCTTGTTGACGAGCTCAACAGCAAGGCTTCGGGCGTTCTGGCAAGACCCAACCGCGGCGAGAACAAGGAGGGTGCGATTATCGGCAAACCCTTCTTGAAGAAGAGCAATGTAGAGCGTCTGGACATCGCTCCCGAGAGCATTGCAAGACCCGAGATGACCTTCGAGTTTGCAGAGCCCCAGTTCGAGAAGGGTGTTATTCGCCAGCTCCGCACTCCCGCAATCGTTCGTGTTCGCTAATTGAAAACTGGGCCCACGGGCCCAAGATGAAATACAAAACTCAGAAATAGGATTACGGAAAATGAGGGGAGCCCCCGAGGTGCGTTTCGCATCTCGGGGGCTCTAATTTTGCGGGTACTTCACGAGGTCTACCAACGGTCGTCGGTAGACAAAAAGTTCACGAGTATTAAAAATAATACCCGTGAACTTTTATAGAGGGAAATTAGGGAATTTAAGGAATTTAGGGAATTTAAGGAATTTAGGGACCTTAAAGTCTTTAAGGTCTTTAAGGGCCTATGGGACCTATAAGACTTATGGGGCCTATAAGCCCTATAAGACCCATAAGCCCTTTTCGCCCTTTTGGCCCTTTTCGCCCTTTTGGCCCTTTTAGCCCTTAAAGACTTAGGTCGGTCGACGGTTGTCGGTCGACAAAAACCGCATATCTCTGAGGGAATTTTTTAACAACAAGATGGGCGAGGCCCGCAGCTTACTGAGCGTAAGTGAGGGTCTCGCCCGTTGCAGTTGGTGAAAAATTCACCAGAGAGATGCGGTTTTTACCAGGAGGAGATGAGAGAATTGATGTCCTCAATTCGGTCGATGTAGATGGAACGCATACGGGCCACAGCCTCGCTCCAGGGCAGGAGTTCGTCACCATTGACACCGCCCGTATCCTGGGGGTTCCACAGCGCAAAGTTCTTCACTGCGGCCCACTTGAGGTAGTCGGCCTCCTGGTCGAAGAACTCCACAAGTGACCTCAGGCGGGGGTAGATATCAGCCCAACGCTCCTTGGCGAGGGCCTTGAACTCGGGGTCGCCGAACATACGACCATACCAGAGCGTGCCCTGAAGGTAGAGTTTGCCATCGGCCCAGGTGGATACATTGTAGGAGAAGGTGCCCCAGTCGAAGTCCCAGATGGGGCCTGCAGTAAGGAGGCCACCGCGGTCCTTGTGCATATAGACGCTACCCGGGTTGCCTATCTCGTGATTGAGGCAGACCTCGTAGATAATCCAATAGTCCACGAAGGATTGGCGGTCCACATAGTTCATATAGCCCGTTTCGGGGTCGAGGAACTCTTTGGAGTGGATGAGCGCTTCGAGGTTTTTGATATACTCCTGTGCCCAGGCGAACTGCTCAGCGGTAAGTTCATCCTCGTCGGGCGACTTGATGGCAAAGGGCATATTGCGAGGCGTGCGCCACTGCTTTTCGTTGTCGAAGTGGAAGTCGAGCTCAAAGAGGTAGCCGCCCGTCAGGGCCTCGCCCTCATTGTCCGAGGGGCTCATCTCGGTGATGTTCACACGGTTTTTGTCGACCTTTATCTGCTCGGTGACCAGATAGGTGCCCAGATGGCGACCATTGAGGAAGAGTTCGGCGTACTCATTTCGAGGGGTCCACGCGAGGGAGGTCTGCTCGGAGATGCGGAGGGCCATACGGTTGCGGAGCATCGTCTTGTCCATAGCGTTGGCGAGCAACACCCAGCGTTTGTGCTTGGGCATACCGAGCACCTCGGTCTTGCTCTCGAACTTCAGCGCGTAGGGCTTCTTGGGCCAGCCCCAGGTGGTGTTGCCTCGGCCGCGAATATTAACGACACTCTCGGCCAGGTCGTCGAAGTGGCCCACACCGTTGATTGTTATCTTGGCGCTCTTCCAATCCTCCTTGGAGGTTACGGGGCCGCGGTCGTCGGTGTGGATGTTAATAATAGGTAGGCCGGTGAAATTCACGAGGTTTACGGTGTAGGTCTTGCTGCCCGCACCGCCGCTCACAACATACTCCACGGGCTCCGAAAAGTCCACAACGCTCTCACCGCTCGTCTGCTCCACACCACCGACGCTCACCACAGCATTGCTCTCGAAGCGTGCCACCAGTTCCATACTCTCAAGCGGAAGATTCGTTGCACCCTCAAAGAGGCGTCGGGCGGCATCGTAAGCCATCACCACATCGCTATCGAGCGTAGGGTTATCCTCGCGCAAGAAGACAACCCTCTTGAGGCTCACATCCATACCTCGGGTGGCAATCGAGAAGCTCTCCGTATAGACCACCTTGTCGCCCTCTGTGACCTTTATCCTGACCCTCTCCACGAACTCCTTGGAGAGCCCCTTGTCGGCCACAAAGCAGCGCCAACGCCCCACCTTCTCGGTGGGCTCCACCTTGCGAAGCGCGAGGTTTTGGGGCTCATCGTCGCTGTCGGCCGCAACGAGCGAAAAACCGTCTGTAGAGGTCACAGCCTCGGCGTCCTCAACCACCACATAGACGGTGGCCTCATCGGAGAAGTCGAGCGTGTAGCCCTCCTCTTCGACCCTTAGGCTCTTGAGTTCTACTACACCCTCCTCTACGGGGGGCTCCTCGGGCTCCTCAGTAATGTTGTCTTCGCCCGGCTCGGGGGCACACGCCACACTCAAGGCTGCCAGCATCCACAGCCACCACTTCATCAACTCTCTTCTCATAGTGATTACTCTATTGGGTATTAATGTGTTATCAAAAAAATGTCGGGGCCCCATAAATCCAACCCAAAAAGGGGCCCCGACTCCCAAAAACAGATGATAATTTTGGGATAGATGTATGTTAGAGAAGTATTCTTTTTACTCGGCGCTCTGGAGCACCTTCACCACGAGGCAGGGGTCAATAATGTCGTAGCCCTCATAGGCCTGACCTGCGCCCACCGCGGGGTGAACATAGATGTAGCCCACGCGAGCCTCGCCCGTGGTGTTGGCTGCGGCCTGGTAGTTGAGCCAGTCGCCACCCACATTGGCCGAGAGCCAGTCGATGCTATTGCCAGCGGCATCCACATAGGAGTACGAGAGGGCGTGAGCCTCATCGGTGAAGTTATTATCGCGGGTGGGGTCAACGGCACCGCCGACAATCTTGTAGACCGACATCCAGGTGACACCCGTAGAGCCGCAACCATCCTTACCGACGGTCATATCCTTGCGGAGCACGATATTGTTGGGGTCGTTGCCGAAGGTGTAGACCGCAGCGAGGCCGTCGCTCGAGGCGGGCATCTGCACAACCTCAATGGTCACAACGGGGTTGCCACCCACAATGCTCACCTCCTGGTCGCTCTCGGGATAGGAGATGGAGATAACGCCCTTGCGCCACCCCTCGGTGGAGGGCTCAACAGTCAGGTAGATGTGGTTGCCACCTATGCGGGCGCTCATCCACGAGGCTGACGAGGTGACCTCCAGCGAGGCGAAATACTTGCTGCCGCCATCGTCGGTCTGCACACCGTCAACCATTGCGAAGAAGTAACCGAGGTCCTTATCGCTCACACCCGCGGTCACAATCATAGGTGCAACCGAAAGGTTGGCGGTGGTGTAGTAGAGTTCGCTCTTGAGGCCTGCTGCCTTGCTGGGCTGCTGCACAACGCGGATGGTGAAGGCGGTATTGTCGGGAGTCATAGTGTATGTATCCGTATCGCCCTTGAAGGTGGCGGTGATGGTCGCCGTGCGCTCCTCGGTAGTCGAGGGGTTGGCACCAATGGCCGAGAGCTCAATATTGTTGAAGTTGCCACCCACAACCGTAGCCACGCACCAGTCGGCATCGCTCACAACCTCCACCGTCTTGAAGAAGGGCTCAATGGCCTCTGCATCAGCCACAGCCGTAGCCGAGCCATCGAGGTAGGCAAGGAAATAACCGAGGCCCTTGACGCCCGAGAAGCCGGCACCGGGAATGGTAACAACCGCATCGCCAAACCACTGATAATGAAGCGTGTGAGTTGCAGTTGCGCCATTCTGAGCCACCTCTATAGTGGCGATGATGGGGTTCTCCACCGCATACTCCTTGGTCGAGGGGGTGTAGATAATCTTCACCGTGCAGAAACGGCCCTCAGTGGACTCGTTCTTGGCAACGGTCAGCACGGGGTGGTTGTAGTTCTGAATCTCGCAGGCAACCCACTCTACGGGTGCGCCCTCCGAGTCGGTAGACTCGAAGCTAATCTGGGTGTAGTAGTCGGCATCGTAGTTGACAGTATCCTGCACGCCATTGACGCTGGCCAAGTAGTAACCCATATCCTGAACGCCACCCAACGCGCTCATCTGCAACGAGGTGGTGAGGTAACTTGCGTCGTATGTCACAACCTGTGCGTCGTTCTCCAAGCGCGAGGTTGCATTCTTAAGGTCGAAGTAGGCGGTGTGAACCGTTCCCATCTGGAAGCTCACCTCGTCGGTCACCTCGAAGGTATATTTGGCCACATCGGTAGCCACTACCCACTTGGCTCCTTGCGACACCGCGGGGGCGAGTTCCATATAGATACCTTTGGCAGTATCTTTCTCTGCTCCAACCTGATAGGGGGTTGCAAGAGTAACCTTCGAGAAGCTCACGCCACCGGCCACTTCGTAACTGTTGTCCGAGAGGTCGAATGTGAGATGGCCGTGAAGAGCCACGCTATCGTCGGCATCGAGGCTTACCGAGAGGACATTCTCGTCAACAAACGCGCCGTCGGAGCTGTAGACCATATAGCGGAGCATCGAGGAGGCCAACTCCAGAGGGGTCTCAAGGCGCTCCACCTCACCCTCAAGCGAGAGCCACTCGGGGCTCACAAGAGTAATGGAAAGGCCCTCGGTGCTGCCCGCCTTGAGCTGCGTGGCCTCGGCCGCAATGGTCGACTGCATCGACGCGGGGGTGAGTATCGAGGGGGCAAACAGCACCTTCAGTGCGGTGCTCTCCTTGGGGGCATCTACGGTGAGCACGACACCATCGGTGGCGGTCATCGACTTAATGGCGAGCGATTTACCACTTTCGTCTATCACACTGAAGAGCTCTTCGGCACCCTCCCAATTCATAGCGATTTGGTCGGTGAGGGCTGCTCTGGTGGTCACATCGAGTCTGGCCGCAATCTCAATGGTGCGCACCTGCTCTTCGGGATTGGGTTTCTCATCAATGGGGGAGTCTTGGTCGTCGTTGCCGCACGCCACAAAGGCGAGAGATACAAAAACCAAAGCGAATAATCTGGAAAACTTTTTCATAGAGGTATGTTTTTAGGCTTTTTGTGCAAAATTTCTGCAAGGTCGGTTTTTACAAATTTAGCAACTATTCTCGCGCTCGCCACGCACACCAAAGTAAAAAGTGGACCACAAACACCACCTCCCAATACCAAAGCGCTACATATCAACAACTTAGCCACCGCTATCGGTTGCGCTAAAAGTGGACCGAAAAAATGGCCTCGGGAGCAAAAAGAGGAGCAAAATAGCGCCACAAATTTTGAACATTTTGGAGAAAATGCTACATTTGTCGTAGACAAAAACTCCCAACCTATGAAACGACCCCTTCAACTGCTGCTCCTGCTGCTGCCCCTTGTTTTGGCAGCCTGCAATACCGCGCCCAAGGATGAACTCAATGTGGCCCTCCAGGAGCTTGATAAGGCCATAGGCCTTCGCTCCGAGCTGACCGCCCTGAAAAATGAGCGCATAGCACTCAAACGCAACGCTCTCGAGGGCTCCAACCTCTCCTATGGTCAGCGTATGGAGATTATGGAGGAGCTCATCGACGAATATGACAAATACCAACTCGACTCGACCATCCAGTGGACCTGGCGCGCCATAGAGCTCGCCTCGCGACACAACGACCACAAAAGGGCCCAAGAGCTACGACTCCGCACCTCCAGCCTCTACTCCTCTGCCGGCTTCTATGGCGAAGCCGAGGCCATCCTACGCAGCATAGACACCCTCGCGATGTCGCCCGAGGAGAGGCGTGGCTACTACGAGGCCGCCCACTCCTACTACCGCGAGATGAGGGAGTATTCGGCCGAAAACCTCATAAAAGAGAACTCGGCACGGATGGAGGAGCACTATATGAACCGCCTGATTGCCACCGAAAAAGACTCTCTCGAGCGCCACAAATTGCTCTGCATCAAATACAGCAACATCTCCGACTGGGAGGGGATGGCCCGCGAGTTGGAATACATCCTCCCCACCCTCTCGCCCGAGAGTCAGGAGTTTGCTCTGTACTCCTACTTCAAGGCCCTGAGCGTGGGTGACGACAGGGGCACAAGCGAGCAGTATATGACCCATCTGGCACGCTCGGCAAGGGCCGATATGCGCAGCAGCACCCACGACCACGCCTCGCTCTGTATGCTCTCCGAGATACTCTTCTACAATGGCGACATCACACGCGCATTCCAGTACATACAGATTGCTATGAACGACGCCTCGTTCTACAACTCGCGCCTGCGCCCCTGGCAGGTGGCCTCGCTGATGCCCGTCATCGAGAAGAGTTATAGCGACAAGGTGCAGGCGCAGCAGACCATCCTCACCAGCAGCGTCATCATCATCTCCCTTCTGACCGTAGTGATTCTCTTCTTCCTGATGCTACAGCGTCGCAAGAATCGTGAGATTCGTCAGGCCAAAGTGCAACTCGAGGAGATGAACCGTCAACTCGGCGAGTACATCTCGCGCCTGTCGGAACAGAATGCCAAAGAGCACGCCCTGTCGGCCGAGCTGGTGGAGGCTAACGCTGTGAAGGAGGAGTACATAGGACTCTTCCTGGTCATCTGCTCCAACTACATCGACCAGTTCAAATCTTTCCACAACAAGATTCGCAAACGCCTCTCCAAGGGTGCCATCGAGTCGCTCCAGAACGAGCTCGACTCCTCGCCCATCTTCGAGCAGGCCGAGAGGGAGTTCTATGTTAATTTCGACAACGCATTCCTGAACCTCTATCCGTCGTTTGTGGAGGAGTTCAACGCCCTGCTCAAGGAGGAGGCGCAAATCACCCTCAAGAACCCCCGCACACTCAACACCGAGCTTCGCATCTTCGCCCTCATTAAGCTCGGCATCACCGACTCCTCGCGCATCGCTTCGCTGCTGCGCTACTCCGTCAATACCATCTACAACTACCGCTCGATGGTGAAGAATAACGCCAAAGTTTCGCGTGAGGATTTCGAGGAGAGGGTGCGCTCGATTGGCTACAAAGGGCTCCAAAGCAGTCCAAAATAGAGTTTACACAATCCACTTTTTTGGCCAAAACGAAACTTTGGGTTTCGATTGATTCTTAAATATTTAAGCCCCAACAGAGGCCGCAGGGAATCCACTAATTTCCTTGCGGCCTTCTCTATGCGCGTAAATAATAAGTAATTTTACTCATCGAAAAGGGCCTCCAACGGCACACCTACAGACCGAAAACAAACTAACAAACATAAAGAGATGAATCGAATCGTAAAAACTCTTGCGATAGCTCTGCTATCCATCCTGATGGTAGGCTGCTCCCAGAGCGACCCCATCGAGAAACAGATTGATGAGCTCCTGGGCAAAATGACCCTCGAGGAGAAAATCGGACAACTCAATCAGGTTACAGCCTACGACACCGCCGCAATGTGTGGCGAGGCTGCCGCAGGCAACTTCGGTTCTATACTGAACCTCACGGACCCCGTGGAGATTAACAAAATCCAGAGGGCTGCCGTCGAGGAGAGCCGCCTGGGTATTCCTCTGGTTTTTGCCAGGGATGTCATCCACGGCTTCCACACCATCTTCCCCATCCCTCTGGGTCAGGCCGCATCGTTCGACCCCGCACTTGTGGAGCAAGGGGCAAGGATTGCTGCCCAGGAGGCTGTCGCTTCGGGTGTGAGATGGACCTTCTCGCCTATGGTGGACATCTCGAGGGATTCGCGCTGGGGCAGGATTGCCGAGAGTTTCGGCGAGGACCCCTATCTAACCAGCCTTCTCTCGGTGGCTATGATTGAGGGTTACCAGAATAACGAAAAACCTCTGGCCGCCTGTGCCAAGCACTTCGTGGGCTACGGTGCATCAGAGGGAGGTCTTGATTATGCGCCCATCCACATCACCGAGAGGGAGTTGCGCAACTACTACCTTCCCCCATTTGAGGCTCTTGCCAAGGCGGGCTGTATGACCCTTATGCCCTCGTTCAACGACAACGACGGCATACCCTCGGCCGGCAACAAGTTCCTGCTCCGCGATGTGTTGCGTGGCGAGTGGGGCTGGGACGGCTGCGTAGTAAGCGACTGGGGCTCGGTGGGCGGTATGATTGCCCACGGCTTTGCTGCCGACTCTAGGGAGGCCTCCAAGAGGGCCCTCACGGCAGGTACGGATGTGGATATGATGGCCTACGCCTACATCAACGAGCTCAAGGGGCTGGTAGAGAGCGGCGAGTTGGATGAGGCCGTTATCGACGAGAGCGTGCGCAACATCCTGCGTCTGAAATTCCGCCTCGGTCTTTTCGAGAACCCCTATGTGGAGGAGGAGAACTACCAGCAGGCATTCTATACCCCCGAGGCACTCGAGGCCGCTCGCAAGGCTGCCGTAGAGTGTGCCGTACTGCTGAAGAACGACAATCAAACCCTGCCCCTGAAGGCTGCCAAAGGTCAGCGCGTGCTGATTGCAGGTCCTCTTGCCGACGCACCCCACGACCAGATGGGCACCTGGGTATTCGACGGCCAGAAGGAGCACACCGTAACCCCTCTGAAGGCAATGAGGGAGCTCTATGGCGACAAGGTTCGCATCGGCTACTCCGACATTCTCACCTACAGCCGTGAGGAGTGCAGCACTCTGGAGCTCGCTGCCTTCACCGCACAGGCCGCCACCTACGACGCGGTTGTTCTCTTCCTCGGCGAGGAGGCCATCCTCTCGGGCGAGGCCCACACCCTCGTGAACCTCGACTTGCAGGGCAGCCAGAGCGAACTGCTCAAGGCCGCACGCCGAAGTGGCACCCCCGTCATTGCTGTCGTGATGGCCGGTCGTGCTCTCTCTGTAGGCAAAGACCTCGAGAATATGGACGCTCTTGTGTGGTCGTTCCACCCCGGCACAATGGGTGGCCCCGCACTCTCGCAGCTCATCTTCGGCGATGAGGTGCCCAGTGGCAAACTACCCATCACCTTCCCCGTGGCGGCAGGTCAGGAGCCCATCTACTACAACGCCCATTTCCCCGAGAGGCCCGCAAACGGCACCGAGATTCTCCTTTCGGACATCCCTCTGGAGGCCGGTCAGACCTCGCTCGGCTGTACTGCCTACTGGCTCGATGCAGGCTTCGGACCTTTGTTCCCCTTCGGCTATGGTCTTAGCTACACCACCTTTGAGTACTCCGCCCCCAAGACCGACAAAGCCATCTACGCCAAAGATGACACCGTGGAGATTCAGTTCACCCTCACCAACAAGGGCACAGTGGAGGCTACCGAGATTGTGCAGGTCTATGTGAGGGATGTTGTGGGCTCCACTTCGCGTCCCAAGAAGGAGCTCAAGGCCTTCGAGCGTGTAACACTCAAGGCAGGCGAGAGCCGCGAGGTCAGCATCTTGCTCCCCATTGAGAGGCTCGCCTTCTGGAACATTGATATGGAGAAGGTTGTTGAGCCCGGCGAGTTCTACCTCTGGGTAGCAGGCGACAGCGCCTCGGGCGAGCAGCTCTCTTTCCGAGTAGAGTAACACCCGCGCCCTTATGCAGGTATGGGCATACATTATATAATTAAAGAAAAGAGTAAAAACCTAACATACTTATCCGTTATGAAACGATTTATCATTGCTATTGTGGCGCTGATGGCAGCGGGCACGCTGACCCTTCAGGCGCAAAGCCGCAAGGTGGAGGGTACCGTGACGGACTCGGCTGACGGCTCCGCACTGATTGGAGTGACCGTCATTCTGGACAACTCCTCCACGGGTACGACTACCGATGTCAATGGCCACTACGCCATCAATGTTCCCACCAGCGGCCAGCAGTCGCTCACCTTCTCCTATATGGGCTACAAGGACCACTCCGAAAAGGTTGCACCCTCCACAACACGCCTCGATGTAGAGATGTCGATGGACGCCGATGTGATTGAGGATGTGGTTGTTGTGGGATATGGTACAATGAAACGCAGCGACCTTACGGGTGCTGTGGCTTCGGTGGACTCCGAGGACCTCCAGCGCACCCCCGTAGCAACCATCGACCAGGCCTTTGCGGGTCGTATCGCAGGTGTTACGGTGAACTCCTCGACTGGTCAGCCCGGTGCTGCTGCCGAGGTGAGGATTCGTGGTATCGGTACTGTGAACAACTCCGCCCCCATCTATGTTGTCGACGGTGTGATTACCGAGGACATCGGCTTCCTCAACCCTGGCGATATCGCCTCGACCGAGGTGCTGAAGGATGCTTCGAGTACGGCCATCTATGGTTCGCGTGGTGCCAACGGTGTGATTATCGTCACCACCAAGAGCGGCGCCAAGGACCGCGCACCCCAGATTGCCCTGAGTGCCTACACAGGTATCCAGAATCGTTGGCGCAAGCTCGACCTTATGGGTCGTGATGAGATGGCACGCACCATCATCGGCATCGGTGCCGTCAAATCGGAGCTCGACTTCTACAACAAACACGGCTTCTACAAATGGCTCAAGGCCTACCGCCTCGGCAAGTCGCCCTACTACCCCACCAACCTCGACTACTCGACCGTCGAGACCGACTGGCAGGATGAGGTCTTCAGGGCCAACGCCCCCATCAACAACATACACCTCTCGGTGGATGGCGGCAGCCAGAGGACCCAATACTCCTTCAGCGCAGGTTACTTCACCCAGAGCGGTACGATTATCGGCTCCGACTATGAGCGTCTGACGCTGCGTCTGAACTCCAGCTACGAGATTAACTCGTGGCTCAAGGTGGGTGAGAGCCTCTCGCTGATTAGCTCCTCGTCGCGTTGGGCAATGAACAACTCCTCGAGTGCGGGTGCTTCGATTCTCTCGGCAGCCCTCGCAATGGCCCCCTGGGACCCCACCCACTACCCCGAGGATGCAGTTAATGTGGATGGCAAAGACCTGGGCGGCGAGATTGCCGCGGGCTCCAACTTCAAGAATGTGGTAAACCCCTTCTCGATGGTCACCCACGCCCACCCCAACAACACCGACCAGCGCTGGCTCGGCAACATCTTCCTGGAGGCTACCCCTCTGAAGGGCCTCACCTTCCGCTCGTCGGTAAGTATGGACCAGAACACCAACATCTCGCGTAGCTTCTCGGACAAATACCTCCACTCGGACTACGACAAGGCCGACAAGAACTTCATCTCGGCCAGCATCGGTCAGGGCCGCACGATGTTCTTCGAGAACACCCTGAACTATGCCTATGAGAATGGTCCTCACCGCTTTACGGCAATGGTGGGTCAGACCACCGAGGAGTACACCTACTACTCGATTGGTGGTGCGGGTGCCTCGATTGCCAACCCCTCGGAGAACAACTGGTATCTGAATCAGGCCACCGAGGATAGGACCGAGTCGGGCGACTCCGCGTCGCGCACCCGTCGTTTCTCGCTGCTGGGCCGTCTGTTCTACAACTACGCCGACCGCTATATGGCCACCATCAACTTCCGCGCCGACGCCTCGTCGAAGTTCCCCGAGAACCTCTGGGGCTACTTCCCCTCGATGGCTCTGGCTTGGAGGGTTTCGGAGGAGGCATTTATGGAGGATGTGGAGATTGTTGACAACCTCAAGGTGAGGTTCGGTTGGGGCCGCATCGGTAACGACAAGATTGCCGAGGGCGCCTTCACCCAGTCCGTATTCTCGGCCAGCAACACCTTCACCGGCTATCCCTTTGGTGTGAATCAGGAGCTGGCTACGGGCTCGACCATCCTCACCTATGTGAACAATGGCGGCCGTTGGGAGACCACCGAGCAGCTCAACTTGGGTGTGGACTTCAGCCTGCTGAACAACGCCATCTATGGTACGATTGATATCTTCGAGCGCAACACCTATGATATGTTGTTGTCGGTGACCGCCCCCGCACATGTGGGCAACCGCTACGCCGCAACCGCCAATGTGGGTACCGTAAGGAACCGCGGCGTGGAGCTCACCGTAGGTCACAGCGGCAAGTTTGGCGACGGCTGGGAGTATGATGTGAATCTGAATGGTTCGGTCATCTCCAACAAGCTCACCCGCCTGAATGGTGGCGAGAGGGTCTATGGCTCCTACACCATCTGCGACGAGGGTCTTCCTCTCTACTCCTTCTGGGGCTATGAGTACGAGGGCATCTACCAGAGCGACGAGGAGGTCAAGGAGCACCAGTGGGCAGTGGAGGCTGTGACCGAGCACGCAGGCGACGCTCGCTACAAAGACATCAACAGCGACGGCATCATCAACGATGAGGACCTCACCGCCATTGGCAACGCCTTCCCCTGGCTCACCTATGGTGCCAACTTTTCGCTCCGCAAGGGCGGCTTCGATGTGAGCCTCTTCTTCCAGGGTGTCTATGGCAACCAGATTTACAACGCCGTAAGGCTCCGCACCGAGGGCGACGGCACCCAGTCAACCCTGAGCACCACGATGCGCGATGTGTGGAACAAGGAGAACAACCCGGGAGGTTCGATTCCCAACCCCGGCGCTTCGGGTTCGAGCCGCAACTTCGAGTCCTCGAGCCGCTATGTGGAGAACGGCAACTACCTGCGTCTGAAGAACCTCCAGGTGGGCTACACACTGCCCGAGGAGCTCTCCAAGAAGGTGGGCATCGCCTCTTGCAGGGTCTATGTGACTATGAGCAACCTTCTGACACTGACCCCCTATACGGGCTACGACCCCGAGGTGGGTGGCGGTGTTGATTGGGGCAACTACCCCCAGTCGAGGACCATTACTCTCGGTACGAACATCAACTTCTAAACTTTAGAGCGCGACTATGAAAAGAAATACTATCATAATGGCTGTGGTTGCTGTGGCAACCCTCCTTTCGGGATGCAACGACTGGCTCCGCGAGGATGCCCCGGGCAACACCAAGCTCGAGGACTTCTTCACCAGCGGCCAGACAGCCCTCCAGGCCGTCAATGCGGCCTACTACCCTATGGGCTGGGAGTACAACAACACCTACTACTCGGAGTGGTTTGTGGGCGACATCGCCTCGGACGACGCCGTGAAGGGTGGTCAGAACCTTACGGATATGGCCGACGCCTACGACATCGAGAACTTCAAAACCGTGCCCAGCAACACCCTGCTGTTGGACTACTACAGGGCACAGTATCAGGGCATCTCGAGGTGTAACTTCGCCATCACCTACATTCCCACCGTCGAGCTCGACGAGAGCCTCGACGAGGCCACCCGCAACCGCTACTTGGGCGAGGTTAAGTTCCTCAGGGCCTTCTACTACTTCCGCCTTGTGAGGATGTATGGCGGTGTGCCTCTGGTGGACTTCATCATCGACTCCTCGGAGAAGTGGAAACAGCCCCGAGCGACTGCCGATGAGGTCTATGACTTCATCCTCCGCGAGCTCGAGGAGGCCGAGAGCCTTCTGGTCGAAAAGAGCGAGATGACCCCCGAGGAGCTGGGCCGCGCAACCAAAGGCGCCGCACAGGCTATGCTCCTGAAGGTGAACCTCTATCGTGGCAACTACGCTGCGGCCAAGGAGTGGGGCCAGAAGGTTATCGCCAGTGGCGAGTACACCCTCAACGCCAACTATATGGACAACTTCTACCTCTCGGGCGAGAACGGCCCCGAGTCGGTCTTTGAGATTCAGTATGCCGAGGACCCCACCAGCGACTACGGCGAGGGCAACGGCTTCACCCGCGGTACCTTCACCGTGATTCTCACCCGCTCGCGCTCCACGGTGCTCTGTGGTGGCAATGCAGGTTGGGGCTTCAACAAACCCTCGCAGGACCTCTACGACGAGTATGAGGAGGGCGACCCCCGCAGGGACTACACCATCATCAACCCCACCGACGCACAGATTGAGACCCCCGCACAGGAGATCTACCTCGGCAGCCGCTATATGAGCCGCAAGTATGCCCTTCAGGACACCGACGGCAGCTACATAGCCCTCTCGCACGCCACCCGCGCCCCCATCAACCGCAAGGAGATTCGCTACTCGGATGTGCTGCTGATGACCGCCGAGGCCGCGCTTGAGAGCGGTGACGCGGCAACTGCCAAGACCTATATCAATGAGGTGCGCACACGCGTAGGCCTCCAGCCCATTGCCGAGGCTACCCGCGAGGCTCTGCGCCACGAGCGTAGGGTGGAGCTCGCAATGGAGGGTCACCGCTGGTTTGACCTCTGCCGTTGGGGCATTGCAGGCGAGACTATGAACGCCTACAAGGCCAAGTATAGCTCCGCAGAGGGTGCCGAGATGGCCGACTTCGTGGTGGGCAAGCACGAACTGATGCCCATCCCCTCGGAGGAGGTGCGCCTGGGCGGCCTTGAGCAAAACAACGGCTACAACTAATTGAAACAAAAAACACTTAGTATACACAAAAACCCTTTTTATTAACTAAAACTAAAAAGCACTATGAAAAAACTTTTTGCAATTGCAGCTATGGCTGCTATGCTGATCGCTTGTGGCGAGAAAGAGGATGACACCAACAACCCCACCCCCGGTCCCGGTCCTAACCCTGACATTAATGAGACTAACCTTCCCGAGTGTCTGAAAGGTAGCGACTACTATCCTATCGTTATGGACGCTGTAACCTTTGGCAGCATCGAGAGCAAAGTTGCTGCTGACCTCCGCGTTGACGACTTCAACACCCACCTCTGGATTTGGGAGAACACCTATGTAGCAGGCACCTCCACCGGTCCCAACTACTTCGGCGAGGTAGAGGGCTGGGTAGCTCTTCAGGTAGGTTCGGTAGGTTGGTCGGGTGCAGGTTTCTGCTGCTATGACCCCGCAAAACTCTCGAAACTTGCTGACATCACCGCCAACCCCGCAGACTATGTTCTCCACCTGGCTATGAAGTCGCAGGATGCCGCTACCCACGAGTTCGTATTCTACAGCGACAGCGGTGCCGAGGCTAAATTGGCAGTTGATGTAGACGGCGTTTACGGCTACGCTCGCGACGGTGAGTGGCACGCTATCGAGGTTCCTATGACCTACTTCACCAACAACGGTCTTCTCTGGACTTCGGCTCTGGGCGCAGGTTCGGTTCCCGGCAACAATGTTGATGTAATCCCCACCGGTGGCCACAATGTAATGGCTGTTCTGAGCGGTGCTTCGGGTTCGCTCAACCTCGACGCTTGCTTCATCTACAAACCCGCAAAATAATTAGGGCCACATTGTAGATACCATAGGTTTGGAGGGAGTGAAACCCCTCCAAGCCACTACTCAAGAGAGAAACAACAATAACACAAACACGAAGAATACTATGGTAAGGACTTTTCTGATGATTACCCTCTCGGCGCTGATGCTCACCTCGTGTGACACCACCGGCGGCACCGAGAATCCCGACGACTCGAAGTATCCCGCACAGGAGGGCTCGGGCGAAAAGGATGGCTACAAGCTCGTATGGCAGGACCTCTTCGATGGTGAGGCTCTCGACAAGGAGTGCTGGAACATCGAGGTCAATGGCAATGGTGGCGGCAACGCCGAGTTGCAGTACTACCGCGAGGAGAATGTGGCAATCGAAGAGGAGCCCACAAGCGGCCGCCGCTGCCTCACACTCACCGCTCGCCGCGAGAACTTCTCGGGCAAGAGTTTCACCTCGGGCAGGGTGAACTCTATGCACAAAAAATACTTCACCCACGGCAAGGTGGAGGCCTCGGTTATGCTGCCCAAGACCGCCAACGGCCTCTGGCCCGCCTTCTGGATGATGGGCAACGACTACTCCCAGGTGGGTTGGCCCCGCTGCGGCGAGATAGACATCCTCGAGATGGGCAACGCTCAGGGTATCGCCACAGGCACACAGGAGACCTTTATGAATGGCGCTTGCCACTGGGGTTTCTATAAGAATGGTGCCTATCCCAACTACGGCAAGCACTCCAATGCCCCCTACTCCCTGCAGGATGGCGAGTTCCACCTCTACACCATCATTTGGGACGAGAAGATGATTCGTATGTACCTCGACCTGGACAAGTATCCCGACAACGCCCCCTACTATGAGATGGGCATTGAGGGCACCGATGACGAGTGGGCAACGGGTCTTTACTTCCACCACGACCACTTCATCCTCTTCAACCTCGCCGTTGGTGGCCACTTCACCGGCATCCTCAACCCCTCGGGCATCACCGCACTGCCCACGGAAGGCGCTCAGGCCAAGATGTATGTGGACTATGTGAAGGTCTATCAAAAATAGCACATAACGACTAAACGATAATAGGATATGAAAAGAATTAGCAGATACTTCTTGGTGCTCGTGGCCGCAGTGGCTATGAGTAGTTGCGATGTCATCGACATCACGGGTGGCCCGGGCCAGGACGACAATCTCGCCGACCTCACTATGGAGTACACCATCCGTCAGGCTCGCAGCCCCAAGCGCGGCATCAGCGGCCCTATGCAGCTCGAGAGCGACATCACCCTGCTGGCTCCGGGCGTGTGCTGGCAGTACAACTGGGGCGCGAGTGTGCCTATGGCCCGCATTATGCACGAGAACGGTATAGCCTTCTACCCTATGGCTTGGAACAACCACTTTGGTGCTGGCGAGATGAAGGCCTACAAGGAGGCCTATCCCGAGGATGCCAAGTTCATCCTCGCCTACAATGAGCCCAACCTCACCGACCAGGCCAATATGACCCCCGAGGTGGCCGCCTCCTACTGGCCCGAGCTGAAAGAGTTTGCCCAGCAGACCGGCTACAAACTCATCTCGCCTGCCGTAAACTACGGCACCCTTTCGGGCTACCACGACCCCATCAAGTGGCTCGACGAGTTCTTCGCACAGCCCGGTGTGAGCCTCGACGATGTGGACGGCATAGCCATCCACTGCTATATGCCCTCGGGCGAGTCGCTCAAGAGCTTCGTGCGCCTCTTCGACAAATACAACAAACCCATCTATATGACCGAGTTCTGCCACGCAGGTAGCGGCATCACCAACGATGTGGCACAGCAGCAGCGCTATATGGCCGATGTGCTCAACTTTATGGAGTGCGACGACAAGGTGGGCGGATATTCGTGGTTTATGGTACGCGGCTCGGGCGACTGGAAGGCCATCAGCCTGCTGAACACCAACGCCAAAGAGCCCGCACTGACCGACCTCGGCGCCGAGTATGTCTACTTCTCCAGCTTCGACAAGAACTGCTACTACCCCACCGGTGAGGCCTTCCCCGCCGCTCACTACCGCTCCAACAATGCCGAGGCCATAGCCGAGAGCCGCGAGTGGCAGAATACGCCCAAGATTAAGGCTTCGAGCGACGCTACCGGCCCCGTGGTACTTGCCGACTTCTTCGCCACCTTTATGTGGGTTGAGTATGGCATCGAGGTCGAGGAGGATGGCAACTACGAGCTGCTGGCACGCTACGCCAACCTCGTAGATGGCACCTTCTTCTTCGAGATTGACGGCCAGAGGGTCGCCACCAAGACCTTCACCACCACCGGCTCGGAGGATAGCTGGAAGACCGACAAGACCGACTCCTTCGCCCTCACCAAAGGCCGCCACATACTGCGCGTGGGCCTCGAGGGCGGTAGGGCCAACTTCAACTGGTTCTGCCTGAGAAAAGCAAACTAATCTACAAAATATCAACTAATTAACAACTCAAAAACAACAAACTATGAACAAAAAAATCTACAACTCTCCCGAGCTGAACGAGGTGCAATTGGCCGCGGAGAGGGGCATTGCAGTCAGCGGCGAGATGCTCTGGTATGAGCAGGGCGGCCAGGGCGACTTCGACTATGTAATCACCGAAGACGACCAGTGGGGTTAGCTCACCAAAATCACTGTTAAACTAAAAAATTGAGAAAAAGACTTATGAAAAAGATTTTTAAGATGATGTTTGCAGTGGTAGCAGGCGTAGCCGCACTCACTGCTTGTACAAACGAGCCCGAGGAGGGTATAACCCCCTCTCCCGAAACCAAGACTCTTACCGTAGTTGCTCAGATGAGTGATGCCACAAGGGCAATCTTTACTGATGGTGAGGGACTAAAATGGAGCATTGGCGATGTAATGACCGCCGTGAAAGCCTCTGGCGCTGTTGCCGCACGACCTCTGACTGCCGAGAATATTTCGGATAACTGCGCAACCTTCAGTTTCAACGACAGCGACATCTCGGGCGACATCTATTTCTCGCTTAACCACAATGGTGATGCCTATAACAAACACGAGTATAGGTTCCAGAACGAGATTACCCAGCCCGCCGCGGGTGGTATCGACCCCTCGCTCATTAAACTTATGGGCGAGAAGGTTACTCTTGACGGCAGCGAGGAGAGTGTTACCGTTAATATGAACCTCGTTGGTACTATGATGCGCTACCTCGTATATTCCGGCACTGGTGAGTATGCCGACGAGAAGGTTATCTCGGTGAAACTCGTTGGTAATGAGAATTTCTCTGGTAATGGTGCAGTTATCGCAGTAAACCACGCAAAAGGCAATCTCTATCTGCAAGAGAATAATGTGGAGAATGTAGGCGAGAATGCTGTTATTTTCTGGGGTTGCTACAATGACTATATCAATGTAACCCTCAATGTTCCCGCAGCGCTCAACGCCACCAATGCAGAGGGCTGTATTGGCAAGGGTATCTATATGCCCGTTCCTCCCATCAGCCTGTCGGGTTACAAATATGTAGTTACCACCGAAGCTCACCAGTTCACTTTCGACGCTACGGACAAGGCAGTAACCTTTGCCGAGAATACCGTTAAGAATGTACTGCTCGATGTTGAGAAAGCATCCTCGGTTGAGGAGTTCAACATTAACGACAAGGGTCTGTTGAGCTACGAGAGTAGCATCAGTGCCAACATTGCTCTTGGCGCTGGTGCTGTAGTTTATCAGAATATTGGTTACATCTTTATGAGGACTCAGGATCACGGTGCCACCGGTTGGTTCAAACGCGACAAGAACGCAGCCAATGAGGTGTACTACGAGGGCATCTCCTTCGACTGTACAGAGGACTGGCTGAGCGTAGGTTACGGTGCTGGTGGCGACAATATCTTTGTAAACGCAGAGGCCAACACTGCCTCCACCGAGCGTACTGCAACTCTTACTGTCACATTTGAGGATGCAAACGGCTACATAGTTCCCGATGAGTACAAGTCTCTGACTATTAATTTCACTCAGGCAGCAGCCGGCTCTGCAAAGACTATCACTATTGTGGCAGCCCATACTCCCGGTATGAACGCAGAGAGCAGGGCCTATGAGCACCACAGAGTAGGTGGATATTATGTACCCGCTGTTGATGGTGTTAAGATGGAGGATACCAATAGTGCAAGTCCCTTCTGGACAGACGAGGAGGTTCAGAAAGTTTATGGTAGCATCTCATTTGTTTGCCACGATGGTCTTGGTGCAGCTAACCCTGTAGCAGACTGGATTACAGCAGGTTATCCCACCAATGGAGAGGGTCTTATCAACTCCTCCAACTATGAGGTTTCGATTGATGCAAACACCTCTCCCGTTGAGCGCAAATCGCTTGTTACCATCCACATAACCACCCCCGACGGCTATGTTTACAATGGCGCGTCGGTTACCAACCTCTTCCTTGCCCAGTTTGAGATTACCCAGGCCGCAGGTGGTCCCGAGATTACCGCTACCTTGAGCGATATTCTAAACGAGGCAATCAGCAAAGATGGTGTCGAGGGTCTGGAGGTTGCAAAATTGAACCTCTTGGCTGACGGTGAGGCTATTGCAGACCTCAACACTTACGCTGACATTTACAAGGTTAGCATCAGCGGTGGTGCAACAAATGTTGCTGTAGCTGCAAATGGCGTTATAACTGCTAACTTCCCCGCAAATCATACCGCCGGCGAGAAGACCTACACCATTACCGTAAAACACGCAAACGGCACAACCCTTGCAACTGCCGACCTCACTCAGGAGGCAGGTGATGGCAGTGTTGTTGAGCCTACTGATGTTTATACCTACACCATTGGTGGTTGGACACTAAGTGGCAACACCGTTAAGAACTGGTCGTGGGACAAAAATGCACACTCTCTTGATTACTGGGTTATTGTCATCCAGAATGTAGACAAGAATGGTGTAAGGTACACTGCCGATATGCCCGAGGAGGACAAAAAGGCTCTCGTTTGCCAGATGTTCCAATGGACCGAGGAGGAGTACAACAACGCATTCGTAGAACTGACCGTATTCTGGGGTGCTGGCGAGACCATCATCAAGCTCACCGCAGTTGAGGAGAATACGACTGGTGCACAGCGTAAGATGTCCGGCAATATTTACGATGCCGAGGGTGCGCCCGTAGTTACCTATGAGTGGATTCAGAACGCTTAATCGTCTATCCTTCCAATTAAAGAAAAAGGCTCGGCAATCTGGTTGCCGAGCCTTTTTTTGCACTGGTGGGTGGAGAATCGCCCCTCGCGGCTATTGTTTCTTGCGCAAAATGTGTACTTTTGTGAGTTAAATCACGACAATAAAACAAACTACTCAATATGAAAAGGCTTTTTACAATGAGCACACTACTGACCTTTGTGGCAACACTTCTCCTTACGGCCTGCGCCGAGGAGCACATCCCCGAGACCCGTTACATCGCCTCCAAAAGGCCCACTGCCACCCTCTTTCAGGTGGGTGAGGACAATGTTATGCGCAAAGCAGGCGAATTTGTGCGCGGTACCGAGGTGACCGTCTATCCCACACAGATAGAGGAGATTGAGGGCCTCCAGTTCGTCAGGACCGTCATCGGCGAGCAGGAGTACTACACCCTGGCCCACAACCTTGTGGCCGAGCCCCAGGCCGTAGTGGCCGAAGATACCCTCTGGGTGCGCACCCCGCTGAGCATCATCGGCGACCTCGACAAGTCGACCATCGCAGGCTTTGCAGACAAGAGCACCCCGCTGGCCATTGTCGGCTACGACAAACTGCGTGAGGACGGCACGGTGGAGACCTACCGCGTAAGGCACGGCGAGATTGAGGGTTGGGCCTACAGCAAATACCTCGTGGACACAGCCGAGGAGGCCGCCCTGCGCTACAAAGCCGAGATTTATGACCCCATACACGGTGCCATCAAAAACTCCTTTGGCGGCGGCAAGGCCATAGGTTGCGACTTCTACCCCGTGGAGAAACCCTCCTTCGAGGACAACAAGATGCCCGAGGCCTGCTACTCGCTCTACCTGAATGCGGGCACCCTGCGCAACATCGAGAAGTACATCGCACTGGCCAAGAAGAGCAAAATCAACACCTTCGTAATCGACATCAAGGATAACGAAACCCCCGGTTGGAAGGCCGACGCTATGAAGGAGTACTCGCCCACCAACTACAACCGCGCCCCCAACAACGAGAACCTCTACCGCAACGCCGTAAAGCGTCTGCACGAAGAGGGATACTATGTTGTGGGCCGTATCACCTGCTTCAAGGATAGTTACTTCGTGAAGGACAACCCCAAGTGTGCCATCACCGAGAAGGCCACAGGTCAGCCCTTCCGTCACAACAAGGCCTTCTGGCCCAGCGCCTATGACCGCCGCGTGTGGGAGTTCAATGTGGCTCTTGCCAAGGAGTCGGTCGTAAAGCTCGGCTTCGATGAGATTAACTTCGACTATGTGCGCTTCCCCGATAGGATGAACAGCGTGGAGAGCGTTGTGGACTACCACAACCGCTACGGCGAGAGCAAGGTGCAGGCCATCCAGCGCTTTGTGCAGTACGCCTGTGACGAGATTCACAAGGTGGGTGCCTATGTGTCGATTGATGTCTTCGGCGAGGCCGCCAACCCAGGCTACACCACCGCCTATGGTCAGTATTGGCCCGCCATCAGCAATGTGGCCGATGTGATTAGCGGTATGCCCTACCCCGACCACTTCTCAAAGGGATACTACGGTGTGGCAAAGCCCTGGAACAGCCCCTATCAGATTCTCTACCAGTGGGGCCTGAGGGTTATGGACCGCCAGAAGGTGACCCCCACCCCCGCAGTTGTGCGCACCTGGGTGCAGGCCTACAATGTTATGCGCCACGTGGACCCCAACGGCATCGCCTACAACGCAGCCAATGTGGAGCGAGAAATCCGCGGTCTTTATGCCGCTGGCCTCACAGGTGGCTACATCACCTGGCATTCGGGCTCCAACCTCGAGAAGTATGGCCGTCAGCTCGGCGCCTTCAAGAGGGACTATCTGGCCGACTACAAGAATCCCAACTACAAGTTCGACCCCGCACAGCCCATTAGCTATGATGACGAGGAGAGCGAAGAGCCCACAGGAGGCGAGGTGAAACCCGAGGAGGCCAAACCTGCCGCAACTACCCCCGCCACCGAAGAGCCCAAAGCCGAAGAGCCCAAAGCCGAGGAGGTGAAGTCTGCCGAGAGCGTCCCCACCACCGAGGAGCCCAAAGTGGAGGAAGCCAAGGCTGAGGAGCCCAAAACTGAGGAGCCCCAGGCCGCAACCGAGGAGCCAAAGGCTGAGGAGGCTGTCTACCACACCATTGTTGGTGGCGACACCCTCTACGGCATTGCTCGCACCCACGGCACCACCGCGCAGGAGCTCTGCGCTCTTAACAATATGCAGATGACCGACACCCTCCGCATTGGCAAAACCATCAGGGTTAAATAGTCACTCGGACTACACGAAACAATAGTAGTGGCCGGCCAACAATGTCTGTTGGTCGGCCACTACTCTTTTTTCTCTCTGTCGGAGAGCGTTGCGGGGGCTACTTAATCTCAATCTTGCGGCTCTCGGACTTATGCTCCGCCTCAGGCCTTTTGGGCAGATGGATGCAGAGGATACCCTTGTCGACGTGGGCCTCGATTTTTGCGCGGTCCACATCGTCGGGCAGCAACATTGTCTGCTGGAACTTCGAGTAGGAGAACTCGCGACGCAAATAGTGGCTCTCCTTGTCCTCCTCGTGGTTTTCGCTGTGGTGTTCGAGGCACACCACAAGGTCGTTCTGGTCGTTGAGATGTACCGAGAAATCCTCCTTGGTCATACCGGGTGCTGCCACCTCCACTTTGTACTCTTTCTTGGTCTCCTTGACATTGATTGCGGGGGTGACACCTGCGCCTTTGTCGAGCCACTCGGCGGGCAGGAGGTCGCCAAAAAGCGAGGGCATCCATCCTTGATTTCGTCTTACGATTGCTGCCATAAGTTGTTGATTTTGTTGGTGATTAATACATTGATAGATTTATGAAACTGTGTGTGCATCTGCACAGCCTCATTGGGAGCAAATTTGGTGCCACCGCCACCACCCTCTTCCAACAATTTTGAATTTTGCATTTTGAATTTTGAATTTTATATGTATCTTTGTGGTGCTGTTAGGGGTGCCGAGCCCGAAGAGTGGAGCCAAACAAGGCTCAACAACCAAAGGCCGGCTGAGATTATACCCTCCGAACCTGATATGTATAATGACAGCGCAGGGAAACGAGCAACGACTTTAGGTTTTTTGCCCCTTGTGGCACGAAGGCGTAGAGGTCGTGGAAATAATTAAATGTGTTGCCGTATTCCCAAAGCTACAAGTCAGGGGATGCGGATTTTTTGTGCACAACGGTGGTGCACAACGGTGCACGGCGAGTTATGGTGGTGCTACCCAACGCATACACTTGAGAGGTATCCGCACACGAGGTTTTCCCCTACAGCCCAGACAAGAGAAACTATTGTCAACTAACACATTTAACCTATGAAAACAACGATTTCCAAAGAGGAGCTTCAGGGGAGCATCGCGGCCGTAAGGAGCCTTTCGCCCCTTGTACACAACATCACCAACTATGTGGCAATGAACAACTCGGCCAACGCCCTGCTGGCCATCGGTGCCTCGCCCGTAATGGCCCACTGGAGGGACGAGATGGAGGAGATGACCTCTATTGCGGGTGCTCTGGTAATCAACATCGGCACCCTCGACGAGCAGTGGATTGAGGGTATGAAGGCCGCAGGCCAGGCCGCCTCGAGGCGCGGAACCCCCATCGTGATTGACCCCGTAGGTGCGGGTGCCACCTCGCAGCGCACCGCCACCGCTCTGGAACTCATAGCCCTCACCCACCCCACCATCATCCGCGGTAATGGTAGCGAGATTATGGCCCTGGTGAACGCCGACATCAAGAGCAAAGGTGTAGATAGTAGCGCCTCGAGCCACGACGCACTCTCGGCCGCCGAGAGCCTTGCCAAATCGACAGGCGCAGTAGTTGTTATCTCGGGCGAGGTGGACTACATCACCGACGGCACAACAACCCACACCGTGGAGGGCGGCAACCCCATAATGACCGCCGTGACGGGTATGGGTTGCACCGCAACGGCCATTGTGGGTGCCTTCGCGGCCGCCAACAAGAATCCCCTCGTGGCCGCCACCGCCGCTATGGCCGTAATGAGCCTTGCGGGCGAGAGGGCCGCAGCCTACGCCAAAGGCTCGGGCTCGATGCAGGTAGCCTTCCTCGATGAACTCTACAATCTCACCCCCGAAAATATTTAGTTCACTATGAAACAGCAACTTACCAACGCACTAAAACTCTACCTTGTGACCGACCGACCTCTCTCGCTCGGCCGCCCTCTGGAGGAGATTGTATGTGAGGCTGCCGCAGGAGGGGTTACTATGGTGCAACTCCGCGAGAAGGAGTGCTCCACGGGGGAGTTCGTGGAGTTGGCACGCAGGCTCAAGTCGGCCCTCGCGCCACTCTCCATTCCGCTGATTATCAACGACAGAGTGGATGTGGCCCTGGCGGTGGATGCCGACGGTGTGCACATAGGTCAGAGCGATATGGCCTACGAGGATGCTCGCCGACTCTTGGGGCCCGAGAAAATCATCGGTCTTTCGGTGGAGAACATTAGTGATTTGGTTCGGGCGAACTCTTTGGATGTTGATTATGTAGGCATCTCGCCCGTCTACGGCACCCCCACAAAGCAGGACACAGCCGAGCCCTTCGGACTTGAGGGCCTTCGCAAGGCTGTGGAGCTCTCCGTTCACCCCACAGTGGCCATTGGCGGAATGAACGCCTCGACCATTGGCGAGGTTATGGAGGCGGGTACGGATGGTGTGGCCGTGGTGTCGGCCATCTGCTCGGCACCCTCTCCCCGCAAAGCCGCCGAGGAACTGAAAAACATCATTAAAAAACATACCACTATGAGTTGGACAAAAAAGGCTTGGGAGGCCTCACTTCCCATCTATGAGCGAATCATCGCTCACCCCTTCATCAAAGAGCTCGCAGAGGGCACACTTGCCACCGAGCGTTTCGTAAATTACATAGCCCAAGACGAAATCTACATCAAGAACTACGGCGAGGAGATGATGATACTTGCCGATATGCTCCCCGAGGGCCCTATGCAGCAGATGTTCAGGGCCTATGCCAAGGAGGGTATGGAGGCCGAGGGGGCTATGCATCAGCTGCTGATTGACCGCTTCGGCATCGACACCGCCGTTGAGCCCTCGCCCGTGACGGCAGGCTATATGGCCCACACCCGTAAGCACATTAATAGCGGCTCGCTGCCCCACTCGCTGGCGGCAATGCTCCCCTGTATGTGGATATACAACGAGGTGGGACTCTACATCTATCGCCATCGTAACCCCAATCCCAACCCCTATGCCGAGTGGGTGGCAACCTACGCCTCGGCCGACTTCACCGACGGCACCAAGGCTGTGCTCGAGATGTGTGACCGCATAGCAGCGGAGGCTACCGAAGAGGTACGCCAGGAGATGATGGAGGCCTATATGGTGGCCGCCGAGTATGAGTGGGCCTTCTGGGACTGGGCCTATCAGTCTGTCAAATAGGAGAAAAAACGACCTTGTACTATGGCAAAAAAAGGAGAATTTGGGCTCATTGACTTCATAAATGCCCACTTCCACGCCCCCGCAGGGATGGTAGGCATTGGCGACGACTGCGCCATTGTGCCCGGGCCCGACGAGGACACCCTTGTGTCGACCGATATGCTCCTCGAGGGCATACACTTTCTGCGCAAGCACTCCACACCCGAAGATATAGGCTGGAAGTCGGCGGCCGTAAACCTGAGCGACATCGCCGCAATGGGAGGTATTCCCGTGGCCACATTCCTCTCCATAGCGCTCCCCAAGGATGCGCAGGGCGAGTGGGCCCAGAGGTTCATCAAGGGCTATGCGGAGATTAGTGGGCAGTTTGGCGTGCCTCTGTTGGGTGGCGACACCACCTCTTCGCTGCGCGACATTGCAATCAATGTGGGCATCAAGGGGCGCTGCGACCACGGCAAGGCCCTCGGCCGAGGAGGAGCCAAGGTGGGACACACCATCTTCGTAACGGGACCCCTGGGTGACTCGGGCGCCGGCCTTAAGGCCATACTCACGGGCGTAGAGCGCACCCCCGCAGTGGAGGAGCTCATCCGTCGCCATCTGCGCCCTATGCCCCGCGTGGCGGAGGGCCAGAAGCTGCTCGCAACGGGTATGGTGGGGGCTATGATGGACCTCTCGGACGGCCTCGCCTCCGACCTCGGACACATACTCCGCGCCTCGGGTGTAGGCGCTATCATCGAGCTCAACTCACTACCCCTCTCGCCCGAAATTGTGGAGGTGTGCCGCAAGCATCGTTGGAGAGCCCGCACACTGGCCGCCTCGGCCGGCGAGGACTATGAGCTGCTGCTCACAGGCCCCGCAGAACTCGCCCGGGCGGTAGACATTCCGCTCTACCCCATAGGCACCATAACCGAGGCCCACGGCATAGAGTGGCTACGCGGCGGCAAGCCCACAAAGTTCAAGGCACAAGGTTTTACGCATTTCTAAGCTAACTTGAGTTTTGCGAAAATGGCGTGACTGTAAATTGCTTGTAATTAAGGATTGGTATTTAGTCATTCCCGCAAAACTCAAGTTATGACTTGCAAGGCAAGTCATAATGCCCACTTTGTGGGCAAGGGGTATTTACATTCCTCCCTAAATCCCTCCTTTGACAAAGGAGGGACTTGGTCAAAGAGCCTTTGAGAAGGCTCTTTGAAAAGCGGATGTTTCGGAATTTCAACAAGTTGAAATCCACGAAACTCCAGTTAATACAATAGATGCAACCAAAGGAAAAAATACAATGAAACAATCGAAACAATATTACAAAGTGCTCACCATTGCGGGTAGCGACTCGGGTGGTGGTGCGGGGATTCAGGCCGACATCAAGGCCATAAGCGCTATGGGGTGCTATGCCGCCTCGGCCCTGACGGCTGTGACGGTGCAGAACACCCTCGGCGTGGAGGCCGTACACCCCATACCGCTCGACATCCTCCGCGGACAGATTGACGCTGTGCTCTCCGACATAGGGGCCGACGCTGTGAAGATTGGTATGCTCCACTCCTCGGAGGTCGTGGAGGTGGTGGCCGACGCACTCCAAAGGCACAACATCTCCAACATCGTGCTCGACCCCGTGATGGTCTCCACCTCGGGCCACAGGCTCATCGAGGAGAGCGCTATCGCGACCCTCAAGAGCCGCCTGCTGCCCCTTGCGAGGGTCATCACGCCCAATATCCCCGAGGCCGAAATACTCGCGGGCCGCAAGATATCTTCGGGCTACGAGCTCCCCGAGGTCGCACGCCGGCTCTCCCTGGACGGCAAGATTTCGGTGCTCCTGAAGGCGGGCCACCTCACCGAAGATACCCTCGTGGATATCCTCTACAATGCCGAGGATGACACCATCGTGGAGCTCCCCTCCGCACGCATCTCAACGCCCAACACCCACGGCACAGGCTGCACACTCTCCTCGGCCTTGGCCGCTGCTCTCGCTAAGGGCCACCCCCTCACCGAGGCCGCCAAGGCCGCCAAAACCTACCTCACCGAGGCCCTACGCTCGGGTGCCGACTACACCATCGGCCACGGCCACGGCCCCGTCAACCACTTCTGGGGAATTGAGGGTTGAGGGTTGAGAATTGAGAATTGAGAATTGAGAATTGGCAAATGCGAGTAAGCGCGAGCATTTTCGACCACGCATAGCGTAGTCAAAATTGAAAGTTGACACAATAAAAAAAACACCCCTTGCTTGTGAGCGAGGGGTGGTTTTTCTATTGTGTATGGTTGCTAAAGTTTGCGGGCGCCGTCGGAGATGACTACGGGGATGACCTTGGGGGCGTGGCCGTAGCGGGCAGCAAAGCGGGCGGTGGCCGTGCTGATGAAGTTCTCGTAGAGCTCCTCCTTCACAAGCGATATGGTGCAGCCGCCAAAGCCGCCTCCCATAATCCTCGAGCCACTCACGCCGCACTCCTCGGCAATCTCCACCAGAAAGTCCAGCTCCTGGCAGCTCACCTCATAGTCGCGCGACATACCCCAATGGGTCTCATACATCCTCCTGCCGACCCTCTCGAGGTCGCCCTCCTCGAGCGCGCGGCACACATCCAGCACTCGAGCCTCCTCGCCAATCACATAGCGGGCCCTCTTGTAGTCCTCCTCTGAGATGCTACCCTTCAAGGCCTCAAGCTCCTCCATAGTCGCTCCGCGCAGGAAGTCGCGACCCAGGCGGCTCGCAACCCTCTCACACGACAGGCGGCGCTCATTGTAGGGCGAGCCCACGAGTTCGTGTTTCACACAGGAGTTTATCAGCACCAGTCGGTAGCCATACTTCGACGCGTCGAAGGGGAAATACTCATACTCCATAGAGCGGCAGTCGAGCCTCACAAGGTGTCCCGCCTTGCCGTGAATGGAGGCGAACTGGTCCATAATGCCACACATCACACCACAGTAGTTATGCTCGGTGGCCTGACCTATGCGGGCCAACTCGAAACTCTCGATGCCGAGGCCCCAGAGGTCGTTTATGGCGTAGGCAAAGGTGCTCTCCAGAGCGGCCGAGGAGCTCATACCTGCACCCAGGGGCACATCGCCACTAAAGAGGGCATCGAAACCGCCAATGGTGTAGCCCCTCTTCTGTATCTCGCGGCAGACACCAAAGATATAGCACGCCCACTGCTCGGCGGGCTTATCCTCCTCCGCAAGGCCAAACTCGCACCCCTCACCGAGGTCCTCGGCCCATACCCTCACACGCTCCGTACCATTGGGGCAGATGGCGGCCAACATAGCCTTATCGACCGCTCCCGGGAAGACAAAGCCGCCGTTGTAGTCGGTGTGTTCGCCAATCAGATTGATGCGGCCGGGCGAGGTGTAGAGTGTGCCCTCGTGGCCATAGAGCTCACTAAAGCGTTGTGCAATAACTTGGGTGTCCATAGTAGTAGTATTTTATCGTTCGTAAGGTATTCTTTAACAACCTTGTAAAGATAGAGAAAATTTCTCGATAATTTGACTTGCGGGTAAATTATATTAACTTTGTATCACATTGGAACTCAAACCGCCCACTATGCATAATGCCGACTTTGCCATAAGAGTCCTCGAGGTGGCCGACCCCGAGGTGGCCCGAGAGCTCGATGAACTGATGGAACATCTCGCCCCTGCGCCACGCCCTCGGCTCACCAGGGAGCGCCTTGAGCGCATCATCTCTTCGCCCTACGCCACGCTCTTTGTGGCCGAGCTTGAGGGGCGCATTGTAGGCTCGCTCACTCTCCAGCGCTACACCACGCCCGTGGCAGACAAGTTCTGGATTGAGGATGTGGTGACCTTGCCCGAGGTTAGGGGACGCGGTGTGGGTCGAGCGCTCCTGAAAGAGGCCATCCGTATGGCCCGCCAAATCACTCCCGAGGGCACCATCTATCTCACCTCCAACCCTCATCGCACAGCCGCCCGCGAGCTCTACCGCTCCGAGGGGTTTGAGCAGTATGAAACGGGGGTCTTCAGGCTTCCGGGCAAGCAATAAGTATCCACAAAAAACAAATACCTTCTCGACTATGAAAAAAATTACCCTCTTGATGGTGGCACTGCTGGCTGCCTTGACGGTGGGCGCACAGAACACCAAGCAGATTGCCTTCGACTCCGCAGAGGAGTGTTGGTGGGGACTTGCTACCGACCTCGGTCGCCTGATGCCCTTCGATAGTGAGGCCTCGGTGGCCATAGACCATCGCACACAGAATCTCAACAACCAGACAACACCCCTGCTGCTCTCCAACCACGGCCGCTACATCTGGAGCACCGGCCCTATGGTCTGCACCATTGGCGGAGGCCTCATCAACATCGACACCCGAGGCGAGATAACCATCGGTGTGGCCGACCAGAAGAGCCTCAAGGGTGCCTACACGGCCGCCTGCAAGGAGTTCTTTCCCCCGTCGGGTGTGACCCCTCCCGAGGAGTTCTTCTCGCAGCCCCAGTACAACACCTGGATTGAGCTCACATACAATCAGAATCAGGCCGACATCCTCGCCTATGCCGAGGGTATCGTCGAGGGTGGCTACCCCACAGGTGTGCTGATGATTGACGACAACTGGCAGAAATACTATGGCAACTTCGAGTTCCGCCCCGACCGCTTCCCCGACCCCAAGGGGATGATTGACCGTCTGCACGAGATGGGCTTCAAGGTGATGTTGTGGGTATGCCCCTTTGTGTCGCCCGACAGTAGCGAGTATCGCGAGTTGGCCGAGAAGGGCTACCTCATTAGGCGTGCCGACGGCTACGGCCCCGCCATCGTGGAGTGGTGGAACGGCCATAGCGCCGCCTACGATATGAGCAACCCCGAGGCTGTGGCACACCTGCGCGCCCAGTTGCAGGCAATGCAGCGCGACTATGGTGTGGATGGCTTCAAGTTCGATGCGGGCGACCCCGAGCGCTACCTCGAGGGGCGTGTTATGCCCTACGACGGCCGCTCCTACGACTGCGAGCAGACCGAGCTCTGGGCTCGCTTCGGCCTGGAGTTCCCCTACAATGAGTTCCGCGCCTGCTGGAAGATGGGCGGTGAGGCCCTCGTTCAGCGTCTGGGCGACAAGGACTACTCGTGGGAGGATGTGGCCAAGCTGGTGCCCTCAATGGTCGCTGCGGGCCTTATGGGCCACCTCTACACCTGCCCCGATATGATTGGCGGCGGTCAGTGGACCTCCTTCCACGGCATCAATGCCGACAACATCGACCAGAGGCTTGTGGTGCGCTCCTGCCAGATTCACTCGATGATGCCTATGATGCAGTTCTCGGTGGCACCCTGGCGCATCCTGAGCCCCGAGAATAACGCCATCTGCAAACGCTACGCACTCTGGCACGCCGAGATAGGCGACTACATCTATGAGCTCGCCCAGGAGGCAGCCCGCACAGGTGAGCCCATCGTGCGCCATATGGCCTATGAGTTCCCCGACGAGGGCTTCGAGGAGTGCATCGACCAGTATATGCTCGGCGAGAGGTACCTCGTAGCACCCATTATGGGCCCCGAGGATAGCCGCAGTGTAAGACTCCCCACGGGCTCTTGGCGGGCCGACGACGGCACCCTCTATGAGGGCGGCAAGAGCTACACCATAGATGTCCCTATCGAACGACTACTCTGGTTCACAAGAGAATAGGAACACACACAAGAAACGCCCTCCCGAGTTGGGAGGGCGTTTTGTGTGGAGTTGAGAGTTGAGAAAGGGCCGAAAGGGCAAGAAAGGCCAAAAGGGCAGAAAGGAAATTGACAATTGAAAATTATAGAGGGGACTTAGAGGGAATCCCTAAATTCCCTAATCTCCCTATTTTCCCTAAACTCCTTAATTTCCTTAAGGTCCCTAAAGTCCTTAAGGTCCCTAAAGTCCTTAAGGTCATTAAAGACCTATGGGGCCTATGGGGCTTATGGGGCTTATAGGTCTTATAAGTCTTATAGGACCCATTGTCGGCCGTCGGTCGACTATCTCTCGACAAAAAAACTCACGGGTATCGAAAACAATACCCGTGAGTTTTTGCCGAAAGGTCACATTGCGGCAAAGGCCGAGATGTGACTTATTTTAGAGGTTCTCCTTCTCGATGTCCTTGAAGTATTTGTAGGTGTTGACCTTCAGTTCGCCGGCAGCCTCCTCGTCGGTCACCAGAATGCCGTGGCGGTGGGTCTGAAGGCCGGTGATGGTCCACTGGTGGGAGTAGGCACCCTCGACACCCTCCCTGACGGCGCGGGCCTTCTTGGGGCCAAAGGCGAGGATGATGACCTCGTGGGCCGAGAGGATGGTGGCCACACCAACGGTGAGAGCCAGCTTGGGAACCAGATTCCTATCGCCACCGAAGAAGCGCGAATTGACAATGATGGTATCCTCGGTGAGGGTCTTAATGCGGGTGCGCGACGACATCGACGAGAAGGGCTCGTTGAAGGCGATGTGGCCATCCTCACCTACGCCGCCCAAGAAGAGGTCGATACCGCCTGCACTCTCGATGCGTTTCTCGTAGTCCTCGCACTCCTTCTCCAGGTCCTCGGCGTTGCCATTGAGGATGTTCACATTCTCGGGGTTGATGTCGATGTGTGAAAAGAAGTTCTCCTTCATAAAACTATGGTAGCTCTGGGGGTGCTCCTCGGGCAGGCCCACATACTCGTCCATATTGAAGGTTATCACATTGCGGAAGCTCACATAGCCCTCCTTGTTGAGGCGGATGAGCTCCTTGTAGGTGCCCAGAGGGGTCGAACCCGTGGGGAGGCCCAGCACGAAGGGGGCACTGGTCTCGGCAGCTTTGCGGTTGATGGCATCGGCGATGTACTTGGCAGCCCAAGCCGCACCATTGGTCTGATTGTCGTGAATAAGCAGTCGCATAATCTTCTTTTTTTATGGGGTTGATGTTTTATTCAATCTTAGAACGAAATGAGCGAATAGACGGGAGCAATCTTCTCCAACAACTCCTTGCCGTGGAGGAAGCTCAGGTCGGCCAAGAAGATGAACTCCCTGACCTTCACGGGATACTCCACACCATCTTTCTCGACGGTGAGGGCCTCGAGGTGTTTGGCCATCTCCACAGCCGTGCCACCCGTTGCCAGGATGTCGTCGAGAATCGATATCTCCACCACACCATTGGTTACCTGGGCGTTCTGGAGGTCGCTCTTGCGGAAGAAGAGGCTATCCTCGCCATACTCCTTGATGATGGATACCTTCTGGAGGTCGCCCTCGTTTGCGGGCAACTTGCCGTTCTTGCGGAAGGTAATGAGGTTGTGGGCCTTGGAGCCGGTCACCAGCAGGGGTGCAGCAAAGAGGAAGCCACGAGCCTCGGGAGCCGCCACATTGGGGGTGGTAAGGTGGTTGCCGAGCTCCTCGATAATCACACCAAAGGTCTCTGCGTCACTGAGCAGGGGGAGCAGGTCCACGAAATTCACGCCCTCCTTGGGCCAATCGGGATAGAATTTAATCAGTTTCTTTGCCTCTTCGAGGGTAACTTTGTTCTGTTTCATTATGCTGTTATCTCTATTTAGTTTCTAACCAACCTTCAAAAATACACTTTTTTGCGAAAAAAACAAAATTCCACCGAGGGAACAAAAATGAGTCGTTGCATTTTTTCTACTTTATGTCCCCCGCATTTTATAATTTATGAGAACCACATCTCTCTATGGATACAAATAGAGGCAGCTTAGCAAATGCCCTCTACAAATTGCCGTGTTTAGTGGTCACCGAGGAAAGCGTATGTCACAACGGTTTTTTTGACTATAATTTAATCATCAAGTCAATTATAATTGAGTGTTCTCAAGCAATGATGAAAAGATACTTGCAGCTTGGAGCAGAATGGTCGAACAACATCATAGCAAAACGCACCAAATATGACATAAAACTTATGTTACCATATCGAAAAAAGATGTAACTTTGGGGTGGAAAAACACTAACTAATAATTACTCGTATGGTAATTCGTTCAATTCTCGAAAACGATCTCTACAAGTTTTCGATGTCGCACTACTATCAGGTGCACTATCCAAACGCCTGGGGAGCCTTCACATTCCACGACCGCAACAACACCCAATACACCGAGGAGTTTGTGGCAGCCCTGAAAGAGGAGTTCGCCTCGCTCGCTACGCTCTCACTACAGCAGTCCGAGTTCGACTGGGCTGTGAGAACCATCACCTACATCCCTCAGTGTTTCTGGGAGTGGCTCTGTCACTTCAGATTTGACCCCGAGAGAATCAACATCTGGCTCGACCAGGAGCGTCATCTGCACATCGAAGTTGCCGACCTGATGTACAAGGTTACCTTCTACGAAATCCCCATCCTCTCGATAGTCTCCGAGCTCTACCATCGCTACATAGGCGACGGCTACCAGACGCGCGAGGAGCTTCTGGAGGTGATGACACCCCGCTTGGAGCACAAGGTGGCACTGGCCAAGAAGCACAACCTCTTTTTTGCCGATTTCGGTATGCGTCGCCGTTTCAACACAGCCTCGGAGGAGATTGTTCTGGAGTATATGAAGGAGCACTGCCCAACATTCGCGGGCACCTCGACGGTGGCTCTGGCAATGAAATACAACCTGAGGCCCATCGGCACAATGGCCCATGAGTGCTTTATGTTCCAGGCGGCCGTACACACCCCCAAGGAGGCCAACTATCAGGTGATGGAGCGCTGGGTGGATGTCTACGACGGCTACCTGGGCACGGTGCTTACCGATACATACACGGTGGATGCTTTCCTGCGCAACTTCTCAATGAAACTCGCCAAACTCTACGACGGCGTGCGCCACGATAGCGGCGACCCTAAACTCTTTGGCGATAGGATTATCAAGAAGTATGAGTCCTATGGCATCGACCCCCAGAGCAAGACGATAGTCTTCTCCGACGGCCTCAACTTCGAAGCTGCGGCCGAGATCAAGGAGTACTTTGCGGGCCGCATAAAGACCACCTTCGGCATCGGCACCAACCTCACCTGTGACCTGCCCAATGTAAGGCCGATGAATATCGTGATGAAGCTCAAGGAGTGCCGCATAAACGAGCGCCAGCCCATCTATGGCTGTGTGAAACTGAGCGATGTTCCCGGCAAAGCAATCGGCACCAAAGAGGACATCGAGAACTACAAGTACCAACTCGGCATAAAGTAGCCCTCGGGCACACATTTTCATATAAACAACAACTCACGGGTATTAAAATTAATACCCGTGAGTTGTGTTGGTGGTCTATTGTTCGTTGGTGGTCGGTCGGCGAGCGACGGTTGACGGTTGACGGTCAGTCGACGGTCGGCGGTTTAGAGGCTCTCCACAAGGGCGCGGACTCTATCGGGGCCGTCACCGTTGCAGTCGTAGGTGACCGTGTGGATGCCAAAGCGCGAGGCTGCCTCCGTATTGGCCGCCTTATCGTCGGCAAAGACCGTCTCGCTCGGCTCCAGGGAGTAGCGCGAAAGGATGGTCTCGTATATCTTCGCGTCGGGCTTATTGACCCTCTCCTGGTAGGACACCACCGCGCCATCGAAGAGTTCGAAGATGGGGAACTTCAGCAGCTCGGCGTAGAACTCCTTGGACATATTCGAAAGCACATAGCATCTTATACCCTTGGCTTTGAGCTCCCTGATGAGTCTTTCCGTCTCGGGGATGGGTTGCAGGAGTTCCAGCAGACGCTGAACCTGCTCATTGGCATCCTCAAGCGTCAGGTTATAGTCCTCGGCAAGCATACGGGTAACCTCCTCGCGGGTGTAGGTGCCCCTATCGAACTCACTCCAATATTCGGGGAAAGCCTCATCGGCCGAGATGAAGGCGAAAGTGTTGCCCAGCACCTCCCCCAAGCGTTTGAAATCACGACCCAGCACAACGCCGCCAAGGTCGAAAATCACATTCTTAATCATCTACTATATATTTGGTGTTAGTAAAACTCCTTTAGTCAATCTCTATGCGGCGTTTGGTGGGGCTTAGGACCTCAATCGAAACCGTCATCACATCGTCGGGCAGCAGCTCCTCAATCTTCTCCGACCACTCCACAAGGCAGAGCCCATCGGAGTAGAAATACTCCTCATAGCCCATATCGAAGGCTTCCTCGGGGCGCTCTATGCGGTAGAAGTCGAAGTGGTATATGGGCCTGCCATCGGCCGCATCGTAGCGATTGACCAGAGCAAAAGTGGGGCTCGTCACCACATCCTCGCTGCCCAGACGGGCGCATATCTCCTTGATGAGCGTGGTCTTACCCGCACCCATAGCACCAAAAAAGGCTATCACATTCCTGCCGTCCAACGCACCGATAATCTCCTCGGCCGCCTCGGCAACATCTCCCAATCCGTTTACATTTATCTCTTTCATCTTTTCTTTACTTTCGCTTTTCGCACCTTTTTTCTTTCGCGCCTTTTCTTTCGCAGCTTTTTCTTTCGCAGCTTTTTGTAAAAAGCTGCACCAAAAACTTTTAGGAGATACTTCGTATCTCTGTATTTGCTCTACCCTATTTCGGAGCCTCCCTAACAAAAGTGCCACTCTGGCACAAAAGGCGCCCCAAAAATTTTTAGGTGATACTTCGTATCTCTGTAACCCAATGCCGTAATTCTACCTACCGCCTTGCTTCGGAGCCACCAGTACTCGCTGGCACCGTTGTGCCCGTTGTGCCCGTTGCGACTCTTAACAGACCTCTCCCGCCCTTCGGGCACCCTCCCCTAACTTAGGGGAGGGAATTATAATTTTTGGTTGTCAGCTTTCAGTTTGCTTTTTGGCCCTTTCGGCCCTTTTGGCCCTTTCTCAACATTCAACAGACCTCTCCCGCCCCTCGGGCACCCTCCCCTAACTTAGGGGAGGGAATTATAATTTTCAATTGTCAATTTTCAATTTTCAATTGTCATCTTATAATTTGGGTCGCAGAACGATATAGGGCACCAACATCTCCTCCATCGACACGCCGCCGTGCTGGAAGGTGCCGCGATAGTAGCGTATAAACTGGTTTGCATTGTTCGGATAGGTCAAGAAGTCCTTTCCGAGTGCAAAGATATAACTACTTGTGAGATTTCCTTGCGGAAGTTGTGCCTCTTCGGGGCGGGTAATCTCAAAAACCTCCTTGGGGTTGTAGTTCAGGTTGCGGCCCGTCTTGTAGCGTATGTTGGTCGAGGTCTCCCTGTCGCCCTGCACCTTCACGGGGTTCTCCACGCGAGTGGTGCCGTGGTCGGAGGTGATGATGACCGTGTGGCCCGCCTCGGCCAGCAGGCGCAACATCACAAAGAGTTCCGAGTGCTCAAACCACGAGCGCGTCAGCGAGCGGAAGGCGGCCTCATCCTCCGAGAGCTCGCGTATGATCTCCGTCTCGGTGCGTGCGTGGGAGAGGATGTCGAGGAAGTTGTAGACGATGACCGACAGGTCCATATCCTTCACTCTCTGGAAGTTGTCCACGAGTTTGCGGCCCGCCTCTGGCTTTATGAGTTTGTCGAACGACACCCTCCACTGCTTGCCCGCACGAGAGAGCTGACGGCGCAGGAACTCCTCCTCATACTTATTCTTGGCCCCATCCTCATTGTCGTTGAGCCACTTGTCGGGCATAAGTTTATCTATGGCCAGGGGCATAAGGCCCGCAAAGAGCGCATTGCGTGCATACTGCGTGGCGGTGGGCAGGATGCTGCAATAGAACTCCTCGGTGAAGATATCGAACATAGGCCACAGCAGGGGCCAGATGGTGCGCCACTGATCGTAGCGGAAGTTGTCGATGACCAGCAGTGTCACCTTGCCACCCGCGGCCTCCACATCGGGGATTATCTTGTTGCGGAAGAGGGTGTGGGACATTGTGGGCCTGGCCTCATCGCGGGCGTTGACCCACCCCAGATAGTTGCGGCGTATGAACTTGCCGAACTCGGTTTCGGCCTCACTCTTCTGATAGGAGAGGATGTCGCGCACGCTCCTGTCCGACGACTCGGTGAGCTCCATCTCCCAGCTCACCAGCTTGCGGTAGATGGCACACCAGTCCGCAAAGTTTCGGGCCTCGCCGAGCGAGAGGCTTATCTTGCCGAACTCGGCCCTATAGTCGGCCGTAGTCTGCTCGGTGACGAGTTGTTCGCGGTGGACATTCTTTTTGATGGAGAGCAGCACCTGATTGGGGTTGATGGGTTTTATGAGGTAGTCGGCGATTTTGGAGCCTATGGCCTTGTCCATAATATTCTCCTCCTCGCTCTTGGTGACCATAATCACGGGTGTCGAGGGCCTCACCTCCTTGATCTGTGGCAGGGTCTCGAGGCCCGTCATTCCGGGCATCATCTCGTCCAGAATGATAAGGTCATAGGGGGTTGTGCGGGCCATATCGACCGCATCGTAGCCGTTGTTGCAGGTGTCCACCTCGTAGCCCTTGCCTCGCAGAAAGAGGATGTGGGGCTTGAGGAGTTCCACCTCATCGTCGACCCAGAGTATGCTCACTTCGTTATTCATAGTGGTATGTTTGCCTTAATTTATGTAAAAATTGACCTCCAAACTACAATAATAATGCAGAAAGAGGTCAATTTATTGTGTGGCGCAAGAGCCAAAAGCCCTCTTGGGGGTGGTGGCTACTCCTTGGTCTGCTTTGTCTTGTTCTCGTTGCGCTCCACGCGGCGTGTGCGCTCGGTGCGGCGACGACGCAAGGCCACCTTCACACTCGAGGCTGCCCTACCCGTCACGACATTGTCGATGGCAATCATCGTGTTGTCGAAGAACTTGCGGAAAGGCTTAGCTCCCCTCTCCAGACCGCGGGTGTGGCGCTCGGTCTTGTGGGGGTACATATCGGGGATGGTAATCATAATGCCCGTCTCCTCCACATCGCCAAAGTCGGGATTGATGACGGTCGAGAAGACCATCATTGAGGGCGACACGCTCATATAGGAGCTAATCATTGGGGGCACAAACTCGCCCCTCTCCTTGAGCTCGCGCAGCAGAATCTTGTGGTCCTCGGCGTAGTCCTCGCCGGTGAAGAGGCGCTCCATAGACTCTACATTGATGTTCATCTCCAGAGGATGGATGGGCTCCAACAGCCCCTCCTTTGCGGGGAAGTGCTTGTGGAGGAAGTACATAAGCATATTGCGGGCCTCCACATTGTAGTGGCCATACATAGTCACCTTGCCGAAGAAGTATTTTTTGTCGGGGTGGTTCACGATGATAGCGCCCAGACCATCCCAGATGTTATCCATCACATAGAGGCTCTTGGCATTGGCCCTTGTGCTCTGGTAGTTGGGGTGTACATAGCTGCGGCCCAGCTCAATGGCATAGGGGAGATAGTCGCGGCGGAACTCGTCGGAGAAGCGGAAGTAGTGCTCGGTGGAGAGGTGTTTCTGGTCGCCGCTCTGGCAGATGATGAAGCGGTAGCCGCCCACAATCTCCTTTGCCGCGGGGTCCCACACCACCAGCTGCTGGTAGCCGTCGGGTGCCAAATCCTCGGCATCAATATCGACCTCCTCGCCGGTGCCACCTCCCGCGCTACGGAAGGCCCACTCCCTCAGGCGGCCAATCTCCCTCATCACATTGGGGCACTCGGCAGCCGTCACTACATAGATTTCATTGCCGGCGCGGTTGGTTTCGCGCAGGAATCTCGACTCATTGAGCTCCTCCATCAGCAGGGCTCGCGATACGGGTTTTATGATAGATTTCATAGCTTTTCTCCTCCTATTTTTTCCAACTAACTACACCTATTTATTGCATTGTGCGGCCATTTCATAGACCCTGCTCCTGACATATTCTGCCCTGACACTGTGGGACTCCATCTCGGCCAGTTGTTCGTGGCTGATGGGGGTGCCGATGTGCAGAACGATGTGTTTGCCCTTCTGCTTGAACATCTCGTCTACGAGGTAGAGCATCTCGACATTCATCTTGATGCCGAGGCGCTTACGCCAGATGGCGATGTTGTAGAAGCGTTTGGAGAGCTGTCCCTCCACAAAGACGGGCACCACATCCCTCTTGTGCTGCACAGCCTTCTTCACGAAGTTGGTGTGCCACTCCAGGTCCACAATCTTGCCCTTGATTTTACGCGAGCAGAGGCCTGCAGGGAAGGTCTGGATGGGCACATCGCTTGCGAAGGTCTCCTCGAAGATGCGCACCGCCTCACGCGACTGCTTGCCGTGCTTATTGACGGGCAGGAAGATGGGTTTCAGCGGCTCGACAAACAGCAGCAGGTCGTTGCTGATGCTCTTGGCGTCGCCCAGATGTTTCTCAATCTCCTGTGCCAAAATCACGCCATCCATACCACCAAAGGGGTGGTTGGAGGCGAAGATGTAGCGACCCTCCTTGGGCACACGCTCCATACCCTCCACGGTCCAAGTCACTCCCATATCGCCAAGGGCGGCACGGATGAACTCAAAGGGGGGCAGATTGCCGTGCTTGGCAAGAATCTGATTAATCTCCTGCTGATGAACAATCTTAATGAGGTAACGAATCAAAAAGCGGGGTAGCTTTTTTGCAAGTTTGGGGGCCTTACTGGCCAGCACTTTCTCTATATCTATCTGCATAGTTGACATAGTGTTTTCTGTTCCAACTTCGGGCGGGGCACTTGGGTCAGATGTGTGTGGTGCGCCTCCACCTACAAAAGACAAATGTACGCTTTTTTTGCAAATTATCCACTTTTGCCTCCAAAAAGGAGTTATTCTCGCGCGCGAGTGGGTGGATTTAATGGGGCCCGCGGTCTAAAAATCCTCGCCAAAGCGTTTGCGCAAGATACCCTCGTCATCCTTGATGCTCTCGCGCATCCAACTATAAAGGAGTCTGCTCTGCTCCTCTTCCGAGAGCCTCCAATCTACATCGCTGCGGTGGAGCCTCTCCACAAAATTCTGTATGAGAATCGCCGCACAAGCCGACACATTCAGACTCTCCACAAAGCCATACATCGGTATCTTAACGAACTCATCGGCCACGGCCATAATCTCGGGCGAAATGCCCTGCTTCTCGGTGCCGAAGACAAGGCAGAAGGGGCCCGCCGTAACATCGAAACCCTCGGGTGTGAGGTCGTCGGTGTGGGGCGTGGCGGCCACAATGCGGTAGCCCTCACCCTTGAGGTGGGCAACGGCCTCGGCAGTGGTCTTGTGGCGCAGGATGTCTACCCACTTATCCGTACCCCTTACGATGTGCGTATTGGCCTGAAAACCACACAGAAACTCTATGGCGTGGAGTTGCTGAACGCCAAATGCCTCGCAGTGGCGCACCAGAGCGCTTGCGTTCTGAGGATGAAAGGTATTCTCGGCGCAGACGGTCATATACTTGGTCCTGTCGCCCACCACGCGGCGCATCGTCTGGAACCTCTCGGGGAGCATAAACTCCGCAAGGTAGGCTATGCGCTCATCGTACCAACTCTTCTCTCTATCTGTATTTGCCATCGTCATCGAGCATTTTGAGGTAACTTTCATAGCGGCTCTCAGAGATAACGCCATCCGCAACCGCCTCCAGGACAGCACAATGGGGCTCGTGTGTGTGGGTACAATTATAGAACTTACACCCCTGACTCACCCTCATAATCTCTGGGAAGTAGTGGTAGAGCTCCTCGGGTTTGATGTCCAGCAGGCCGAAGCCGCGGATGCCCGGGGTGTCTATCAGTCGGCCGCCAAACGAGAGGTTATACACACGCGAGAAGGTCGTGGTGTGCTTGCCCTGATGGTGGGCCTCGGAGATTTGGCCCGTCTTGGCCGCAGCCGAGGGCTCAATGGCGTTCACGAGCGTAGACTTGCCCACACCCGAGTTGCCCGACAGGAGCGTGGTCTTACCCCTGAGGAGCTCCACAACCTCCTCCAAACCCTCGCCCGTCAGAGCCGAGCACTCGATTATTCGGTAGCCCGCCGACTGGTAGACCTCGCGGAAGTGGGCGAGCAGTTCGGGATGGTGGCGTGCGGTGTCTATCTTATTGAGTATGATGAGGGCGGGCACCTTGTAGGCCTCGCAGGTCACCAGAAATCTATCCACAAATTCGGGAGCCGTAACGGGGGCCGCAATGGTCACCACTACAGCCGCACAGTCGATGTTGGCAGCAATGATATGACTCTCCTTGGAGAGGTTGGAGGCGCGGCGGATGATGTAGTTGCGGCGTGGAGCAATGCCCACAATGGCACCCTCGCCCGCCTCGGAAAACTCCACACGCACCCTATCGCCCACCACCACCGGGGAGGTGGAACGCACACCCTTCAGGCGCAGTCGCCCGCGGGTGCGGCAGTCGTAAATACGGCCCTCAATCTCGACCTTATACCAACTGCCCGTACTCTCAATAACGATTCCCTCTTGTTCCATCGTTTTGCTATATTTGCTCCGACTCAATTGTCGCCTCTTCTATCGCCTCCATAGATTCCTCTTCGGTATCAACTTGTTGGATTTCGACCATAGGTTCCTCCGTGTCAACACTCTCCACAACAGCATCCTTTGCCCGCTCCAGGTAGGGGAAGACCACATCGGCCACAGCATTCACTATGGGGGCTACCTCGGAGGCCTCGAGCACCTCGGGCTCAACCATCTGGAGTGCATTGTTGCACTTCTCGAAGAAGCCAAAGGCCAACGAGAGAATCATCGACGAGAGCACCAGCGACACAGCCGCTCCGCAGAGGCGATTGACGATGCCAAGTCCTATGGTGCTCAGCAATTTGCCGAGGATGTGGCTCAGCAGCCACATAGCCAAGATGGCGGCCACAAAGACCACTATGTAGGACACCAGAGGACTCATCTCGACGCCTATCATCGCGCTCACTCCGGAGCCCAGGCGGAATGCGAGCCATACACCCGCAATTACGCCCACAACCCCTCCGAGCTGCGAAATGACACCTTTGCGAAAACCATTGATGGCTCCAACCACCAAAACCAAGACCATAATAAGGTCGATAATGCTTATGTTCATAATCCCAAAAGCTAATAATATACCTATTGTAAATATCCCCCCTGTCTGAACAAGAATGACATTGGGGCACAAAAAAATTTTCTCAAAATTAGTAATTTTTTTATCTTTGTGCAAATATGGGGGCGCAAAGGCCCACGCCCACCCCCAATACTCAGCACCATAGCACAATGAAAACACGACTCTTCAGATACATATTTCTGTTCGCGGCGCTACTTATGGCCTCGTCGCTCTCGGCACGCCAGACATTCTCCCTCAACCGCGACTGGAAGTTTTTTACCTATTCGGAGAATAGCTCCACCATCGTCAACCTGCCCCACCAGTGGAACTCCGACGCGCTCGGAGGCAAACTCGACTACTACCGCAGCACGGGCAACTACCTGCGCTACATCGACTTCAAGCCCGAGTGGCGCGATAGGCGCATCTTCCTCCGCTTCGGGGGTGCCAATCTGATTACCGATGTGCTCGTCAATGGTCGCCACGCCGGCCGTCACGAGGGCGGCAGCGGAGCCTTCATCGTGGAGATTTCCGACCTTCTGAACTTCAACGGCAGGGACCTTGTGTGGGTGATTGTGAGCAACGCCAATCAGACAACCGTTTTGCCCACAGCGGGCAACGAGATATCGTACGGCGGCCTCTTCCGCGAAGTGTCAATCATCATTGAGGAGGAGACCCACATCGCTCTGGACCACTTCGCTTCCGAGGGTGTCTACATCCACACCCGCAAGGTGACGAGCGAGATGGTGGAGGGCGAAGTGGAGGTGAAGGTTACCTCAAATGCGGCACAGTCGGCCACCCTCGCCCTGAACATTAAGATGCCCAACGGCAAGGAGCAGAGCCTCTCGCAGAGGATTCGCACCCAAAATGGTACCATCAGCGCCTTTATCCCCTTCCAAATCAAGAACCCACAGCTCTGGAACGGCCTCGAGGCCCCCAACCTCTACGACTTCGAGGTGAGGCTCAACGACGGCGACCCCGTCATAGTCGAGACCGGCTTCCGCTACTATGAGGTGGGCGAGCAGGGCTTTGTGCTCAACGGCAAGCCCTACCCCATCCGTGGTGTGGTTATGCACCGCGACAGGGCCCTGACGGGAACAGCCATCACCGAGAGCGAAGTGCTCGAGGATATAAGATTTGCGGTGGAGATGGGAGCCAACGCCATAAGAGTTGTGGGCGGCAGCCACCACCCCGCCTTCTACCGCATCTGCGACAACATAGGAATGATGGTCATCAACGACCTGCCGCTGATGGGCGCCACAACCCTCAACGGCAAGGGATTCTTCAATACCGAGGCCTTCCGCGAGAATGGCAAGCTGCAACTCCAGGAGATGATTTTCCAGAACTACAACCACCCCTCGGTGGTCATCTGGAACCTCTTTTCCGAACTGGAGGCCCGTGGCGACAGCCCTGTGGAGTACCTGCGCGAACTCCACTCGCTCTCCAAGCGCCTCGACCCCAACCGTTTCACCTCGGGCTGGAGCAATCAGGACGGCGAGATAAACTTCGTGACGGACCTCATCGTCTGGAGCCACAATCTGGGCTGGATGGAGGGTAACCCCGAGGACATCAAGGTGTGGCAGGAACAACTTCACACTGTGCCCGAGTGGAGCTCTATGCACTCGGCTGTGAGCTACAAGTGCGGCGGCAACATCTTCCACCAGAGCGACGCGCTCCAAAAACCACTGGCCACAAGCAGTTGGCACCCCGAGAGGTGGCAGACCCACTTCCACGAAACCTACCTCGAAGCGCTCTCGGGCGATGACCACTTCTGGGGACTCTTTGTCGACGGCCTGTTCGACTACGCCTCGGTGGATGCCCACCGCTCGGCGGGTGGTGTGTGCGATATGGGCATTGTGAGCTTCAACCGCCAGGTGCGCAAGGATGCCTTCTATCTCTATAAGGCCAACTGGGGCTCGGAGGACTTCATCTACATCACCGAGCGCCGCTGGACCTCGCGCATCAGCAAGAATCAGACCATCAAGGTCTACACCTCCCTCTCCGAAGTGGACCTGACCGTCAATGGCGAGTTCCTCGGCACCAAGGAGAGCGTTGGAGGCGTGGCTGTGTGGGAGAATGTGGCCCTCGGGAGCGGCCCCAACTCCATCGAGGCCTCCTCGGGCATACTGACCGACCGCATAGCCATCGAGATTCTCCAGAAATACAACGACGAACTGTAATAGCAGTCAGCAGTCAGCAGTCAGCCAAAAAACTCACGGGTATCATTTTCGATACCCGTGAGTTTTTTTGTCGAGAGATAGTCGACCGACGGCCGACAATGGGTCCTATAAGACTTATAAGACCTATAAGCCCCATAGGCCCCATAGGTCTTTAATGACTTTAAGGACCTTAAGGAAAATAGGGAAAATAGGGAAATTAGGGAGTTTAGGGAATTTAGGGAGTTTAGGGAGTTTAGGGAATTTAGGGATTCCCTCTAAGTCCCCTCTATAATTTTCAATTTTCAATTGTCAATTGTCAATTTCCTTTTGGCCCTTTCTGCCCTTTCTGCCCTTTCCCCTCCCCTAAATTAGGGGAGGGGCCGCGAAGCGGGGGAGAGGTCTGTTATCTGCGGTCGGTCAATGGTCGTCGGTCGACCGACAATCCGCTACAGCTCTTTCTCGTTGAAGAGCGTATCTATGACCGAGCAGTTGGATTCGAAGGGGAGGCGGTCCGAGAAGACCTGCCAATAGGGTGCCTCATCTGCGCGGGGGCCGAGGAAGTCGTGGCTGCGGAGGTCCACATCCTCTGCCGAGGCGATGATATATTCCTCCGAGAAGTTGAGCTCCCGCTCAATGCCACCAATCTTGCGCACCGCCTCCACAAGGTCACGATTCATATCGTAGAGGAACTCATAGTGGCGCTCGAAGAGTGGCTCCAGCAGGTGGGCATAGTAGTCGTAGTAGGGCGAGGATTTATAGGCCGAGCGTATGGCCGTAATGTGCTGATGGGGCCAGCGTTTGGAGTAGTCGAGCCTCATATCCTTGACGGCCCTTTTGTGGATGCTCGCGCCCTTTACCACATTGGCCGAGAGCATCATACGCCCCGACGAGGTGGCAATCTCACAGCGGCTGCGGGCGGTCTGCTTCACAAAGTGTTCGCCAACATCAATGACGGCATCCTCCTGAAGAGCCTCACGCCACCACTCCCTCGAGCCCAAATATGCAAGCGGCAAAATTTTCATTCTCGCAACCCTTCATCTCTTCTACTTACTCCCTTTTGTCGTGGGCTCCACCCAGCGGCCGTCGGCCTTGATGAGTTCCACAAGTCGGTCTATGGCCTCTGCCTGGGGCACATTGCGCTCCACGAGGCTCTTGCCGCGGTAGAGCGATATATGGTCGGGCAGTCCGCCCACATAGCCGTAGTCGGCATCGGCCATCTCGCCCGGGCCGTTCACGATGCAGCCCATAACGCCAATCTTGAGCCCCACGAGGTGCTCGGTGCGCTCCCTGATGGCCGCCAGAGTGCTCTCGATGTCGTAGAGGGTGCGGCCACACGAGGGGCAGGCTATATACTCGGTACGCGAGATGCGAACGCGGGCAGCCTGAAGTATGATGAGTGCTATTTCGTCTATCTCCTCTTGTGAGAAGTTGGGGTTCTCTATGCGGATACCGTCGGCCAGCGAGTCGATGAACATCACGCCAAAGTCGGCCGCCGCCTCAATAGCAAAGAGCTCCTTATCGGCAGTCGTATAGCGTCTGTAGAGCACCACGGGCTTGGAGAACTCCTTGCCCACAAGTTTGCTCCTCCACTCCTGCACGGGGTGGTGACTTACGGCCTCAACGACCTCATATTCTTCCTGATGTTGTACCTCGCTCCAGAGCACAGGCACGCGGCCCCACGGGCGGGCCCTATATTCGTATGCGCCAAAGGCACTCTCGTCCACCTCTTCGAACTCCTCTTCGGGCCTATTCTCGAAGTGCTCCACAAGCATCCTTGCGGCAGGTATCTCATTCTCGGGGGCCTCGGTCAGCGACACCCTGATAGTGTCGCCAATGCCGTCGGCCAGAAGGGCGCCAATGCCCACAGCCGACTTGATGCGCCCCTCCAAGAGGTTGCCCGCCTCGGTGACACCCAAGTGTACGGGGTAGTCCATATTGGCCTCGCGCATAGCCCTCACCAACAGACGGTAGGCGTAGACCATAACCCTCACATTGCTCGACTTGAGCGACACGACAACATTGTGGAAGTCGAGCTCCCTGCAACGCTCCAGGAACTCCATAGCCGAGGCCGCCATACCCTCGGGGGTATCGCCCCAGATGTCAAAGACCTTCTTGGCCAGCGAGCCGTGGTTCACGCCTATGCGCAGAGCCACACCGCGTTTGCGGCAGAGCTCTATGAGCTCCTCGAAGCGGCCTCCGCGGTCGTTGTAGTTACCTGGATTGATGCGCACCTTGTCGGCCGTAGTTGCCGCCACTGCCGCCACTGCGGGCACAAAGTGCACATCGGCCACCAGAGCCACATCGGGATAGTTCACCCTTACGGCCTCGCCAATGGGTCCGAGGTTTGCAGCCTCACGCTCATCGCGCGTTGTGAGCCTCACAATCCTACCCCCCTTGCGGGCGATAGCCTCAATCTGTGCAGCCGAAGCGGCCGTATCCATAGTGGGGGTGTTGGTCATCGTCTGCACCACTACGGGCTCCGAGCCGCCAATAATGTGGTTGCCTACGCGCACCTGGCGAGTGGCACGACGAGAAAAACGGGTGATAGAATTGCAATACTTATTCATTTTTTCCTGAAATTTTAGGCAAAGATAACCCAATTTGCGTTATCTTTGCCTTATGCGAGCCGATATGGAGATAAAATTTTTGCCCGGCGTGGGCGAAAAGCGTGCAGCACTGCTGGCCTCGGAGCTTGGAATACGCTCCGTGGGCGACCTGTTGCACCACTACCCCTACCGCTACATAGACCGCACAAAGACCTACCGCATAGGCGAACTCTCGGAGGATAACGCCGCAAGTTTTGTGCAACTGCGCGGCCGCATCGTAGGCAAGGCTTTTCTGGGCGAGGGGCGCAAGCAGCGACTCTCGGCTACGCTCTCCGACTCCACGGGGCAGATTGAGCTCGTGTGGTTCCAGCAGACCAAGTGGGTCGACAAGCAGCTCGAGCTGGGCAGGGAGTACCTTGTGCTCGGCAAGCCCTCATTTTTTGGCGGCAAGGCCAACATCGTTCATCCCGAAATCGAGACGGTCGAAAAGCTCCTCTCGCGTGGCAACCTCGGTATGCAGGGTGTCTATGGCACCACCGAGCGCCTCACCTCCGCAGGCCTCGCCTCCAAGGGCATCTACGCCCTCCAATGCACCCTCTGGGAGCGTATAAAGGACAACATCACGGAAACCCTGCCCGACTACTTGGTAGGCAAGTTGGACCTACTCTCGCGTCGCGACGCGCTCCAAAACATACACTTCCCCTCCTCGCCACAGATGCTCCGCAGGGCCATCTATCGCCTGAAGTTCGAGGAGCTTCTGGGCGTACAGCTCGGCATACTCAGCCTCAAGGCGGGGCGCACCACCCTACGCAACGGTTTTATGTTCCCCCGCGTGGGCGAACTCTTCCACGACTTCTACGAGAACCACCTCCCTTTCAAACTCACTGAGGCACAGAAGCGCGTGGTCAAAGAGATACGCTCGGACTGCATCTCGGGCCACCAGATGAACCGTCTGTTGCAGGGCGATGTGGGTAGTGGCAAGACACTCGTGGCGCTTATGTCAATGCTTCTGGCCAGCGACAACGGCTTCCAGTCCTGTATGATGGCGCCCACCGAGATTCTTGCCCGTCAGCACTTCGCCTCCATCTCCAAAATGCTCGCCGGCACCTCCTGCGAGGGGCGCGTGGCTGTCCTCACGGGCTCCACAAAGACCCGCGAGAGGCGCGAGATTCTGGAGCGTACCCTCTCAGGCGACATTCTCATACTCATAGGCACCCACGCACTGATTGAGGATAGGGTGCAGTTCAACAACCTCGGCCTTGTGGTCATCGACGAGCAACACCGCTTCGGCGTGGAGCAGAGGGCCAAGCTATGGACCAAGAACTCCCAGCCGCCACACATCCTTGTGATGACCGCCACCCCCATCCCGCGCACCCTTGCAATGACACTCTACGGCGATTTGGATGTGTCGGTCATTGACGAGATGCCGGCAGGGCGCAAACCCATCAAAACATACCACCTCAAGGAGGCTCTCCGTCTGAAACTCAACGGTTTCCTCAAGGGCGAGATAGCCAAAGGCCGACAGGTCTATGTGGTCTACCCGCTCATCAAGGAGTCCGAGGCACTCGACTACCAGAACCTCTACGACGGCTTCGATAATATCATCAAGGCCTTCCCTCTGCCCGACTACCGAGTGGGGGTGCTCCACGGCAAGATGCCCCCCGAGGAGAAGTCGGAGTCGATGAAACTCTTTGCCGAGGGCGTGAATCATATCCTTGTGGCTACCAGCGTCATAGAGGTGGGCGTTGATGTGCCCAATGCTACTGTTATGGTGATTGAGAGTGCCGAGCGTTTCGGCCTCTCGCAGCTCCACCAGTTGCGCGGTCGTGTGGGCCGAGGCGGCAATCAGAGCTACTGTGTGCTGATGAGTGGCGACAAACTCTCGCGCGAGGCCGAGGCCCGTCTGGAGGCTATGGTCGAGACGACCGACGGTTTCAAGCTCTCCGAATTGGACCTGAAGCTGCGAGGTGCGGGCGATGTGAACGGCACACGCCAGAGCGGTGAGGCCATAGACCTGCGCATAGCCTCACTCTCCACCGACGGCCAGATTCTCGAGCAGGCAAGGCTCGTGGCCTCCTCCATCCTCGAAGAGGATAGCACCCTCACACAGCCCAAAAACCGTCCCCTTGCTGCACTCAAAGAGCGCTACAAACCCAAAAACGCGATAGATTATGGTATGATTTCGTAGCAAATCGCCAAAAATCATTATATTTGCGCCTAATTGTAAAACGATAACTCAAAAAAACTCAAGAAAAAATGGCACAATACGAAGATTACGACAAGGAGTTGGAGAAACGATACAACGATGTCGATTCTGACGAGCTGGACGGTGGTAATAGTTCGCGCAAAACCCTCCTGGGCTACCGCATTATCATCATCGTTCTGATAGCTGTTCTCGGTGTACTCACCTTCCAGCACTTCCGCGTAACCTCCGACATCAAGGAGAACTTCCGCATCGAGCGCGACACGCTCAACAGCCAAATCTCGGGCCTCATCGCCGAGATGGACGAGATTACCGCAACCAACGACTCGGTAAACAGCGAACTGAGGGCCAACATCCTCATCGAGCGCGACAAGGCCGACTCTCTTATGACCAAACTCCGCAAGGAGCGTAGTATCAACCACAACAAGATTCGCCAGTATGAGAAAGAGTTGGGCACACTGCGTACCGTTATGCGCCACTATGTCCACCAGATAGACTCGCTCAATACCCTCAACAAGGAGCTGGCCGCACAGAATACCCGCTACCGCAAACAGGTGGCCGAGGAGACCAAGCGTGCCAACATCGCCGAGGAGAAGGCTGCCGAGATGACCAGCCAGCTTCGTCGTGGTGCCATCGTGAAATCTCGCGGCATCACTCTCGTGGCTATGAATGCCGGCGGCTCGACCGTCAAGAAGGCCTCGAGGGCTTCGCGTCTGCGCACCGACCTCATCTTGAGCGCCAATGAGCTCACAACGCCCGGCGGCAGGAATGTCTATGTGCGCATTACCGGTCCCGATGGTATGGTGCTCTCGGGTGGTCCCGACTGTATGATGGAGTTCGAGGGCGACGCCATAAGCTACTCGGCTATGCGTGAGGTCGACTACCAGAACGAAGACCTGGATGTAAGTATCTACTTCAGCACGACCGCAGAGCTCGCCTCGGGTGAGTACCGCGTGGATGTCTATATGGACGGCTACCACATCGGCTCGGGCGAACTCGTGCTCCGCTAATTATATAGTGTCCCACTATGGCAGAGAAGAATAAGGGCATAATAAAGAGTTGGGTGCTGTGGGCCATTGTTGTGGGCCTTGTGGTTGTGGACCAGATAGTGAAAATCTCGGTCAAGACCACGATGACCCTCGGCGAGAGCCACAATGTGCTGGGCGACTGGTTCCGCTGGTGCTTCATTGAGAATGAGGGCGCTGCGTGGGGTATGAGCCTCGGCGGCGACTACGGCAAACTCATCCTGAGCCTCTTCAGACTCGTGGCCATCGGTGCACTCACCTGGTATATCTGCCACCTGAGGAAGAAGGATACCCCCAAAGGTGTCATCATAGGCTTTGCGATGATTCTGGCGGGTGCCATTGGCAATATGGTCGATAGCGCCTTCTATGGCCTCATCTTCTCCGAGTCGACCTTCACCAGCGTGGCACAACTGCTGCCCGAGGGCGGCGGCTATGCCCCCTTCCTCTACGGCAAGGTGGTCGATATGCTCTACTTCCCGCTGTTCTACTGGCCCGAGTGGATGCCCCTCATCGGAGGGTCACTCTTCTTCTCGCCCGTTTTCAACTTCGCCGACAGCTACATCACCATCGCCATCTTCTACCTGATAATCTTCCACTGGAAATATTTTAAGTAGAGGCGAGCATAACGAAAAAAGAATAAGCCAAATTTGGAAAGGATTATAATTGAACCATAAAGAACGGACCGCACAGAGTTTGTGTGGTCCGTTTTTTTGCATAAGGCTGAAGGTCCTCGGCACGGACAGACGCATCTTTTCGTGGTGATTTACAAGAAAATATGGCAATCGTGTGAATTTTTTATTATATTTGCAAAAAATCACTCTTTGGCTATACCCGACAATTCCTATAAAGTAAACCTTATAAACCTATTTTAGCTATGAAACACTCATTTGCAATCTTCAGAAAGAGGTGCCTTTTTGCAGCATTGGCCTTTGTCGGTTTGCTGTCAGCCGCCGACGCAAATGCCCAGTTCACCGCAAAGCAAGTGCTACACCATATAGGTGTTGCCATTAAGTACCCAAATATCGCCTACGAGTCGCAGCCTGACTTCACCCAAATGACCTCCGCCAAGGAGTATTTCGATGCAACTTGGAGCGAGCTTGAGGCAAAACGATTCTCCGACGGCTCATATTACATTGTCTTTGATTATCAGGACATACAGCCCTTTGGAGATGCCCATTACCAACTCCGTGCAGTGACATTTTCCACGCCATTCAGATATATTCACTGCCAGCGCCATTTGGACTCGAAGGCAGAGATGGAGGCGCACTACAACCTGACGATTAATGAGCTGAAAAGGGCGGGCGGAGTTCTGCTCGGCCCGGATAAGGATATGGGTATTGATCAACAAATCACCTTCCCGGAGGCCTATCCCAATATCGTGATTCGACTGCAAAAGTCCTCTACCGTTGTCTACCTTGATATACAGATTCGCGTATAGTGATAGTTGGGCCCGCCTAACCGCAGTGGCCATTGACATAGCAATCGGCGCGAGCCATCTCGCACCCATAAAACAAGGTCGGCTTGGTGCCGACCTTGTTTTATATATATGCAATGGTCCGTAGACAGGGGAAAATTTCGTTTTTCGGCAACCAATTATCATTTTTATTTCGTATATTTGTGGTGAATTGCGGAATACGCAGTTCTTTTTGATGGCATTTAGGCTATTGCGTTCACAGTAAAACGACCAAATTATTACTCTACGAACACACAATAGGCACGCTAAATGCCCACGCATCGTATGCGTGGGTGTGCTTATGTTCGTATGGGTGCTTGGTCGTACCTTCTGTGAATAAGCAGCATCCACGCTTCTCTTTTGTTTGAGTTAGACGGTTGCCATCTACTGGCAGGGACACAAAACCTTTATGTTTAACTTAAATTTATTTATCAATGAAAAAATTTATTCTCGTGATTGCATCTGCAATCCTCTTGGCAAGCTGTGGTGTTTCGATGCCCAAACCCGAGCCTAAACTTGTTAGCACTTCCACCCACACCAAAATCAGCGCCGCCACGCCCGTTGTTGCCGTTTTTGCTGACCTTGATGTGTCGCCCGACAAAATCACCTTCTTCTATCTTCCCAGCAAGACCGTTGTGAAAGGTGGTCTCGACAATGTGATTGATTCGGCCGTGCGCGAGGCTCTTGCCAGCAATGGCAATGCCGATGTACTGGTAGGTCTGGAGACCCAGATTAAATACAACGACCTGGGCGAGGCTGAGTCCATTACCGTCACCGGCTACCCCGCAAAATATGTAAACTTCCGCAACCCCGGCGATGACTATCTGCGCTCTCTCAGTTCGGCAGCCCCTGCCGCAAAGGAGGAGAAAGGCGGCGGTTTTCTCAAGATTGGTAAATAAAAACAACCGACAACTATGAAAAAGACTATACTACTGGTGTTGTGTGCGGCAATGTCACTACTGGCTGCAGCACAGAACACTCGAATGGTTCAGGGTGTTGTTTTCAATGAAGCAGATGTCCCTATGGAGGGTGTAACCCTGAGTTCGGTTGGCCTGCCCGCCTCGTGCGTGACGGGTGAGAATGGTACATTCCAGCTCTATGTGTCGCCCTATGCCAAAAAGGTCGAGGCCTCGATGGAGGGCTACATCTCCCAGACCGCCGAGATTGATGGCTCCTACTTGGTTTTCAAATTGAAAGTAGATAGGGAGTATGTCAGGAGGAAGGCTCTGGCCGAGGCGGCTGCTCGTCAGGCCGCAGAGCAGGAGGCCGCCGCCAAAGCAAAGGCCGAGGAGGAGGCACGACTGGCTGCCGAGGCTAAAGCCGCTGCCGAGGCTAAAGCCGCCGAGGAGGCTCGCATTGCCGCTGAAAAAAAGGCCGCTGCTGAGGCTAAGGCTGCCGAGGAGGCACGCATAGCCGCTGAGAAAAAGGCTGCTGCCGAGGCTAAAGCCGCTGCCAAAGCCGAGGAGAAGGCTCGATTGGCCGCAGAGAAGGCTGCCGACAGCAAGAAGGCAAAACCTGAAAAGAGCCCTAAACCTAAGAAGGTTACCCCAAAACGATACTTCTCTTATCTCAGCGCAGGCGTTCCTATGGCGTGGGATAGTGGCAGTTTCGCCCTCTCCTACACCGGAGGTGGCTTCAACAAGAAGGGTAATCTCTTCCTTGGAGGAGGCGTGGATGTCACATCTGCCATATTCGACCAGGAGGAAGATGTATTACAAGTAGGTCTCTATGGCAATGGAAAATACTTTTTCTCCTCGAAAAGATTCCGTCCCTTTGTTTCTCTGTCGCTTGGCGTATCTTTGAATCGGCAGGTTGTGTATTGGGGCCCAGAAGATATTGACATCGATGAGTATGTCGGTCTTTATGTAAAACCCGAACTTGGTCTACTGGTCAATATCACAAATAATTTGGGCGTTTACGCCTCTTGTGATTTGCGCACAAATCTTGGATATGAACCATTTTTGTGCGTCAACCTGGGCGTTACATTCTAAAACTTGCATACACTTGGCTCGGCTCCTCCTGCAAAAAAAGCAGGAGAAGTTGGGCGAACTTCTCAGGATTGGTAAATAAAAATAGCCTACAACTATGAAAAGGAGAATACTACTTGTGTTGTGTGCCGCAATGTCGATTATGGCAATGGCGCAAAACACGCGAATGGTGCAGGGTGTTGTTTTCAATGAAGCAGATGTCCCAATGGAGGGCGTTACCCTGAGTTCGGTCGATTTTCCTGCCTCGTGCGTGACGGGTGAGAATGGTACATTCCAGCTCTATGTGTCGCCCTATGCCCAAAAGATACAGGCCTCGATGGAGGGCTTTATCTCGCAGACTGCCGAGATTGATGGCTCCTATATGGTATTCAAGCTGAAAGTCGATAGGGAGTATGTCAGGAGGAAGGCTCTGGCCGAGGCGGCTGCTCGTCAGGCCGCAGAGCAGGAGGCCTCCGCCAAAGCAAAGACCGAGGAGGAGGCACGACTGGCTGCCGAGAGAGCGACCACAACAATGGCTTATGCGGAGCAAAAAGAGTATAATGCGTGGAGTGCCGAAGAGAGTGCCCAGCCCAGCATTAACTCGCCAAAACGGCGTTATAGGTTTGTCAGCGTAGGTGTTCCGGTGATTCGTGGCGGTACCGGTTACCCCTTCTCTTATACGGAAGGCGTTTTCAACCAGAGTGGTAATCTCTTCCTTGGACGAGGCCTGGATTATACATCTATCTCACATACTGAGGAGGGAGATAAACCAGATTGGGAAAAAGAAAGATCTGAAGAGAAACAAATAGGTATCTATGGTAATGGCAAATTATTCTTACCCACAAAAAGATTTCGCCCCTTTATTTCTCTCTCTCTTGGCGTGAGTTGGAAGCAGATTTCAAGTTATGAGTATGTCATTAGCGATGGCAACTACGCAGATAGCAACTACGCAGGCTTAGGTCTTTATTCAAAAGCTGAGATTGGTCTACTGATCAATATCCTAAATAGTTTTGGGGTTTACACCTCTTTTGATTGCAAAAATTTAGGTGATTTCTTCTCCTTCAACCTGGGCGTGGCATTCTAAAGCGGTGTACCCACATCTCAACAAAACAAGGTCGGCTTTCCGCCGACCTTGTTTAATATTGGCACCCCCACTCTCTAAGGTGGGGCGAGATAGCTCGCATCTCAAAAACAAAAGGCTCACGCTCGCGGGCCAAGTAGCATAAAACAGGAAGTCCCCCTCACAGGAGGGGGATTTAGGGGGTGGGTAACACAAATGGCGCGAGCCATCTCGCACCTCAAAAACAAAAGGTCGGCTTGATGCCGACCTTTTGTTTTTGAGGTGCGAAGCGGAATCGAACCGCTGTAGAAGGTTTTGCAGACCTTTGCCTAGCCACTCGGCCATCGCACCAATCATCTATTCCTCAGCAACTTACCCCTCTTTCTTTCGACTACGGCCCTGCCCGTATCCCTTCACACGGCCCCTGGGGCGGTTGCTTTCGGAGCACAAAAGTAACTATTTTATCTCAAACTCCAAATTTTTTTCGTAAATTTACCTCACAGAATTGAGTTTTTACACTTTAGCCGACGATGACCATACACGACCTCACTCTCATATTCACCCCCGGCTTGGGCCAAAAGGGGGCTGCACACCTCATCGACACCTTCGGGAGTGCCGAGGCTGTTTTCCGCGCCTCCGAGGGCGACCTCAGGGAGCTGGCTGGCATCAACAGCGACAAGCTCATAGGCGACATACGCTCGCGGGCGGGTCTGCGTGCGGCCGAGCGCGAGATGGACCATTGTGAGCGTCACCACATCTTCGCCATAGCCGCCACCGACAGCGTCTACCCTCCCCTGCTCCGCGAGTGCGCCGACCGCCCCCACATACTCTTCGCCCAGGGCTCCCTGGAGCCACTTACGGCACCCTCGGTGGCCTTTGTGGGCACGCGCACCATCACCTCCTACGGTCAGGCCGCAGGTCGTCGACTGGTGGAGCAGCTCCACTCGCTCAAGGGGGATGTCACTATCGTGAGCGGTCTGGCCTTTGGCAACGATGAGAACGCCCACAAGGCGGCCCTCGAGGTGGGGGCCAAGACTGTGGCGGTCATCGCCAACGCCCTGCCCGAGGTGACACCCGCGGGCAACCGCAACCTCGCCGACCGCATACTCTCCGACGGTGGCACTATCGTCACCGAGATATCCTCACAGCACAAGAATACGGGCCGTTTCTTCCCCTCGCGCAACCGTATAATAGCCGCCCTTGCGAGTGGCACAGTAGTCGTGGAGTCGCCCTACGAGGGAGGCTCGCTCATCACGGCCGAATATGCTCTCGGCTATGGTCGCACGGTGATGGCTGTGCCCGGCCGCGCCTTCGACAAGAGCTCCTACGGCTCCAACCTGCTCATCAAGCAGAACAAGGCCGCGATGGTCTGCTCGGGTGGCGACATACTCTACGAGCTCGGCTGGGATGTGGTCAAGCAGGAGAGCGAAACCTTCGCCCCCACCCTTCACCCCACCGAGACCCTCAACCTCCAGCCCGACGAGCGCCAACTGCTCGAGGCTATAACGGTGGGCGAGGTTGTGGAGTATGAGGCCCTGGTGGGTCGCACCGGCTTTACGCCCGCACGCGTGGTGGCCCTTGTGACCTCGCTGGAGTTGTGCGATGCGGTGAGAATCCTGCCCGGCAGAAAGTGTGAACGATTAGTATAAAACCCCACAAGATGCGACTCATAGATACACATACCCACATATACGGCCCCGAGTTCGACGAGGACCGCGACGCCACCTTCGAGCGCGCCCGCGAGGCGGGCCTCGAGGCCTTCATCTTCCCCGCCATAGACCACCTCACAAATGAGGCACAATTCGCCCTCACAAGGGAGCGAAAGGATTGCTACTCACTCATTGGCCTCCATCCCACATCGGTCAACGACAACCCCCACTGGAGGAATGAACTCGCCGAGGTGGAGCGACTTCTGGAGGCGTGCAATAGGCCCTCGGGCGAGGCAGCTGTGGGAAGCCCCGAGCGCCCCGTGGAACGCTTCTATGGCATAGGCGAGGTGGGATTGGACTTCTACTGGAGCAGCGACTTTATGGCCGAGCAGGAGGAGGCCTTTCGCCGTCAGGTGGAGCTGGCAGTGGAGTATGACCTACCTCTTGTTATACACACGCGCAGCGCGTGGGAGCGTATGCTCACCATTCTCGAGGGCTACAAGGGCCGAGCAAGGGGCATCCTCCACGCCTTTGGCGAGAGCGCCGAGGTGTGGGAGCGCATAGAGCGTCTGGGGGGCTTCAGGGTCGGCATTGGCGGTGTAGTCACCTACAAGAAGAGCCCGCTGCTGGAGAGTGTACCCCAGATTCCGCTCGAGAGCATCGTGCTGGAGACCGACTCGCCATACCTTTCGCCCGTACCTTTTAGGGGAAAACGCAACGAACCCAAAAATTTAGTGTATATTTGTGAGCAGATTGCACGCCTTAAGGGGTGCAGCCCCGAAGAGGTGGCCGAGGTAACGAGCCGCAATGCTCGCGAAATTTTTGGCCTGGAGGATTAGACAACAACCTGAAACGCAGAAAGATACTATGAAAAGTTCCGTACTACTCATCTACACCGGTGGCACCATCGGTATGCACACCGACCCCGAGAGTGGCGCACTCGTGCCCTTCGACTTCAACCACATCTACGAGGAGTTCCCCTCGCTGCGCAGGCTCGAGGTCGATATTGAGGTACTGCCCTTCGAGCCCATAGACTCCTCCAACGCCTCGCCGGAACTGTGGGTGCGACTGGCCGAGAACATCAGGGACAACTATGAGCGTTTCGACGGTTTTGTGGTGCTGCACGGCACCGACACAATGTCCTATAGTGCAAGCGCTCTAAGCTTTATGCTCCACAACCTCGCGAAGCCTGTGGTCTTCACCGGTAGCCAAATTCCTATCGGTGTGCTGCGTACCGACGGCCGCGAGAACCTCATCACAGCCATTGAGATTGCCGCCGCTAAGGACTCCAAAGGCAGGGCTGAGGTGCCGGGTGTGAGCCTCTACTTCCAGAACCGCCTCTTCCGCGGCAACCGCACGACCAAGCAGAGTGCCGAGGAGCTCAGCGCTTTTGCGTCGAACAACTACCCGCCACTTGCCGAGGTGGGTGTGAGCATACAGTACAACCATACCTATATTGCTCGCCCCAAGGCGGGTGCGCAGTTCTCGATTGACACCAGGTTGGAGCGCGATGTGGCCATCGTGAAGATTTTCCCGGGCCTTACGGAGAGCATCTTTAGGGCTATGCTCTCGAGCGGCATCAAGGGCGTGGTGCTGGAGACCTACGGTGCGGGTAACGCCCCCACCAAAGAGTGGTTCATCGGCGCGCTGAAGGAGGCCATCGCCAAGGGTATCAGCGTGGTGAATGTGACGCAGTGTAGCAATGGCGAGGTGAATATGGACATCTACGAGACGGGCGTGGCGCTGCAAAAGATTGGCGTCATCAGCGGTAGGGATATGACCACCGAGGCAGCTGTGACGAAGATGATGTATGTTTTGGCCCACGAACACACCCCCGCCCGCCGCGCCAAAATGCTCAAAAAATCAATTTGCGGCGAATTTGGGAAGTAATTTTCCTTGAAAACCAAAAATTATTCTTATCTTGCGCCGCATTTCGCCGCTTAAGGGTTACGCGAGCGGCAAAAAGGAGAGGTGACCGAGTGGTTTAAGGAGCGCGCCTGGAAAGTGCGTATACCTCAAAAGGGTATCGAGGGTTCGAATCCCTCTCTCTCCGCCCCGAAGAAAATTTTTCGACAGACAACTGCCTTTGGCAGTTGTCTTTTTTTGGTGCGGTAACCGCTGGGGAGCTTGCTCACCAAGCGGTTGCTGTACAAAAAAAGGCTACCACGCAGAGGTGTCGAAAAATTTTCTTTGAGCATTAAGGAGTGCAAGGGATCACAAGCCGCCGTAGGCGGTGCAGTAATCCCCACATTTCCTCACCTTACAGACCTCTCCCGCCTTCGGCACCCTCCCCTAATTTAGGGGAGGGTATATAAGGTCATTAAGGTCCTTAAAGACCCTAAGGGCTTGTAAGACCTATGGACCCTTTTGGCCCTTTTAGCCCTTTTGTCGGTAGACGGTAGACATTATCGGGCACGACGCGAATAAGGGTGGAGCATCCCACCGCCTTCCCTTCGAGAAACAAGCGTAGTGCAGTAATCCCTTCGCCACAAAACTACACCCCTATTTTGCCATTCCGCTAAACATTCCTATCTTTGTTCTGTAAAAGAAACATAAGAGAGAAGCATTATGAACAAGCAGATTACAAAGGCTATAAAATACATAGGTGTAGACGATCTCGACTTGGACCTCTTTGAGAGTCAGTATATTATCCCCAATGGCGTATCCTACAACTCCTACCTCATCCTCGATGAGAAGGTGGCCATTATGGACAGTGTCGACGAGCGCAAGAGTCACGAGTGGCTCACAAATTTGGAGGCCGCCCTGCAAGGCCGCGTGCCCGACTATCTCATCGTTCAGCATATGGAGCCCGACCACGCAGGCAGCATAAAGCACCTTGTGGATCGCTACCCCGAGATGATGATTGTGGCCTCGGAGCGCGCAGTGAAGATGTTGCCCCAGTTCTTCTTTGATGTGGATTTCACCACCCGCACCATAGCCGTCAAGGAGGGCGATACCCTCTCGCTCGGTAGCCACACCTTGCAGTTCATTATGGCCCCTATGGTCCACTGGCCCGAGGTGATGGTGACCTACGAGCAGAGCGAGAAGATACTCTTCTCGGCCGACGGATTCGGCAAGTTCGGCGCACTCTGCCACCAGGAGGAGTGGGCTTGCGAGGCACGCCGCTACTACTTCAACATCTGCGGCAAATACGGCGCCCCCATTCAGGCGTTGCTTAAGAAGGCCGCCGCGCTGGAGATTGCACAAATCTGCCCCCTGCACGGCCCCATCCTGAGTGAGAACCTCGGCTACTACCTCTCGCTCTACAACACTTGGAGCAGCTATGAGCCCGAGGCGAAGGGTGTCCTTATCGCCTACGCCTCCATCCACGGCGGCACCGCGAAGGCGGCCAAAGCCTTTGCCGAGATGTTGCGCGAGCGCGGCGTGGAGAGGGTGAGCACCACCGACCTCTGCCGTGACGATATGGCAGAGGCTATTGAGGATGCCTTCAAGTATGACCGCCTGGTTGTGGCCGCCTCGTCTTACGATGCCAGCCTCTTTCCTCCGATGTACAACTTCCTCCACCACCTCCAGCTCAAGGGCTACCAGAAACGCCGCGTGGGCATCATCGAGAACGGCTCGTGGGCACCTTGTGCCGGCCGCGTGATGAGAGCGATGCTGGAGCAGATGAAGGACATTGAGATTCTCGAGCCAATGGTCACCCTCCGCTCGCGTATGACCCCCGACAACCTCCCCGCAATGGAGGCCCTCGCAGGCGAGTTGGCAAAGTAGCGATATACTATAAGGGGTTTCGTTGGTGTTTTTTTGCAAAAGCGAAAAAATGCACTACCTTTGCGACGACATTTGTGGCTTGCGTCGTGCCTTTGTGCGGCTCGCCGCAGATGTTTAAGACTGGAAAGATGGCAGAGTGGTCGAATGCGGCGGTCTTGAAAACCGTTGAACAGCGATGTTCCGGGGGTTCGAATCCCTCTCTTTCCGCCCCGAAGAAAATTTTTCGACAGACAACTGCTTTTGGCAGTTGTCTTTTTTTGTGCAGTAACCGCTGGGGAGCTTGCTCACCAAGCGGTTGCTGTACAAAAAAGGCTACCACACAGAGGTGTCGAAAAATTTTCTTTGAGCATTAAGGAATACAAGGGATCACAAACCGCCGTAGGCGGTGCAGTAATCCCTTGTACTCCAATGCTCTCGGGGCGAAAAGAGAGGGATTAAAATCCCATCCACTTCTACATTCCCCCTAAATCCCCCTTTGACAAAGGGGGACTTGGTCGTTGGTTGCAATAGCAACCAACGATAGACCCGCGGCAAGGTGCCAACGGGCACAACGAATAAGGGTGGAGCATCCCACCGCCTTCACTTTGGGAAGCAAGCGTAGCGCAGTAATCCCACGCGGCCCATTGCAAACCTTTTGCGGAGAGAGAGGGCTTCGCCCTGCTGTGTTACCCTCCTCCCTAAATCCCTCCTCCTGTGAGGAGGGACTTGGTCAAAAGGCGTAACAACGCCTTTTGATAAGTTTGCTCACAAGCCGCCGTAGGCGGTGCAGTAATCCCCACATTTCCTCACCTTACAGACCTCTCCCGCCTTCGGCACCCTCCCCTAACTTAGGGGAGGGTATATAAGGTCATTAAGGTCCTTAAAGACCCTAAGGGCTTGTAAGACCTATGGGACCTATAAGACCTATGGGGCCTATAGGCCCTTTTGGCCCTTTTAGCCCTTCTGTCTGTAGTCGGTCGTCGGTAGACCTTAATGAAGAGTGCATCTCGCGGTGGGAATTTTTTGATGCGAAAACGAAGAAATTTATGTTCTCATTTTTCAATTCTCAATTTTATGATTATCTTTGCGGGCTGTTTAACCAATTAAATTTTATCGAAAATGCCAAAAATGAAAACTAACGCCGGCGCGAAGAAACGCTTTGACTTCACCGGCACCGGTAAGATTAAGAGGAAACACGCTTATCACAGCCACATCCTCACCAAAAAATCTACCAAACGCAAACGCAACTTGGACTACTCGGCTATCGTAACTCCCGCCGATGCAGCCAAACTTCGCAAGCTCCTCGTTAAGTAATTAACCCGTAGAGCAAGATTGTTTAACCAAAGAGAGAATTAGCCCCGAAGAGTGGGAGAGAAACCCGCCGCTAATCTTTCGATTAAAACTTAAAATTTTATGCCAAGATCAGTAAATGCTGTAGCATCGAGAGCTCGCAGAAAAAAAGTTTTAAAACTTGCCAAAGGTAACTTTGGTTCAAGGGGAAATGTCTGGACAGTCGCCAAAAACACTGTCGAGAAAGGCTTGCAGTTCGCCTATCGCAACCGCAAGGAGAAAAAGAGAAACTACCGCAGCTTGTGGATTCAGCGTATCAACGCTGCCGCTCGTATGAACGGTATGACCTACTCCGAATTTATGGGTAAGTGCCACGCTAAGGGTATCGCTATGAACCGCAAGGTTCTTGCCGACCTGGCGATGAACCACCCTCAGGCTTTCGAGAAAATTGTTAACACGGTTAAATAGTTTGCACTGCAATGTGCGAACTGACGGAGGGGCTCCTTGTGGGAGCCCCTTTCTGTTTGCCTGCCCCCGATGGACCACTTGTGAAATAATTTTTCCTCACACCACTGACCCTCAACAAGTTACCCTCGGGCGTGAGAGATACAATATCGCACAATAATTATTATCTTTGTAGTGGCCAAAGCGGACACCACTCTGCACCATCACAACGAAACACAGCTCTTCTTATGAAACGGTTTACAATTATCTTCTCTCGCCTTCTGGAGCACTCACTATTCCATTTGCCTCTATCGCTGTGGATATACTACAGTTTTGTAGACCGCCTATGCGGCTGGAGCAAGTTGAGCAGTACGGTGGACTGGGTTATGGGGGCGTGGTGCTTTGCGGTGCCGGTAGTCTTGAGCCTCATTTTGCGGCGAGCACCGAGGGACCCGCTTGCCAACTTCTCGCGCGCACTATCGAGAGTGGACCTTGTAGCACTCCCTCTGCTACTCCTCTTTAGTTCCATCCTCCCACTCCCCTATCTCACCGAAGACTACCTCAAGGCCACCATTGCCGTTGCGGTCCTCGGGGCACTCATCATCTCGGTGGTTGTGAACTATCACCTCCACCAGAGGGCGACTCTCCTCGAGCGCGAACTGGCCGAGAGTCAGGAGGAACTATCGGAACTACGCCGCCACATAAGCCAAAAATATGGCGAACTTGGCGAATATTTGACTCTTGCATCAATCACAGAGAACAACCCCGAGCTCTTTATGCAACACTTTCGTACCTTCTTCAATGTTGGCGAAGGGCTCTTCGGCAATCTTCTTGAGGTTGCCGACGGCTGTTTCGGCGGGCTTTTGAGCCAGCTCAGCCGGTTGCATCCCGAGGCCACACGCGAGGATATGGCGCTCTGTGCCTTGCTTCTCTGGGGCTTCTCGCCCACGGCTGTGGGGCTTGTCTTCGGCAACTCTAAGCCGTCGAGCATCTACAACCGTCGCTACCGTCTTCGCAAACATCTGGCCATCCCTCCCGAACAGAATGTGGAGGGCTGGCTCGTGGAGCAGATGCGACTGCATACCCTCCAATAAACGACTTCCGTCTACCGTCGACGACCGACAAAATTTATGGCGAATAGTCATTTTTTTGTCCCAAAAGTTTGGAGGTTCAAAAATTATGTGTACTTTTGTGGGCTTTTCCGCAAAAGGGATATGTTCTTTAGCATAAGAGATGTTAACTAATCGTGAAATTTGCCTCGCAGATTTGGCGAAACAAAAACTCTGACTTACCTTTGCGGCGAAGTTTTCAAGGTTCATTTAGGTTAGTAGTTTTAGGTTAGTGAAGGAAAGAGGGGAAAAGCGGGAAACCGCACCCTAATTTCCTTGTTTTAAGCCCAGGTGGTGGAATTGGTAGACACGCTACTTTGAGGGGGTAGTGGCCGTTTTGGCCGTGCAAGTTCGACTCTTGTCCTGGGCACACGAAAGACCGCATCAAACAAATGTTTGGTGCGGTCTTTTATTTTTATACATTTTTTTGTAGTTTTGTGCAACAACGCAACAAATACTTACTACTATGAAACGACTTATTCCCCTGCTGCTGGCCGTTCTGTTGGCCTCTTGCGGCTCCAATCAGACCCCCACAGCCACTCCTTTCGAGTACACCGACACCATAGTCCTCGTGCAGCCCGACCTCTCGGAGGGCCTCACCATCAACCAGGCGCTCGCCCTGCGTGCCTCCTCGCGTGAGTACTCCGCCGAAGCACTCTCGCTCGAGCAGTTGAGCGGCGTGATGTGGGCGGCTGCGGGCATCAACCGCCCCGAGAGCAAGCATCTGACAGCCCCCTCGGCTATGGCTCTCTACCCCATCAGGGTCTACGCCTTCACCCCCGAGGGTGTCTATCGCTACGACGAGATGAGCCACACGCTCCAGCGCGTAGTGGAGGGCGACCACCGCGAGTTGAGCGCCGCACAGGAGTTCGCCTACACGGCACCTCTGAATCTGGTCTACATTGCCGATATGAGCCGCTATGAGGGGCTCAATCTCACCCCCGCCAAGGCCGAGTTCCTGGCAGGTCAGGATGCGGCAGGCTATGCCGAGAATGTGAACCTCTACGCCGCAGGCCACAACCTCAAGGCCATAACCCGCGGCTCGCTCAAGAGTGCCGAGGTACTCACCCTGCTCGACCTCGAGAAGGGCCACACGGTAGTCTTGGCACAGACCGTAGGAAAATAAACAGTAACCCCCAAACACTTTTTTAGACTATGAAAAGAGTAGCATTTATAGCAATGGTGGCTGCAACTCTTCTGTGCAGCATTGATTCGGCCGAGGCACAAATCCACAAAGCCTTCGGTGGAGCCGACACTCCCCCCAGCTATGGCATATCCGGCAACAGCCATACCACCACCTCACGCATAGTCAACCTCCCCAATGGTGACTCCTATATGGGCGAGATGAAGGGCGACCGATACCACGGCGAGGGCACCTTCTGCTGGCACGACGGCAGCTACTACAAAGGCTCCTGGAAGAACGGCAAGCAGTGTGGTCACGGCCTCTATCGTTGGCCCAACGGCTACCGCTACGAGGGCGAGTGGTACAACGGCACCCAGCAGGGCGAGGGCACGATGTACAACAACCTCGGCGAGGTGCACTATAAGGGCCAGTGGAAAGGCGGCAAGCATAACGGCCAAGGAACTCTCTATCGCTCGGGCCGAGTGGAGTATGAGGGCGAGTGGAAAGATAGCGAGTACAACGGCCAGGGCACCTATAATTATACCAATGGTATGAAGTATGTGGGCCAGTGGCGCAAGAATGAGCGCCACGGCCTGGGCACACTCTACACCTTCAAGGGCGAAGTGCGCTATGAGGGCGAGTGGAAAGATGATGAGTACAACGGTCAGGGTACCTATCACGGCGAGGGGGGCGACACCTATGTGGGCCAGTGGAAGAACGGCAAACGCCACGGCCTGGGCACCTACACCGGCACCGATGGTATCACCTACGAGGGCGAGTGGTCTGGCGACCAGCGCCACGGCAAGGGCATCGAGAAGAATGCCGCCGGCGAAATCATCTCCGAGGGCACCTGGAAAAAGAACGAACTCCAGAAATAGGGCTTCGGGGCAGTCAGCAGTCAGCGGATAGCCGTCAGCGGATAGCGGGCAGCCGTCAGCGGGCAGCCGTCGACCAAAAGCCAACAACCAAAAGTTCACGGGTATTAATTTTAATACCCGTGAACTTTTTTGTCTAAGGTCTAACTGACCTAAGGCTTGAGGAAATTCAAAATGCAAAATGCAAAATTCAAAATTGCGAGTAAGCGAGAGCAGAGGGTGCCCCGCACACTATGCCGAGCGTGAGCAATTAAAAGACACCAATGGTGGATTAAAATTCAAAATTATAGGCAGGCAAAAGTCCTTAAAGTCCTTAAAGTCCTATAAGCCCCATTAGTCCCATTAGTCCTATAAGCCCTATAAGCTTAGGTCGGTTAGACCTTAGACAAAAAACGCATAGAGCGGAGGGAATTTTTTGCCAACAAGAAGGGCGAGTCCGCAGGCGCTAACGAGCGCAACGAGTGTTGGGAACACGACCCACTGCCCTGCCCTGAAAACAAAAAAACGCATAGAGCGGAGGGAATTTTTTGCCAACAAGAAGGGCGAGTCCGCAGCTTACTCGAGGTAAGTGAGGAACTCGCCCTTTGAAGGTGGTGAAAAATTCACCCGCTATATGCGTATTTTAGTATTCCTGTTTGGCCAAACGCACATAGCCATTATAACGCCACTTAGCATTCTCCTCGGCTGCGGCAAAGAGCTCATCGGCCTCGGCGGGGAACATCTTTTTCAGCGACGAGTAGCGCACCTCGGCTGCCAGGAAGGCCTGGAACTTGCTCCAGTCGGGCTCCTTGGAGTCGAGCTTAAAGGGATTCTCGCCCTTCTCGGCCAACTCGGGGTTGAAGTGCCACAGGTGCCAGTAGCCGCACTCGATAGCCTCCTTGCCAACACTGGGTGTACGGGTCATACCGCCCTTGATACCGTGGTTGATACAGGGTGCATAGGCGATGATGAGCGAGGGACCGTTGTAGGCCTCGGCCTCACGCAGCACGGTGAGCAGCTGATTGGGGTTGGCAATCGAAACCTGAGCCACATATACATAGCCGTAGGTCATAGCAATGGCGCCAATATCTTTCTTGCGGATACGCTTACCTGCCGATGCGAACTTGGCAACAGCGCCCACGGGGGTAGACTTGGAGGACTGACCACCGGTGTTGGAGTAGACCTCGGTATCGACAATCAGGATGTTGACATCCTCACCCGAAGCGAGCACATGGTCAACACCACCGAAGCCGATATCGTAGCCCCAGCCGTCACCACCGATAATCCACTGCGACTTCTTCACCAAGAGGTCTTTCTGCTCAAGGATAGCCTTGCAGGTGTCGCAGCCGCAAGCCTCGGCCAGGGGCAGCAGACGGGCAGCAACCTCGGCACTGGTGGCGCTGATGTGGCGGCCATCAATCCACTCCTGCATAGTAGCCTTGAGCTCTGCGGAGCACTCCTGGCACGAGGCGATAGCCTCAGCCATCTTCGAAGAGAGCATATCGCGGCGTTTCTCAACGGCCACCTTCATACCCAGACCGAACTCGGCGTTATCCTCGAAGAGCGAGTTAGCCCAAGCGGGACCGTGACCCTTGGCGTTGGTGCAATAGGGGGTCGAGGGGGCCGAGCCCGAGTAAATCGAGGTACAGCCGGTAGCATTAGCGACCATCATCCTGTCGCCGAAGAGCTGAGTGATGGTCTTGATATAGGGGGTCTCACCGCAACCAGCACAAGCACCCGAGAACTCAAACAGAGGCTGAGCAAACTGGTTACCCTTGATGGTCTTGGTCTTATCCATTACATTCTCTTTGTAGCCAACCTTCTTGGTCACGAAGTCCCAGTTGGCCTGCTCGCCCATCTGCTCCTCGAGGGGTTTCATCACGAGGGCCTTGGTCTTGGCGGGACAAGCATCCACACAGTTGCCGCAACCGGTACAATCCAGAGGCGAGAGCTGAATACGGAACTTATAGCCTTTGGTCTGTGCCATACCGTCGCGGAGTGCCATACCTGCGGGAGCGGCTGCGGCCTCCTCCTCGGTCAGCAGGAAGGGACGGATTGCTGCGTGGGGGCAGACAAAGGCACACTGGTTACACTGGATACAGTTCTCCGAAATCCACTCGGGCACCTTCACAGCGATGCCGCGTTTCTCGTAGGCTGCCGTACCGTTATCCCAAGTACCATCCTCCCTGCCATTGAAGGCGCTCACGGGAAGCAGGTCGCCCTTGAGGTTATTGATAGGCTCGCAGATGTTCCTCACGAACTCGGGCTTGTCGCAGTCGGCACCAACGCAACCGCACTCCTCCTCAACGAGGTTTGCCCACTCGGCGGGGATGGCCACCTCAACGACCTCGCCACCCTTGTCAACAGCGGCGTAGTTCATCTCCACGATATCCTCACCCTTCTTGCCATAGGACTTGTAGATAGCCTTCTTCATCTCCTCAACGGCCTGCTCATAGGGAATAACGGCCGAGATTTTGAAGAATGCCGACTGCATAATGGTATTGGTGCGGTTGCCCAGACCAATCTCTGCGGCAATCTTGGTAGCGTTGATGATGTAGAACTTAATCTCGTTCTTGGCCATATAGACCTTCATATGGGTGGGCAGGGTTGCCAGGGTCTGCTCGGCGTCGTGAACGCTGTTCAGCAGGAACGAGCCACCGCGTTTGAGGCCCTTCAGCACATCGTACTTGTCTACATACGAGGGCACGTGGCAAGCCACAAAGTCGGGAGTGGTCACCAGGTAGGGCGAGCGGATGGGCTTGTCACCAAACCTCAGGTGCGAGGAGGTGTAGCCACCCGACTTCTTGGAGTCGTAGGAGAAGTATGCCTGGCAATATTTGTCGGTAGTGCCACCGATAATCTTAATCGAGTTTTTGTTTGCGCCCACGGTACCATCTGCACCCAGACCATAGAATACGGCCTCGAAGGTGCCCTCCTGAGCCATCGAAATCTCCTGGCCTACGGGCAGCGAGAGGAAGGTTACATCGTCCTCGATACCCACGGTGAACTGGTTGCTAGGCTCCTCTGCCTTGAGGTTCTCGAAGACGGCCAGCATCTGTGCGGGGGTGGTGTCCTTCGACGAAAGGCCATAGCGGCCACCGATAATCTGGGGTTTGCACTCGGCGGGGATATCCTTGCACGAAGCGAAAGCCTCAACAACATCCAGATAGAGGGGGCAGCCGTTTGCGCCGGGCTCCTTGGTGCGGTCCAGAACGCAGATGCGCTTGGTGGTCTCGGGCAGCACAGCACCCAGGTACTTCACCGAGAAGGGACGGTAGAGGTGAACGGTCACAACACCCACCTTCTCACCTTTGGCCATAAGGTAGTCAACAACCTCCTTGAGGGTCTCGGTAACCGAGCCCATAGCCACGATTACATTCTCTGCATCCTCGGCACCATAGTAGGTGAAGGGGGCGTAGTGGCGGCCGGTAATCTCGGAGATTTTCTTCATAGCCTCAGCCACAGCGTCGGGCACTGCATCGTAGAACTTGTTGCTGGCCTCGCGGGTCTGGAAGTAGATATCGGGGTTCTGTGCGGTACCGCGGGTTACGGGGTGCTCGGGGTTGAGAGCCCTTGCGCGGAACTCTGCCAGAGCCTTCTGGTCGAAGAGGGGCTTGAGACTCTCCATCTCCATCAGCTCCACCTTCTGAATCTCGTGCGAGGTGCGGAAACCGTCGAAGAAGTGGAGGAATGGGATGCGCGAGGTGAGCGACACGATGTGAGCCACACCTGCAAGGTCCATCACCTCCTGCACCGACGAGGTTGCGAGCATCGCAAAACCTGTCTGGCGTGCAGCCATAACATCCTGATGGTCACCAAAGATAGAGAGCGACTGAGCCGCCAGAGCGCGTGCCGAAACATGGAACACACCGGGGAGCAGCTCGCCCGCAATCTTGTACATATTGGGAATCATAAGCAGCAGACCCTGCGAAGCGGTGAAGGTCGAGGTGAGCGCACCTGCCTGCAACGAGCCGTGAACTGCGCCGGCGGCACCTGCCTCCGACTGCATCTCAACGACTTTTACGGTCTCGCCAAAGATATTTTTCTGACCTGCGGCAGCCCACTCGTCAACGAGCTCTGCCATAGTGGATGAAGGTGTGATGGGGTAGATTGCGGCCACCTCGCTGAACATATAGGCGATGTGAGCAGCAGCATAGTTACCATCACAGGTGATAAATTTCTTTTGTGCCATATTTACTCTTTTCGATTTTATGATATTTCTTTATTGTTTTCGGAACCTAACCTATTAACTCTCAGGGCCTCACGCACCACACTCCCAAAAAGGCAGCGCCACTACCCCAAAATTCATCACGCAAAGATAATAAGTTCTTCCAAATTTCGCTAAATTTGTCCAACTTTTTGAGGCCCAAAAAGACCCCCTCGGGTTGTTATTTGTCTAACAGTATCAGTGTGTTACAAAAATAACAGCACCCAAAAACGGGGCTTTCTGGGCTGATTATAAACAACATAGTTTTCGGATGCAAAAGTGGCTTTTTCGCTTTGCGCCCGTCCATCCGAGGCTGAAAATTTTATGTAAATTTAACATACGAATTTATCTCTATGATAAACTACAAAGAACATCGACTGTCGAATGGTCTGAGGGTGCTCGCCAACGAGGATGAGTGTTCGGCTATGGCGGCCGTCAATCTGCTCTACCAGGTGGGCTCGCGCGACGAGAGCGCCGAGCGCACGGGCTTTGCTCACCTCTTTGAGCACCTTATGTTTCGCGGCACAAAGTCTGTGCCCGACTTCGATGGCCCTGTGCAGGAGGTCTGCGGCGAGAACAACGCCTTCACCACTGCCGACTATACCAATTTTTATATTACCACCCCCAAAGACAACTTCGAGACAGCCCTCTGGCTCGAGGCCGACCGTATGATGGGGCTCGACATCACCCCCGAGAAACTCGCGCTCGAGAAGTCGGTGGTAATTGAGGAGTTCAACCAGCGCTTCCTGAACCGCCCCTATGGCGAGCAGTGGCACACGCTGCGCAGTATGGTCTACACCCGCCACCCCTACCGTTGGCCCGTCATAGGCATCACCCCCGACCACATACGCAACGCCTCACTGGAGGATGTCAAGGAGTTCTACGAGAGGTTCTACAACCCCTCCAATGCTATCCTGAGCGTGTCGGCCGCCCTGCCCGCCGAGCGCATCTTCGAGGCTGCCGAGCGCTACTTCGGAGAGCTCCCCGCAGGCCGAACATACAACACCTCCGAGCAAAGAGCCTTAGAGCCCAAGATAACCTCTGCCCGCAGGCACACGATTGAGTCCAATGTGCCCGCCGACCAGATAACCATCGCTTTTCTGATGGAGGAGCGCGGCGAGAGGGGATATTACCTCTGTGACCTTCTGACAGACCTTCTGGCAGGTGGCGAGTCGGCACGCATCTACCAGCACCTTGTGCGCCAGAGGCAGATTTTCTCCGCCGCCAACGCCTACATCACGGGCGAGTGTGGCCAGGGAATGCTGATTCTCACGGGGCAGATTACCCCGGGCACCTCCATTGAGGAGGCCGAGGAGGCCCTCTATGGCGAGTTGGAACTCCTTGTAAGGGAGCCCGTTGGCGACTACGAACTGCGCAAGGTGCAGAATAAGTTTGAGGCCAACATCACCTTTGGTGAGCTGAATGTTATGAACAAGGCTATGAACCTCGGCTACTACAAGATGCTGGGCGATATGAGCCTTCTGAATGGCGAAATTGACATCTACCGCTCCATCACCGCCGAGGAGATTGCCGACTACATCCTGAGGAACCTCACCCGCAACCAGAGTGCAACCCTAATCTACCGCAGCAAGAGATGAAACGACCCGAGATACACCCCATAAGCCTTCCCCGCGTGCCCCACTATGAGATGACCAAGACCGAGGGCGGCGCCCCACTCTACACACTCCACAACTCCACACAAGGGGTCGTGAGGGTGAGTTTTGTCTTTCGTGCCGGCACCTCCTACCAGAGCGCTCCCTTCAGCGCCTCGACGGTTGTGAACACCCTCACTGAGGGGACCCTCAACCTCTCGGGCGAGCAGATTGCCGAGGGACTCGATTTTGTGGGCTCCTACTACGATGCCAACATCGACCGCGACTGGGCGGTGGTGACCTTCTGCTCGCTGGGCAAGTTCGTGGAGCCCACACTCGACATCGCCGAGGAGGTCATCCTGCGCCCCGAGTTCCCCGCCAGGGAGATTGCCTCCTACTGCGCCAAGCGCAAGGAGCAACTCCACATCCAGCGCAGCAAGCCCGAGCAGCTCTCGCGCGAGCTCTTCGGCAAGTCGCTCTTTGGCGAGAACCACCCCTATGGCATAACCTCCTCCGAGGAGGCCTACGACGACATCACCCCCGATCTGCTACGCGACTTCTACAACGCCCACTACAATGCCGCCAACGCCTTTGCGGTCATCTGTGGCGACTTCGACCAGAAGGTCGTGGAGCGCGTCGTGGCCATACTGAATGGCTTGCCCGCAGGCGAGGAGGCCTCCAGAGAGATTCCTCCGCTGGAGTCGGTACCCTTTGCCAAGCAGCGACTCGAGGGCGCCGTGCAGTCATCGGTGAAGATTGGTATTCCGCTCTTCCCGCGCTCCCACCCCGACTTCATACCTCTTCAGGTCCTGGCGACGGCTATGGGTGGCTACTTCGGCTCGCGACTGATGCAGAACCTCAGGGAGGAGCACGGCTACACCTACGGGGCCTATGCCGCAATGATAAACCTCGACCAGTCGGGCTACTTTGTGATGAGTGCCGAGGTGGCAGCCGAGCACACCGATGAGGCTATTGCTGAGATGTTTAGCGAGTTAGACAGGCTCTCGTTGGAGCCTATCGCGGAGGAGGAGTTGGAGATTGTGAGGAAAATCATCGTGGGCGATGTGATGAGAATCTTCGACGGCCCGTTTGGGGCGGCCGATGTGACCATCGAGAACATCCAGAACGGCGAGCGCAACGACTACACCGAGCACTTTATGGCCCGCGTGAGGAGCATCACCCCCGCCGAGTTGCAGGCCGTAGCCCAGCGCTATTTGCAGAAAAATCGCTCTACGGTAACAATTATTGGGGCATAATGAACTTTTATTGAAAATTTGTTCCTACATTTGTAGTTGGGAAATATTTGTTCTCCACTTGGACATAACAAACCTTAACAAATAAAACCAAACAACTATGAAAAAATTTTTCGCGTTTCTGATGGCTGCAGCCGCTCTGATGACCGGCTGTAACAACCCCGAGCCCGATGACAAACCCGACAACAAGGAGGAGGAGAAATTCTATGGCCTCACCCTCAACGATGCAGAGGTTCTCAATCGTGGTGACTACTATGGCGATGGTACCAACAGCTACCTCGTATACCTCTACAAAGTAGAGAGCGAGCAGAAGACTCGTATCTTCGCAGGTGAGATTATCACTCCCGAGGTAAACGACGGCGTTATCCCCGCCGGTAAGTACACCATCGAGGAGGGCGGTCTGGTAGAGGGTGACATTGAGCCCATTCTGGACGGTTCGTTCTTCGTTCGTAATGTAGAGGAGGACGGCTTTATTATGCTCGTAACCGAGGGCTATCTGGAGGTTAAACACCTCGAGACCGCAGGTGAGTATGAGCTGACCGCTTCGTTCAAGGGTATTGACGCCAACACTGGCGAGGCTAAACCTGTTCAGGAGGGCCGCTTTACTGGTGCTCCCCGTATGATTGGTCTTCCCGCAAGCAACAACTACGAGGTATTCACCCCCTACGGCGCACAGGCAATGTATGTTCCCATTGGCGACGGCATAGCTGGATATGATATTCTTCTTGCTTCGCAGGGTGCATTCGACGGGGAGACTTTCCCCGTAAAGATGGCAGAGTTTGTTATCATCAGCGAGGACCTTGGTGTTGAGGCTCTTCCCCAGGGCACTTTCCCCATCGACTACTTCCTCGGCGGCGCATACCTCAATATACAGCTTGCCAATGCGATGATTACCATCGATGCTAATGGCGATGCCACTACAGACGAGGGTCGCGATGGTTATATCACCATCAAGGCCAAAGGTGAGGGCAAATACAGCATCGAGGCTGTTACTTTCACCGACAAGGCTGGTTACAAACAGAAATATGAGGGTGAGGTTTACATCTTCGAGGAGAGTGCTGCTGGCGACCGCGATGAGATTGCTCTGAATGTTGAGGGTGCTGCCCTTGTATGGTTGGGCGACGGCGTATGGCAGGTTCAGCTGCTCGACAGCACTTTGGCTCAGGGCCAGGGCGTGCTCTTGGCAATCTACGCATTTGGCGACGAGAACTCGACCATCAATGACGGTCTTGCAAGTGGCACCTACGCATTCACCGACACCCAGGCAGCAGGTACCGCTCTTGCAGGCTATGTAAGCAGCCAGGGCGCAGGTGGTTCGCTGGCTCTCACCGCAGATGGCCAGTACTACTACGACTACCTCGGCGATGGCCAGATGGAGGTTGTGAACAATGGCGACGGCACCTACACTATCTCGGTAGCTTCGGGTGGTGATGAGTACTACTTCACCGCAGAGTATAGCGGCGAGGTTGCAGTTTACGACGACACCACAAGCGGTGGCGGCAGCAGCGACGCAATCGCACTGAACATCGAGTCGATGGAGATGTACTACCTCGGCATCGGCGAGTGGATTGTTTACCTGACCGACCCCACTTGCAACCAGGGTATGGGCGCAAACCTGATGCTGGATGTAATCCTCGCAGAGGATGCCACCTTCGAGCAGGGCCTTGCAACCGGCACCTACACCTTCGCTGACACCTACGATCCTATGACCATCTATCCTGGTTATGTTGACGAGGAGGGCTACCTGTCCGGTTCTATGGTACTTGCCGTTGCACAGCAGGGCGCATACGACTATGTGGATAATGGCTCGATGACCGTTACCAACAATGGCGATGGCACCTATGCAGTTGAGTTCCTCGTAAGCGGCTCGAAATACGCTTGGCAGGGTAGCTACAGCGGCGCAGCAACCGCAGAAGACGCAACCCAGCAGGGTGTTGCACCCAAGAAGGCTGCTAAGAAATTGGCCCCCGCAAAGAGTGCAAAGGTTTTCGAGAAAAACGCAAAACTTACTTGGAATCCCAGCGTTTCCATCAACAGTTTTTTCAGCTTCGACGCTGAGGACTACCGTCGCTAATTAGTAGCACCCCTTTGGTCCTCCGGGACTAAACATACTCACAAAAACTCCCGCCTCCCGCAAGGGGCGGGAGTTTTTTGTGTGAGTGTTAGGAGTTAAGAGTTTTAAGGACTCTAAGGTCTTTAAGGTCATTAAGGCCCTTAAGGACCTATGGGGCTTATGGGTCTTATAGGGCTTATGGGTCTTATAGGTCTTATAGGTCTTATAGGTCTTATAGGCCCTATATGACGGTAGACGGTAGACAGCTGGCGGTTGACAGACCTCTCCCGAGCTTCGCCCACCCTCCCCTAACTTAGGGGAGGGAAAAGGCCAAAAGGCCAAAAGGCCAAAAGGGCTAAAAGGGCCAAAAAGCAAACTGAAAACTGAAAACTAAAAAATTATAATTCCCTCCCCTAAGTTAGGGGAGGGTGCCCGTAGGGCGGGAGAGGTCTGTTATCTGTCGTGCTTCGGTAGAAGAATGAGAGAAATGGGAGAAATGGGAGTTTCCTTAAGGTCCTTAAAGTCCTTAAGGACCTATGGGTCTTATAGGTCTTATAGGTCTTATAGGCCCTATATGACGGTAGACGGTAGACGGTTGTCCGTCGGTCGCCCCCTACAACGCCACCGTCTGCTGCTCGACCATAATGAGGTCCGAGAGGTTGTAGCCGCGCTCACGAAGGCGCTCGAAGATGCTCTCCAGAGTGGCGGAGTCCATCGTGGGGGTGCGAGAGAGTATCCACAGGTAGCTGTCGTTGCTGCCGCCCACCACCGCATAGGAGTAGTCGGGACCTATCTCCAGCACATTATACTGGGCGGGGAAGAGAAAGAAGGTGACTTTGAGCCTGCCAGGCACATCGGTCGTGCGGGCCGTACCCTTGGTGACCTTGGTCTTACCGTTCTTGATACCCTCATTGCGGACCTCTATTTTGCCCTCACCTATGGGCGTATAGGTGGTCTTCACGCGGGTCATCCCTTTCTCAAAGAAGTGGGGTTTGCGTGCAATCTCATACCACACCCCTTTGTAGCGGTCCAAATCGAGCGAGGTGACGGTTGTGGTGTCCAGCTTGCCACCCGTGGCGGCCAGCGTGGTGGTCGTAAACAGCAGGAGCGAAAGGCCCCCGAGGGCCAAACAGCCCCATAGAATCATCTTTCCGGTCATAGTCATAAGGTTTTTAGTGTGTGAAACATTCTCCCCCACGGGGCGCAAAAGGAGTGCCACGCACAGAAAGAGGCAAAAATTTTGCTGCTCTCGGCAAAAAAGCGTACCTTCGCACAAAGAAACAACCCCACTATGACAGTACTCTACGACAACTTCATCTTCGGTCCTGTGCGTTCGCGCCGTCTGGGCCTCTCACTCGGCATCAACCTGTTGCCCGTCGATTGCAAACTATGCTCGTTCAACTGCATCTATTGTGAGTGCGGCTGGACCCTCGGCGGCCAGAAGCCCCGCTTCAACGACAAAAAGGCGGTGTTGGCAATGCTCGAGGGGGTGCTGGGCGATATGGTCGAGGCGGGCACCCCGCCCGATGTGCTCACCTTTGCGGGCAACGGCGAGCCCACAATGCACCCCGACTTCGAGGAGATTGTGGATGGAGTCATCGCCCTGCGCGACAGGCTCTGCCCCGCGGCCAAGGTGTCGGTGCTCTCCAACGCCACAATGCTCCATAGGGAGAGCGTGCGTAGGGCCCTCAGGAGGGTTGACAACCCCATACTGAAGCTCGACTCGGCCTTCGACAAGACCGTAGAGCTCATCGACAAGCCCCTCGGACACTACTCCGTGGCGAAGGTTGTGGAGTGGATGAAGAGTTTTGGGGGCGAGTGCATAGTGCAGACTATGTTCCTGCGCGGCGAGTTTGAGGGTCAGAGGGTCGACAACACCACCCCCGAGGAGGTGGAGGCGTGGCTCCGTCTGGTGGCCGAGATTGCACCCCGCAGCGTGATGGTCTACACCATAGACCGCGACACCCCCGCACCCAATCTCGAGAAGGTGCCCGTGGAGGAGCTCCGAGCCATTGGCGAGAGAGTAAAAGCGCTCGGCATTGAGTGCAGCGTTGCAGGATAGGGAACGAGAGATAGAAGGCAGAGCACGATGATAACGACAGAACAGATAAAAGAGCTCATCAAGAGGCGAGACGACCTCTACCGCTACCTCGCCATTGAGGATAGGCGCATAGCCCACGAGGAGGAGCAGCTCAAAACGACCGCTCCCGACTTCTGGGACCGCCCCGAGGAGGCCGAGAAGCAGCTCAAGAAGGTCGCCGGCATAAAGAGTTGGATTGACGACTACGAGGCACTCGCAGCCCTGGTCGATGACCTCGAGGTGATGGCTGACTTTGTGAAGGAGGGGGGCGCAACCGAAGAGGAGCTCACCACCCACTACGCCAAGACACTCGCCGCCACCGAGGCACTCGAGATGCGCAATATGCTCCGCGCCGAGGAGGACAAGCTCGGTGCCATTGTGGATATCAACTCGGGAGCAGGCGGCACCGAGAGCCTCGATTGGGCCTCGATGCTCCTGAGGATGTACACCCGCTGGGGCGAACGCAACGGCTTCAAGGTGAGAGTCCAGGACTTCCAGGCAGGCGAGGAGGTGGGCGTGAAGTCCGCAACCCTGCTCTTCGAGGGCGACTACGCCTACGGCTACCTCAAGAGTGAGAGCGGCGTGCATCGTATGGTGAGGCTCTCGCCCTTCAATGCCAACAACAAGCGCCAAACAACCTTTGCATCGGTCTTCGTGTCGCCCGCGGTGGACGACACCATAGAGATAAACATCAACCCCGCCGACTACGAGTGGGACACCTATCGCAGTAGCGGTGCGGGCGGCCAGAATGTCAACAAGGTTGAGACGGGCGTGAGGCTACGCTACCACGGCAAGGACCCCGATACGGGCGAGCCTGTGGAGTTCCTCATCGAGAATACCGAGACCCGCTCACAGCTTATGAACCGCGAGAACGCCCTGCGCATCCTCCGCTCGAAGCTCTATCAGCGCGAGTTGGACAAGCGTATGGCGCTCCAGAACGAGCTCGAGAAGGGCAAGAAGCGCATCGAGTGGGGCTCGCAGATTCGCTCCTATGTCTTCGATGATAGGCGTGTGAAGGACCACCGCACAGGCCACCAGACCTCCGCTGTGGAGGCCGTTATGGATGGCGACATCGACGACTTCATCAAGGCATACCTTATGGGAGCTGAAAATTGACAATTGAAAATTGAGAGCTATCAGTTTTCAGTTTTGAATTTCATTGCGGCCATTTTGCCCCTTTCCCAATGTCTTAACAGACCTCTCCTGCCCTACGGGCACCCTCCCCGAACTTAGGGGAGGGAAATAATTGTCCATTGTCAATTTCTTTTTCGCCCTTTTGGCCCTTTACAAGTAGTTCACGGGTATTAAAATTAATACCCGTGAACAAGGCTGACCGCTGACCGCTGAATGCTGAATGCTAAATGCTAAATGCTAAAAGTCGACAGCTAAAAAAACCGCCTTTGGAATCCCCAAAGGCGGTTTTTTGTATCATAGTTTGCCGTCGGCACGGAAGCTATAGGAGCCACCGCGTGCCACGATGATATGGTCCAGTAGGGCTATATCGAAGAGGGCTGCGGCCTCGCGTAGGCGCCGAGTGAACTGCTCGTCCTCGCCACTGGGCTGTGCCAGGCCCGAGGGGTGGTTGTGTACAACGATAATCGAGGCGGCCACCAGTGTCAGCGCGTGACGCACAATGAGCCTACAATCGGTCGTGAGCGACGAAAGACCGCCCACAGATATGCGCCGTTTCTCCAGAATCCTATTCGAAGATGAGAGGTAGACAACCCACATCTCCTCGTGGGTGAGAGTGCCCAGTAGCGGCCCGAAGAGAGCAACAATGTCGCGGTAGTTGGTGATATTCGCCCCCTCCTCGCCCTCGGCCAGCAGCACCCTGCGGCCCAGTTCCACAGCGGCCACCACCCTGGCGGCACCATCTATGCCGAGTCCCTCGAGTTGTCGGGCCTCCGAGAGAGTGAGCCCTGCGAGCGGTGCCACACCTCCCACACTCTCCACTATCCTCTCGGCCACAGCAATCGACTCCTCGCCACGCTTGGTGGGGAGCACAAGGCTCAGCAGTTCGGCATCGGTGAGCGCCTCCGCACCCCTTGCCACAAGCCTCTCGCGTACCTCCTTATCGTTTTGGGACTTCACCATTTAATCTGAGTTTCGCAAAACTTGGGTTATTGAGAATCTCCATCTCGTCGAGTCACACCTCTACTCCTGACCCGAGGCTTGGCTGTGGTGGGCCTCACCCTCGCTCGCAATCGCCGCGGTGCTCAGGTGGTCGAAGCGGTCCAGAATGAAGTCGCCCATCTCGTCGCCCAGCAGTTCCCAGGCGTTGTGTGCGGCCTCCTGCTCGGCCTCCTTCTTGGTGGAGCCACGACCGCTCGCCATCTTCATATCGTCAATGATGACGCGCGAGAGGAAGGCGGTCTGTCCTGCGCCGCCGTGCTCGCCATCGCTCTCGGTGGCAAAGCGGATGGTGCGCTTGCTCTTCTGGCACCACTCTATAAGGCGGCTCTTGTAGTCATTCTCCACCTGCGACACATCCTCGAGGTCCATATACTCGGGCAGCAGGTGGTTGATGACGATGCGGTTGACGGTGTTGTAGCCCTTATCGAGATAGAGCGCACCCACAAGCGCCTCGAAGCAGTCGCCAAAGAGGTGTTTCTGGGCGAAGTTGCCCGTGGCATTATATATGACCATCTTGTCGATGCCCAGCCTCTCGGCCAAGCGGTTGAGCGACTGGCGGCTAACAATCTTCGAGCGGGTCTTGGTCATAAAGCCCTCCGACTGGTGGGGGTACTCAATGAAGAGGTAGTCCGACACAATGCTCTCCAGCACAGCGTCGCCCAAGAACTCAAGCCTCTCGTTATTGATGCTCTCGCCACCCTCCACCTTCACAGAGGCGGAGCGGTGTACGAGTGCAAGTTTATAGAGCTCGATATTGTCGGGCGTAACACCAAACATTCGCCTGAAGGCACGATAATACTCCTTATCGGCCCCCGTGTAGCAATGAATTATGCGTCCTATCCAGCCCATCGCCTCTCCTTACTGATGATATTTCTTGAGTATGACGGTGGAGTTCTGGCCGCCAAAGCCAAAGGTGTTGCTCAGTGCGCACTCCACATCCCTCCTCTGGGCCACATCCCTTGTGAGGTTAATCTTGGGGTCGATGGCGGGGTCGAGCTCCTGGATGTTGATGGTGGGGGGTATCACACCCTTAGTGATGGCCATAACCGTAGCCAGCACCTCAACAGCGCCCGCACCACCCAACAAGTGACCTGTCATAGACTTCGTAGAGCTGATATTTAGATTGTAGATGTGCTCGCCAAAGACCTTCTGGATGCCCTTCAGCTCGGCCAAGTCGCCCAGAGGGGTCGAGGTGCCGTGGGTGTTGATGTAGTCCACAGCCTCGGGAGCGATGCCCGCATCCTCCAGTGCCATAGCCATACAGTAGGCTGCACCGTTGCCCTCGGGCTCGGGAGCGGTCACGTGGTAGGCATCGGAGCTCACGCCACAGCCCACAATCTCGGCATAAATTTTGGCGCCACGCTTAAGTGCGTGCTCCAAATCCTCGATAACCAGTGCGGCACCACCCTCGCCCATTACGAAGCCGTCGCGGTCCTTGTCGTAGGGGCGCGAGGCGGTCTTGGGGTCGTCATTGCGGGTCGAGAGGGCCATCATCGAGTTGAAGCTACCGATGCCCACAACCGACACAGCACCCTCCGAGCCGCCCGTGACCATCACATCGGCCCTGCCGAGGCGAATCTGGTCTACGGCTGCGACAATCGAGTGGGTACTCGACGAACAGGCCGACACGGTGCTGAAGCCGGGGCCCTTATAGCCATATTTGAGGGAGATGTGACCTGCTGCCATATTGGGCAACATCTTGAGTATGAAGAAGGGGCTGAAACGAGGAATACCGCTCTCGCTCTTGCAATAAGCCGAAATCTCCTCGTAGATGGCGTTGATGCCGCCGATGCCGGCACCCCAGATAACGCCTACCCTGTTTTTGTCCAATTCTGCCTCCTCCAGACGAGAATCCTTGATGGCCTCGTCGGCGGAGATGAGCGCATACTGCGTGAAGGCATCCAGTTTGCGCGCCTCCTTACGCTCGAAATAGTCCTCTGCGTTGTAGTCTTTAATCTCGGCAGCGAACTTTGTTTTATTAGTGGAGCTATCAAATCCTTTGATAAAGTCCACGCCACTGACACCTGCCTCGAGAGCTGCGAAATACTGCTCTACATTGTGACCCAGAGGGTTGATGGTGCCAATACCTGTGATTACTACTCGCCTGTTTTCCATAATATTCTTGAGATTAAGGTGTTAGTACAGTTTGCGGGGTTTCTTTATAGAAAGAGAAAGTGAGGTAAAATAGCTCATTTTACCTCACCCATATACTCTGTTGAGCCTTTTGCAGCGCGATAAAATTAATTTGCGTGCTCCTCAACATACTTGATGGCGTCGCCAACAGTCGAGATTTTCTCTGCAGCCTCATCGGGAATCTCAAGACCGAACTCCTCCTCGAAGGCCATAATAAGTTCAACAGTGTCAAGCGAATCTGCACCAAGATCATTTGCGAAGCTAGCCTCGGGAACGATGTTCTTGGCATCCTGATTGAGCCTGTCTTTGATAATCTCAACTACTTTCTGAGAAATTTCTGACATAATTTATAAGTTTAAGTTTAACATTGTGTGGCAATTCCACTTCCTGCCATTGAGCAGAAATCGCTACAAAGATAACACTTTTTCGCGAACTATAGCCTAAAGTGGCAACTTTTTTGCACCCATTAGGCCAGAGGCAAAACGCATAGGTTTGATAATGAGCACATAAGCACACTGAGGCTCAGCGGCACAAGTGGCCTATCACAACTGATAATAGCACTTTCTCGCAAAAAACAGACCACAAATTTGCTCCAACGGCCAATTATCACTACCTTTAAGCAGAATTTTTCAACCTAAAAACATACAATTTATATGAAACTATTGCTCATTAGCAACTCCACAAACGCAGGTGAGGAGTATCTCAAGTACCCCATCCAGCAGATCAAAGAGCACCTCGAGGGTGTCAAAGAGGTGGCCTTCGTGCCCTACGCAGGCGTAACCTTCTCCTATGACGAGTATGAGGCCAAAGTGCAGGCCCGCTTCAACGAGATTGGCATCCGTGTGCGCTCCGTACACCACGCCGAGAGCCCCAAAGCAGCCATCGAGGCCGCCGAGGCAATCGTTGTGGGTGGCGGCAACACCTTCCACCTGGTGAAGAATATGCACGACGAGGGCCTTATGGAGGCCATCCTCGCCAAGCTCGGTGAGGGCACCCCCTATGTGGGCTGGAGCGCAGGTAGCAATGTGGCCTGCCCCACCCTCTGCACCACCAACGATATGCCCATCGTGCAGCCCGCCTCCTTCAGCGCCATCGGTGCTATCCCCTTCCAGATTAATCCCCACTACCTCGATGCCAACCCCGAGGGCCACGCTGGTGAGACCCGCGAGCAGCGCATCGCAGAGTATGTTGTGGCCAACCCCAAGATGTGGGTTGTGGGTCTGCGCGAGGGATGTATGCTCCGCTACATCGACGGCAAACTCGAGCTCATCGGCCCCCGTCCTATGCGAATCTTCCGCTACGGCATAGAGCCCTATGAGGTCAAGGCTGGCGACTCGCTCGACTTCCTCCTGGCCAAGTAGCCCCTCCCCCACCTATGGCTTCTACCCTACATATAGGTGCCGAGGGCGAGAAGGCCGCTATGGAGTGGTTGCGCCAAAACGGTTTCGTCATAGCCGAGCGCAACTGGCGTAGCGCCCCCCACGAAATAGATATAGTGGCCGTCACCCCCGATGGCCACTATCACTTTGTGGAGGTCAAGACCCGTCACGAGGGCTCCCTGACGGCCCCCGTGGAGGCTATGACGCGCAAGAAAATAGCCAACCTCACAAAGGCCGCCAACCACTACATAGAGATGCACTCGCTCGATGTGGAGGCCTGGATAGACTTCATAGGTGTCACCGCCCACGACGACGGCTCCCACTCCGTGGAGTTCATCCCCGATGTCGCCAATCCACATTGGTGAAATGGACAATTGACAATGGACAATTGAAAATTGAAAATTGAAAATTATAGAGGGGGCTTAGGGAGAATCACTAAATTCACTAAATTCACTAAACTCCCTAAATTCACTACACTCACCACACAAAAAATCACGGGTATTAAAATTAATACCCGTGATTTTTATGAAGGGCCGAAAGGGGTTAAAAGGGCGAAAAGGGCAGGAAGGGCGAAAAGGGTAGAAGAGGAGTTGGGATAAGGTCATTAAGGTCCTTAAAGTCCTTAAGGTCCTTTCTTGACTTGGGTCGGTTGGCGGTAGGCGGCCCCAAAAAAACGCAGATAGCGGGATGAATGCAAGGCTTGCAACAAAAAATGGGCACAACGGTGCCCACGAGTGTTGGTAGCACTACCCACCACCTTGCCTTGAAAATAAAAAAACGCAGATAGCGAGGGGATTTTTGTGACAAACAAAGGAGCGGACTCCGCAGCTTACTAAGCGTAAGTGAGGAAGTCCGCTCTCTGAAGTTTGGTGCAAAAAGCACCCGCGAGATGTGCTCGCCCCCAAAAAACGCAGATAGCGGGATGAATGCAAGGCTTACAACAAAAAATGCTCTGGCATATTACTAAGCGTAAATGCCAGAGCATTTTTTGTTGTATAACGCAGCAGTCGCCCGCTATATGCGTTTTTTACTCGGGGATGTTCTCGTAGTCTACCCTCGCACCCACAGTCACATTCTGCCAGTCGCGTACACCGGTACCGGCGGGAATAAGGTGACCACAGATTACATTCTCCTTGAGGTTCAACAGAGGATCTACCTTACCGTAGATGGCAGCCTCGTTGAGCACCTTGGTGGTCTCCTGGAACGACGCAGCAGACATAAACGAGCTGGTCTGCAATGCCGCACGGGTGATACCCTGGAGAATCTGACGAGAGGTTGCGGGAACAATCTCGCGAACAGTCACAGGTTTGAGGTCCTTGCGCTTGAGCGACGAGTTCTCGTCACGCAGCTGACGAACGGAGATAATCTGGTCGGCCCTGATGTTCTGCGAGTCGCCTGCGTCGATGACATATACCTTGTCGTAGAGAGCGTCGTTCACCTCCATAAACTCCCACTTGTCGACAACCTGCTCGGGCAGGAAGCGGGTGTCACCCGAATCGACAATCTGGACCTTATTCATCATCTGGCGAACGATAACCTCGAAGTGTTTGTCGTTAATCTTCACACCCTGACCACGGTATACCTCCTGAACCTCGTTCACGATGTACTCCTGAACCTTGGTAGGACCAAGGATGGTGAGGATGTCGCTGGGGGTGATAGCACCATCCGACAGAGGCATACCAGCCCTTACATAGTCGTTCTCCTGAACCAGAATCTGGCGGCTCAGAGGCACGAGGTACTTGCATACCTGACCGTCGCGGGCGGTAATGACAATCTCCCTATTACCGCGTTTGATCTTGCCGAACGATACTTCACCGTCGATCTCCGAAACCACTGCGGGGTTCGAGGGGTTGCGAGCCTCGAAGAGCTCGGTAACTCGGGGAAGACCACCGGTAATATCGCCAGCCTTACCAAACGAGCGAGGAATCTTGATGAGAATCTCACCGGCCTTAATCTTGGCATTCTCCTTAACGACAACATGGGCGCCCACAGGCAAGTTGTACTGTTTCTGCTCGATGCCGTCCTTGTCCACGATGCGAATCAAGGGGTTGCGATTCCTATCACGCGACTCGATGATAACCTTCTCCCTGAGGCCGGTAGTCTCGTCGTACTCGTCGCGGTAGGTCACACCCTCGACAACATTGTCGAAGATAACCTTACCGTCGTGCTCCGAGATGATAACGGCGTTGAAGGGATCCCACTCACAGATGACATCACCCTTCTGAACGGTGTCGCCAGCGAGTTTGAAGAGGGTCGAGCCGTAGCCCAGGTTATAGGTGAACAGGGTGCTGCCCGTCTCTTTGCTCACGATGCGGAGCTCTGCCAGACGGCTGACAACCAAGTTCTTGGGATTGCCATCGCGGTCTTTGGTCTTGATGGTGCGAAGCTCATCAATCTCAATGATACCCTCGTGTTTTGCAATCAGGCGGTTGTCAATCGAAGAACCACTTGCAACACCACCGACGTGGAATGTACGCAGAGTCAGCTGAGTACCAGGCTCACCGATGGACTGTGCAGCGATAACGCCCACAACCTCACCCTTCTGTACGGGGCGACCAGTTGCAAGGTTCCTACCGTAGCACTTCGCACACACACCGTGACGCGACTCACAGGTGAGTACCGAACGAATCTCCACCTTCTCGATACCTGCGCGCTCGATAGCGGCAGCTGCATCCTCGTTGATTTCATCGCCAGCCCTGACGATAACCTCGCCGGTGTGGGGGTGGATGACATCCTCAACAGCCGTACGGCCGAGAATCCTATCGTAGAGGCTCTGGATGACTGCGTCGTTGCGCTTAACTGCCGTAGCAGTCAGACCACGCAGGGTGCCGCAATCCTCCTCGTTGATAATCACATCGTTGGCAACATCCACAAGACGACGGGTCAGGTAACCTGCGTCTGCGGTCTTAAGTGCCGTATCTGCCAAACCTTTACGAGCACCGTGGGTCGAGATGAAGTACTCCAACACCGAAAGGCCCTCCTTGAAGTTCGACAAAATGGGGTTCTCGATAGTCTGACCGCCCTCTGCACCCGACTTCTGGGGTTTAGCCATCAGACCACGCATACCGCCGAGCTGACGAATCTGCTCCCTACTACCACGAGCACCCGAATCAAGCATCATAAATACGGGGTTGAAGCCGTCCTGGTCTGCTTTCAGGTGGTTGTATACTGCGGCAGTTACGCGGTTGTTCACATTGGTCCACACATCAATAACCTTGTTGTAACGCTCGTTATTGGTGATAAGACCCATATTGTACTGCTCGAGGAACTGGGCAACCTGCTGGTTTCCGTGCTCCACAAGAGTCTTCTTCTCCTCGGGGATGATAACCGCACCAAGGTTGAACGACAGACCACCCTGGAATGCCATCTTATAACCCAGTGCCTTGATGTCATCGAGGAAGGCAGCGGCCTTGTCGGCACCCGACTTCTTCATAACAACACCAATGATATCCCTCAGGGTGTTCTTCTTGAGCAGAAGGTTGATGTAGCCAACCTCCTTGGGTACTACCTGGTTGAAGAGGATACGACCCACCGAAGTTGCGATAATCTTGGTCACATCCTGACCATTCTCATCCACAGTGTCAATCTGCACATTCACAAGGGTGTGCAGGTCTACCCTATGCTCGTTATAGGCGATGATAGCCTCCTCGGGACCATAGAAGGTGAAGGCGGGAGCAACACCCTCCTTGGGCCTGATGTCGCCATTCTGGAGGTCATCCCAGCGGTTGATAGTCTCACCCTTCTCGATGAGCTCCTTGCGGTAGATGGCCTTCTCCCTGTCGGGACGCTCCTCGGTGCCGTAAATCTTGGTGATGTAGTACAGACCAAGCACCATATCCTGCGAAGGTACGGTAATAGGCGCACCGTTGGCGGGGTTCAGAATGTTGTGCGAGCCGAGCATCAAGAGCTGTGCCTCCAGGATTGCAGCGTTGCCCAGGGGCAAGTGCACTGCCATCTGGTCACCATCGAAGTCCGCGTTGAATGCGGTACAAGCCAGGGGGTGGAGCTGCATTGCCTTACCCTCAATGAGCTTGGGCTGGAAGGCCTGGATACCCAGACGGTGAAGGGTCGGGGCTCGGTTCATCAGAACGGGGTGACCCTTGATGACATTCTCCAGGATGTCCCAGATTACGGGATCCTTCCTGTCGATAATCTTCTTTGCCGACTTGACGGTCTTCACGATGCCGCGCTCGATGAGCTTACGGATGATGAAGGGTTTGTAGAGCTCGGCAGCCATATCTTTGGGAATACCCATCTCGTGCATCTTCAGCTCGGGACCTACAACGATAACCGAACGAGCCGAGTAGTCCACACGCTTACCCAGAAGGTTCTGACGGAAGCGGCCCTGTTTACCCTTGAGGCTGTCGCTCAAGGACTTCAGAGGACGGTTGCTCTCGCTCTTAACGGCGCTCGTCTTACGCGAGTTGTCGAACAGGCAGTCCACAGCCTCCTGCAACATACGCTTCTCGTTGCGCAGAATGACCTCGGGAGCCTTAATCTCAATGAGCCTCTTGAGGCGGTTGTTGCGGATGATAACCCTACGATAGAGGTCATTGAGGTCCGAAGTAGCGAACCTACCACCATCCAGGGGCACCAAAGGACGCAACTCGGGAGGAGTCACGGGGATAACCTTCAGAACCATCCACTCGGGCTTGTTGATATCTTTCGACTCGCGGAAAGCCTCAATAATATTAAGCCTCTTCAGAGCCTCGGTCTTGCGCTGCTGCGAAGTCTCGTGCGAAGCCCTATGGCGCAACTGCTCGCTCAGGCGATCCAAGTCCAGACCCTGCAACAGGGTGAGGATAGCCTCAGCACCCATCTGGGCGATGAACTTGTCGGGATCGTCATCCGAGAGCTGCTGGTTGCCCTTGGGCAATGCAGCCAAGATGTCGAGGTACTCCTTCTCCGAGATAAGGTCGAGGTCCTGGCAACCGTTGGGCAGGTTGAGCGAAGCGGCAGCACCGGCGCGAATCACGATGTAGCGCTCATAGTAGATGACTGCATCGAGTTTCTTGCTGGGGATGCCAAGCAGGTAGCCAATCTTCGAAGGTAGCGAGCGGATGTACCAGATGTGAACAACGGGCACAACAAGCTGGATGTGACCCATACGCTCACGGCGCACTTTCTTCTCGGTTACCTCCACGCCGCATCGGTCGCAGACGATACCTTTGTAACGAATCCTCTTATACTTACCGCAGTGGCACTCGTAGTCCTTCACAGGACCAAAGATGCGCTCGCAGAAAAGACCGTCACGCTCGGGTTTATAGGTACGATAGTTGATAGTCTCGGGCTTCAACACCTCGCCGCTCGAGTTCTCGAGAATCTCCTCGGGCGAGGCCAAGCCAATCGAGATTTTGCTGAAATTGGTCGTATTGATCTTATTATCTTTACCGTATGCCATATACTTTTCTACCTATTAAGAGAGTTTTACACTGATTGCCAAACCGCGCAGCTCGTGCAAGAGCACATTGAGCGACTCGGGAATACCGGGTGTTGGCAGATTATCGCCCTTGACGATGGCCTCGTACGCCTTGGCACGACCCATAACATCATCGGACTTAATAGTCAGAATCTCCTGCAGGATGTTGGCTGCACCGAAGCCCTCGAGTGCCCAAACCTCCATCTCACCAAACCTCTGACCACCAAACTGAGCCTTACCGCCCAGAGGCTGCTGAGTGATGAGCGAGTAGGGACCGATCGAACGAGCGTGCATCTTGTCATCAATCATATGACCCAGCTTGAGCATATAGATGACACCCACAGTCGCAGGCTGGTCGAACCTCTCGCCGGTACCGCCATCCCTCAGGTGGCAGCAACCATTCACGGGCACGCCTGCCTTAGCAGTGTACTCGTTGATCTGGTCGAGAGTAGCACCGTCGAAGATGGGAGTAGCGAACTTCAGACCCAACTCCTTGCCGGCCCAACCCAATACGGTCTCGTAAATCTGACCCAAGTTCATACGCGAAGGCACGCCCAGAGGGTTCAGTACGATGTCGACAATCGAACCATCCTCCAAGAAAGGCATATCCTCATCGCGGACAACCTTGGCAACAATACCCTTGTTACCGTGGCGACCCGCCATCTTGTCACCCACTTTGAGCTTACGCTTCTTGGCCAGATAAACCTTCGCAAGCTGGATAACGCCATTGGGAAGCTCGTCACCGTTGGTGATGTTGTACTTCTCGCGCTTAACCTTTGCGTCGGCCTCTTTATATTTAATGGTATAGTTATTGATAGCAACAGCCACCAACTTGGCAACGCGCTCATCCTCTACCCACTTGCCGCTACCAAGACCCAGGTAGTCGATCTCCTCGAGCATCTTCTTGGTGAACTTCACGCCGGGAGCGTAGAGCTCAGCACCGAAGTAGTCGTAGATACCGAGCGAAGTCTGGTCCTTGAGCAGGGTGTAGAGTTTCTCCACCAGAATACCCTTGAGCGAAGCAGCCTCCTTCTGGAACCTTGCCTCGGCCTCCTCGAGTTTGTGCTTCTCCTCTGCCTTGCCCCTCTTGCCATCCTTCACATTGCGGGTGTAGAGCTTGCGGTCGATGATAGTACCGAAGAGCGAGGGCTGAGCCTTCAGCGAAGCGTCCTTCACATCGCCAGCCTTGTCGCCAAAGATAGCACGCAGCAGCTTCTCCTCGGGGCTGGGATCGCTCTCGCCCTTAGGAGTAATCTTACCAATCATAATGTCACCGGGCTTAACATTAGCACCGATGCGGATGATACCCCTCTCGTCGAGGTCCTTGGTAGCCTCCTCGCTCACATTGGGAATATCCGAGGTGAGCTCCTCGACACCACGCTTGGTCTCGCGTACCTCCATAATATACTCGTCCACGTGCACCGAAGTGAACAAGTCCTCCCTCAGAAGACGCTCCGAAATAACGATAGCATCCTCGAAGTTGTAGCCCTTCCAAGGCATAAACGCAACCTTCAGGTTCTTACCGAGTGCCAACTCGCCGTTCTCGGTCGAGTAACCCTCGGTCAGAATGTCGCCCTTCTCAACCCTCTGGCCAATCTTCACGATAGGACGGAGAGTGATGGACATATTCTGGTTGGTCTTGCGATAGCGGGGCAGCTTATAGGTAGTGATCTCGGGATCGAAGCTAACGAGCTTCTCATCCTCCGTACGATCATACTTAACCTGAATCTGGATAGCGTCGGCGAATACCACCTCACCGCTACCCTCTGCAACCACCTGGATACGGCTGTCGCGAACCATCTCGCCCTCCAGACCGGTACCCACAATGGGAGCCTCGGGGTTAATCAGGGGCACTGCCTGACGCATCATGTTCGAACCCATCAGCGCACGGTTAGCATCGTCGTGCTCAAGGAAGGGGATGAGGCTCGCTGCAATCGAGGCAACCTGGTTGGGAGCAACATCCACAAGGTCCACCTGCTTGGCCGACACAACGGGGAAGTCCGCCTCGTTACGAGCCTTAATACGGTTGGGATTCAGGAAGTTACCCTCCGCGTCGATAGGAGCCGAAGCCTGAGCAATATTCAGGTTCTCCTCCTCCTCGGCGCTATAGTAGCGGATGTTCTCATCGTTCAGATCCACCTTGCCGTCAACAACCTTGCGGTAGGGGGTCTCGATGAAGCCCATAGGGCTGATTTTCGCATATACACAGAGCGACGAAATCAGACCAATGTTGGGACCCTCGGGGGTCTCAATGGGACACAGACGACCGTAGTGGGTGTAGTGTACATCTCGCACCTCGAAACCTGCCCTATCGCGGCTCAGACCGCCAGGACCCAGTGCCGACAGACGACGCTTGTGGGTCATCTCAGCCAGAGGGTTGGTCTGGTCCATAAACTGCGAGAGCTGGTTGGTGCCGAAGAAGCTGTTGATGACGCTCGACAGGGTCTTGGCATTAATCAGGTCGATGGGTTTGAAGAGCTCGTTGTCCCTAACATTCATCCTCTCACGGATGGTGCGGGCCATACGGATGAAACCAATCGAGAACTGGTTGCTCAGCTGCTCGCCCACGGTCCTCACGCGACGGTTCGACAAGTGGTCAATATCGTCAACATCGGTCTTGGAGTTGATAAGCTCGATAAGGTGGCGAATGATGGCAATAATGTCCTCGCGTGTCAAAATCCTCACCTCGGGATTAATCTCCAAGCCAAGTTTCTTGTTGATACGGAAACGGCCCACATCACCCAAGTCGTAGCGTTTGTCGCTGAAGAAGAGCTTGTCAATGACATCCCTTGCGGTAGCCTCATCTGGTGGCTCCGAGTTGCGCAACTGGCGATAGATGTACACCACAGCGTCTTTCTCCGTGATGGTGGGGTCCTTCTGAAGGGTGTTGTAGATAATCGAGTAGTCAACACCCGAGGGGTTATCCTTGTGGAGAAGAATGGTCTTGGCGCCACTCTCCAGAATAACATCAATATGCTCCTCAGTAAGCTCGGTCTCGCGCTCCAGGACAACTACGCTACGCTCGATGGGCATAACCTCACCGGTATCCTCATCAACGAAGTCCTCCCAGCTGGTCATAATAATCCTTGCGGCCAGCTTCCTGCCGAGGCTCTTCTTGAGATTCGTGCGATTAACCTTCACCTCGTCGGCAAGGTCGAAAATCTCCAGAATCTCCCTATCTGCCTCAAAGCCAATGGCCCTGAGTAGTGTGGTTACGGGCAACTTCTTCTTACGGTCGATGTAAGCATACATCACATTGTTGATGTCGGTTGCGAACTCTATCCACGAACCCTTGAAGGGAATAATACGGGCCGAGTAGAGTTTTGTGCCGTTGGTGTGGACACTCTGACCGAAGAATACGCCGGGCGAACGGTGCAACTGCGAAACTACCACGCGCTCGGCACCGTTGATTACGAAGGTACCACCAGGGGTCATATAGGGGATAGTTCCGAAGTAAACATCCTGAACCTCAGTGTCGAAATCCTCGTGCTCGGGATCGGTGCACGAGAGTTTCAGCTTGGCCTTCAGGGGCACACTGTAGGTCAATCCCATCTCCAAGCACTCCTCAATCGAGTAGCGGGGGGGATCGATGTAGTAATCTATGAACTCGAGGGTGAAGTTGTTACGAGTATCCGAAATGGGGAAATTCTCGGAGAACACCTTGTAGAGTCCCTCGTTCTTGCGATTCTCAGCAGTCGTGTCTAATTGAAAAAAGTCGTGGAATGATTTGAGCTGCACCTCCAAAAAGTCGGGATAATCCATCTTGTGGGAAATGGAGGAGAAGCTAATTCTATTGTTTGCTTTCGAGGACATTGTCTGCAAAATTTTTTTGAAAGATTTTTTGTTAATGTCGCTTTTTGCCATCGCTGGCCAAGATAATTCCCCAGCCCACCGACCGAAGAACATCCTGTATTTCAACCACTTATAGGCTGTCAAAAACCACCTAACCTAAAGTTGGTTTCGCGCCCTACTTTTTAGACGCGAAAAAGGCATAGAGCTTATTTTGACATAAGCTCTATACCCAGTATGGAGTGAAGCTAATAGCTAAAACTATTTAACCTCAACCTCTGCACCTGCGTCCTCGAGAGCTGCTTTGAGTGCCTCAGCCTCCTCTTTCGAGATGCCCTCTTTGATAGCCTTAGGAGCAGCGTCTACCAAGTCTTTCGACTCTTTCAGACCGAAGCCGGTAGCCTCTTTCACAGCCTTAACAACTGCGATCTTTGCCTGACCTGCGCTTACGAGAATTACATCAAAAGAAGTCTTCTCTGCGGGAGCAGCTGCCTCAGCGGCTGCGGGAGCAGCAACTGCAACAGCTGCAGCTGCGGGCTCAATACCGTACTCCTCTTTCAGGATGGTTGCCAACTCGTTTACCTCTTTAACAGTCAAGTTTACCAACTCTTCTGCCAATGCTTTGATATCTGCCATAGTTTTTATAAAAAATTAAATTGTTTTACTTCGTTGTTTGTGTTTGTTTTGGAAAAATTAATTTCTTTCTTCAAGTGCCTTTACGATGCCAGCAACCTTCTGACCTGCGCTACCCTGAAGTGCCGAAACGACATTCTTGATGGGCGACTGGAGCAAGCCGATGATATCGCCGATAAGCTCCTCGCGAGATTTGATGTTGCAAAGCATATCGAGGTTATTGTCACCTACATAGACGCAGTCCTGTACATAAGCGGCTTTCAAAATGGGTTTGTCGCAACCTTTGCGGAACTCTTTGATAACCTGTGCAGGGCTCTTGCTGCCCTCGGAGAACATAATCGACGAAGTGCCTTTCAGAACCTCGACAAGTGCAGCATCTGCCTTCTCTACGCCCTCGAGCGCTTTGATGAAGAGGGTGTTCTTTACAACAACCAGCTTCACGCCTTTCTCGAAGCATTTGCGACGCAACTGAGCAGTCTGCTCGGCGTTCAGAGCCTCGATGTCAGCAATATAGAAGTTAGGATACTGATTGAGTTTCTCGGTCAGGCCTTCAATAACTATTCTTTTTTCTTCCCTTGTCATTGCTCAATGTTTTTTACTATTTGAAATCAAGTGATTTGGGGTCAATCTGGAGACCGATACTCATTGTCGATGAGAGATAGATGCTAATCATATATGTACCTTTAGCTGCGGCGGGTTTCAGCTTGTGGATCATATCGATGAATGCGTTTGCATTGTCAACGATCTTCTCTGCGCTGAACGATACCTTACCAACGGCCGAGTGAACGATACCGTACTTATCAACCTTGAAGTCGATCTTACCGGCCTTCACCTCCTGAACAGCCTTGGCTACATCCATAGTAACGGTGCCGGTTTTGGGGTTGGGCATCAAGCCACGGGGACCCAGAATACGACCCAGAGCACCTACTTTTGCCATTACATTAGGAGTACAGATGATAGTATCAACGTCGGTCCAACCGCCCTTGATCTTCTCAACATACTCGTCCAAACCTACATAGTCTGCACCTGCCTCACGAGCCTCGTTCTCCTTGTCGGGAGTACAGAGTACCAACACGCGAACGGTCTTACCGGTACCGTGAGGAAGAGTAACTACGCCACGAACCATCTGGTTGGCCTTACGAGGGTCAACACCAAGACGGACATCAACATTTACCGAAGCATCGAACTTAGTGAAAGTAATCTCTTTCAGAAGAGCTGCGGCCTCGCTCAGCTTGTAGAGCTTTCCGGGCTCTACCTTCGCGAGCATTGCTTTTTGATTCTTTGTCAATTTACTCATCTTCTTTCAGTCTAATTACTTTGCAGGAACTTCGCCTACGACGGTGATACCCATACTGCGTGCAGTACCGGCTACCATACGCATAGCCGACTCAATAGTGAAGCAGTTCATATCGCTCATCTTGTCCTTTGCGATTGCCTCAACCTGCTCGATAGTTACACTACCGACCTTCTGACGGTTGGGCTCCGAAGAACCAGACTGGATACCAGCAGCCTCTTTCAAAGCAGCAGCAACAGGGGGCTGTTTAACGACAAACTCAAACGACTTGTCGTTATATACGGTAATAATTACGGGCAATACCTTGCCGGCCTTCTCCTGCGTCCTTGCGTTGAACTGTTTGCAGAAGTCCATGATGTTGACTCCCTTGGAACCCAGCGCGGGACCTACAGGAGGCGAAGGATTGGCGGCACCACCTTTAATCTGCAACTTAATAAATGCAGCAACCTCTTTTGCCATAGTTTTCCTTGGTTAATTATTCTTTTTCAACTTGCATAAAGCTCAACTCCATAGGAGTCTTGCGACCGAATATCTTCACAGAAACCGTCAATTTCTTTCTCTCCTCATCGACTGCCTCGATGGTGCCGGAGAAACTCGAGAAGGGACCGTCCGTAACTTTTACGGTCTCTCCAACGAAGAAAGGAATCTCGTTTTCTTCCTCGCCCTGACTCATTTGGTCAACCCTTCCGAGAATGCGTGCAACCTCTGCCTCACGAATGGGTGTGGCAATAAGGCGCTGACTCTCCTCTTTGGTCTCTCCTAGGAAGCCGAGTACATTGGGCGTGTTGCGAAGTACATAAGGAACCTCATCAACCATAGCTGCTTCAACCAATACATAGCCGGGATACGACACCTTCTCCTTGCTCACCTTCTTACCGTTGCGGATCGTGTAGACCTTCTCGGTAGGAATGAGAACCTGCGACACAAGATGCTCAAGGTGCAGATGGCGTACCTCGTTCTCGATGTACTCCTTCACCTTCTTCTCTTTGCCGCCGATGGCGCGAATCACATACCAGTTTTTTGTCTGCTCGCTCATTGTCTTTGTTTTACTTAGTTGTGGAACAAGTTAAACTAAACTCTGAACTAGTGACCCAAAACGCTGTATACAGCCTTCATAATGGATTCAAAGGTCAGGTCCATAGCAAGAATTGCCACAGCAATCAGCAGGGAAGCAACCATAACGGTAACTGCCAGACTCTGCAGCTCTTTCATAGGAGTCCACGACACTTTGTGAACCAACTCTTCGTACGAAGCCTTTACGTATTTTACGAGTCTCATAATTGATTTATGCTTTTTATCTTTATTTCTTTTTCACTCAATAAGTCCGGCACTCTTTCTGCAAAGCTACCGGACTTGTGCACGAGAGGAGAGAATCGAACTCCCACCAACGGTTTTGGAGACCGCTATTCTACCATTAAACTACTCTCGTAAAAGTGGGGCAAGCGGTGCTTAACGCTCGACTTTCAAGCCTTACGCCCTACTCGCCCCTATGTTAAGATCTATTGAGAATCTCTCTGGTAGATTGATTACTCGAGAACCTCTTTGATCTGACCCGAACCTACGGTACGACCACCCTCGCGGATAGCGAAACGAAGACCTGCATTCAAAGCAACGGGGTAGATGAGGGTTACCTCGATCTCAACGTGGTCACCAGGCATTACCATCTCGATACCATCGGGGAGTTTAACCTCACCGGTAATATCCATAGTACGGAGGTAGAACTGGGGACGATACCTGTTGTGGAAAGGAGTGTGACGGCCACCCTCTTCTTTCTTCAAGATATAAACCTCACCACGGAATTTGGTGTGGGGAGTGATCGACTTGGGTTTAGCTACTACCATACCGCGCTTAACCTCTTTCTTGTCGATACCACGCATCAGCAGACCTACGTTGTCACCAGCCGAACCCTCATCGAGGAGTTTGCGGAACATCTCAACGCCGGTACATACCGAAGTACGAATCTTCTCATCCAAACCTACGATCTCAACGGGGTCACCAACGTGGATAACACCAGTCTCAATACGGCCGGTAAGAACGGTACCACGACCGGTGATCGAGAATACATCCTCAACAGGCATCAAGAAGGGTTTGTCAGCGTCACGGGGAGGCAGGGGAATATAGGTATCAACTGCGTCCATGAGCTCCATAACTTTCTCCTCCCACTGGGCCTCACCGTTGAGTGCGCCAAGAGCAGAACCACGGATAACGGGAGCGTTGTCACCATCGAAGCCGTTTGCGCTCAGAACATCGCGAATCTCCATCTCAACGAGGTCAAGCATCTCCTCGTCGTCAACCATATCGCATTTGTTCATGAAAACAACGATTCTGGGAACGTTTACCTGACGAGCCAAAAGAACGTGCTCACGGGTCTGGGGCATAGGACCATCGGTCGAAGCAACAACCAGGATAGCACCATCCATCTGAGCAGCACCAGTTACCATGTTCTTCACATAGTCAGCGTGACCAGGGCAGTCAACGTGAGCATAGTGACGGTTTGCGGTCTGATACTCGATGTGCGAGGTGTTGATGGTGATACCACGCTCTTTCTCCTCGGGAGCGTTGTCAATCGAGTCGAACGAACGGAGCTCCGAAAGACCTTTTTTACCAAGTACCTGGGTAATAGCAGCGGTAAGAGTAGTTTTACCGTGGTCAACGTGGCCGATAGTACCTACGTTTACGTGAGGCTTTGACCTGTCAAATTTTTCTTTTGCCATAACTTTGTAGTTGTTATTAGATAAGTATTTATGTTAATTGTCTTTGTTTTCGTCTTGGAGCGGAAGACGAGGCTCAAACTCGCGACCCTCAGCTTGGAAGGCTGATGCTCTATCAACTGAGCTACTTCCGCAGTTTTCAGTACTGAACTCCTTTGCACACCAAAAGTCGCCACTTACCCCCAAGCGTCGACTCTCTTTCGGTGGCCTCGGGTTCACTACCGAGAACCACAAAAGAACAATCCACCAGTTGCTGATGAATTGAACTTTTGAAGTGTGGGAGAGGATGGATTCGAACCACCGAAGGCGTTGCCAACAGATTTACAGTCTGCCCCATTTGGCCACTCTGGAACTCTCCCAATATGTTTTGTTGCCCCCACATCCCTCGATGCCGGACTTGGAGCCGATGGAGGGATTCGAACCCCCGACCAGCTGATTACAAATCAGCTGCTCTGGCCAACTGAGCTACATCGGCAGCGGTTTGCCCTTATTTGGGGTTGCAAATATATGCAGTTTTTTTGAATCCACAAAATTTGCTGCAACAAATTTTCAAAAATTCATTTCCAGTATTCCGAAGAACCTCAATCTTCTGTCCGGCGTTTCTGTCACCTGACCGAAAATCGGCACAAAAATACAACTCTTTTCCTTATAAAAAAATAATTGGGCCAGTTTTTTGCTTTTTGCCCGTGATTTTTAGTTATCTTTGTGCATAACAAGGCTGAAAATGAGACGATTCATACTTATATTTATAATGTGCGCGTGTGCGTGGGGCCCTCTCGGAGCACAGACGCTGGGCGACTTTCTCTCCGATGCAAAGTCGGGAGATGCTGTTGCACAATACAATGCGGCGATGTGCTACCTCCACGGCTGGGGCACTGAGGCCGACAGCTCTCGTTGGCACCACTTTATGCGTCTTGCGGCCGAGGGAGGGCTCGAGGAGGCGGCCGAGAGGCTGGCGGAGCACTACGCTCCCGTAGCTCCCGAGCTGGCGGCCTACTGGAGCGGCCAGGAGAGCACCCTACCCTACAAGTACCACTACCGCTCCTTCGACCAGGGGTGCTACTATGGCGAGTTGCGCCGAGGTATGCGCGACGGCTACGGCACCTTCGTGTGGGACGACGGGCGAATACTCTCGGCCTATTGGGAGGATGGCGAGCAGTACGGCACCTGTCGCATTGCGGACACCCACCAGCTGACCTACGGCTACTTCAACGACTTCTCCGGCACGGGAGCCATACTACTCTCCGACGGCCATCAGTTCGAGGGTGTGGAGGGGGCCACAATCTATGTCGGCTACATTGAGGAGGGGGTGCCGAGTGACCACGGGGCCTTCTACGATGCCGAGGGGCGCAACCTCTACTATGGTCCTCTGAAGGAGGGCCGCCCAAGTGGTGTGGCCACCCCTGCGGGCTACCCCTATAGCTGGACCCGCGAGAGCTACGAGGGTGGCGACAGCTGGGAGGGCGAGAGCATTGAGGGTGTGCGTCAGGGCTTTGGCATCTATCGTTGGGCCGATGGTGCGTGGTGGTGTGGCTTCTGGGAGCGCGGCGTGCGCGAGGGCACAGGACTCTATATGCGGGCCGACGGAGCACTCATCACAGGCCTTTGGTCAAACGATGTGCTGCAATAACTCTTGCCACCCCCTAACACAGACGAGTTTCATACACGCAAAATCCACTTCTCAAAGAGTCACCCCCTCAGCAACAACAAAGTTGTGGATTACTTTTTTGTAACCCACAAAAGAACGGGGGGTTATGGAGTAGCTTCGATTCGGTTCCTCACGACTCAATAGTTGCCTGGGTTACATTTTTGTAACCCAAGAAAGAATGGTGGTTGATGTAATCTTTTTGATTCAGCACCTCCCTCCTCAAGAATGTTATGGGTTACATTTTTGTAACCCAAGAAAGAATGGTGAGGGATGGTAATATAGACTCGCTTCGATTAAGTCCCCCACGACTCAATAGTGTCCTGGGTTACATTTTTGTAACCAACAAAAGAACGGGGCTTACGGAGTCGTTTCTATTAAGTTCATAGAGTTACAATAATGTTATGGGTTACAAAAATGTAACCCATAACACACAAAGGGCTCTGCCTGCACTTGAGTGGTGTGCCTCCCCATTCTGCACAATCCACAGCGCCCTCCCATTAAACGCGGGTTACAAAAATGTAACCCGAGAAAGAGTCGGTTTTACAAACGGCTTCTGTTAAGCACCTTGTTCTGCAATAGAGTTGTGGGTTACAAAAATGTAACCTGCATACAGAATTGAGTTCTGTGGGGGTGAGTGATATATTATTGTGGCAAAGAGGGCTCCTTTTAGGCGGGCAAGAGGGCAGAAGAGTTGCAATTATATAGTTTCTGTGTTAAATTTGCAGGACACAACCTAATTCATTAATCTTATGCAAGAAACACAAAATAGATTTTTACAAGGGGACAATCCCATTGGCGAATTGTTTGAAAAGTTCCCTGAGCTGAATGTAAGACAAGTAGCGAAAGCAATGGGCATTAGCGAAGTTTTAATGAGGCAGTATGTCTGTGGGACAAAACGACCATCATTTGAACGCGCAATGGAGATAGAGGGTTATCTTCACAAATTGGGTGAGGCCCTGATTAAGGCACAGTTCTAACATCCCCCATCTCACAGAAATCTTCTTGGATTTGGGTCAGGCGTCGGGCGTAGGTCGACCTGAATAAAAAACGAAACGGAGCGCGGCGACCTTGCGGTGCGACACTCCGTCTCTCCCTTCATTAACTAACCAAAATCCTTTTTCTATCTTTTACCCTTCATCTCTTGTTATCTCTTTTCTGAACCTTTGCCAACAGCCTCGGCAAGGCTCTCCGCGTTGCGTGTCATAGCCACCTCCACCGTGCCGTCGTGGGAGAGCAGGAAGAGCATTGGCGAGGCCTCGGAGTCGTAGTAGCTGCGTTCCAGCTGGCCCGACGAGGCGCAATAAATATGCCATCCGAGGGGGCTCTTCTCGCGGGTGAGTGTGGCGATACCCTCGGGCGTTTGGTTGATGGCCACAGCCACAAGTGCCACCTCCCCCCTCCGGGCTGCCTCCATAATCACCTCGGTCTGCTCAATCTTCTGCATCGTATCGACGCACGACGGGCAGGTCGTATCGACCATCACAAGCACCACTCTCCTACCCCTCAGGTCGGACAGCTTTGCCTCCGCGCCCTCGGCATCGTACATCGCGAGTTCCTCGGCCCTATCACCCACTCCGTTGTGGGTCAAGATACCCTCTAAGCGAGGTATATGCTGCTTATTCTCCGATGGCACCCTCGGGTCGTTCCATACCCTCTGGAGGAGCATTCCAAAGGCCTCCTCGTTTCTCACGGGCGACCATAGACCATAGAGGTGGAGGTTTGCCCACTCCGTCCAGAGGTGATAGCCCACGGGGTCGGCCACCATAATCTCCACGAACTCCTGTATGGCCCTCTCGCACACAGCCCTATCGGCTCCCTGCAACAGTCCGGCCCACTCCACGAACATCTGCTCCGAGGCGTCCACACTCTCCAGCAGTGAGGCGGGCTCATAGTCGGCCCAGAAGCCCTCGGGCGAACGGGGAGTGGTAGCACAGCCACCACACACGCCCACCGTCAGTAGCAGTGCGCAGGCCACAAAGGTCACAACTATGCTTCGCAGAACTCTCATCGGATTAGCACTCTGTCCCAACTACTCGTTATTCACTGACTACATTGGCGTTGTACTCAATCTTCTGGCCCTCGACCAAGTGGTCACACTCGATGGTGGGCACAGCGCCCTCGGTGTAGCAATCTGCAATCTCCACCCACTGGAACTCGCCGGGCTGGAGCTGACGCAGGTTGTACTCACCCCTCACGCCACCCACGGCCACATAGGCATCGCGGTAGATGGGGGCAACACCCGTATTCTTAATCTCCACAGCGACCGATGAGCCCTTCACCCTGTAGTCGAGGATGGTGAACTCATAGCCCATAGCCATAGCCGCCTCCTTGATGCGTGCGGGCTTCTGGTAGCGGGGCTGGTCGTTGCCGATGATGTAGGTCATATGGAACTTGGCAACCTCATCCTCGAAGAGTCTGCCGTGCCACCCCTCCTTGTCGAGGCAGTGACGCTGGTCGTCGGTGGTGTAGTAGTTGAACTCGCCGCCAAAGGGGGAGTGTTTGTAGCGCTCCTCGCCAAAGACCTTCCACATACGGGTATTGTAGCCGTCGTGGTCCTCGCACATAAACGAGTCGTCGAAGTTGCCGAAGTGCAAATCCAGGAGCGTCTTATCCATCTGGAAGGGGCCATAGAACGAGTCGCCCGCATCAATCGAGATGCTCCACGAGCAATCCTCAAACCACTCATCCATACCGAGGAAGAACTCCTTTTGGAACTCCTTGCTGGGGAAGGTCTGACCCTTGATGTAGAGGCCGTCGTAGATGTGGTACTCGGCCCACAGGCCATAGCCCGTCTGCACGAAAGCCAGTCGGGGGTCCTTGTCGTAGCGCTCGGCGAAACGGCGGTGGAACTCCTTGTGGAAACGCTGGAGCTCGGGGTGTCGCCAATCGGGGAACTCGGTATCCTTACCCTCGCTCTTGGAGGTGCGCTGCTCATAGTCGGACAGAGCCTTGATGTAGTCGGGCTCCGCCGAGGTGTAGCCCGGGTAGGTGTAGCGGAAGCGCACAATGGCCTGATGGCCGCGCGAGGCCACCTGCTCGAGGAGCCTATCCATAGGGGTCCAGTCGAATACATCCTTCTCCTTACAAACCTCATTGTAGAGCATATAGGAGAACTCCAGCTGCACATAGTCGGCCGTCTGGGCCGCACCCGAGGTGTTCCACACCACGATACCGGTCATAGGCTGCACACCCGTAATCTCGCTCTGGAGCGTCACACGCTCGTAGTCGGGAAAGTCGGAGTCCTCTTCCATATAACAGGCGGCTACACTCACTGCCGCAAAGAGCAGAATCAACCATCTAAACTTTTTCATAGTAGTCGTCTTGTTTTACTAAGGTTTGTGTTTAATCTGTTTTCTATGCTATTTGATATAGTCCGAAATCATCTTCGAGAGCTGGGCGTTCTCCACGGTGCCATCGAACTTCTCGGCACCTGCGCCATAGGCGAAGTAGGGAACCATAATGCCGTTGTGGCCCTCGTTTGCGAAGTTCACCTCCACGGTGCCCTCCTCGATGTCGCCCCACAGCAGGGTCATAGCGCCCGTTGCGTGGTCGGCGGTAACAACCACCAGCGTCTGGCCATCCTTCTCGGCCCACTCCAGAACATCGCCCACCACGCGGTCGAAGTCCAGAATCTCCTCAACGGCAGCATCCACCCTATTGGCGTGCAACCAGTCGTCGATGCACGAGCCCTCGACCATCAGGAAGAAGCCCTCGTCGTTGTCCCTGCTGAGCATATCGAGAGCCTTGGTGGTCATATTGCGGAACATATCGCCCCTCTCGCCACTAAGGGCCGAGGGCAACTCCAGGGGTGCCAGAACGGCAGCCACGGGGAGGCTCTCAGCCTCCATAAGCTTCTCGGCACTCTCGTAGGTGTTGTAGCCCTTGGCGCCAATCTCGGCGAAGATGTCACGACCATCGGTGCGCTCGTCGCGCCAGTAGTTCATACCGCCACCGGCGATGTAATCGACACCACAGGTGAGGTAGTCGGCCGTAATCTCCTCGGCCTCGTCCCTATCGGGGTTGTTGCAGCAGAAGGTTGCGGGGGTTGCGTCGTTCAGACGGCACACCACAACCACACCCGTACGCTTGCCGGCCCTCTGGGCAAGGTCCATCATAGAGCTGAGCTCCTCGCCCTGGGGGTTGGTAGCCACCATACCCTTGTTGGTCTTCTGGCCCGTAGCCAGAGCCGTACCTGCCGCAGCCGAGTCGGTCACGAGCCAATCGAGGCAGTAGGTTCTCTGGAGGCCCACATAGGGCATCTGGTCGATGTTCAGCGCACCACGATTGGCAACCCACGCGGTGGAGAGCTGCTCCAGACCCATACCGTCGCCTATCATAAAGACGATATTCTTGGGCCTGAGGCCCTTGGCGGGCTGTGCCACCTCTACTGTGGGGTGAGCTGTGGGGGCGGTGTAGCTCGTGACACCCTTCTGCTCGGGAGCCCTATCCACACATCCCACCATTGCGGTCGCCGCGGCGGCCAGCACTACAATCCATATCTTTTTCATACTTAGCTACTCTTTCTCTCTTGTTTTTCGCTTCTCTATTTCTTATCGTCCTTGGGTTTGGGCTCCAGCGAGAGGGCTACGATAGCCACCGTTGCGAGCACCAGACCGATAGCCAGCATAGGACCGGGGACCTTGCCGTAGAGCACCAGCGAGATGATGATGGTTACCACGGGGGCCAAGCCCTGCATAGGCGAAACAATGATTGCCTTGCCGTAGCGGTAGGCGTAGTTGATTGTGAGAGCACCAATGGCATTTAGGCTCTGGATGCCAAAGACGGTCCAGAAGACCTTTGAGGGCACCATTGCGCCCGCCATACCACCCTCGGTCATAAGGAGTGCTACAGGAATCAGCACCAGCGACCAGAGGGTCTGGTAGAAGAAGACGCTCTCGGAGGGCATCGAGTCGTTGGCAAACTTGAAGAAGTAGCCCTGAACGCCCCACATCAGGAATACGGCGGTGGCCAGAATGAGCCAACCGTAGCTCTTGATGTTGGTGTCGGTGGGGTCCTGCCACGAGAGGAAGAAGATGGCCACGAGTGCCACCACGATACCGAGCCACTGGGTCTTGTTGGCCTTCTCCTTGAGGAATATCATACTCATCACGATAGTCACAATGGGCGACATCGAGATGAATGGGAAGACGATATAGGCGGGACCCTCCTTGAGTGCGGCGAAGAGCAGCAGCTGGCCACCCGAGCCCAACAGACCTACCATTGCGCCCGAGAAGAGGCTCTTCTTATCGTGGGCTATCTTCCAACCGCCAAGCCACAAGGCCACAATCACGCAGGGCACCATCGAGAGGGCCCAGATGACATAGACCATCGTGGAGGGACATCCAGGAACCTCGCTGAAGGCTCCCCAGATACCCCAGGTCACAAGGGTGATGATGGCATACATCAACCACCCCTTCTTTGTACTATTCTGTGTCATTGTCGTTTACTCTTTTAGTTTCTCTCCGCACCACTACTGTACGGTGATGGTAGTCAGGAGGTTGTAACCCTTATCCTTGTTCCAAACATTGTCGTTCAGCAGGCGAATCGAGTAGTTGGGGTTGTTTGCCAAGCTCTCGTAGCCGTCGGGCAGATTGAGGTAGAGGTCATACTCACCTGCTGCCAGGTCGGCGGGCAGGGTGATGGTGGTAGCCAAGGTGGTGATGGTGTTCTCGAACCAGAAGCGGGGGTCGCTGTCAATCTTGAACTTATACTCCTTGCCGCCGCCTACGAGCACGAGCTCAACACCGCGGGGGTTCATAGGAGCAGCCCAACCCTCGTTGGCGATGTTCATCACTACGCGGAAGTCGCCACCTGCCACAGCCTCGGGGCTGAAGAAGGCGTTGCGGAGTGCCAGACGGTAGCCGAGGCGAGCCACAATCTCGTTGTAGCAGCCCTCGCTCCGCCAGCCGCTGATTACGCCCTGGTGGTAGCCGATATTGAGGTAGCTCCAGTGCTGCTCGGCCATCCTCTGGAGGGTGTTCTCGCACTTGCTAAACTTCGAAGTGCCGCAGGTCTCGCCACCCATAATGGTGTAGCGGGTCTCGGCATCCCAGAACAGCCAGTCGCCGGTGCCGCGCTTATCGTCGAAGGTGCCGGTGTCGTTGCTCGATGCGAGGTAGCAGTCGTTGTGGCCTGCAAGGCGCGCAAGGTCGCTACCATTGTGGGCGGTTGCCACGGTGAGGGTATCCTCGAGGCCCACGCCATACATCCTCATCTTGAAGGCGGGGGTGCGGAGCTCCACCTGACGATCCTTGGGCAGAGCCTGCAGCAGGCCGTCTACGACCTTCCTACGGTCGGCATACTGGGCGTCGGTAGTAATGGGCATATGGAAGTAGGAGGTGTAGTACCACTCACCCCAAACACCAATGAAGCCTGCCTGCACGGTGTAGATAACATCGGCATTTTTGGCCAGAATGGGGCTTACCTGCTCGATGTGGCGGGCAACGAGTTCCTGCGAAGCGTCCCAGGGTTTGTTCAGCACACTGTCGTCGTCTTTGTAGGCGAACCTCACGATAGCCTTACCGCCACCTGCGCGGAGGTTGTCGAAGGTGGTCTGCATAGCTGCCAGATAGTCGGCCGAGATGTCACTCTCGATGAAGTCGGTCAGGTAGAAGAGGGTGAGGTGGAGCGTACGGCCGGTCATACGGCTGGCGGTAACCACCGAGGTACCCATCGACGATGCCGAGCGGAAAGAGGTCTGGGAGTAGAAACCGCGCTCGGGGTTGCAGATGCGCTGTTTGGCCTCCTGGTCGTAGGTGAGGGTTGTGTAGGTCACCTCATCAAGACCCTCGGTCGAGATGGGGCCCTGCTCATCTTCGGGGTTGGTGCACGCCATAAGCGCCATAGCTGCCACGGCAGCTGCAAGGATAGTTCTAAATTTCATAGTTTTCTGCTTTTATTAGTTACTTATATATATTTTCTATCGAAGTGTCGATATGGTTTTTTTCATCTTTGGAGGAAACCGTTTTCTACAGTTCTCAGCGGTCAGCTTTCAGTTTTCAGTAATCAGTAGTCAGTTGTCAGTTGTCAGTAGTCAGTAGTCAGTAGTCAGTTGTCAATTTTGAATTTTGAATTTGAATAACAAGGTGGGCCGCACACTGTGGCCACACGCCCCTTGTGCGGCCCACCAGAAGGATTTAGCCTCCGAGATTACTCTACGGCTGCGGGAATATTCAGGGGCAACAGGGGGTTAGCTGCGCCCTCGAGTTTGAGCTCCTCAGCAACTGCGGGAAGAGCACCAACGCTCACCCAACCTGCGGTCTCGAGGATAACGCCGAGGCCGATGGTGTCTGCCAGAGGCATAGGAAGCATCTCGCGGATGATCTGAATCTCCACAGCGGCGGTGGTGTCGTCGATCATATTGGCGATGGAGGAGCTTGCGCCGCCACCTACGCCGAGGTTAACCCACTCCCAAGCGGTCGAGAGGTCCTCGCCACCGAACATATACATCGAGGGATCCCACGATTTGCCACCGAGCTGAGTGGTGTACTCTGCGTCGAACTCATAGAAGCTGCCCTGCAACATCAGGCCAACACCCTCATCCCAAGCGTTGATGTGACCGGTCAGAGCGTCGTTGTCGTCGTTGATGAAGAGGTCGATGGTGCGGATGTCGGTGGGGTCATACTCCAGATAGAGGCAGATGAAATACTCGTCAGCGTAGGCCTTGAGGGTCTTGAGCTGGGTGTACTTGGGGGTACCCTCGGTGGGGAGAGTAGCGGTTGCGGCCTCTACTGCTGCCCAGTCGGCATAGTCACCGTCGATGATGATAGCGCTCTCGAAATCGGGCTCGGGTTCCACGATAGGATCGTCACCGGGGTTGGGATCGGGTTTCACGGGCTCCTCGCCACAAGCGAAGAGCATAGCTGCCACAGCAGCCAAAGCAATAAATTTCTTAATCATTGTGTTAAGTGGTTTTTTAATTGGTTATTGTTTAGTTAATAAAAGGGTCTTTTTTCTTACTCCGCTGCGGGAACGGGGAATACGAGCGCATTGCCATCGTGGGGCATCACACCCGAAGGCTCGCCCGAAGTACCATAGGTCGCCACACCAATACCCACATTGGGGCCGGTGATAAGGCTATTGATACTCTCGCGTGCGATTGCAAACTCAACAGCCACAAGGCCTTCGGCGATGGTGGTTGCAGGGGAGGAGTTCACGATTTCGTGACTGCCAACGGAGTAACCACCCCACCTGAAGGGTGCAGAATAGGGTGCGCCACCGTCACAGAGAGTACAGCTCCAAATCAGCAACTCGCCTTTTACATTGGGCAACATCCAGTTGTAGCTACCGGTCGTGGGGTCGTTATCGAGATCAAGGGTCATAATAAACTCAACCGAAGCCTCAACTGCCACCTCCATATAACCATAGATGTTGTTTGCATCGGCACAAACCTTGAGGGTTTTGCAGATAACATTTGAGGTTGCATCGGCGGGAAGGGTTGCAACATTCTTGGTCACAGCATCCCAATCGGCAAAAGCACCGTCGATAGCGATTGCCACATTAACATCTCCATCAACCGACTCCTCGGGTTTGGCCTCAAGAGTGCCGAGGTTGTAGATTTTGTTCTTCTCGAAGTTGATGGTTTTCGACTTGACAACCTCGCCTTTGATGGTTGCCGAAAGGGTAATCTCGCCCGAGCTGAACATAGGAACATATACATCGGTGCCTGCGGGGAAGGTGTACTCTTTATACTGACCGATACCCCAGCTCTTGACTGCGCCAAAGACGCTCTTGCTTGTGGTGAAGGTTACCGAGTGCTCCGAGGAGTACTTCAAAACGGGATATACATCCATCACGATTTTGCTCTCGCCAAGTGCGGAGGTAGAGCCCACCATAACAACGCCGTCGAGGCCCGCCTCGGAGTCACACAAAACGCCGGCGCCAAGACCATTCACGGGGTCCTCTACAAGGTGGAACACATCACGGCTCTGGCCTTTGAGTGCGCCTACGCCCTCTGCGGTGCAGGTGAACTTACCGGTCGCGCTGGAGTAGGTGAACCAGAAGTTGTTCTCGGGATTGGTAGCGTCACCACCCCAAGCGGTGGTAACCAACAGGCGGTCGCCATCCTCAAAATAGAGCTGTCGTTTGCCCTCCTCGAGGTCGCCGAGGGCGATACGGGTCGACTCGCTAATCTCCACCTCAATCGAGAGGCTCTCCTGGCCCTCGGGGGTGATATTGTCGTCAATGTCGTTCTGGCAAGCCACTGCGCCCAAAGCAACAATAGCACTTGCAATAAAATAGAAAATCTTTTTCATCTTGTTTCTCTCTGTTTTGCTTCTGATTGTTGGACTTTGGGTTTACCACTCAACCTCCTCTTCGGTGAGGTAGATGTCATTGATACCGTCTACGGTCTGGGTGCTCATTGCGATACCCATCTCTACGGCCATCTCTACGATGTCGAGTGTTGGATTTGTGTAAGTTTTTTTCATTTGTAGTTTTTTGTAATTAGGTTTATATTGAGCTTTCAGTTCTCAGTTCTCAGTTTTCAGTTTGCTCCACCGCAGGGTATCACCCCCACGGTGGATAGGTCCTTGTGGCCAAGTCGAGAACAAACCGAACGGCTAAGCCACAAAGGTTTTGGTCTTTATGCTATCAGGCAAAGACTATTTGTCGATAGTTACAACCATCTGGGTGGTAGCGCCCTCGGGATTCTCGTCGGTAGCAGTGAGGATGGGAAGTGCACCAACAGTGCTCCAGTTCTGCTGGATGTCGAAGCTGATGGTGAAGGTGTCTGCCCACTGTGCGGGGAACATCTCGCGTACAACCTGAATCTCATATGCATTGCCAGCACCAGCACCGCTTGCTACACCATTACCCTCGGTAATGATAGCGCCCCAGTTGTGCTCCTCGTCAGCAGGAACACCTACAGGGTGCCACTCCCAACCGGTAGCACCAACCTCGCCACCCCAGGGGAATACGCCAGGATCGTAGCTGCCAAAGTTGCCAGCACCGTCGAAGAGGTTACCCTCGAGCAACCACTCCGAGCAAGCAGGAGCCCACAGTGCATCGCCACCACCGGTAGTCTCGCTGCCGTCAGCATTGATGTACATATGGAAAGGTGCCGAGTTGCGGTCTGCAATGACTACCTCGTCGAACTCGAGGTAAACATTCAGGAACATCTGGTCGGCGTAAACTTTAACAACGGTCAAACCATCATGCTTAACGGGAAGCTCGGGAAGCTCAGCTACAACAACTTTGCTTGCATCGAGTGCAGCCCAGTCGCTGAAGTCACCGTCTACAGTGATGAGGCTCTCGAAATCGGGCTCCTCAACACCGTTGTTGTTGTTATTGTTGTTGTCCTCTGTCTCGCCACAAGCGATCAACATAGCAGCCATAGCTGCAATTGCAAAAAATTTTTTCATAGCTTTTTGTTTTTTGTTAGTTAAGAAAAGTTAGGTTTGTTTTTATTGGTTTGTTTTTATTGGTTTGTTTTGTTTGTGTCTTTCAACCATTTGGGCGTGGGAGGGTGGCTCACAGAGGTAGCCACCCGTCACACCCTAAAATCTAATGACTACCTGGGGTTCTGCTCGATACCGCTCACCAGATACTCATCCGAAGGAATCTGGTAGGGGATACGATTGTCGGTGTAGTCGATAACCTCCCAAGTGTGAACACCGGCAAACTGGCGGTCCATCTTCAGGCCGTTGCGGTATACATCCTGGGTGCGGTGTGCCTCGAAGCAGAGCTCCATACGACGCTCGTCGAGAACAACCTCCAGAACGCTGTCGTAGCCGTGCTCGTTCCACTTGTAGCTGCCATCCCAAGCGGGAATACCAGCCCTCTGGCGGATGACATTAACATCGGCCAGCGCGCCTGCATCGTCACCGAGTTTGGCCTTAGCCTCTGCACGGTTCAGAACAACCTCTGCCCAGCGAATCATAATGGGCGACGAAAGGTTGGGGTCGCCATCCTGACCCGAGAACTTGTTCATCATATAGAGGGGGAAGCTCTGGCGAACACCCACAATCATATCGGCGTTGGGGCGAACATAGCAGCGAGTCTTCTTGCCATTGTACTGGATGAAGGTCTGGGGATAGCCATCAACCATCTCCTCCTCAACAACATACTGTTTGCTCTGGTAGGTGAAAGCCCACTTGCCCTCGGCATTCTTGGTAACATTGTTGGTAACCTCATTCTCATAGAAGTCGTTGCCATCCGAAGGAACAGCCCAGTGTACAAGACGCTTGTCCTCCTCGCCGGTAGCGCCATACTGCTCGAAGTAGGCATTGAAACGCTTATCCTCGGGGTGACGGAGGAAGAGCTCCATCAGAGGATCCGACCAGTAGATCTCGCACCAACCGGTACCACCGGTACCATCGGGCGAGTAGTACATCGAACCAACCGAGCTACGCTCCTGAGTCTCAACAGCGGTGTGAGCAACGCACCAGAGGGTCTCCTTCGAGCTGCGAGCGTTCACAAAGATGTTCCTCAGGTCGGGATCGAGGTTGGCTGCGGGGTTGCCGCCGAGGAGCTGGTTGGTAATCTCCAGAACCTTGTCGTTCTCACCCATATAGAGATATACGCGCGAGAGAAGAGCCATAGCAGCATCGTAGCCAATGTAACCTGCATCACCACGGCGCGAGCCATTCTTCATAAGCTCGGCAGCCTCGAGGAGGTCGGCAACAACCTGATCGTAAACCTCGCCTACGGTCGCACGCTTGGTCTCCGAGCAGTCGGTCGAAGTGCGCAGAACAACACCGAGGTTGTCGCGGCCACACGAGTAGGGCTTAGCGTAGAGGGTAACCAGGTGGAAGTGAGCAATAGCCCTCATAAAGAGGTTCTCACCCTTCATATGGTCGCTCTCGGTCGAAGCACCAGTGGGGATTGCGTTGATGTTGGAGTTGGCTCCGTAGATAATCTTGTAGGCAACAAACCAGTAGTAGTTGTTGTTACGAAGAGTAGCATTGTCGGAGTAGGTGTATGCCTCATACAGAGGGTCGGTAGTACGGCCCGAGAGAGTCATATTGTCACCGCGGAACTCGCTCATCTGGAAGTAGTGACGAATATAGGTGTTACCCGAGTAGGTCGAACCGTTGTAGAGCAAGCAGTCCTTGAACATCGCGTAGTTGCCGTCGGTGGTGTAGACAGCAGCACCCGGATCGGCCTCAAGCTGAGCCGAGGTCATAGTGTCCGAACGGAAGTAGTCCATCTCGCACGACACCATAGCCATTGCCAGCAGGGCGATAAGTGAAATGTTAAATATCTTTTTCATAATTGTTTTGATTTTGTCTTGGTTGTTTGCGGATTAGGGATTCTGATCGATGCCACTCACCGAAATCTCATCGAAGGGAATACGGAAGAGTATGCGAGGATCATCGTAACTTACTACCTCCCAAGGCTGAACACCGGCAAACCTGCGGTCCATCGAGCGTTTCTGGCGATAGACATCAAAGGTGCGGTGGGCCTCATAGCAGAGCTCCATACGGCGCTCGTCATTCACAACATCAATCACTTCGGAGTAACCACGCTCGGCCATATTGGCGAGAGTCATCTCGGGAATACCGGCCCTCTGGCGGATGACATTCACATCCGCGAGCGCTTTGGCATCCTGACCCAACATAGCGTTGGCCTCGGCACGGTTGAGGATAACCTCCGCCCAGCGCAGCATCACAGGCGACGACAGGTTGGGGTCACCATCCTGCCAAGCGAACTTGCTGCAATAGAACTGAGGATAGCTATTGCGGATACCGGTAATCTTGTCGGTATTCTCGCGCAGATAGCAGCGCTGCTCCTTACCCTCATACTGAATGTAGTACTCGGTGTAGTTGAAGACGGGGCGCTCCTCGACAACATAGTGCTTGCCGTCGTAGTCGAACTCGTAGTTACCACTCGCTGCCCTCTGGACATCCACAGCTACGCAGTTCTCGTAGTTGGGGTTGCTGCCGTCGGGAACGGGCCAAGTGACCATCTTCTTGCCATCGTTCATCTGGCCGTAGAGCGAGAAGTACGAAGTGTAGCGTTTATCCTCGGGATAGCGCTCAAAGAGGTCCAAGAGAGGATCGGTCGCGTAGCACTCACCCCAGCCGGTACCACCGGTACCATCGGGCGAGAAGAACATCGAACCGAGCGACGAGCGGTTGCGGGTGTCGGTTGCGGTATTGGCAATGCACCAGAGGGTCTCCTTCGAAGTGCGGGCATTGATGAAGTAGTTTGCCACATCGGGGTCGAGTTTGCCTGCTGCGTCGGCGCCGATCATCTCATCGGCCAGAGCCACCACCTTGTCCCACTCCTCGCGATAGAGATATACGCGAGTGAGCAAGCCGCGGGCAGCCTCATAGCTAACATAGCCTGCATCGCCCCTACGGGTGCCGTTCTTCATCAGCTCGGCAGCCTTCTCGAGGTCCTTGACAATCTGGTCGTAGACCTCTCCTACGGTCGCGCGTTTCGTCTCCGAGCAGTCGGTCGAGATGCGCAACACCACGCCCTGATTGTCCCTACCGTGGGAGTACTGGCGCGAGAAGAGGCACGAGAGATTCAGGTGACAAATTGCCCTAAGGAAGTAGTTTTCACCCAGCAGATGGTCATTCTCCAACGAAACGCCCTCGGGAAGGCTCTCAATAATGGTGTTGGCAGAGAAGATAATCTTATATGCTATCCACCAGAAGAACTTACCGTGTTTGAGGGTAGGATCGTCGTTGTAACAAGCTGAGTTATAGATGGGCGAGGTGGTACGGCCCGACAAGTTCACATTGTCGGCCCTCATCTCGGCCATATGGAACCACATCTTCTGATAGGTCAAACCCGAATCTTCTGTACCGCGATACTCCTGGGTGTCCTTGAACATCGAGTAGTTACCATCGGTAGTATAGACTGCCGAAGCGGGGTCGTCCTTGAGCTGTGCGGAGGTCATCGTATCGGAACGATAGTAGTCCATCTCACAACCGCCAAGGAGAGCCACAACTCCCATCACGAAAAATATCTGGAAAATTCGTTTCATTGTACCTACCTATTATCATTTAGAATTTCACATCAATACCTGCGGTGATACTCATAGGTACAGGATAGTTGGTCGAGTATGTACCTGCGAGCTCATAGGCGCTCGACTCCAGACGAACCTCGGGGTCCATACCGGAGAACTTGGTGAGAGTGAAGATGTTGTCTGCCGATACGAATACGCGAGCCGACTGCATCGAGAGCTTGTCGGTGAGCGACTTGGGCAGAGTGTAACCAATAGTGATGTTGCGCAGACGGAAGAAGCTGCCATCCTCCAAGTAGCGCGACGAAATAGAGTTGGAAGCCTTGTTACCGTTCAGCACAAGTTTGGGGTGAGTGGCGATGTCGCCCTCCTGCTCCCAACGAGTCCAACCAAGACCGTTGTCGTGCGACTGCATATTGTAGTCCGAGTATGCACCATCGGCATCCATCGATACACGAGCGTAGTTGAATATCTTGTTGCCAACAACGAACGCACCGTTCATACTGAAGCTCCAGTTCTTATAGGTCAGAGTAGTGTTCACACCACCGCTGAACAGAGGCGAAGCGCAACCTACAGCCTGGTGAGTAGCCTCTGAATAGGCGTTGGTAGTCCTGGTGGTGCCATCCTCCTCAACAACCTCCCACAGGGGATCGCCGTTTGCGGGATCTACACCCATCCATTTGGGCATATACCAAGTGTTCAGGGACTGACCCTCTTTAACCTGCTGTTTCAGACCGCTCGAGTTGGCCTGCAAGAACTCACCGTTGGGCAGGTAAACTACGCTGTTGCGGTTCATACCGATGTTCATACCTACATTCCAAGTCAGGTCGCGGGTGTTGATGATGTTGCCATCAACGGCGAGCTCGATACCGCGGTTGCGGATGGTACCCACATTGTCCATAAACTCGAAGAAACCGGTGCTGGTTGCCTGAGGAACGGCCAAGAGAAGGTTGGTATTCTTGGTGTTGTAGAGCTCCAAGGTTACATTAACATTGTTGAACAGGGTTGCATCAATACCGAAGCTGGTCATATAAGCCTCCTCCCAGCCGAGGTTGGGGTTAGCCTGACGCTCCAGAACGGCTGCTACGATATCCTCATATTTTGCCGACAGAGAGTAGGTATCCTGATAGAGGAATGCGTCGATGTTATCGTTACCGGTCTTACCGTAACCACCACGAATCTTCAGGAAGGTGAACACATCGTTACCAAACATAAAGTCCTCTTTCGAAACAAGCCAAGCTGCCGAAACGCCGGGGAAGTAACCGCCGCGTGCTTTGGGAGCGAACTTGTAGATCTCGTCGTAGCGAACCGAAGCGGTAGCTACATATTTACCCTGGTAGGAGTACTGTGCCTGTGCCAACCAAGCCCACGAGGTCGAGGGGTGGTTGTAACCGCCCTGCTCCAGCATAACAGCGCTGCTGAGCGAAGCCTGGCCGTTGGGCATATCGGTACCACCTGCCCACATCTGCTGGCTGAAGCCGTGACCGTACTCCCAGCCTACGATACCGTCAATGCTGTGGTCGCCGAGCTCTTTGTGAGCCTTCAGAAGGTTGGTAGTGCCGAAGCCTACACCCGAACCGGTAGCGTTGTAGATGTAACCGTTGCTATAGGAAGGCGATTTGGTGCGAGGATCGATGTAGTGCTCATAGAACCAGTTGCTGGTGTCGAAACGGTTGGTCGAAGTGAGCATCAACCAGTCGTTGATCTGCCACGAGAGCTGAACATCGGCTACAGTCTGCTCCGATTTGTTGCGAGCAAAGTTGTAGAGCTCATTGTGGAGCACATTGTACTTATCGTGCGAGTACCAGGGCTGACCGTTATCCGAGCGTTTTGCGCTATCTACATAGAGCACCTCGTCGGTAACATACCAGTTACCCTCCTCATCCTGACGCTGTACATAGGGGATATCCCAAGGAAGTGCACGGTAGGCACCCTCGAGAGTCACATACGACGAAGCCTGCTGGTCGCCCGAGCGGTCGTAGCTCAAACGGATATCGAGCTGGAGGTTATCGGACAGAGCAGTCGAGAGGTTCACACGAGCCGAGCTGCGCTCGAAGTTGGTGTTCACCAGCGAACCCTCCTCATCGTAGTGGTCGATACTTACGAAGTAGTTGGTCTTGCCGCTGCGGCCTGCAACCGATGCGTAGTAGTCCTGAACAACACCGGTCCTAAATGCCTTGTTCACCCAGTCGAAGTCCTGCTCCAAGAGGCTCTCGGGGCGCTGAATCTTGAACAGACCCTTCGAGAACATTGCCTTGTGGGCATAGTAGAGCTCCTCCGAACCCATAGGCGAGAAGCGACCCATATTTGCCCTCTTGATACCGGCGGTAGCCTTGAAGTTTACAACGGGCTTGTCGCTCTGAGCCGATTTGGTGGTAACAACGATTACACCACCCGATGCCGAAGCACCATAGAGTGCGGTAGCAGCTGCATCCTTCAGAATGGTGATGGTCTCAACATCGTTGGGGTTGAACGAACCGCCAGCAACACCATCAACAACATACAGAGGACCTGCACCTGCGGTAATCGAACCCGTACCACGGATGCGGATATCGGCAGCCTCACCGGGCTGACCCGAAGCGCTCATAACAAGCACACCAGCAGCCTTACCCTGCAACATACTACCTACATCGCTGGTGGTCAAGTCGTTCAGAGCCTCGCTGTCGAGCGATACGATAGAGCTCGAAATCTCGGCCTTCTTCTGGGTGGTGTAACCCAGAACGACTACCTCCTCGATAGATTTTGCGTCAACCTGCATTGCCACATTGATGGTGGTGCGACCTGCAACCTTCTCAGTCTTGCTGATGTAGCCGAGGTAGTCGAAAACGATCGACTCATTCGAACCTACCGACAGAGAATAGTGACCGCTGCCATCAGTTGTAGTACCCGAACCGCTATCGGCGATAATGGTTACGCCGATCAGTGGCTGACCGCTCTCTGCGTCAGTAACAGTACCTTTAACCTCGACTTTCTGTGCAAAGGCAGGAAGTGCCAATACCATCAGAGTCAGGGCTGCCAGACCGCTACGAAGAGCCATCATAAAGCGTGAATTCTGTTTCATCTGATTTGAGTTTTAATTAATTAGTAAAAAAAGTTATTTGTGTTGTGTCTTTTCTCTTACCCTTGTTTATATGCTCGCGCCTGCTGCACGCGCACACACTACAGAAGGTCGTTCAGACCTACCAGGTTGAATGCCACGAAGTATTTGTCCATATCGCGCTCGATGCGGCCCAGAACAACCTCCTCGGCGTCGATGCCCACGCGTGCAAGGTTGGCGAAGAGCTGAGACCTTGCTGCCAGAGCCTCGGGGTGCTGCCAGATGTAGCGGCAACCGGTCTGCACGAGCCACAGGCGACGGTCGGCCTTGAGCTCCTCGAAAGCCAAGCCCTGCTCATCCTCCTGCAACCACTTGAGCCAGCGGCCCGAGTCGCGCACAAGGCGAGTCAGCACAGCGATAATCTCCGAGCGAACGGCAATCTTGCCCTCGGCGTCGAGTCTGTTCTCAACCTCCTCCAACTCGGCCAGAGCCTCATACTCACCAATGGTGAACTCGGGGCCCACATTTGCTGCACCCATACCGGTCAGAGGATACTCCTCGGGGTTGCTTACGCCATCGGTGTAGTGGCCTTTGATGTAGCTGCCATAGGGGCGCACCTTTGCGGTGAGTTTGCGAGCCACCTCGGGGTCAAAGACGGTGGTGTGGAGGTCGGTACCAACCTTACCTACGATGAAGCAAGGCCATACATCGGCCAGACCAACAGCCTCCAAGCCCTTCTTAAGTTCCACGATGAAGGTGTCGAAGGTGGTATCATCGGCCAGACCGCCGTGAACCTCCTCGGTACCTACCTCATAGGAGATGGGGGCGTAGCCGTTCTCCTTGCGGAATTTCTCCACGTGGGCGATGAGCTCAACGGTACGAGCCGCAACCACGCGGATGTCGATAGTCTCACCCTTGGGAACATTGATATCCACAGTGGGGTCCACATGAATCAGGTCGTAGCCGGCAGCCACAGCCGCCTCGAACGACTCCTTGACACCCTGCATAGCGTCCTCGGTCGACCAGTTCTCAACCCTCTGTTTGTCCTTCAACCAGGGACCGCCGTGGTCGATAGCCACAATCGAGCAACCGGTGTAGTTCACCCTCTGCATCTCAAACTGGAGCAGCTTGGTAAACTGCGACTGGGTCATACCGGTGTAGCCGCCGTCGTTGTCAATCTGGTTGAGTGTTGCAGCGAAATAGATGGGGGCATTGTTGCGCTTTGCTGCGCGGAACGATGCACGAATCACTGCGGTCGAGTTGGGGCACACTGCGAAGATGGTGCGCTTCACACCCGTCTCCTGCTCCAGCTCACCGATTCGCCTTAAAAGATCTTCAGTTTTTGCCATTTTGTTTGTTTTATAATGAATGTTTGCGTTCGCTTAAAGTTTGAGTACTTAGGGGATTCGATATGGAAAACCGCTCGGTTTTCCATCCTTTTCTCTGTAAAAAGAGAAAACTTTTTTCCGTCCCTGAATTACTCTCTGGAGTTTAGTCCTCGTAGATAATCACACCCTCTACGACCCTCGAGATGTTGCCCGAAACCGAAGGAGCATCGGGGCTCAAGCCCATATCAATCGACTTGAACATACCCAGCAGCTGCGAAGCCACAACATAGCTCACGCAGGAGTAATAGAGGTGCTCGTCGGTGGGAGCGCCGAGGATGACATTCAGGTCGAAGTAGTCGGCCTCAATCTTGGGCTCGGTCTGCGAGATGGCAACATAGCCCACGATGTCGTTGTTGGCACGAATCTGACGAATAAGGTCGTACTCGTAGCGCTGAACGGCGGGGTTCTCCGAGAGGAGATAGACCAGAAGGGTGTCCTTGTCGATGACAGCCTTGGGGCCGTGACGGAAGCCCAGGAAGGAGTCGAAGGCACACATAACGGCACCATCGGTGAGCTCCTGGAGTTTCAGGCGCGACTCCTCGGCGATGCCCTGAAGTTCGCCCGTACCGAGGAACACAGCACGCTTGAAGGGGCGCGAAGCGATAGCCTGAATGGCCCCCTCATACTTGTCGATAGCCTTGGCGGTGTTCTCTGCCATAGTGCGCAGATAGTCGCCGTGGGCCTCAATCGAGTCGATGTTGGCAATCATTGAGCAGGTCAGAAGCATTGTCGAGTAGCTGCTGGTCATTGCGAGCGAGAGGTCGTTGGTCTCCTTGGGGAGGAGCATCAGGAGGGTGTTCTCGGGACTTGCGGCTGCCATCTTCGCCAGTTCGCCCTGCTCGTTGCAGGTGATGAAGATGTGGGCAACCTGGCCGGCCACCTTGTTCACCAAATTGATGGTACCAACACTCTCGGGGCTGTTGCCCGAACGAGCAAACGAAACCAGCAGGACCTTGCTCTGTTTGTTGAAATACATCTCTGCCGAGGTGATGATGTCGGTAGTTGCGATGCTGCGACAACCTGCAAAAGAGGTGTTGTAGAGTGCCACCTCGAGGGCGTCGCCAATGTAAGCCGAAGTGCCGGCTCCGGTCAGCACGATAGTGTAGCCCTGCGAGATGTAGCGGTCGAGGAAGGCCTTGATTTCGGCTTTGCGCGAACAAACCAGCTCGTAGGCCTTGAGCCACATTTCGGGCTGCTGACGAATCTCTCTGTAAGTGTGGAAATTCAACTGCATAATTTTGGGATAGTTTTTATGTTGTTATACTTTTTTGTCTGCTTTTCTCTCCACAGGTGCCGATTGTGCACACAACACCCATCATCGCAAAATTAACAAACCGCTTCCAAACGGAGATTTCAAAACCCCTCTTTTTTCACACCCCTCTCGCGCATATTTTGCTATAAAATTCGCAAACGCCTATTTTTCAGCGCTTTACACACTTTTACCCTCAATTAAAAACAATTTCGCGGTGTTTCGTTTCGAAACCGCCAAACGAAACAGTTTGACTATTATATAGGTAAATTTGCGCATTTTGTCGCCAAAAAGTTTGCAAAACGAAACCACACGAAACATCATTTGCCGTCTATCGACAAACCGAAAATTCTTAACCACGCCGCAGCCACAAGTTACAATCTGTAAGATGGTCGGGGATAAATCGCAGAAATACGCTCCGTTTTTTGCATCTTTTCGGACATTATATTACCTTTACGGCAACAACAAGAAACAAACTGTTAGCAACCCTAAAAACCAACCCAAAAAATGAAGCAGATAGTAACACTTCTTGCCGCCCTTTGGGTGGCACTTTTTGCCTCGTGCTCAGGCAAAACCGAGGTGGTCAACGACCCCTACGAAAAGGTCAACTGGGACACCACCCTGCACCTGAAATCCTCCCTCCACATCCACACCGCCAACTCCACCATCGAGCACGGCCCCGAGGAGGGGACAACCGTCACCCCCGCCGAGCAGATTGCCCGCTACGAGGAGCTCGGCTACGATGTGCTGGCCATCACCGACCACGACTACATCACCTACCCCTGGGTGGAGCGTGGTGGCAAGGAGAGCAATCTATTGGCAATCAAGGGAAACGAGCTGAGCAAGAACGACAATATGTGCGTCTATTTTTCCGACTGGCTGGACCTCCCGGGTCAGGGGCCAACCAAGACCGTTGGCTTCTACGAATCCATCGAGGCGGTAGGTCAGGACGGGGGTGTAATCTATCTTGCCCACCCTATGCGTAGCGGCGACATCTGCCGTCCCGAGTTCTCCGCCGAGGTCTTTCGTCGCTATCCGCAAGTCTATGGTATGGAGGTACTTAATGTGGGGCAATTCGAGCGCAACAACTCCATCGGGTTGTGGGATGCCGTTCTCTCGGAGGTGATGCCCGAGAGGCAGGTGTGGGGCTCCTCGAGTGACGATGCCCACTCCACAGGCAAGGCGGGCTTCGGCTGGACCACACTCCTTGTGCCCGAGCGCACCGAGGAGGCCGTAAGGGAGGCGCTCACCACCGGTACAAGCCTCTTTTCGACCCCCAAGATGGTGGAGAATCCAGTGGGTAACACCCCGACAATCAGCCGTATAACCCTCAACCACGAGGAGTCGACCATCACCATTGAGGCCACCCACTGCGACCGCATCGAGTGGACCTCTATGGGCCAAAAAGTGGCCGAGGGAGCAACCATAAACTACGCCGCTACGGAGGGTATTCAGAACTACCTGAGGGCGACACTCTACGGCCCTGGCGGTGCGACCTTCACACAGCCCTGGGCGATGAAGTAGAGGCACAAAAAAACGGCAGACCACATCGGTCTGCCGCTTTACCATAATACTATCCTCATTGCCCTATGCGGGCGAAACCACTATCAGGTTGATATTCGACGATTTAACCTGCGAACGAAGCTTCATTGACATACCATCGTCGGTGACAATCGTGTCAATCTTGTCGATGGGCGCAATGAAGGCCAGAGCGCGCTTGTTAATCTTGCTCGAGTCAAAGACGGCAATCACCTCTTTGGCGCGCGACATCATGACTTGGTTGATATTCGCCTCCTCGATATTGGGGGTCGAAAGGCCGCTCTCGAGGTTGAAACTATCCACGCCGAGGAAGAGTTTGTCGCAGTAGAACATCTTAAGCACCGACTCCGAGACGGGGCCCACGGTCGACTGACTGGTCTCGCGCAGATTGCCACCAATCATAATAACATTAAAACGCTTATATGCAAGCAGTTCCACCGCCACATTAATGGCGTTGGTGATAATCGTCAGGCGCTGGAATTTGTGCAGATTGCGAGCAATCTCGAGAGTTGTGGTACCCGAGTCGAGCATAATCGTATCGCCATCCTTGATGATGGCCGCAGCAGCCTTGCCGATGGCCTTCTTCTCGCGGTAGTGAATCAGTCGCTTGGAGTTGATATGGACATCTTCGTAGGTGGTCACAGGGTTGGCGCCCAAAATGGCTCCTCCGTGGGTGCGAATCACAAGGTTTCGCTCGTAGAGAATATTGAGGTCCTTACGAATTGTAACCTCCGACACGCCAAACTCGCGGCTGAGTTCCGCAACCGAGACCGAAGAATTACTCTTGAGTTTCTGCAAAATCATTGAACGACGACCTTTTGTCGAGCCGTATACATCCATAATTCAAGGTTTTTTCAAATGAGTGTTTGTGGTTTCCAATTTTTAGGGTACTGCAAAGATAAGGATTAAAAAAACGAAACACAAATCAAAACGATACGAAACATTTTTTACACACCCGCACAACAAGCGCAAAATACTATGGCCCAATACATTAAAACCTTTTTGCATAAAATCCGACAACTCGGGAATTATCTTTTGCGTTTCGTTTTGATACACTTTTCGCCATATTATTATATACTTGCAATATAAAACCTGTATTATCCCTAAAACGAACAAAGAGATGAAACGATACGACATTGCCGCAATCGGCGAACTTAATGTTGATGTAATCCTCAATCAGATTGATGGTTTCCCCGAGATGGGAAAAGAGAAATTTGCCGGTCAGATGCTCCTGACGCTCGGCTCCAGCACCGCCATTTTCGCAGCCAACGCCTCCTCGCTCGGCCCCAAAGTCTGCTTTGTGGGTATGATTGGCAAGGACTCCTTCGGCTCGCTCGTCAAGGAGTCGCTCGAGGCTAAAGGTGTGGCCACCGACTACCTCATCGAGAGCCCCTCGGCCGCCACAGGCGCAACCATCGTTATGAGCTACGACGAGGACCGCGCAAACCTCACCTATCAGGGTGCTATGGATATTATGGGCTTCGACGACATCGACCAGAGCGTCTTCGAGAACACCAAGCACATCCACCTCTCCTCGCTCTTTATGCAGTCGGCCCTGCTGAGGGATATCGACAAGGTGCTCGATGCGGCCACCCGAAATGGCGTCACCGTATCGCTCGACACCCAGTGGGACCCCGCCGAGAAGTGGGCTCTGGACTACAAGAGCGTGCTGCCCAAAATCACCATCTTCCTGCCCAACGAGAAGGAGCTTCAGGCCCTTACGGCCACCTCGTCGCTCGAGGAGGCCATCGAGGCTGTTCTCCCCTACCTCGGCTGTGCTATGGTCGTGAAGATGGGCTCGAAAGGCTCGCTGCTGGTGCGCAAGGATGGCTCGCGCAATATGCTCCCCTCGTTCCTCAACCGCAATGTGGTTGACGCCATCGGCGCGGGCGACAGCTTCAACTCGGGCTTCGTGAGCGCCTTTGTGAAGGGGCTGCCTCTGGAGAAGTGTCAGGAGATTGGCAATATGACCGGCGCACTCAACACCACCGCCGCAGGTGGCACCGGCGCCTTCACCTCCCCCGAGGAAATCAACCAGAGGGCCATAAAACTCTTTGGCCGCACTCTGGACCTCTAACAGACTGCAACTCAGCAAAAAAAGATTAACAAAAACAAAATACTTACCCTCAATGAAAAAACTATTGTTCCTTCTGGCCACCGTGGTGCTCGTGAGTGCTTGTGGCTCGAAAACCGAAGAGAAAAAGGATGCACAGACCGTAGCACGCGAGATTGCTGGCGAGATTCTGCTGAAAGAGTACGAGCCTGTGTCGATTTTCAATGTCCCCGTGACCAACATCGAGAAGGCCAAGTATGGCATTATCGATATGCACTCCCACGACTACAACGATGCCGACACCGAGAAGATTGCCGCCTGGGTGAAGACTATGGACGAGTGTGGCATCCGTCAGACCCACATCCTCCACTGCGAGTGGATTGGTGCTCCCTTTGAGGAGGCCATCGCCGCCTACAACCAGTTCCCCGGCCGCTTCCAGGTATGGTGCTCGCTCGACTACACCGACATCGAGGCTGAGGATTGGGAGGAGAGGGCCAAAGCCCACCTTGATAGGTGCAAAGCACTCGGCGCTTTCGGTATCGGCGAGATGGTAGACAAGGGTCTGGGTGATGAGTATGCCCGTCCCGTAAAGGGCACCCACATCCACCTCGACCACCCCAAGATGCAGAGCGTTTTGGAGTACGCTGGCAAGATTGGCCTTCCCGTGAGCATCCACGTGGGCGAGCCTATCTGGATGTATGAGCCCATCGACAACCACAACGACGGCCTTATGAATGGTGCAAATTGGACCGTGGATACTACTGTGGAGGGTTGCTACGACTACGACGAGGTTATGGAGTGCTTTGCAAACGCTGCCAAAGCCCACCCCAACACCTACTTCATCGCTTGCCACTACCTCAATATGAGCCACGACTGGCCCCGTCTGGGCAAGATTCTCGACGAGTGTCCCAATGTCTATGTTGACATCTCGGCCCGCATCGGCGAGTCGGCCGCAACACCCCGCGCAACCCGCCGCTTTATTGAGAAGTATGCCGACCGCATCTTCTACGGCACCGACAACGGCACCTCGGCCGATATGTACCGCTTCACCTTCCGCATCCTCGAGAGCGACGACGAGCACATCTACCAGCCCGACTTCGGCTACCACTGGGCCTACAGCGGTTTCGACCTGCCCGACCGAGTTCTGCGCAAAATTTACTACGAGAACGCCGAGAAATTCATCAAAAAACTCTCCAAATAATTACCTTTGTAACCTATGAAAAGACTTTCGATTCTGAGCCTCGCCTTTGCCGCACTTTTGGCAGGCTGCGGCTCTTCCAAAATTGAGATAACCAACGGCGACATCACCCTGCAAATCAACGGCAAGATGCAGTCGCGTGTAATCTCCAATAACGAGCAGACCAAGAGTTTCCACCGCGACTTCCTCTCGGGCGATGCTATCGTTGCCGAGGAGCTCACCATCGACAAGTGGAACCTCGACAAAAAGAGCAAACTTAGCACTGAGCGCGGTGAGGCCATAGAGCTTCAGGGTAGCTTCCACAAGAACGGCTACGGCGTGGAGAAAATCCAGACCATCATCGCCCCCGAGGGCTTCGAGGGTATGCTGCTGGTGGAGACCAAATATGTCAACACGGGCGAGAAGCCGATGCGCCTTAAGAGCATCGAGCAGAACCGCGTAGTGGTTGATTCCGACGAGGTTATCTGGTCGTTCCAGCCCACCTCCACCTCGGCACGCGCCAACTGGATTCTGCCCGTCGAGGAGGGTTTCTATCAGGAGAACTACCTCGGTATGAACAACTGCGACTATGGTGGCGGCATCCCCTTTGTGACCCTCTGGCGCAGGGATGGTGGCGTGAGCGTGGGTCTTGTGGAGCCCGTTCTGAAGACCATCAATATGCCCATCGAGCGCATAGCAGGCACCTCGGGCGCAACTATGAAACTCGAGAGGGAGTGGGAAGATAGAGCCGAGTTCGCCGTGGGCGACACTCTGGTTATGGACCGCTCGTTCATCGCCGTAAGCACCGGTGACTACTTCGAGCCCCTCCAGCTCTTCTCCAACTATATGTACACCCACGAGGGTATCACCCCCTCGGAGAGCGAGCCCGAGGCTTTCGAGCCCGTATGGTGCGCCTGGGGCTACGAGCGCACCTTCACTGTGGAGGAGGTACTCGGCACCCTCGACAAGGTTAAAGAGGTGGGCTTCAAGTGGGTAGACATCGACGACGGCTACCAGATTGCCGAGGGCGACTGGGATGTCAATAAGCGTATCGGTGGCGACAGCCAGATGCGTCGCCTCACACGCGAGATTCACAAACGCGGCCTGAAGGCCAAACTCTGGTGGGCCCCATCGCTGCCGACCCCGGCACCAAAGTGCTCCGCGAGCACCCCGAGATGAAGCTCCTTACAGACGAGTGGGTGCCCGAGTATATCTCCTGGTGGGATAGCTACTACCTCTCGCCCGTGAATCCCCACACCCAGAAGTACACCACCGACCTGGTGAAGAAATTTATCGGCGACTGGGGCTTCGACGGTCTGAAACTCGACGGTCAGCATATGAACCTCTGTGAGCCCGACCACAACGAGCACAGCGGTCTGGAGTATCCCGCCGAGGCACAGGAGCGTATGCCCGAGATTTTCAAGGCTATCTACGACACCGCACGCAGCCTGAAAGAGTACGCCGTAGTGCAGTTCTGCCCCTGCGGTTGCGCCATCAACTTCTTCCACACCCCCTATATGAATCAGGCCGTTGCCTCGGACCCCACCAGCAGCGCACAGATTCGTATGAAACGCAAAGCCTACGCCGCAATCAACCCCAAGATGGCCTACTATGCCGACCATGTTGAGCTCTCCGACGGCGCCGACGACTTCGCAACACAGCTCGGTATTGGTGGCGTTCTCGGCTCCAAGTTCACCTGGCCCAAGAACAACCCCAATGTGAAGGTAAACTACCTCGACAATGACGAAGTGGTAGACTATTTGCTTACCCCCGAGAAGGAAGTTTACTTCAAAAAATGGGTAGGACTCTACAACGAGTATATGCTCTCCACCGGTGACTATCTGAACCTCTACGACCTCGGCTTCGATGTTCCCGAGGGCCACGCTATCGCCAAAGACGGCAAGATGTACTACGCCTTCTACGCCGAGGAGTGGCAGGGTGAGCCCATCGAGCTCCGCGGCCTCGAGGCAGAGAAGAGCTACAAGGTTACAGAGTACACCACCGACGAGAAGAAGAGCTACACCATTGAGGGCTCCAACCCCTACATCAGCCCCTCCTTCAAGCTCAACTATCTGATTGAGGTAGAGGCACTCTAAAAAAACAACATATCGACGATGAACAACAACGCAAAAACAACCACCGCTCCCTTTGTAGAGGGTCTCGAGAGCCTCTCCGACGAGCAGCTTGTGGCCGCCCTCCGCGAGGTGTGCACCCCCAATCCTATTGACTCCCTCAACTGGGCAGAGTACTCCTACGCCCCCACCGTCAACTTCCGCATAGCCCACAGCCATAGGGCCGTGACTGTGATGTTCGAGGTGGAGGAGAGCAATGTGAAGGCTGTGACCCTCAACTCCAACGGCCCCGTGTGGGAGGATAGTTGCGTGGAGTTCTTCGTTGCAAACCCCAAGGGTGAGGGATATTTCAACTTCGAGATAAACTGCATCGGCACTGCGCTGGCGGCCTTCCGCCGCTCGCGCAACGATGCGGCCCACTTCGACCAGCAGAAGATTGACCGCATCAGACGCTTTGGCTCACTCGCCCACGAGCCCATAGATATCGTCCGCGAGGGTCAGAAGTGGTGGATGGTGGAGGTCATCCCCTTTGAGCTGCTCGGCCTCGAGGAGGCACCCGACCACTTGGAGGCCAACTTCTATAAGTGCGGCGACAAGTGCGCCCAGATGCACTTCCTCAGTTGGTCGCCCATAGCACTTCCCCAGCCCAACTTCCACTGCCCCGAGTTTTTCGGCCGCGTGGAGCTCACCCGTGGAGAATAACATACCTCCAACAAAACGAAATCAACAGACACACTCACACAATGGACCAGAAACAACTCATCAGGATTGCAGAGCTCTTTGAGCTCCGCGGCGAGATTGCCGAGATTAAACCCCTCGGCGAAGGATTCATCAACGACACCTTCATCGTAAGGACCCACGGCGAGGAGCCCGACTACATCCTTCAGCGCAAAAACCACCTCATCTTCACCGATGTGCCCGCAATGATGGAAAACATCAAGGCGGTGACCGAACATATCAAAACCAAGGTTAGCGACCCCGAGCGCGAGACCCTCACCGTCATCAACGCCAAGGACGGCAAACTCTACGCCGAAGTCGATGGCAACTTCTGGGCCGTGTGTACCTTCATTGCAGGTACCTCGAGCTACGATAGGGCCGACTCGACCGCTCTGGCCTATCAGGGTGGCGTGGGCATCGGCCGCTTCCAGGCACAGCTCGCCGACTTCACTCAGCCACTGAAGGATATCCTGCCCGGCTTCCACAACATCCGCTTCCGCTTTGAACAGTGGGATAAGGTGATTGCCTCCGACCCCGTGGGCCGCGTGAAGGAGGTGGAGAAGGAGATTGAGTGGGTAGAGTCGCGCCGCGAAGAGATGCTCGCCTTCTGGAGCCTCGTGGAGGATGGCACCATCCCCACCCACGTGACCCACAACGACACCAAAATCAGCAACATCCTCTTCGACAAGGAGAGCGGCAAGGTGCTCTGCGCCATCGACCTCGATACCGTTATGAGCTCCACCTCGCTCAACGACTTCGGCGACGCCATCCGCTCCTATACCAATACGGGTGCCGAGGACGATAGGTGCCTGGAGAATGTGTCGATGAGTATTGATATGTTCCGCGCCTATGCCGAGGGCTACCTCTCGGAGCAAAAGTCGCTGTGCGACAGCGAGAAAGAGTGGCTTGCCTTCTCAGGCCGCTATATCACCTACGAGCAGGTGCTGCGCTTCTTGATGGACTATATCGACGGCGACAACTACTATAAGGTTGCCTACGCCGACCACAACCTCGTGCGCACCCGCGCGCAGTATAAACTGCTGTGCAGTATGGAGGAGCAGTACGACCAGATGTGCGCCATCATCAGGGAGCTCACCAAGTAGCCCGCCCTGTTGTCGGACATCAGCGGCCTACGAAAGCGCCGGCCTCTGGCACTCCGGCATCCTGGTACCCTGGTACCCTGGCACCCCGGCACCCCGGCACAACCATCCACCAATAAGAAGCCCTCGCGGAGAATCTCCGCGAGGGCGTTTTTTCTTCTGTCGGCCGTAAGGCACTCCGACCCAAGATACCGAGGGATTACTGCACCGCCTGCGGCGGCTTGTGATCCCTTTCCGCTTGCCGCGGGGGCCCTTGCAAAAACAAAATCAGTTGTAGGCTCACTCGGAGCCTTCTTTTGTTTTTCTCTGCATACCGCTTACAAACAAGTTTGTGCGGTTTGCAGAAAAAAAACAAAGGGCTTCGATAAATCGAAGCCCTACAACTGATTTTGTTCTTTTGCGGAGAGACAGGGATTCGAACCCTGGATACCCGAAGGTATAACGGTTTTCGAGACCGCCCCGATCGACCACTCCGGCATCTCTCCTCGATCGGTCAAGCACCTTTTTCGGCGTTTGAGCGTGCAAATATAAGGAGAAAATTCTTATTTCAAAACCTTAACTCCAAAATTTATTCATTTTTAGCCAGAAACAGTCGGCATTGGGCAATCTATTCGCACTACTCCTCACACTCCCTGCTGATTAAAAATGAGTAGCGTTGGGCGCACTCCTTTATTTTTTGTATCTTGCCGCAGATTCCAAACAATAAGCAACGCAAATGAAAAGAATCGTTAGTTTCATAGGTGCTATTTTTGCCGCCCTGCTGCTTTGTGCTTGTGGGGGCGAGCAGTATGATGTTGTGGTCATTGGTGGTGGCGTGAGCGGCACCACCGCGGGTGTGCGTTCGGCACGCCTGGGGGCCAAGACCCTCGTTGTGGAGCAGGGACCCTGGTTGGGCGGTATGCTCACCTCGGCGGGCGTGAGTGCCACCGACGGCAACTATCGTCTGCGCGGCGGTATGTGGGGCGAGTTGCGCGACTCCCTGGAGGCCCACTACGGCGGCGCCGAGGCTCTCCAGACGGGCTGGGTGAGCAACATACTCTTTGAGCCCAGCGTGGGTGCCCGCATATTTCGCAACATAGCCGCAAAAGAGGAGCATCTGACCCTTTGCCTCAACACCTCGGCCACCTCCATAGAGCGCACCTCCCGCGGGTGGAAAATAGGGCTCCAGGGCGAGCAGGGCCAGCGAAGCATCAAGTGCAAGGTCATTATTGACGGCACCGAGCTGGGCGACATTGCAGCCCTACTGGGCGTGAGGTACGACAAGGGTATGGAGAGTCGCCACGACACAGGCGAGGACATAGCCCCCGAGGAGGCCAACGACATCATTCAGGACCTCACAATGGTTATGGTCCTCAAGGACTACGGCCACGATGTGACCATCCCCGAGCCCGAGGGCTACGACCCAACGCTCTTTGCGTGCGCCTGCGACAACCCCCTCTGCCACACCCCCAAGGAGGCCGACCGTCTGTGGTCACAGCAGATGATGATGACCTATGGCCGTCTGCCCGGTGGCAAGATTATGATTAACTGGCCCATCGAGGGCAACGACTACTATGTCGATATGGTCGAAATGACCGCCGAGGAGCGCGAGGAGGCCATCCGCAAGGCCAAGCTCCACTCCCTCTGCTTCCTCTACTTCATTCAGCACGAACTGGGCCTTAAGACCCTCTCGCTGGCCGACGACGAGTTCCCCACCGACGACCATTTCCCACTCATTCCCTATCATCGCGAGTCGCGCCGCATCGAGGGTGAGGTGCGTTTCACGCTCGGCCACATAGTCGCCCCCTACGACCATACCCTCTATCGCACAACCATTGGTGTTGGTGACTACCCCGTAGACCAGCACCACACGCGCTATACGGGCTGGGAGGCTCTGCCCAACCTCTACTTCCACTCCATACCCTCCTATGGTCTGCCTATGGGCACCCTGCTGCCCAAGGGTGTCGACGGGCTCATAGTGGCCGAGAAGTCCATCTCGGTGAGCAACATCGTCAATGGCTCCACACGCCTTCAGCCCGTAGTGATGCAGATTGGCGAGGCGGCCGGCATCATTGCCGCATTGGCCACAAGGGAGGGCGTTGAGCCCCGCGAGGTTGCCGTGCGCGATGTTCAGCGCGAGGTCTTGGCGGCGGGTGGCTACCTGCTCCCCTTCCTCGACCTGCCCGCCACACACCCCCACTTCGGGGCTATGCAGCGCGTGGGCGCAACGGGCATCATTGAGGGTGTGGGTATGACCGTAGGCTGGGAGAATCAGACCTGGTTCCGCGCCGAGGAGAGCATCTCTATGGACGAGCTCTCGCGTGGCCTCAACCGCTACGATGGGCGCATACCCCACATTGCCGAGGAGCGCAGTGTGACCGTGGGCGATATTGCCCGCTACGGCTCCGTTTCGGCCTCGCAGTGGGCCGCGTGGGGCCTCGAGGATTACGACCCCGAGCGTGCCGCCACACGCCTGGAGTGCGCCGTGGTCATCGACCACACACTAAAGCCATTCGACCGAGATGTGGACCTCAATGGCGAGTTCCTGCGATAAGAATAAGAGAAAAAGGATGGGCTGTCGGCCCATCCTTTTTCTCTATACCTTGAGGTAGATTTTGTACCTATCGAGCAGGCGGAGCACCAACCACGCCGCCACTATATAGCCAAGTGAGAGCACCACAGCGCCCCACGCAGGTGGCAGAAGGCCCGCCAGACCGCCTAAGAAGAACTGAGCGGCGCCACTGAAGCTGACAATCTCCTGGAGCATATAGATTGTTATGGAGTTCACGCCGATGACCCTCAGCCAGTCGGCCCAACGGCGGTGGCCGCGCACATCAATCACATAGTAGAAGAGTGCAAATAGGGCCAGCGAATATGCCCCTGCTGTGAGCACAAAGGCGCTCGACCACAACATTTTATTAATCGGCTGCCACTGGTTCCAGACAAGGCCAAGCAGAAGCATCACAACAGCCCCCGCAAGCATAATCACCGTTTTGCGACTGCCCGAAGTCCCCTCGCGCATCACCCACTCGCCCGTGAAGATGCCCAGCAGGGCCGTAACCACCGCAGGCAGGGTGCTCAGCAGTCCCTCGGGGTCCATCACGCCACGCCAATAGATGTGGTTGGGCATAATGAGCCTATCGACATAGCCCGCCAGATTGCCCTCCTTGGTGAGCGCCCCAATGCCTTCGGCCACATCGGGCGCGGGAAGAGTGAGCAGCAACGAGTAGCCAACAAGTATCACTACCGATATGACGGCCCTTGCGCAAGGTTTGAGCCATAGTGTGAGCAGGGCGGCAAGGCCCCAGGCCACACCTATGCGCCCGAGCACGCTCGGCAGACGGAGCGTAGGGAGTTGCAGGCGGAAGAGGCCGTTGTAGACCAGTCCCAAGAGAATGAGCACCACCACACGGCGCAGAATCCTCAGACAGATGTGCCCTTTGGAGGCTCCCGCGAGTTGCTGCTTGCGGAGCGAGAAGGGGAACGAGATGCCTGCAATAAACAGGAATAGCGGGAAGATGGTGTCGTGGTGGGCGAAACCGTCCCACTCCACGTGGTGCATCTGCCCCGCCAGCCACGCGGCCAGTGCCGACTGTGGGAAGAGGCCGCAGAGGGCCGCAATCAGCCCCGCGCCCCCAATGATGAAGAACATATCGAACCCCCTGAGCGCATCTAGCGACATCAGTCGGGCCGTCTTGCCATTGCTACTAATATTATTACCACTCCTATCCATTGACTCTCACCTTTGTTTGTCCTATAGAGATAAAATACAAAAAGGGGTCGACTAAAGTGACTTTAGTCGACCACGCGATACCACAAAGGGCACCGTTTTACTCGGCCCTGTCGATTGCCACTTTGAGGGTGTCCCACCAGTTGTGTGACACGATGTGGCACAAATCGAAGAGCATCATACCGCCCGAGCAGCTCTCGATGGCCTGGGTGATGGCCCTGCCGAAGCGCTCCTCGTCGCCCTGGTACTGCTCCACATATATGGAGCCCACCACGGGCACTACACCACAGGTTATCTCCTGGGCCAGTTCGGCACCACCCTCCACGCAGTACCAATAGGTCCTCGCCTCGGCGTCCATACCGTCCTCGGTGCGCATACCGAGCTCGGCCAGCTGGCTATCAACCTCGGCCTTGGTGATGGGGGTATAGTAGAGGCCCGTCATATAGACATCCAGCAGTTCGGCATAGCCGGTCTTATAGTAGTTCTCGCTTGCCCAGTCGAACTCCTCAATCTCGGCGGGGTTGAACTTCTCGCTCGCCCAGTTTACACCCATATAGTAGTAGGTGGGGTACCAAGCACCGGTGTAGTCGCCAAGTTGCAGATTGGGGTTGATGGCTTTCAGGCGCTCGTGAGCCTCGGCCACGAAGCTCTTAATCACACCTGCGCGGTACTCCAACCAGAGTTTGAAGTGCTCTGCGGGCTTGAAGTCCCACTTACCCTCGGCATCCTGATGCCAAGTGAGAATCTCCTCAGGCTTGGGGGCCTTCTCGAGGCCTGCATAAGCGGCAAAGTCCTCCAGCGACAGGTCGCTGAAATCGGCCCAGATGTCGTTGTAGCGCACACGGTCGAAGATGATACCGTCGATGGTGGGGTACTTGCGTGCGAACTCCTCCAGGATGGCGAGCTGGTACTCCCTAACCTCGGGGTTGGCGGGGTTGACCATACCGTTGTAGGTGAAGTCCATCTCGCTCACGGGCAGGAGCTGGTTGTGCCACCAGCCGATGGTCTGCCAATCGGGGTGTTCGTTGTAGATGATACCTCGTTTTACGAAGTTATGGCCGCCGCAAAATACATTCAGCGAGGCGAAACAGCCGAGTCCGTGACGGCGGCAAGCGGCCTCCACCTCGGCGAGCATATCGTACTCCTCGCTACGCACGGTGCCATTCCACTCGCCCATATAGGGTGCGATGTCGCTCTTGTAGAGCACCTCGCCCATAATACTCTTCACATCGGCCACCACATCCGTGAAACCGAGGTCCTTGATGCGAGCCATATAGTAGTCAATACTGTCGGGTGTGGAGAGGCGCTCGAAGTTGGCCTCGCAGTCGAGCCACATATAGAGCCTCTTGGCGGGCTGTTGTTTGCAGCTCTCAAGGCCCATAAAGAGCACAGCCGCGAGAGCTAAATAGAATAGTTTTTTCATCCTAAGTTTGATTATTACTGGTTATTGCATTGATATTACCACAGCAGTGGGCACACGCCTCTGGCTGCCGTCCGAGGGGCTATTGAGGGCTTTGCCATCCTTGCCCACCATCACCGATGAGCCGCCACCGTCGAGGTTGATGGCCCACACAGCGCCCAGCTTCTTCAGCAGGTCGGCGACCTCGGGCAGGGTGTAGCCCCAGCTGCCGTTCATCTCGCGGCCGTCGCACACAAAGAGAATGATTTTGCCATCCTCGGTGTAGCCTATGGCTGTGCGGGGCTGATACGAGAGGGCCGCGGTGCCACCACTATGGAGGACCTCTTTCCAGTAGCTGTTCTCGGCCACATTCTTACCCTCCTTCAGCAGCATAGGGCCGCCGCCAATGGCCTCCTCGGGGGTCCACAGAGTGCCATCCGAAGACCTATGAGGGGTGCTGGTGAAGACACCCACCTTCTCGTTGTTGCCCTTGGGCGAGGAGAAAGAGTATGGGTTGTTGTTATCGTCGGGGCAGCAGTAGACCCAGGTGGCCTCCATCCTGCCGTCGGCGTGAACACCGAAGGCCGCCCTTATGGGGCAAGCAGTGTGGGTCTGACCCTCAAACGAAGGCCAGGTGTACTGTGCGGCAATGCTCTTCACCTCTCCGCCCGAGATGAGCAGCGAGAGCGACTCGCCATCCCAGAAGTAACCACCATTGGTCGCCAGAATGGGGGTACCACCCTCAAACGAGGCGAAGATATTGGAGGGGGTTGCATCCTGCTCCACATAGACGGCGTTGAACTTCAGCGCGGGGTTTTTCTTCACATCCACAATGGCGTAGTAGCCTATGCAGAAGTCGTCGGTGCCGTCCTCATAGAAGTTCTTGAAGTTATAGACCGCCACGCCCTCGGGGTAGCCCTCCAATTTCACGAGCTCATTGCGACCCTCGGGCTTGGGCTCCTCAGGAGTCTCGGGCTCTTCAGGAGTTTCGGGGTTCTCGGGCACTTCGGGGGTGTCGGGTTCTTGGGTGTCGGGCGTGGGGCCACAGGCCACTGCCAGCGACATACAGAGGCACAAGGCCATCACTATTGAAAACAGACGCTTCATACAAATGGACAATTGACAATGGAAAATTGATCTTAAAATTTAGGGCATTGGAGTCGGGCGTCGGTAGACCTACAACAGACCTCTCCCGCCCTTCGGGCACCCTCCCCTAACTTATGGGAGGGTAAATAGTGGGACTTATGGGACTTATAAGACCCATAAGACCTATAAGACCCATAAGACTTATAGGGTATTGGCGACGGTCGTCGGCCGACTAACGGAAATGGGCAGTGCAGTTGCCTGCCCTGCCCATTTCTGCATTATTCTATAGTCTGAATTGCTCCGAACTACTCTTATTAGAGTGCCAGGAAGAAGCCCTCCAACGAAGTGGTCGAGTTGTCGATGCGGTAAACATTCAGACCACCCTCAACAGCCTCAAGGCAAACATCCGAAGTGGTGCCACCCATATAGTCGGTGGTGCAGTACGAAACAGCCGAAGGAGTAGCAACGGGGGTGATAGTAGTACCCTCAACACAGAACACAGCGGTCTGTGCGGGGCACCAGCTTGCCCAGTGACCAGCAGCCGACAGAGCAACATAAGCCTTGCCGTTTGCGAAGATCATATCGATTGCGTTAGCAGCGTAGTTGCCGTTGAAGATCTCTGCCTGAACGGGAGTACATACATTGCCAGCTACGGTGTAGATACCGTTGTCGGGGTAGCAACCCAACATAACTGCACCCTCGGCAAGGGTAGTACCCATCAGAGCAAATGCATTAATGTAGGGGGCATTGCGCCAGTAGCCATCACCGAACCAGTCATAAGCACCGCGGAAGCCGGTGAGTGCGAAGGGCTGGAATGCACCGGGAACGCCACCAACAAACTCCCAACCATTTACCACATTGGTACCACCGTTTGCGGGGAACTCCTCGGTAACAAGGATAGCTGCATTGCCGGTGATGTCACCGCGAACTGCCATACCGCAACCGTTGTGGCGGGTCTGCCAGTCAGCCTTCAGAGCCATAACAGCGGTAGTGCTGCCGGGAGCAAGGTACCATACCTCAAACGAGGTGATGCCATCCCATACATTGTTGTGAACGCGGTTGCTCATTACGAGGTTGCCAGCGTCATCGTTAGCTACATAGTAAGGTACGAAACCACCGGTTACGAGGTCACCCTCAACAGCGCCGGTTGCTTTGTTCACGAGTTTGGTAGCCGAGCCGTCACCGGGGCAAACAACGAGTTTGCCATCCCAGAGAGCGATCGAAACAACACCACCAGCACCCTCGGTAGCATCCGAGATGGTTACATTGCCAATCTGGGGAACAACGGTAGTCGAGTTAACCGAGAAGATGTAGCCGCTCTGTACGAGGTAAACCTCATACTCGAAGCCGGCAGCCTCAACGAGGAGGGTAGCGGTACGCTCAGCAGCGGTGCCGTTCTTCTCTACATTGATGATGGTCTTGGTAGTGGTGAGTGCGCGGGTGCCACCTACAACTGCCCAATCAGCATCCGAAGTAACGGTGTACTCGATGTTGTGGTTTACGGGGAGCTCAACCTCGCCACCCTCGTAGCCTACATAGAGAATCTCCAGGTCACCGATGTTCACCTCGTCGGTCTGGGTCTGGTTAACGATGATGTCAAGAGTCTTCTCGGCAGCGGTGATGGTAACTTTACCTGCGCGGTTGTCGAAGGTGTCGTTCTTTGCAACAGCGATGGTCAGCTCGATAGCAGTACCTGCTACACCCTCGGCGGGGGTAACGGTAATCCACGCTGCGTCAGCAGCAGCGGTCCAAGCAGCGTTGGTGGTGAAAGCAACCACTTTCTGCACAGCGTCGGTTGCCAGATTCAGAGTTGCATTAGCCTCGTCGTCGAGCGAGAGAGTAGTCTCGGGCACGGGCTCCTCACAAGCGAAAAGCATTGCCGCTACAGCGAAAATTGCGAAAAATTTTTTCATAGGTAAAAGATGTTTAGTTAGTTAAATGAATTTTGGTGTTTGTTTTTTTAATCTCTTTCCTTTGTCTGTTTTGCGCGGTCTGCCCCAACAAGTGGGCACAAAACCACATCGTAAAACATTTCAAAAATAGAACTCCTCGAAAAGAAAACAAAATTAAATACATTAAAAATACAATTTTTATTATATTATTTTTGTTTCGGCGGCGTATGTCACTGATAGTCAACAACATTTAAGTGCAAAAAAATCGAGGTAATTTCTAAAGTCTTTTCTATTCAAGATGTTACTAATGGGGGTAATTAATAAATTGATTTATTTATTGCGCGATTTTTCCACCAGTCGCACCACCCACGCACCCAGCTCATAGAGCATCCAGATGGGTACCGCAACGAGCATCAGAGTGAACGGATCGCCCGTGGGGGTGATGACGGCAGCCACGATGAGGGCAATCACAATGGCGTAGCGGCGGCTCGCCACCATCTGCCTGTGGTGGAGCACTCCGAGCCTTGCCAGCAGGGCACACACAACGGGTATCTCAAAGAGCGCCCCCATCACGAGTGTCATTCCGAGCAGGGTCGAGATGTACGAATCGAGCGAAATCATATTGGGCACCAGGCCGCTCACCTGATAGCCCGCCAGAAAGCGAAATGTGAAGGGGAAAATAATAAGATAGTTGAGCGCACAGCCCAGCAGAAACATCACATAGCCGCCCACCACATAGCGGCGCGAGTGGCGTCGTTCGTGGTCGTAGAGCGCAGGCGAGATGAAACTGAAGAGGGAGTAAATCACATAGGGCAGCGCCACCAGCAGACCCACATAGAGGGCCACCTTCAGGTGAGTCAGAAACTGTGCCGCAAGGCCCGTATTTATCAGCTGTACAACGCTTTCGCCCTGAGCATTTTGCCACTCCAGACCGAGGCTCTGAGTAAGCCTATAGGTCAGAAAATCGCCCTTAGCGGGGGCCAAGACCAACTCAAAGAGCCACTCCTTAAAGCCAAAGGCCACCGCGGTAGCGACTACCACGACGGCCACAATACGCACAAGATGGCCCTTGAGTTCATCCAGATGGGCCCAGAAACTCTTTGCCTGGTCGGACATATCACTCTTCAAGTGGGGGACCTCGCCGAAGAGCCCCCGCTTACCGATTAATTATCCTTCTCTATCTCGTCTTTGACTTTTTGAGCCTCATCTTTGGCCTCGTTCATACCCTCCTTGAAGGAGCGCACGCCTTTGCCGATGCCGCGCATCAGTTCGGGAATCTTCTTGCCGCCAAACAGAAGCAGAATAACCAGCGCTATGATGATAATCTCACCGGCACCTATGCCGCCCAAAAACAACATTTTAGTCATAGTGTCAACTTTTTTTGAGTGTTGCTATCGTAAATAGTTAGTTAGGCAAAGATAGAACTTTTTTGGGGAATTATCAACAGGAGGGGCCGAGGGTAGACTTTTAGTGGCAATAATTTTCTTTTTGCCCCAACAAATTTGTATCTTTGTGGAATAAACCCACCAACCAAGGCAATACACAAAAAACAATAACCATTCTATTCTGATAACCACTATGAAAAAGTACCTAAAAGGTCTATTTACAGCAGCTGTGGCGACTGTCGCAGTTGTCGGTATGAGCAGTTGCTCCCCCCGCGAGGCGGCCACGGTGAGCAGCTACGATGTCATTCCCCAACCCCACGAGGTCACGCTTCTCGACCAGAAGGCACCCTTTGTGCTCGACCGCAGCGTGGAGATTCTCTACGGCCCCGAGGTCAATCTCCGCGACGCGGAGTTTCTGGCCGACTACATAGAGGAGGCTACCGATATTTCTCTTTCGCGCCCCACCCTCTTCGACCCAACCAAGGTGCCCGCCTGCACCCCCATCATTGTGCTCGGCATTGAGGAGAACCCCGCCCAGCCCGAGGGCTACACCATCACCATCGACAGCCTCGGTGTGAACATCGTAGGTGGCTCGGCCGACGGCCTCTTCTATGGTATCCAGACCCTGCGCAAGTCGCTGCCCGTGGGTAAGTTTAGCTCTGTGGAGCTCCCCGCCGCCAAGATTGTGGACTATCCCCGCTTCGGCTACCGCGGTATGCACCTCGACATCGCACGCCACTTCCAGGATGTGGAGTTCATCAAGAAGTACATAGACATCCTCGCTCTGCACAACATCAACACCTTCCACTGGCACCTTGTTGACGACCAGGGCTGGAGAGTGGAGATCAAGAAGTATCCTCTGCTTACGACCATCAGCACCACTCGCAAGGAGACCGTCATAGGTCGCAATAGCGGCGTGTGGGATGGCAAGCCCTACGGCGAGGGTATGTACTACACACAGGAGGAGTTGCGCGAGGTTGTGGAGTATGCCCGCGAGCGCCATATCGACATCATCCCCGAGATTGATATGCCCGGCCATATGGTAGCCGTCTTGGCTGCCTACCCCGAGTTGGGCTGTACGGGCGGCCCCTACGATGTGTGGACCATCTGGGGTGTGTCGGAGGACCTGCTGTGTGCCGGCAACGACCAGACCCTCCAGTTCTGCAAGGATGTCCTCGACGAGATTGTGGCCATCTTCCCCTATGAGTACATCCACATTGGCGGCGACGAGTGCCCCAAGGTGCGCTGGGAGGAGTGCCCCAAGTGTCAGGCCCGCATCGACGCCCTGCACCTTCACAACACCACCGCCAAGTCACCCGAGGAGGCTCTTCAGGGTTGGTTTATGCGCCAGATGAGCGACCACCTGGCCACCTACGGCAAGAAGGTTATCTGCTGGGATGAGGTGCTCGATGGCGACAACATCGGCGACAATATGGTCATTATGTCGTGGCGCGGCGACGCCGGTGGCATCAAGGCAGCCCAGAAGGGTGTGCCCGCCATTATGGTGCCCAACAACATCCTCTACTTCGACTACTACCAGACCAAGGAGGTAGACCGCGAGCCCTTCGCTATTGGTGGCTACAACCCCATTGAGAATGTCTATGCCTACGACCCCCTGGCCAAGATTCCTGCCGCAGACCAGCAGTATATCATAGGTGCGCAGGCCAACATCTGGACCGAGTATATCCACACCAGCGACCACATTGAGCATATGGCTCTGCCCCGTATGGCTGCCCTCGCCGAGGTGCAGTGGAGCGCCCCCGAGCAGAAGGACTACGACCGCTTCTTGCAGCGCCTGCAACCTATGCTCGACCGATATAGGTCCCTCGACTACAACTATGCTCCCTATGTGTTGGATGTGGTTGCCGACCTCCGTCCCGCCAAGGGTGAGCGCGCCCTGAAGGCCACCCTCAACACCCTCGACGGCGCCCCCATACACTACACCCTCGACGGCTCGGACCCCACGCCCAAGTCACCCCTCTACGCCTCCGAGGGGGTCCTCATCGATAAGACAGCCACTCTGCGTGCCTCGGCCCATCGCTACGGCCGTATGAGCCAGCCTATGGTTGTGGATGTGAGCTTCTCCGAGTCCACACTCTGCCCCATCACCCTGCTGACAACCCCTGCGCCCAACTACACCTTCGATGGTGCCGCCACACTCGTAGACGGTATGGTGGGCAACAAGAACTACCGCACGGGCCGCTGGTTGGGCTTCTACGACACCCCCTGTGTGGCAGAGATTGACCTGGGCGACGAGAAGCAGACAAGCCTCCTGAGGTTCAATGTGTGCGTCAATAAGGATGACGGATGTATGGACGCGCGTGGCGTGAAGGTGTGGCTCTCGAGCGACAAGAAGGAGTGGCGCGAGGTGGTCAACCAGGAGTATGCTCCTATGACCCTCGAGGACGACCACGGCCTCTACCACCACACCGTGGAGTACGCCCCCACCGAGGCCCGCTATGTCAGGGTGGAGATTGCCTGTGAGCATAGCATCCCCTCGTGGCACGCCTACTTCCCCGGCGCCCGAGGCTTCCTCTTCGTAGATGAGATTGCAGTGGAGTAAGATGGTAAGCAAACAAAAAAACCTCGCAGAGTTTTCTGCGAGGTTTTTTTTTGCAGTCTACCGACTCCAATACCCTATGAGTCTTATGGGGCTTATAGGTCTTATAGGTCCCATAAGTCCCATTGTCTACCCTCCCATAAGTTAGGGGAGGGTGCCCGAAGGGCGGGAGAGGTCTGTTGTAGGTCTACCGACAACCGTCAACCGACTCCAATACCCTGAACAATTAAGGTAAATTATCAATTGTCAATTGTCCATTGTCAATTTTCAATTATCCCCTATGTTCGCCAGAACAACTTTAGGCGCGTGGAGAGCATTGTGATGAGCACCGTAATGGAGGTCAGTATCACGCCGTGGAGGAATCCGAGCCAGGGCGAGCCATAGAGCGGACCCAGGAGGGCAATGCCGCCCGTAAGGTTCAGGAGCGGATAGACCACGAGGTCACACGCCACATAGGCCACCATAGGGTTCTGTCCGCTCTGCCACAGGAAGGCAAGGCCTTTGCGCCAACCGAAGTAGTCCACCGTGACACTCAGGGCCACAAGTGCCGCCACAGCCAGTCCTGCCGTCGAGAAGAGGTAGCCCAGCGTTGCGGGGTCCTTCTTTATGCCACCCTGCAGGGGCTCGGCCAGTATGCCCAGAGCCATCAGTACCGCAGCGAGCAGCGTGAGTCTTCTCCAGAGTGTGCCCATAGAGCCGCCCACCCTTTTGGAGGCTACAAACATCACCGCGAGGGTGGCAAAGGTAACCACTGCCCACAGGCCGATATGGTGGTTCTGCACCGCGGCGAGTGTGGCCACAACAAGCACCACAGCCGCCACAGCCAAAACCGCTGCCCAACGGCTATTTTGTCCGTTGTGTTCGGTCGCCGCCTCGCTGCTCCTCATCGACTCGCGGAGCATCTCGCCCGCCTCGATTGCAGGCAGGAGAATCAGCAGATAGCGCAGGTAGTCCATCCTCAGGAGCCACCACAAGGGCGAGTAGTGCATAATATCGGCTGCCCAACTGCCCTCCACATCGGCTCCGAGCGCAAGGAGTGCCAAGAGGGCAAATAGCACCACGCGAATCCACCTTTCTGCCCCCTTCAGGCACTTTGCCGAGGTGGCCAGATAGACCACTCCCGCAAAGAGAGCCACATTGGAGAGAATCAGGATGATGATATTGCTGAACTCGGGCGAGAACTTCTCAACAAGTGCAAAGTCGGTCGTGAGCAGCATCGCCACCGCCACACCATAGGCCGCAACCTTTATGGCCACACGCCCCCACACGGGCACCTTCCCAAAGCGCATAAACATCGGGAAGAGCACCGCAAAGGCTCCTATGGCCAGCAGCCAACTACGCACATCCTGCGGCGAGGAGAGCACATAGGGGTAGAAGTGCTGGATGAAGATGGCAAAGAAGGCGAGCTGCAAAAAGCGCAAGACCACATCCAAGCCAATCTTCCACCACCTCTCACCTCGTTCCACACGCGAGCCTATGGAGAACGGCAGTGCCGCACCCATAGCAAACAGGAAGAAGGGGAAGACCAAGTCGACCCAGGTGAGGCCCGAGATTTCGGGCTGATAGGCGTGAGTTGGGGGTGGCGTCTGGGCGTGGTACATCCACTCGGGGAGTATGCCCGCCACCACCGTAGCCGAGAGCACCATCGTGATGATGGCGTACCCTCTCAGTGCGTCAAGTGCGTAGGCTCGCTGTTTCATAGTAGTATGCAGTTTATTCAACCTCGGCGGTGTAGGTGCGACCGAAGCGGTCGGTCACCCTCACCTCCAGTTTAGCCTCGGGATTCTTGGGCTCAGCCGCAAAGAGGTGCGAAGTTGCCACGGGCGAAATCCAGGCATAAACGACCTTCTCCTTGTCGGAGCAGAGCTCGTAGGCAGCCCTGTCGTAGCCTGTGAACTGTGTCATATCGGCCGTCTTTATGCCGTCCTCGTAGAGCTCCACGCTCCAGCTGCTATCCCAGTTCCACACATTGGCCACCACCGCAAGGGGCTGGTCGGCCTTGCTGCCGGGCTTGTAGGCGCGCAGTTGGTGCTCCTTATCGAAGCCCGAAGACTTGTAGTACCAGCTCACATCGGTTCCGTCGACCTCATAGACACCGTAACCCATAGGGGTACCGTCGAGGCAGATGTCGCCCCTCCACCAAGTGCCGCAAACAGCACCCGTATTGTGCTCCATAGGGCCCTCGGCGTGCTCAATATTGAGGTTGAAGTGCATATGACCCGAGATGATGTGGCAGTTTTTGTACTCTTTCAGTAGGTCGAAGAGCGCACCTGCGTTCATCGTCTGGTCGGCCAGCGCGTAGCCGTTATACTCAAAGGGAACCTGAGTGGGTGTAAGTCGTGCGGGGATGTGCTGAATGATGAAGACAACCCTATCCTCGGGCACATAGCTCAAGTCCTGCTCCAACCACTCCAGAAGGGCCTCGGTGTAGTAGCCCATATAGAAGTACTCCCTGCCAACATAGAAGTTGTTGTTGAGGAAGATGTAGTGGGCCTTACCCCTATTCATCGAGTAGTAGTTGGGTGCAAAGGTCTTCTCGAAGGTCTGGTAGGAGGTCTCGAAGCATTTGCCGTTGTAGTTCATATCGTGGTTGCCCAGGATGCGCCAAACGGGAATACCCACGCCATCGCCCACCTCTATGTAGTAGGGGTAGAGCCAGGGCGAGTCGCCCACAATGTCGCCGCAATCCACGCTGAAGTAGTCGCCACCGATGCTCTCGGCCAACTGGCCCATATCCTCGGCGATGGTAGCGTAGCGCTTGATGTCGTCGAGCGAGGTGGCCTGCACATCGGCCGTAGCAAAGAAGGTGTGACGCTCATCGCTATTGGGGTTGGGCGAGAGGGTAAACTCATACTTTTTGACCTCCTCGCTGATGGGCAAGAAGAACTGGGGAATACTTCCCTTGTTCTCCACCAAAAAGCCCGAGGGGGTGGAGATGTAGATGTGGCGCGCACGCCCGTCTACCTCCAAGCGGAATTTGCCTCGCCTGTCGGTCTGGGCAAAGTTGTAGCCGTCGGTCACAACCACACCCTCAAGACCCTTGCCCTCGGTGGTGCGCACCGAGCCGGCCACCTCGCGGGCAAAGCCCAAGGTGAGCGAGCCCACGAGCACCGCCGCAGCAAGCATTATTATTCGTTTGATATTCATACTTTTTTTCTCTGACCGTTATTTGTTTGCCTCAATATAGGCGTCGATGCCCTTCTTCAGGGCAGCCCAGTAGTCATACATCTTGATGTGAATCAAATCGAAGCAGAAGTAGCCGTCGCCGTCGTTGATGGCAGCGTCTACTGTGCTGGTCACAGCCTTCTTCAGGTCGGCCTGCGAAAGGCCGTTGGTTGCCCAGTTGCCCACATCGGGACCACCCGCATAGGGGCAGTCACCCATCAGCACCTTGCCGGCCGTCTTGCAGAAGCCCTGCACGCTCCACTCGCTACCGCCATAGATGCTCGTAGCCGAGGCGTAGGCACCAATCAGGATGAAGTCGAGGTGGTCGGCATAGCCGTAGTTCTTGTAGTCCACCGAGGCCCACGAGTAGTGGCTGCTTGTGGGGAACGAGGGCGAAGCCCAGTTGACACCCACATCGTAGTAGCTCGAATACCAGCCACCCACATAGACACCAAACTGAATGTCGGGATTGACACTGTGGACCCTCTGCTCGGCCTTCTCCACGAAGTCGTGGATGGTCTTGGCGCGGAACTCGAGCCACTGTTTTTGCAGTGTGGTGGGATAGTAGGAGGTGGTCTGACCGGGGGCCATAATGTCGTTGGGCCAGTTCTCCACCTGTTTGCCTATGTACTTCTCGAAGGCCTCACGCGAGATGTCCGAGAAGTCGGCTGCCAAGCAGTCGTAGCGGCAGCGGTCGAGGAAGATGCCGTCCAACTGGTCGTAGGCGGCCAGGTCCTCGATAACGGCGAGCAGGAACTCCACCACCTCGGGGTGTGCGGGGTTGAGGAACTTCGCCGAGTAGGCGTCGTCATCCGTATCCATCATATTCGTCAGGCCGCCCGCGAGGTTGAGCACAGAGGCCCACTCCTTGCGGCTGCCATCGCGGAAGAGCATACCATCCTGACCGAGGCCATAGGGGTAGAGTTTGCCACCCACCATAGTATTCATACCCGCGTGTACGCGCAAGCCCTCGGCGTGACCCGCATCAATGAAGGCCTGTAGGTAGTCCCAAGTCTCGGTGCGGTGGAAGTACTGATAACCCCTGTCGCTCCAGTAGTCGAGCTTGGTAATCATAGGCAGCTGGTCGGTCACAAAGAGCACATCGCCCATTGTGGGACGCACATCCACAACAATGTCCGTAAAGCCCGTCTCGGCCACCTTCTTCATATCCGCAGCAATCTGCGCCTTGTTGTTGGCATAGTCGGGGAAGTTGGCTGCCGCATCAATCCACAGATAACGGGGCTTCAGATTGGCGGGGTCCACAGGGTCGTCCGTGGGGTCGTCCGAAGGGTCATCTGTGGGGTCGTCGGGCTTGTCCTCGGGGTCACCCCACTCCCACTCGGGCACTGTGGGCTCATCCTCGGTGCAGGAGGTGGTTGCAAACGCAACCACTCCCACAGCCAGAAGTATCAAAAATAATTTGCGGTAAATCTTCATAATCAATCCGTTTGAAAGCTATGTGTCCTACTCCTGCTCCTCCTCGGTAGCATCGCGGTCGATACAATCTACCTGATATGCCACCAGCAGACGGTTGTTGTTGTCGATGCAGTAGAGCGACATATAGTAGCCGTCCGACGAGGGAACCAAGATTACATCACCCACGGGAGCAACACCACCACCGGTGCCGCCACCCTGCTCATAGAAGGTCTCGGGCTGGAGGTTGAACATCATAGCAGTGGTGGCCTCAATGGTGCCGCTCATACCTGCCAGAGTGGTCATATCGTAGAGGTAGATGTAGGTATTCACAGCCCAAGCAGGCCAAGCACCCGTTGCCAAGAGAGCCACATAGCGAGCATTGTTGAAGTGCTTAGCGCTAAGGGAGCGGTTGATGGGCGCATTGGGGAAGTCATCGGGATTGTAGGCACCGAGCAGCTTCGAGCAGGTGAACGAGGTACCGTCTACAAAGTAGAGTGCATTCTCATCGTAGACGCTCATCAGCAGACCATCCTCAATCCTTGTGCCCAGAGGGGTGAAGGCCAGAGGCGAGTTATCGACGGTGTTCCAGAAGCCGGGCATCCAAGCAATACCGCTGAAGCCGGTGATGGGCTGCACGACGGGCTCACCAGCAACACCACCCGTGATGTGCCAGTAGATGATATTGTTCTGGCCACCACCAACTGCCGTACCCCAGAAGGGAGCAACGATGAGTGCGTCGCCGTTGATGTCGCCCTGAACCTTGAACGAGCCGCCCAGAGGATAGCCCGTGGTGTTGGCATAGGAGAGGAACAACTCGGGAGTAGCGTTGATGTCCGAGGTGCGCCAGATGCAGAAGGTTGCATCGGTGTGGTTGGAGATGAGCAGGTTGCCTGCATCGTCGTTGCATACATAGCCGGCCTCAACACCACCCGAAAGGGTCATAGTACCCTCCTTGCGACCGGTGTTCTTGTTCAGCAGCAGAGGAGCCTCGCCATTACCGGGGCAAGCCACCAGGTATTTACCCAGCACAGCCAGCGACTGGTTGTTGGTCTCCACGCAAGGCATACCGAGGCCCTCCATCTCCACAAACCACAGCTCGGTCTCGCTACCGGGAGCGTAGCCATACTGTACCTTCTTGGGAGTAGAGTTCTTGGTCTTGATGGTGTAGGCCTGTTTGGTGCCGTCGTGAGCGGTAACTACCACCTCTTTGAGAGAGGTGAGGTCGATACTCTCTTGACCCTCAATGGAGATTGTGGCGTGGGGCGAGATGGTGTACTCCACCTGGCACTCACCCAGCAGAGGCTCGGTAGCGTCGGTGTAGGAGATATTAATCACCTTGTTGGCCTCATCCACGATGGTAATCAGCTGAGGGCTGGTCACCTGGAAGTCCAGAATCTGTTTGTAGGGCAGTTTGCGAATCTCGCCGCGGATGACCAAATCGTGGTGCTCGCCACGACCATCGGTGTAGTCAAAGTGGTTCTCCTTCGTGAGGTCCAGAACACACAGACCGGGGTCCAGGAAGCAGTTGTAGTCCATAGTGGCCGTTACACGCATCTCGGTGATGTCGGTAATCTGGTTGTCGCTATCCTCGGGGAAGAACCAAGGCACGGGAATCACGATATCCTCCTCGAGCGAGGTTACTTTTGTGGTGAAGACCGCCATCTTATTGGAGGCCAGTTCGCCCTTGAGGAAGGTGGCCGACACGCTGTGGATGCCGAGCGAGGTGGTGGTGGGAGGCACCTCAACGGGCTCCTGACACGCCACCATTGCCAGAGCTGCAAGGGCTGCTAAAAGTTTTATATTCTTCTTCATTGCTTTATCTAATTCTTATGTGATTATTACACAAAGGTTTACATCCACTCGGGATACTGATCTACCTCGCTATTGCCATCCAACTCGTCCTGAGGCAGGGGCACACGGTAGAGCTGAGAGGGGAAGTAGCGGTCCTGACCGTCGCAGTCGATGTAGGTGTAGGTGAAGCTGTCACCATCCTTATCAACCCTCAGACCGTGTACGCGGTAGTTCGAAAACTCCTGCTCGGCCTTCTTCAGGCGGCGCATATCCCAGTAGTACTGGCCCTCGTAGGCAAGCTCCACCTTACGCTCGCGGTAGATAGCCTCGAGGAGTTTCTCGCCGCTGAGGTTGAGTTTTTTCAGGCCCACGCGCTCGCGTACCTCGTTGAGTTTGTTGATAGCGTCCTTCTTGAGGACTGCGTCGCTACCCTTAGCAGCAGCCTCGGCGTAGTTGAGAAGCACCTCGGCGTAGCGAATCGAAATCCAGGGCTGGGTGCTGCGCGAGTAGGCCGAAAGGTCGTGGCTCTCGTCAACGAGTTTGCGCAGGAAGTAGCCAGTTACGGTCTTACCCTCGTTGATGGGTTTAATCTTCCACTCCATATAGCCGTCCACACCGCCGTCGTAGGGCTCAATGGTGCGGCCTTTCCACTGGCTGCCATTGTAGAGGATGGTTGCAGCAAAGCGGGGCTCGAGCTGCTCGAAGGGAGGCATCTCGCTCACGGGCTCACCGGTGTGCCAAGCGCTCCAGTCGGGATACTCACCCTTGCCGCCTGCAATCTCGTAGCTCTCGACCATCTCCTGGGTGGGGTTACCCAGAGCGCCCATAACGCGGCCGGGGTCACCACCGGGGGTGAAGTTGTCGTCGAAGTTGTGGGTTACACCCTCGCGGTTGTACTCATACTCCAGAATAGACTCGGTATTGCCCTGAGCGCGGGTTTTGCTCCAAGCGGTTGCATACTCCTCGGTGAGCGAGAAGTTGCCAGAGTCGATGACCCTCTTGGCGGCAGTAGCGGCCACATCCCAACGCTCGGCGTAGAGCATAGCCCTCGAAAGCAGAGCGTCGGCAGCCTCTTTGCTCACCCTCGAGCCAGCGGCGGTGATGCTGGGAAGGTGCTCCGAAGCGTAGAGGAGGTCACCCTCGACCATATCCCAACCATCCTTCTCGGGGCTGAGACCCTTGTCGGCCTTGATCTGGGTCATATCGTAGTCATAGATGATAATCTCTTTGTAGCGTTTCATCAGCTCGAAGTAGATGAAACCACGGAAGAAGCGTACCTCGGCCGTAAAGCGGTTCCACTCGGCCTCGGTGAAGTTCTCTTTGTACTCGTGGAGGTTGCTGAGGGCCTGGTTCAGCGAGGTGAGCTTACCATAGGCCCAGCTCCAGTTGCCCAGATAGTAGCTTGCCGAGCTTGCCGAAGGTGCAGAACCATAGGCCATCTCGTTGGCGAACCACATATGGGTGTTGAGCGAAGTCGAACCATACTTGAGGATGTCGGTCATACCCTCCGAGATACCCACAGCGGTCTGTGCGGTATCGAACTGTCCGAGGGCGTCGATAATGTGATAGAAGCTGTTGATGTTCAGCTCGGCATACTCGGGCTTGCTCCACACGAGCTTATCCGATACGGAGCCCGTGGGGGTGGTATCCAAGAAACTGTCCATATCGGAGCAGCCTACCAGAGATACGCCCAGCAGCACCAATGCCAATTTCATATACTTTTTCATACTTGTATTCTCTTATGTTTGCGTTGATATTCTCTTTTGGCTTTTGCGATTTTAGAAAGTGATGGAAACACCACCCATAAAGGTCTTCTGCTGGGGGTAGTAACCGTTGTTCACGCCGGGCGACTCGGGGTCGATACCCTCGGGCAGGCCGCTCAGGGTCAGGAGGTTTGCACCCTCAACATAGACCCTCACGCCGCTCAAACCGGCCATCTCGCAAATGTTCTTGGGAATAGTGTAGCCGAGCTGTACGGACTTCACACGCAGATACTTACCATCCCTGAACCAGAAGGTCGAAGCCAGACCGTTGTTGTTGGTGGGAGCATTCACGGTCAGACGGGGATAGGTACCGTTGGGGTTATCCTCCCTCCAAGCGTTCTCCACCAAGAAGAGGGGCGAGTTACCACCCTCCTTGAAGGTCTCTGTGAAGATGGTGTTGTCATCCATACCGTTGTAGTAGGTACCGGTGAGCGAGATGTCGAACATCGCAGCTGCGGTAATCAGGGTCGAGAAGTCGAAGTTCCTCCACGACATCGAGAGGTTCAGACCGGCAGTGAATTTGGGCCTGTTGCTACGACCTGTGAAGGCCTTATCCTCGTAGTCCACAATACCGTTACCCGAGAGGTCCACATACTTGATGTCACCAACCCTGGGACGCTGACCCCAAGGCCAAGGCGAGTGGTCAATCTCCTCCTCGCTCTGGTAGAGGCCGTCGGCTACCCAACCGAGCATTGCGCCCAGCTCCTGACCTGCATAGCACTGATAGGAGGGGGTATCTGCCTTGTCGGTATATTTGAGCCAACGAGCGTAGGCGTAGGTGAGGTTCAGAGCCACATTGTAGTGCAGAGCGTTGATGCCCTCACCGATGGAGTTGGTGTGGGTCAGCACGAGCTCCATACCGCGGCTATCCTGCTCGCCGAAGTTCTCGTAGATGGGATAGTAGCCACCCATCGAAGGGGGATACTTGCCACCCATATAGGTGAGCATATCGTAGGTGTGGGTGTAGAAGAGGTCGAACTCAACGCCCAGCAGGCCGCGCCACAGCGAAGCGTCAACACCGATGTTGAACGAACGGGTGCGGGCCCAGGTAAGATTGAGGTTTGCAATGGAAGTAACAGCCAAAGTGTTAAAACGGTTGCCACCCAGATAGACGGGCGAGCCCTGACCATACTGGTTCAGGAAGCCGTAGGGGCTCACATCATCAACACCAACCTCACCAACCGAGAGCCTCATCTTCAGGTTCTCCAGCCAGTCGTCGGTGCCCAGCATAAAGTCCTCCTCGCTCACACGCCAACCGAGTGAGAGTGCGGGGAACAGACCCCAGCGCTTGCCGGAGATGTTACCTGCAAACTTGTAGCTACCGTCGTAGCGGGCCGAAGCCTCGAGCATATACTTGTCGGCGTAGGCGTAGCGCAGACGACCAACGAAGCCCATCTGGCGGGTCATCGAGCTCGAGCCGCTAATGGGGCTATCCGAAGGAGTGGCGAAGCCCAGCTCGGGAAGTTCAATAAAGGGAAGCTCCTTACCATAGGCGGCCATACTGCGGGCTTTGTACTGCCTCATCTCGCCCACAACCATTACATCCAGGTCGTGCTCCTCGCCAATCTTGGTCACATACTGGAGCTGTGCGTTGCCCAGCAGCGAGGTGCCGCTATAGACACCCTCGCCGAGTGTGTTGTAGGAGTTGCCGCGCACATCCAGCACCTTGGAGTAGTTCATCTGGGTGGAGCCATCGGTGGGCAGCGAAGCCAACATTACATAGAAGGGAGTTGCAAGAATCTTGCTCATCGAGTAGCCGTGGTCGAACGAACCAACAACACGAGCGGTAAGACCCTCAACATAGGGCACTTTGTACTCCAGCTCGAGGTTGGTCTGCAACTCATAGCCGTCGTTGCGGTTGTAGCCGCTCTGCTCCACAGCAGCGATGGGCGACGAGCCCTGACCAATGTTGTTGGGGGTTGCGGTGGGCAGACCATCGTAGGTCTTGGGCAGGTAGGGGTGAGAAGCCACAGCCTGACGAGCCACGCTCATCCAAGTGCCGTCGCTCTCGCTACCACCCGACGAGAAACCGGGGTTATTCTTCCTATCGGTGCCACCGGCCAAGGTCAACTTCAGGGTGAGGTTGTCGGTCACCTGCGAGTGGATGTTGGCACGGATGTTATATTTCTCATAGGTATAGGAGGAGATGTTACCGTGCTGGTTCATATAGCCCAGCGAGGCGAAGTAGCGCACCTTGTCGTTGCCACCCGAGGTGGAGATGTTGTGCTTGGTGTTCATACCCACACCAAATACCTCGTCAATCCAGTTCGTATCGCCCCAACCATCCGAGTCGTCACCGTTGGTCATCAGGGCCACCTGCTCGGCGGTGAAGATGGGCTTCATACCGTCCATCTCGCGGCCCTTGTTGTAGTACCAGGCAAACTGCTCGGCATTCAGGAACTCGGGGAAGTTGGCATTGACCGAAACACCCACCGAACCGGTGTAGTTCAGCTCGTTCTTGCCCTCCTTACCGCTCTTGGTGGTCACGATAACCACACCACCGGCACTATTAAGACCATAGACCGACGCTGCGGCTGCATCCTTCAGTACCGAGATGCTTGCCACATCGCTGGGGTTGATGTCGTCCAGTGCGCGGGGCACACCGTCGACGATGTAGGTCACACCGTAGTAGGAGCCACGCACCGTCAGCGATGCACCATCCATACCGGGCTCACCCGACTCCTGCACCGAGGCGATACCTGCGATACGACCACCCAGCATACTCGTCACATTGGTGGCGGGAGCCTTCTGCAACTCGTCGCCGTCAATCGAGGAGATGGAGGCCGTGAGGCTACCTTTGCGCTGTGTGCCGTAGCCCACAACCACGATATCCTCAATCACATCGGCTTCGCTCTTCATCACTACATCGATGCGCGAGCGGCCGCCAACAGCCTCTGTATGCTCCTCCATACCGAGGTACTGGAACACCAGTTTGGGATTTTTGACATCTTTGGGGATGGTCAGGTGGTAGTTGCCGAGGTAGTCGGTGGAGATACCTACCGAGGTTCCGTCCACTACTACTGTAGCACCAATAACGGGCTCACCCGACTCATCTTTCACCACGCCACGGACCTGCGTCTGTGCCATCAGCGAGGTGGTGGTAAGTAGCATTAGTGCCAACAGGACCAACCTACTTACGAATGAATTGGTAGAATTTTTCATAGAGAGTGTATTAAAGGTTTGTGATTAATTTGATTGCTTACTCTTTGATGAGGCCCTCAATCATCTCGGAGGCCTCGATGAGCATACGGGGCACATGGAAGGGACCTTTGAAGATGTTGCCTTTGGCGGGCTGTGCCACACTGCCGTCGCGGTGCAGGTAGCCATACCACTCGCCCATCTCGTTGTCCTTCAGGTGGGCATAGGCCCACTCGTGTGCCATACGGAACTTCTCCAGGTAGCTCTCGTCGCCCGTAGCCTCGTAGCAGTAGAGCGAAGCGATGATGGCCTCACACTGGGGCCACCAGAACTTCATATCCTGCGAGTAGTCCTGTGGGGGGAAGCCCTTGCAGTCGCGGAAGTTGATGATGCCACCAAACTCCTCGTCCCAGCCCCACGCCCAGGCCCAGTCGTAAATCTTCAGGCCGATGCGGGTGAGTCTTTCGTCCCAGCCGCGGCGTTTGGCCTCGGCCAAGATGAACCAAGCGGTCTCGATGCAGTGGCCGGGGTTGATGGTGCGGCCTGCACAGGTGTCAATCAGCTCACCCTCAGGACCCACAAGCTCCAGTACGGTCTTATACTCCTCATTCATGAGGTAGCGCTCAATCTCGTTGATGGACTGGTCAATCTGCTCGTCAAGCTCGGGAGCCTCAATCACACCCTTGAGCACAGCGGCCACATTGATGAGAATCATCGTGATGGAGTGACCTCTACCCTGAACCGTTGTCTTGGGCTCCAGGAAACCCGGGGTCGAAAGCATACGCTTCATATTGCGGAAGACCTCCAGAGCCTTCTCGGCATAGCCTCTATCGCCCGTAGCCTTTGCGTACTCGGCCATAGCGATGGCGGCGAAGCTCTCCGAGAAAACATAGCGGCGTTTCTGCACGGGAGCGCCCTCGGCGGTCACGGTGAAGAACATATGACCGTCGGTGTCGATGCAGTGTTTTTCGATGAAGTCGATGGCGCTCTTGGAGGCCTCGAGCCACTCCTTGCGCTGCTCTACGCGGTTGTAGGCAGCGGCAGCGGTCCAGCCCCAGCGGCCCTGAAACCACACCGACTTGGTGGTGTCCATAAGGGTGCCGTCCCTATCTACGCAGGTGTAGATACCGCCGTTGACCCTATCGACACCATTCTTCATCCAGAAGGGCATCACATCCTCGCAAAGCTCCTGGCGATAGCGCGATGCACACTCCTTGAGATAGTGTTTGTTGTTGTCTGTCATAGCAGGTTGGTGTATTATTTATTTTTTGTTCTGTTTATTCCAGTATGCCTCAATCTCCTCCAGAGAGCGACCCGTGGTCTCGGGAACGAGGCGCCACATAATAAGTATATAAGGTACGCACATCAGGGCGAAGATGAGGAAGGTGCCCGAGGGGCTCCAGCCCAAGAGTACGGGGGTGAGCTGACCGATAAGGTAGGTACCAATCCAGAGTGCAAAGCCGGCGATACTCATAGCCCTGCCTCGCACGCTGTTGGGGTACATCTCGCTCAGCAGCACAAAGACGATAGCTGAGATGGAGATGGCGCAGCAGAATACATAGGCCAGGAAGAAGGTGAGCATAAAGCCGTTGCCGAGGCCCAGGGCCGCACCCCACTGGAAGTAGACCGCAATGGCCACAAGGCACAAAATCATACCCGACACACCCCAGTAGATGAGCTGTTTGCGACCCACGCGGTCGATAATAAATACGGCCAAGATGGTGGTCACCATATTCACCACGCCCACAAGTACGGTGGAGAACATCGGGTTGTCGAAGCCCGCGTCGGAGAAAATCTTGGGTCCGTAGTAGAGCACCGCATTCACGCCCATAAACTGGCCCAGAATGGCAATCGCACTACCGATAATCACAGCCTTCAGGATGCCGGGCTTGAGGATGTCGCGCCAGCTACCCTTCGCCTCACCTGCCATCGACTGCTGAGTTGTGGCAATCTCGGCCTCGGCCTCACCCTCCGAACGGTAAATCCTACCGTAGATGCGGGTAGCCTGAGTGAGCTTCTTGTTCACCACCAGCCACTTGGGGCTCTCGGGGATGAAGAAGATGATAGCGAAGAACAACAGGGCGGGCAGGGTCTCGCTACCCAACATACCGCGCCAAGCCTCCGAGTGGAACATCCTCTGCCAGAGCGAGAGGCTCTCGCCCGAGGCTACCAGCTCGGCATTGATGCCCGAGTCGATAACCCAGTTGGACAAGTAGGCGAGCAGGAAGCCCACCGTAACGGCCAGCTGATAGAGCGACACGAGAGTTCCGCGCACCTTGGCGGGCGAAACCTCCGAGATGTAGATGGGCGACACGATGGAGACAATACCGATACCCACACCGCCAATGATGCGGTAGGCTACCAACTGGTCGAAGTTGCCGCACACGGCACAACCAATGGCCGAGATGCTGAACAGCGCCGCCGAGATGAGCATTGTGAGTTTGCGGCCGAGCTTGTCGCTCATTGCGCCCGCCACGGCCACACCGCAGATGGAGCCAATCAGAGCGCAGCCCACATACCAACCCTCACGCATATCGGAGAGTGCAAACTGGCTCTTGACCATTTCGGTAGTGCCAGAGATGACGGCTGTGTCGTAGCCGAAGAGTATGCCGCCCAGAGCCGCAACAATGGCCATAAAGACTACATACCCCATATTCATAGTGCTATTTGCTTTCGCTTTCATATTATTGTTCTTTTTCTGAGTTTTATCTAACCTCTCTTTTCTAAACTCTTTCACTTCTAACCCTTCTTCTTCTAAACTTACCTTAGAACCCGGCCCTACTTAATTTTGAAGTACTCTTTGTAGCGGTTGTAGAGGTGGCCGGCCTGGAGGTAGGAGGACTGGGGCGAGAGGAAGTGCGAGAACTCAAAGGTGATGGCCTTGTCGTAGCCGGCACGCTTTGCAGCCTCGAGCTTCATACGCAGCTTGTCGAACTTGATGGGCAGGAACTTGATGGGCATATCCCTATCGAAGGTCTCGGCGTTGGTCCAGCACTTCATACCGTAGCGGTCGGCGAGCTTCTTGTTCACCTCGAAGAAGGCGTCCAGCTCGTCGTAGTCGATGTGGCCGTCCTGGAAGGCGCACGCATCCACAACATCGTGGATACCGTCGAAAATCTCGTTCCACTCCCTCTCGTGCTCTGCCACGCTCACCGCGTCGGCATTGGTAAGGTTGTTGGTGCCCATAATGGCCTTCTTGCCGTCAATCCAGGGCGAAATGAAGGTGGGCAGACCGCCCGACACATCCTTGCACTGTTTGCCCATAGCGTGGAAAGCGTCAATGGCGCCCTTGGTCTTGCGGCTAATCTCACCGCTGATGTACCAGCCACCAAAGCTCTCGTAGTGGCCATAGCGCTGCCATACCTCGTCGATGACATATTTGTTGTCCTCAATCTCCCAGCTCAGATCGCCCGTATCCCAGTAGCGACCCGAGTCGTAGAGACCAAACCAGAACTTCATACCATACTTCTGGGCCAGGCGCAGGAACATATCCACCAGATCGACCGAGGGCATATAGCAACCCTTGCCGAGCAGATACTTCGAGGGGTAGGTGATAAACTTGCGATAGCCCGAACGAATCATAATTACGGTGTCGATGCCAATGGCCTTCATATTTGCGAAGTCGGCATCCCACTCCTTCTCACCCCAGTTCTGGTGGGGAATATCGTGGGAAATCTCATCGAGGAAGGTACCTGTGATGGGCAGACCTGCTGCGGGAGGCACAATCAGACCGCCGGGGGTCTCTTGAAGCAGGGGCGAAGAGAGGACCTCGTCCATACGCTCGGCACCACGCGCCAGCTCGGAGGGCAGGATTGCTGCGGCACCCAGTGCGGCTGTGGTCTTGAGGAAATCGCGTCTTGTAAACTCTTTCATATTTCTGCTATGTTTAGTAGTTAATTTTGTTTTGTTTTCTCTCTTTTGGGTTGCTTATTTATGGGCACACTTCACCCCATAATATGCAACACAAAACTATAATTTATTCATTAATTAAACAAACATTAAATTGACAAAACGATTAATTTATTTTTATTTCCCGCTGAAGCACCACAACGCACTACAATTCAGCCTATTACAAACACAACACAAGCCCACATTTTCTAAACGGTTTTATAAATATACGCGGCAAATGAACGAAGAATAAAAAAATTGTTTAATTTTGTTGGCACATTCGGCTCCTCGCAGAGCCCCACACCACACCCACTTTCCACACAAACACAACAATGCTCAAGTACAACAAATTACACCAAGAGACCCCTCCAACAGAGGCCGCAATCATCAAGGACAACATCCTGCGTCACTGCATCTATGAGGGCAATCAGATGATTCCCCAGATGGCCGCCGCGCTCGGCTACAGCGTGCCCACCGTCGCCAAATATGTGGGCGAATTGATAAACGAGGGCTACTTTGTGGAGTGCGGCAAGATGGACTCCCACCGCGGTCGCAAGCCCGTAATCTATGGTGTGAACCCCTCGGCCTGCTACTTCATAGGTGTAGACATCGCCCGCTTTGCCCTCAACATTGGGCTTATGAATCTGACGGGTGAGATTGTCCACGAGGCCGCCATCGGCGACTTCTGCTTCGACAACACCCCCGCAACGCTCGACAGGGTGTGCCACGAGGTGGGCGAGTTTTTGGCCCACTCGGGCGTGAGTAGCGACAAGGTGACCCTGGTGAACATAAACATCTCGGGGCGAGTGAACTCCCTCTCGGGCGAGAGCTACAGCATCTTCAACTTCGAGGAGAACGACGAGCCTCTGGCCGCCATCCTGAGCGAAAAGATAGGGCTTCCCGTGCGCATCGAGAACGACTCGCGTGCGATGACCTTCGGTGAACTCTCCACCGGCAACGCCCGTGGCTACCGCAACGCCCTCTTTGTGAACGCAAGTTGGGGCCTCGGACTGGGCATCATCGTTGGGGGCGAGCTCTACTACGGCCGCCACGGCTACTCGGGCGAGATTGGCCATATGAATGTCTACAACAATGAGATAATGTGTCACTGCGGCAAGAAAGGGTGTCTTGAAACGGAGGTTTCGGGCAACGCCATCCACCGCAAACTTCTCGAGCGCATACGCCAAGGTCAGGCCTCGATGCTCTCGGCCCGTGTGGCGAGCGGTCAGCCCATCTCCACCATCGACATCGTATGCGCGGCAACCCACAACGAAGACCCCCTCTGCATTGAGCTCATAGAGCAGACGGGCGCCGAGCTGGGTCGTCAACTTGCCAACCTCATCAACATATTCAACCCCGAGGCGGTGATTGTGGGCGGCACACTGGCCCTGGCCGACGAGTATTTCATCTCGCCCATCCGCAATGCCATCCGCAAATATTCGCTCAAACTGATGTGTAAGGATATCGAGGTGCTCGCCTCGGCCAACCCCCTGAAAGCGGGAATGATAGGTGCCTGTATGGTCGCCCGCCAAGCATTCTTCCCCAAGGGTTGAGAGAGTTCAGCCTTCAGCACTCAGCACTCAGCACTCAGCATTCAGCGGTCAGCCTTCAGCATTCAGCGGTCAGCGGTCAGCCTTGTTCTCGGGTATTAAGATTAATACCCGAGAACTTTTTGTAAAGGGCCAAAAGGCAAATTCAAAATGCAAAATGCAAAATTGCGAGTAAGCGAGAGCAGAGGGTGCTTGCACACTATGCCGAGCGTGAGCAATTAAAAGCCTCCGCAGGAGGATTAAAATTGCGAGTAAGCTAGAGCAGAGGGTGCCCCGCACACTATGCCGAGCGTGAGCAATTAAAAGACACCAATGGTGGATTAAAATTCAAAATTATAGGCAGGCAAAAGACCTTAAGGACCTTAAGGACCTTAGGGTCTTATGGGTCTTATGGGTCTTATAAGTCTTATAGGCCCCATCAAATTCCCTCCCCTAAGTTAGGGGAGGGTGCCCGAAGGGCGGGAGAGGTCTGTCGTCTGTTGTGCTTCGGTAGAAGAATGGGAGAAATGAGAGAAATGGGAGAAATGGGAATTTAGGAACATTAAGGACCTTAAGGACATTATATTGTCATTGTCAATTCTCAATTTCCTTTCGGCCCTTTTTGCCCCTTTGGCCTTTTTTGCCGTTTATACCCTCCCCTAAGTTAGGGGAGGGTGCCGAAGGCGGGAGAGGTCTGTCGTCGGCCGACACAAAAAAAACTCGCGGCTTGTTGCCGCGAGTTTTTGTTTCTACATATCGCTACGGACACTCCAGCCCGTTATGGTGGAGATGTATGGGATGAGTGTCATTGCCATCTTCTGCTGACCCACGCGATTGGGGTGCTCCGAGGCCCCAAGCTCGCTCGGGCGTGCAAACGCCTCGGGGAGGATGCAGGCGAAGTGAAGATTCTGGTCGCCCTCAGCTATGCGACACACATAGTCAAAGGTGGGGTTGAAGACATAGCTCGACACGCAGAGGATGGGCACATCCGCTCCGTGTGCGGCCCTCACCTGCTCCACAAGCTCGGCGTAGCCCTCGGAGAACTGCTCGAAGGAGGGCCAAGGCTGGGTGGAGAAGTCGTTGGTGCCGAGGAAGATAACCACCAGGTCGGGGATGTAGCTACGGCGACGGAAGTTGTAGGGGCGCTCCTTGTCGGCCTCGTCGAACAAGAGGCCGTAGCGCTGCAACATAGTGTACTCAGAGGTGGTATTTGCGTCGCCATAGTTGCGCACAAGACCCTGACCCGAGTGGGCCACAAGGTTGTAGTCGGCATCGAAGTAGCGAGCAATGTAGCAACCGTAGGCTAAGTTGCAGTTCTGCGTCTCGGCGGTGTAGGGCTCCGAGCCGCTTGCCGAGTCGGTGCCGTAACCCGCTGTTAGCGAGTCGCCTATGAACTCAATATGACGACCTTTGGCGAGGTTCTGACCCTCCACCAAAACACCATCGGTAGCAAACGAATAGATGGTCGAAAGGCCATTGAAACCCTCCGTGCGACGCTGAAGACGGACAAGATAAGTGCCACCGTCGCCCTCGAACAAGACAACTTTCTGGGGCTCCTTGCCCTCGGTCTTGACGATGGCGTGCTGACGGCCATCGACGATGACATTGAAGTAGTTTAGGCCGCTGTCGGAGGCTGTCATCTCGAGCCTCGAGCCGCAGAAAACCATCTCGGCATAGGTGCCGCTCCAGTCGAACCTCACCTCGCCTTCGGGTGCCACATCCACGCGACCAACCCACCTGACCTCCTCGCTATAAGCACGATAGACCTTCATACTCTTCTCTGCGCCACACGCCTGGGCCACAACGCCCAACAGCGCCACAAGCGCCATAATTACTCCTTTTTTCATATCATTTGTATTTTGTTTGTTCCGATTTCCTCCCGCAAAGATACAAATTTCCCGAGATTTTATACAACTGATTTTAAGATGCACACCACGCTCCCAGCGAGTGTTGGGAACACTACCCACCGCTTACCACTAAAAAAAACAGACCTCTCCCCCGCTTCGCGGACCCTCCCCTAACTTAGGGGAGGGAATCGTTTTGGCCCTTTTGGCCCTTGCCATTTCTGCTACTAAGGACCTTAAAGACCGATAGGGCTTATAGGGCCTATGGGACTTATAGGTCTTATAGGTCTTATAGGCCCCATTGTTGGTACACGGTAGACAAAAAAACGCAGATGGCGGAGGGAATTTTGCGACAACAAGATGGGTGAGGCCCGAGCTTACTTGAGGTAAGTGAGGGTCTCGCCCGTTGCAGTTGGTGAAAAATTCACCCGTTATATGCGGTTTTTACTCGTGGCGGATGATTTTGGCACCGAGTGCATTCAATCGACCTTCGATATTCTGGTAGCCGCGGTCAATCTGCTCGATATTCTGGATGATGCTCTTGCCGTCGGCATTGAGGGCCGCAATCAGCAGAGCAACACCCGCGCGGATGTCGGGCGAGGACATTGTGGTCGGGCGCAGGCGGCGCTGGTGGTCGTGGCCGATGACCGTTGCCCTATGGGGGTCGCAAAGGATAATCTGAGCCCCCATATCTATCAGTTTATCAACGAAGAAGAGGCGGCTCTCAAACATCTTCTGGTGGATGAGCACCGAGCCTTTGGCCTGGGTGGCAACAACCAAAAATACACTCAGCAGGTCGGGAGTGAGGCCGGGCCAGGGGGCATCGGCAATGGTCATAATGGAGCCATCCATAAAGCTATCTATCTCGTAGTGGTCCTGACGGGGGATGAAGATATCATCGCCGCGCTGCTCGAAGCGGATGCCCATACGGGCGAACTGTGCGGGAATAATTCCGAGGTTCTCGAACGACACATTCTTGATTGTCAGCTCCGACTGGGTCATTGCAGCCATACCGATGAAGCTACCCACCTCAATCATATCGGGGAGCATTGTGTGCTCCGTGCCGCCGAGCGACTCCACGCCGTGGATGGTGAGCAGGTTGGAGGCTATACCCTCAATCTTGGCACCCATACGGTTGAGCATTTTGCAGAGTTGCTGCAAGTAGGGCTCACAGGCGGCGTTATAGATGGTGGTGGTGCCCTCGGCCAGAACGGCCGCCATCACGATATTGGCGGTGCCCGTCACCGAGGCCTCATCGAGGAGCATATAGGTGCCCTTCAGGCGCTCGGTGTTGGCCTCGAAGAAGTCGCCCGAAGAGTCGAAGTTGATATTGGCACCCAGTTTCTGGAGGCCTATGAAGTGGGTATCGAGCCTGCGGCGGCCAATCTTATCGCCACCCGGCTTGGGGATATAAGCCACGCCAAAGCGGGCCAGCAGCGGGCCGATGACCATCACCGAGCCGCGCAGTTTGGAGCCACGCTTACGGTAGTCCTCGGTGCGCAGGTAGCCGAGGTCTATTGTCTTGGCGCAGAAGCTATAGCACCCCTCGCTCTCGCGCGAAATCTCCACGCCCAGGTTGCGCAGCAGCTCGATAAGAGCCAGCACATCGACAATCTCGGGGACATTGTGGAGGGTGACCTTCTCCTCCGTAAGAAGTGTTGCACAGATAATCTGAAGGGCCTCATTCTTTGCGCCCTGTGGGGTTATCTCGCCTTGCAAGCTACGACCGCCATATACTTCGAAATATGCCATAGGTGTATAGTGTTTTATCTTTATCTATTTAAGTCCGATTGGTAAAGGTAGTAATTTTATCCGAGAGAGCCAAACCTCCTGCCCCACTCTACCCGAAAAGATTCCAACGGGAGAGGACCCTATTGCGGCGCGGGAGCACCACGAACTCCAAGAGTAGCAGCACCAAAGAGGCTATAAGGGGTATGTGATACATCTCGTTGTACTCCTCGAAAATCTCTATGGATAGTTTCGCCTTCTCGGTCTTGTTCACAAGGTCTATAATCTCCTCGAAGCCCACGCTCGCATTGGTGGCCCTCACATAGGCACCACCCGTCAGAGCGGCCACCTGCTGCAAGGTCTGCTCATCGAGTTTGCTGACCACCATTTCGCCCTTCTCGTCGCGGATATAGTCGCCCTCGAAGGGTATGGGTGCGCCCTCGGGCGAGCCCACGCCTATGGTGTAGATCGTGATGCCCTGCTCGGCAGCCAGCTGTGCGGCCTGTAGAGCGTCATCCTCGTGGTTCTCGCCGTCGCTCACCAGCACCACCACCCTACTACCCTCCGAGGCCGACGAAAAGGCGCTCGAAGAGAGCGAGATGGCCGCACCCAGCGCGGTGCCCTGCTTGCTCACCTGATTGGTGGAGATGCGCTCCACGAAGTTCTTGGCGGTGAGCATATCGGAGGTGAGGGGCAGCTGCACATAGGCATCGCCCGCAAAGATAATCACACCCACACGCTCCTCGTCGAGCCCCTCAATAACGCGGCCCACAGCATACTTGGTGCGCTCCAGTCGGTTGGGCGAGAGGTCGGTGGCGAGCATAGAGTTGGAGACATCCATTGCAATCATAATCTCCACACCCTCGCGCTCCACCTCGCGGAGTTTGGAGCCCTTCTGTGGGCGTGCCACAGCCAAGACCATCATCACAAAGGCCAACTGGAAGAGCCAGAACTTGAGGCTCAACTTGGCCGAGGACCTATCGGGCATAAGGCGCGCAATGGCCGACTCGCTACCAAAGCGAGCCAACACCCTCTTGCGACGAGCCGCCACCAGGTAGAAGACCACCGCCATCAGTGGCACCAGCAGCAACAAGTATAGGTACTCCGTATTTGCAAACCTCAACATATATCTCTCTTATTCAATTCGTTACTTCTGCAAGCACTCGCCTATCTTGTGAGCCACAGGCGTCGCACCGCAAACTCCACAACAAGGAGCAGGAGCGCCCAGAGGAGGTACTCGGCAAAGTGCTCGTTATATTTCACATAGTTGTCCGTCTCCACCTTGCTCTTCTCGAGCTGGTTTATCTGCTCATAGATAGCATAGAGAGCGTCTTTATCGGTGGCCCTGAAGTATTTACCCCCCGTCTTTTCGGCAATCTCAGTGAGGGTCTGTTCGTCAATCTCCACCCTGCGCTGTACAAACTGCGTGCGGCCCCAGGCATCCTGCACGGGGAAGGAGGCCATACCCTGTCGGCCCACACCCACAGTGTAGACCTTCACGCCGAAGTCGGAGGCGATAGCTGCCGCCTCGAGTGGCGACACCTGACCCGCATTGTTCATACCGTCGGTCAGCAGGATTATGACCTTACTCTTGGCATCCGACTCACGAAGGCGGTTTACGGCCGTTGCGAGGCCCATACCTATGGCAGTGCCATCCTCCACAATGCCGAAGTCGACCCTCGAGAGCAGGTTCTGGAGTGTGGCCTTATCGGTGGTTATGGGACTCTGTGTGTAGCTCTCGCCCGCAAAGATTACCAGACCTATGCGGTCGTTGGGGCGGTCGGCGATGAACTTCGAGGCCACATCCTTGGCTGCGTGCAGGCGGTTGGGCACAAAGTCGGTGGCCTCCATAGTGGTCGACACATCAATGGAGAGCACAATATCAATACCCTCCACAGTGGTCTTGCTCACATTCTCGCTGCTCTGTGGGCGTGCCAATGCCACAGCCACGAGCACCACCACCGCACACCTCAGCACAAGGGGCAGGTGGCGGCAGTAGTAGCGCAGTGTGCGGGGCGCACCCTCCGTCGGGCGCACCGAGGAGAGCTTCAGCGCGGCACTTCCGGCCCTCTGATACCACAAGTAATAGAGCACCATCGGCACCACCAGCGCCGCTAACCACAACATATATGGACTTTCAAAATTCAAAATGCAAAATTCAAAATGCAAAATTATCTCTAAGCCCCGTTGGGGGCAGTTATCGGTTATCGGTTTTCAGCTTTCAGTTTTCAGCTTTCAACACTCAATAGCCAATTTTCAATTGTCAATTGTCAATTTTCAATTGCCTTTTGGCCCTTTTAGCCCTTTTGGCCCTTTCTCAACTCTCTACAGACCTCTCCCGCCCTTCGGGCACCCTCCCCTAACTTAGGGGAGGGAATTATAATTTTCAACTCTCAGTTCTCAGTTCTCAATTACCAGTTTTTGCCCGAGGCACCCACGCCCACCACGCGACGGCTGTCGACCTTCTCGCGGGTCTGGTCCTCGGCGTGCTGCACAGCATCGAGCAGTTGTTCGCTCAACTCACGCCTCTGGTTACCGGCCTGTGGCTCGGGTTGTTGCTGCTTCTTGTCCTCACCCTCAGGCGAAGGTTGGTCTTGGGGCTGCTCATTGTTCTCGCCCTCCTCAGGCTTGTTCTCGCCCTGCTGGTCATCCTGCTTGCCCTCCTGATTTTGGGGCTGATTCTGGTCGTTCTGCTGGTCCTGGTTCTGGTCTTGATTCTGGTCCTGATTCTGCTCTTGTTGCTGTTCCAGAAGCTGCTTGGTGTAGACATAGTTGAACTTGGCCTCCTGGTCGGCGGGGTTGAACCTCATAGCCGACTTATAGGACTCCAAGGCCTCTTGCAGTTTCTGCTGCTGGAACTGAGCATTGCCCAAGTTATAGTGGACATCGGCCCTCTGGGGGTCGGTCATCTTCACACCCTCGCGCTCCAAAAGCCCACTGAAGGTGGCCTCGGCCGAGGCGTAGTCCTCCATAGCATACTGAGCGTCACCCAGGTTGAAGGCCGCCTCCAATGAGAGCGAATCTCTCCTGAGGGCCTCGAGGTAACTCTCGCTCGCCTCGGACATTCGCGCCTTGTCATACAGGCGGTTGCCCTTGCGGATATGGCGACGCTCGGGGTACTTCTGCCCCCAGGCCTCCTCGCTGCACAACAAGCCCAAGAGGGTCACAATCAGCACGGTATATATCCTACTCATTCTCATCTCTTAGTTCGTTGTTGGTAACACTCTCCTCGAGGACCTCCTTGCTCTCCTCCACAAAGTAGTAGACATCGTAGTAGGCCGCCTCGTGGTACTCCTGCTCGGGCCTATGCTTGGCGAACTTCACCAAGTCGCTCTCGCGCAGCAGGCCACTCATCGCCTCTAACTGCTTGGGGGTGAGGTTGAGCTCTCTGAGGTGACCAATAATCTCCTCGGAGGTCATCTCCATAGCACCCACACCAAAGCGCCCATCGAGGTACTCGCGCAGGATGTCCGTCAGGGCGGAGTAGTACTCCTTCAGGCGGCCATTCTGCCACAGCTTTTGGTTGTGGAGCCTCTCCAGGCGGCGTATGGCCACAATATGGGGCGGCTCTGCGGGGCGGTCGGCCTCCACTCCCCTGCGGCGCCTAATGGCCCTGACAATCAGGTATATGAGCACGGCCACAACAGCTGCCACCAGTAGACCTACGCCCAAGTAGCCCGCAAACTCACCAAAATAGACGGGAGCCTTCATAGGCCTCTTTATGTCGTAGATGGTCGTCTGGGTGGTGTCGATGGGAATCATCGCCACTCTCATCTCCAGACCCACCTCTTGCAGCAGCGTATCGACCACACCCTCGGGGCTCACCGTGAGCACACCGAGCGTGTCGAGCATATAGCTACTCGGCTCGAAGCTCGTGAGTTTATAGCGTTTGCGCAAACCAAGGGTGCTCTCCCTGCGGAATACGGTATCCACATCGCTCTCCTTCAGGAGCTCTATGCGCCCCTCGGCGAAGCCCTCCGAGAGGTCGGGGAAGGCCACAGCGTGTCCCTCCTGCGCCTCCACATCCATAACGAGGTCGAAGTGGTCGCCAAGCACAACCTCCAGCGGCTCGAAGTGGGCGTCAGTAATCCTCACCGGCTCCTGGCCACACACCAAGCCCGTCGCGGCCACAAGTGCCACAAGCCACAACGCTATATTTCTACTCCAACTGTTCATCTTACTATCTCTGTCTGAAGAGTTTAAGCAACTCTTTCACATAATCCTCGTCAGTAGCCACAGCCACCGAGTCGACCCTCGCACTCGAGAGCAGCTTCGACATCTGCTCCACGGCCGAGCGGTAGCGACCTGCATAGTGGTCCCTCACCGCGCGCGAGGAGGTATCCACCCACACGCGTCTGCCGCTCTCGGCATCCACCATCTCCAGCAGGCCCACATCGGGCAGGCTCTCATCCCTACGGTCGTAGACCCTGATGGCCACCGTGTCGTGCTTGCGCGAGTAGATGCCCAAGACCTTCTGGAGCCTCTCGTTCTCATCTTTCGGCATATCGAAGTCACTCACCAGGAAGCTGATGCTCCTCTTCTTGAGGGTGCTCGTGAGGTACTCCAAGGGGGCCACCAACGAGCTGCCAACACTCTGAGGCTCAAACTCCAGCAGTGTGCGGATAATCATAAGGATATGTGAACGGCCCTTCTTGGGAGGGATGAATTTCTCAACCTTGTCGCTGAAGAGCAGGCAGCCAACCTTATCGCCCGTCTGCGCCGCCGAGAAGGCCAGCAGAGCCGCCACCTCGGTCATAATCGTGCGCTTGGTCTTATCACCCGAGCCAAACAGCCCCGAGCCACTCACATCGACCACAAGCATCATCGTCAGCTCCCTCTCCTCCTCGTAAATTTTGATGTGGGGCTTGCGAGCACGAGCCGTGACATTCCAGTCGATATCCCTCACATCATCACCCATACGATACTCCCTGACCTCACTGAAGGCCACACCCCTGCCACGGAACGCACTGTGATAGTGGCCCGCAAAAAGGTCGCTCGAAAGACCGCGTGTCTTAATCTCGATCCTCCGCACCTGCCTCAATATCTCAGAAGTATCTTTCATTCCTTCTTTTCTTATTCTGTTTTGCGACTTTTTATAAAAAGTCGCCTCTATTGTCGCTTTTTTATAAAAAAGCTCCTTTTTTCGCAGCTTTTTGTAAAAAGCTGCACCAAAAACTTTTAGGCGATACTGCGTATCGCTGTAACCTTAAGTCGTAGTTCTACCTACTGCCTTGCTTCGGAATCCCAACACTCGCTGGCACCGTTGTGCCCGCCGTGGCCGTTGCCACTTTCAATTCCCCAAGAGCGGGTTTTGTGGTGGGATTTTTGTGCCAAATTTCTGGAGTGACTCCGCAGTTTACAGGAGGTAAATGAGGAGCTAACTATCTGGAATTTGGTGCAAAAAGCACCCACAAGGCACGCTCGCACAAGGCACGCTCTTATTAAGGTACTTCGACGGCGTTAAGTATCTCTGTCACAATATCCTCAGTGGTAATATTCTCCGCCTCGGCCTCATAGGAAAGACCTATGCGGTGGCGCAGAACATCGTGACACATAGCCCTCACATCCTCGGGGATGACATAGCCCCTATGCTTGATGAAGGCGTAGGCCTTGGAGGCCTTAGCCAGTGCGATGGTCGCACGGGGCGATGCGCCATAGGCAATCATAGGCGAGAGTTTGGAGAGGCCATACTCGGCGGGCTCACGGGTAGCGAAGATGATGTCGACAATGTACTTCTCTATCTTCTCGTCCATATAGACATCGTTCACCACGCTGCGGGCCCTGACGATATCCTCGGGCGAGACAACCTTCTGCACCGCGGGCATACCCTCACCCGCCAGATTGAGCCTCATAATGTCGCGCTCCTCCTGGCGTTTGGGGTAGGAAATCTTGGCCTTGAGCATAAACCTATCGACCTGCGCTTCGGGCAGAGGATAGGTACCCTCCTGCTCTATGGGGTTCTGGGTTGCCATCACAAGGAAGGGGTTGGGCAACTGGAAGGTCTCGTCGCCGATGGTCACCTGGCGCTCCTGCATAGCCTCCAACAGTGCGCTCTGCACCTTTGCGGGCGAGCGGTTGATCTCGTCGGCCAGCACAAAGTTGGCGAAGATGGGGCCCTTCTTCACCTTGAACTCCTCGTTCTTCTGGGAGTAGATGAGGGTGCCCACAAGGTCGGCGGGCAGCAGGTCGGGGGTGAACTGCACGCGGCTGAACTTGGCATCAACCGCCTGTGAGAGTGTGGTGATAGCCAGGGTCTTGGCCAGACCGGGGACACCCTCCAGCAGGATGTGGCCGCCGGTGAGCAGACCAATCAGCAGCGTATCCACCAGGTGGCGCTGACCAACAATCACGCGGCCCATCTCCATCGAGAGCGAGTCCACAAATACGCTCTCGCGCTCGATGCGCTCGTTAAGTTCCTTAATATTAACAATTTCGCTCATAGTATATATGTTTTTTCGTTTTTGTCCACACTCGAAGCTTTGCGGATTGGGCCGCCTCTTGTAGAGGCCTCGCCAACGCCCGCACGATATCTAACGAATATCCTTACAAAGTTAGTATTTTTTAGTGGAAAATTGAAAAGGGAGAGCCGAAATTTGGGGTCAGATTATGCGCCAAGGCGCTTTTGAGGTAAGCGGGAAAGGGCAGTTCGACTTTCGACTTCCGACCAAAAGTGGCAAACTACTGCGCGACTTGGTCGCGCCCGAATACCAAGATTGGTAGATGCCAACCGCCTGCCTTACGGCAGTCGTGGCAAGACGAAGTCTGAAACGGCCAAAAGGAAATTGACAATGGAAAATTGACAATGGAAAATTGTAAGGGGGCTTAGGTGGAATCCCTAAATTCCCTAAATTCCCTAAACTCCCTAAATTCCCTAAACTCCCTAAATTCCCTAAACTCCCTAAATTCCCTAATTCCCTAAAGTCCTTAAGGTCCTCAATGTCCCTATAAGACATCGGGCTGTAGACGGCAGACAACAATAATCGCTCGCGTTATACAGAAGAAGTGCTGCAAGTGAACGCCACAAAAACCCAAAAAAGCAAAACGCGAGATGAGTGCAAGGCGCACAAGAAAATCCCCTCCGCAGTTTGCTGACGCAAATAAGGAGGGGATTTATCGCAGTGCAACGAAGCAATCGCTCGTGTTACGCAGAAGAAGTGCTGCAAATGAACAGAGCGGGAGGATTTCAAGGCTTGCGAAGAAGGCGGCTCCGCAGTTTACTTTTCGTAAATGAGGAAGCCGCCTTCAAGCGTAACGCGGAAATCATCCGCTATGTACATTTGTTAAGCCTTCTTCGAAGCGCCGGTTTTAACAGCCTTCACCTTCGCACCCGAAGTCTTAGCAGCTGCTTTGGGAGCTGCGGGCTTCTTAGCGGCGGGTTTCTTTGCTGCGGGTTTCTCGGCCTTGGGTGCCTCTGCGCCCTCAGCTACAACCTCTGCGTCCTCGGCAGCCTTTTTCGAGCGGCTACGACGAGTTTTGGGAGCAGCTGCTTTGGGAGCATAGCCCTCTACATAGGTCTCGTTGAAGTCTACGAGCTCGATGATACACATCTCAGCTGCGTCGCCTACACGGAAACCGGTGTGGAGAATACGGGTGTAACCACCGGGACGGTCAGCAATCTTGGGAGCTACGGTGCGGAAGAGCTCGGCAGTAGCATATTTGTCTTTCAGGTAGCTGAAAACAACACGACGCTGGTGGGTGGTGTCCTCTTTCGATTTGGTGATAAGGGGCTCTACAAATTTCTTCAGAGCCTTAGCCTTGGCCACGGTAGTCTCGATACGCTTGTGGAGAATAAGGCTCGATGCCATATTCGACATCAGTGCTTTGCGGTGCGAAGCCTGACGACCAAGGTGATTTACTTTTTTATTGTGTCTCATAAGTTAATGTTTCTGTTTTTGTGGGTTATTCCTTGTCCAACTTGTAGGGCGAAACATCCATACCAAAATGGAGGTTCAGTGATGCCAGAAGGTCGTCCAACTCGGTGAGCGACTTCTTACCGAAGTTACGGAACTTCAGAAGGTCGTTGCGGTTGTAGCGTACCAAGTCACCAATGGTGTCTACCTCGGCTGCCTTGAGGCAGTTCAGAGCCCTTACCGAAAGATCCTGATCCGAGAGTTTGGTCTTCAGGAGCTGACGCATATGAAGAACGCTCTCATCGAACTCCTCGGTGGGAGAAGTCTCCTCCATATTGATGGTGATCTTCTCGTCGGAGAAGAGCATCAGGTGGTGGATGAGAATCTTAGCGGCCTCTTTGAGGGCCTCCTTGGGATGAATCGAACCATCGGTAGTAACCTCAATGTTGAGCTTGTCGTAGTCGGTCTTCTGCTCAACACGGTAGGGCTCTACCGAGTACATAACATTTACGATAGGGGTGTGAATCGAATCGATAGGAAGCAGACCAAACTCTGCATCGGCGGGACGGTTCTCCTCGGCGGGAACATAACCGCGACCCTTGCCAATGGTCAGGTCGATAGTCAGCTTAGTGTCGGGGGTGAGGTGGCAGATAACCAACTCGGGATTCAACACTTTGAAGTTAGTGAGGAAATTGGAAATATAGCCTGCGGTGAGCTCGGTCTGACCGGCTACATTGATTGTAACCTTCTCCGACTCGGCGGTCTCAATGGTGCGGATGAAGCGCACCTTCTTGAGGTTCAGGACAATATTTATCATTCCTTCCATAACTCCGGGGATGGCGGCAAACTCGTGATCGACCCCGGCGATCTTTACGGTGGTGATTGCGTAGCCCTCAAGAGCGTTGAGCAACACCCTGCGCAAAGCATTACCTATGGTCATACCGAATCCGGGCTCCAGGGGACGGAACTCAAATTTTCCGAATGTGGAGGTGGACTCAAGCATAATCACCTTCTCGGGTTTCTGGAATGCTAAAACTGCCATAATTGTCTATCAATTATTAAATGTTAGGTACTATTTCGAGTACAACTCGACGATAAGCTGCTCCTTGATGTTCTCGGGGATATCCTCGCGCTCGGGACGCTGCAGGAACTTACCACTCATAGTCTCCGAGTTCCACTCGAGCCAGCCATACTGGTTGTTGCGACGACCTGCGAGGCTCTCGGTGATGGTCTCGAGGCTCTTCGATTTCTCGCGAACAGCTACTACATCACCAGCCTTGAGGCTGTACGAAGGAATGTTTACCACGCTACCATTAACGGTGATGTGGCGGTGCGAAACGAGCTGACGAGCAGCAGCGCGGGTGGGAGCGATACCAAGACGGTATACCACATTGTCCAAGCGGCTCTCGAGGAGTTTCAGAAGGTTCTCACCGGTAATACCACCCATAGCGGCTGCTTTCTCGAAAGCGTTGTGGAACTGGCGCTCCAACAAACCGTAGGTGTATTTTGCTTTCTGTTTCTCGTTCAGCTGGGTGCCGTACTCCGAAACTTTTTTGCGCTTGCGGTTCAGACCGTGCTGACCAGCAGGATAGTTCTTCTTGTCGAGAACCTTGTCTGCACCAAAAATAGGCTCGCCAAATTTACGAGCAATTTTGCTTTTGGGACCTGTATATCTTGCCATTGTTATTCTTTGTTTTTCTTGTGTTGAAACTAAATGTCTACTCTCTCCTAAAGGGTCGAAGGATTATACGCGACGACGGTTAGGAGCGCGGCAGCCGTTGTGAGGCAGGGGAGTAACATCGATAATCTCGGTAACGGTGATACCTGCACCGTCGATAGTACGGATTGCCGACTCACGACCCTGGCCGGGGCCTTTCACATATACTTTCACTTTACGCAAGCCCAAGTCATATGCAACCTTTGCGCAGTCTGCTGCGGCAGTCTGTGCTGCGTAGGGAGTGTTCTTCTTCGAACCGCGGAAGCCCATCTTACCTGCCGAGCTCCAGCTGATAACCTCACCAACACCGTTGGTAATGGTAATAATCACATTGTTGAAAGTCGAGTGAACAAAAGCCATACCGACTGCGTCAACCTTAACAACGCGCTTCTTAACTGATACTGGTTTCTTTGCCATAACTCTCTACTTAATTATTTAGTTGCTTTTTTCTTGTTTGCTACAGTCTTCTTCTTACCCTTGCGAGTGCGGGCGTTGTTCTTGGTGCTCTGACCGCGAACGGGAAGGCCAAGACGGTGACGGATACCACGGTAGCAACCGATGTCCATCAGTCGTTTGATGTTGAGTTGTACGAGCGAACGGCACTCACCCTCTACTTTGATACCGCTCTCGGCGATAGCGTTACGGATTGCACCTACCTGCTCATCGGTCCAGTCATCAACCTTGGTATTGTAGTCGATGCCGGCCATATCAAGAATCATTCGTGCAGTGCTGCGGCCGATACCATAAATATAGGTCAAACCGATCTCACCGCGTTTATTTTTAGGTAAATCTACACCTACTATTCGTGCCATAATCTTCTGTTTTCTTTTTAGTTAATTACTTTTGGCGCATTTTGAATTTAGGATTCTTCTTGCAAATTACATAAAGGTGGTTGCCACGCTTCACGATTTTGCAATCCTCGCTTCTTTTCTTAATTGATGCTCTAACTTTCATCTTGAAAAGTGTTTAATTGTGTTTGTTTTGTGTGGCATAATCTCCTTGGCCGAAAGGTTAACCAAAAGTAGCGACTGTCTACACGCTTTTCTTATCTTCTGGGAGAAGCAGCCGAAAGCCCCATTGGCATTCACCCGTTCCTCCTATCTTGGTCCCGAGGGCTCCTCATTGGCCCCTTGGCACCCTTCTCTGCCCAAGAGCCCCATTGTTTTTCGGCTCCTTTGGGCTCGGCACCAACACAACCTTGTTGTCTTGCGTGCCCCTTAGTGCAACACTCTGTACTCTTGACCCCTTTGTCGTCGGCGGGGAGGTTATTTGTAACGGAAAGAGATTCGGCCCTTGGTCAAATCGTAGGGCGACATCTCAACCTTTACTTTGTCACCGGGAAGGATTTTGATGTAGTGCATCCTCATCTTTCCCGAAATGTGGGCGGTAATCACATGGCCGTTGTCGAGTTCTACGCGAAACATTGCGTTGCTCAACGCCTCCACGATGGTTCCGTCCTTTTCAATAGCAGCTTGCTTTGCCATAAGAGTTTTTTAGTTTGTTTTTTGGTGTTTGGAAATTCCTTTTTTCTGTTTAGCGCGCAAAGATAGTAATTTTCTTTGTATTTCCAAATTATCAATCACTTACGCTCTTCGTTCCACGCTTTCGGGGCGCTTTTGCCCTGTTCCTACTTATTCTCCGCCAGAGCTCGCTCGATGATGCCGAAGTCGGTCAGGATGTCCACCTCGCCGTTGCGTATTGCCACCGCATATTCGAAGTGTGCTGAAGGTTTGCGGTCTTTGGTCCTGACGGTCCAACCGTCGCGCTCGAAGACCACATTCTTCGACCCCATATTGATCATCGGCTCGATGCAGAGCACCATACCATCCTTCAGAAGGGGACCGGTGCCGCGGCGACCGTAGTTGGGTACCTCGGGGGACTCGTGCATCTTGCGGCCGAGGCCGTGACCCACAAGCTCGCGTACCACTCCGTAGCCATAGTGTTCGGCGTGAGCCTGGACTGCTGCCGAGATGTCGCCTACGCGATTACCGGCCACTGCCATCTCGGCACCCTTCTGCAAAGACTCCTTGGTGACCCTCAGGAGCTGCTCCACCTCGGGAGCAATCTCGCCCACCGCAAAGGTGTAGGCCGAGTCGCCATAGAATCCCTTCAAAATTGTGCCACAATCCACCGACACGATGTCGCCCTCTTTCAGGGCATAGGAAGAAGGAATACCGTGGACTACATTCTCATTCACCGACACACACAGGGTGTTGGGAAAGCCGCCGTAGCCAAGGAAGCCCGGAACTGCTCCGTGAGAACGGATGAACTCCTCGGCAATCCTATCAAGCTCCAGAGTGGTCACCCCGGGACGGATATGCTTGCCCACCTCGGCGAGCGTGGCGCTCACCAGAAGGTTATTCTCACGCAGCAGTTCGACCTCTTCCTTTGTTTTAAGATATATCATCTATACCTCGTTTTGTCTAAAAACTCTTACACTCAGTAAGCCTTGGGCTGATTACTAATAGCGGCCTTTGATCCTACCGGTCTTCATCAGACCATCGTAGTGACGAAGGAGCAGATAGCTCTCAACCTGTTTGAGAGTGTCAAGAACTACACCCACCAAGATCAGCAGCGAAGTACCTCCGAAGAAGAGCGCAAACTGACGGTTGATGCCCAACATCTCGGCAAAAGCGGGCAGGATAGCCACGATAGCCAAGAAAATCGAGCCGGGAAGGGTAATCCTTGTCATGACGGTATCGATGTACCTCATAGTCTCCTTGCCGGGTTTAACGCCGGGAATGAAACCGCCATTACGCTTGAGGTCATCGGCCATCATCTGGGGATTCACAATAATCGCAGTGTAGAAGTAAGTGAAAGCAAATACCAACAGTGCGAATGTGAAGTTATACCAGAAACCTGTGTAGTTGTTGAAAGCAGCAGCAATGCCTCGGGTTGCCTCCCACTTGCCGAAGAGCATAGGGATGAACATAAGTGCCTGTGCGAAGATGATAGGCATCACATTCGCAGCATTCACCTTCAGAGGAATGTACTGACGCACACCACCGTACTGTTTGTTACCAACAATACGCTTTGCATACTGCACGGGAATCTTACGGGTAGCCTGCACAAGTGCGATAGCTGCCATAAGGATGAAGTAGAGCAGTACGAACTCAACAACCAACATCACCCAACCACCGGTTGCAGCATTGGTCCTGGCGTCCAACTCAGCCAAAAGGGCGTGGGGCAGACGAGCCACGATACCCACCATAATGATCATGGAGATACCGTTACCAATACCTTTGTCGGTGATCTTCTCACCCAACCACATCACAAACATAGTACCGGCAATAAGTACTACCATTGCGGAGAAGATGAAGAAGGCGTTGTAGCCCATGACGAAAGCGCCAGAGGCCTGGGCGTGCAGGTTAGCAAGATAAGCGGGACCCTGCAAGCACAAAACTGCAATGGTCAGATATCTTGTAATCTGGTTCATTTTGCGGTGACCACTCTCGCCCTCTTTCTGCAACCTCTGGAAGTAGGGAACTACGATACCCAGAAGCTGTACGATAATCGAAGCGGAGATGTAGGGCATAACACCAAGTGCAAAAATCGAAGCGTTCGAGAATGCACCACCGGAGAAGATGTCCAAAAGGCCCATCAGACCGTCGGCAGTCTGCGCACTCAGAGCGCTCAGAGCGTTGGGGTTGATACCGGGAATCACCACAAAACTTCCGAACCTATAAATAAGAAGAAGGCCCAGGGTGTAGAGAATCCTCTTCTTGAGCTCCTCAATCTTAGTTATATTCTTAATGGTTTCGACAAGTTTCATCGCTTAACTTTGTTAACTGGTAATAAAATTAGAGTTTCTCAACCTTGCCACCTTTAGCCTCGATTGCTGCGATAGCGCTCTGGCTGAAAGCGTGTGCGGTTACATTGAGAGCCTTGGTGAGCTCACCCTTACCGAGGATTTTCACCCTGCTGTTCTTCGAGATGAAGCCAGCCTCGATGAGAGTCTCGATGTTGATGTCGGTGATGTTCTTGTTGGCTGCCAATGCCTCGAGAGTATCAAGGTTAATGGGTTTGTACTCAACGCGTTTGATGTTGGTGAAACCAAACTTGGGCATACGACGCTGCAAAGGCATCTGACCACCCTCAAAGCCCAGCTTGTGGCTGTAGCCCGAGCGCGACTGTGCACCCTTGTGACCGCGTGTGGAGGTACCACCGTGACCCGAACCCTGACCGCGACCAATTCTCTTCTCGTGGTGAGTAGAGCCTGCTGCGGGTTTAAGATTGCTTAAATTCATCGTTATTTTCTTTTTTTACTTTTTTATACTTCTGTGAACTACTCGTTAACGGCCTCAACCTTAACCAGATGTTTAACCTTGTTAATCATACCGAGGATGATGGCCGAATCCTCGTGCACTACAGTCTGGTTTACTTTGTGCAAACCGAGGGCATCGAGGTTGCTGCACTGGTTCTTGGTCTGACCAATGCGACTCTTTACCTGAGTGATTTTCAATTTTGCCATAATTTCTTCCTATTCGATTAGCCGTTAAATACTTTAGTCATAGAGATACCGCGCAACTGAGCTACCGAAGCAGCATCGCGGAGCTCCATAAGAGCGCCAACGGTGGCTTTCACCAAGTTGTGGGGGTTCGACGAACCTTTGCTCTTTGCCAATACATTGTGGATACCAACGCTCTCAAATACAACACGCATTGCACCACCTGCCTTCACACCGGTACCAGGGGCTGCGGGGCGCATAAGCACCTGCGAACCACCGTAACGGAACTCCTGCGAGTGAGGAATTGTGCCGTTGATTACGGGAACCTTTACAAGATTTTTCTTTGCGTCCTCTACGCCCTTCGCGATTGCCGACTGAACCTCGCTGGCTTTGCCCAGACCGTAGCCTACAACACCAGCCTCGTTACCAACAACTACGATGGCCGAGAAGCTCATAGTACGACCACCTTTGGTTGTTTTCGACACCCTCTGGATTGCTACGAGCCTATCCTTAAGCTCGAGGTCGCTTGTTCTAACTTTCATGTTATTGTTTGCCATAGTTGCTCTTTAGAATTTAAGTCCGCCCTCTCGTGCGGCGTCTGCCAACATTTTTACTCTTCCGTGGTAGAGGTAGCCGTTACGGTCGTACGAAACAGCCTCGATGCCTTTTGCAAGTGCACGCTCGGCGATGAGTTTGCCAACCATTTTAGCCTGCTCGATACCATTTACCTTCTGTGCTGCCTCTGCAATCTCTTTGTCAAGCGACGAAGCTGCTGCGAGAGTCACGCCCTGCTGGTCATCAATCAACTGTACATAAATCTGCTTGTTGCTGCGGAATACAGTCATACGAGGTCTTGCTGCGGTACCCTCAACTACCTTGCGGATACGCATTTTAATCCTCTCTCTTCTTTCGATCTTATTCAATGCCATATTTACGCGATTTTACTATTTAGCGTTAGCAGACTTACCAGCCTTACGACGCAGGGTTTCACCAATAAATTTAATACCTTTACCTTTGTAGGGCTCGGGTTTGCGGAACGAGCGAATCTTTGCAGCAACTTGACCTACAAGCTGTTTGTCGATGCTCTTGAGAGTGAGAATGGGGTTGCCCTTCTTCTCCTGCTGTACCTCTGCCTTAACCTCGGCGGGCAACATCAGGAAGATGTCGTGCGAATAACCCAAGGAGAGTTTCAGGAGCTGACCCTCTACCTCTGCTTTGAAACCAACACCTACGAGTTCCTGTTTGATCTCGTAGCCTTTCGAAACGCCCACTACCATATTGTTGATGAGTGCGCGGTACAAGCCGTGCATAGAGCGGTGGCGTGGCTGATTCGTAGGACGAGTAACTGTCAATACGCTACCCTCAACGGTTACGGTGATGTCAGAGTCAACTTTCTGGCTCAAGGCACCGAGAGGTCCTTTCACGCTTACCACATTGTTGGCTGCAACCTCTACGGTCACGCCTGCAGGCAAGTTTACAGGTAATTTACCAATTCTTGACATTTTGTTTGTTTAATTAAAGTGATTAATACTAGTAGATGTAGCAGAGGATCTCGCCACCTACATTCTCCTGACGAGCTTTCTTGTCGGTCATAATACCTTTGGGAGTCGAAACGATGGCGATACCCAAACCGTTCTGTACCTTAGGCATATCGGCTGCCGAAGAGTAGCGACGAAGACCGGGGCGCGAAACGCGCTCAAGACCTTTGATGGCGCAAGCCTTGGTCTCGGGGTGGTACTTCAACGCGATCTTGATAGTCGAAAAGCCTTTCTCGTTCTTGTCAAACTTGTAGGCGAGAATGTAACCCTGATCGTAGAGGATCTTGGTCATCTCCTCCTTCATTTTTGAACCGGGAGCTTCAACCGTTTTGTGGTTGGCTTTCGCCGCGTTTCTAATCCTCGTGAGGAAATCCGCAATAGGATCTGTCATAGTTGTAATGGATTAAAAGTTAAAAATGTAAGTTAATTATATCACACCACCTCACCGGCCATCCCTTTGAGGAACAGTCAGTTACGGCAGTTTTGTTTTGCTCAAAAGCATCGTTAGACACTTTTAAGCGGGCAAAGATAGGAATTTTTTGTGGATATTTTGCAAACTTTTCGCAATGAATTTCAATCTATTGCGTATTTTTTCTCTCCAACGAGTGCGGAGAGAGTTGGGAGTTGAGAAAGAGCAGAATTGAAAATGGACAATTGACAATTGACAATTGAAGGAGTTTAGGGAGATTAGGGAGTCTTCCTTAAAGACCTTAAGGACCTTAAAGACCTTAAAGACCTTAAGGACTTTAGGGAAATAAGGGGATTGGCCCCCTAATTCCACTCTATAATTTTCCATTTTCAATTTCCTTTTGGCCCTTCCCCTCCCCTAAGTTAGGGGAGGGTGCCCGCAGGGCGGGAGAGGTCTATCGTGCTTCGGTAGTGAAATGGGAGAAATGGGAGAAATGGGAGAAATGGGAAGGCCAACCATTGAATTTACCATCCCCTAAGTTAGGGGAGGGTAACACACACCCCCACTGCTTCGCAGCACCCCCTCTAACTTAGAGGGGGATTATGATGGGGCTTATGGGACTTATAAGACCTATAGGCCCCAAAACCTTTTGGCCCTTTTGGCCCTTTCTGCCCTTCCCCTCCCCTAAGGTGGTAAATGAGAAAGCAAAATCGAAAGCGTAACGACGAAAACACCCGCAAGACGGATTTTCAAATAGAAGAGGCCCTGAGATAACTCTCAAGGCCTCTTTCTATGAAGTAGTGTATCCCATACTACCACGATGCTTTCTTCACGCCGGGGATAAGACCGTGCGAAGCCATCTCGCGGAACTGGATACGGCTCAAACCGAACTGGCGGATGTAGCCTTTGGGACGACCAGTGATCTGGCAGCGGTTGTGCTGGCGGATGGGGTTGGAGTTGCGGGGCAGCTTCGAAAGAGCCTGCCAAGCCTCCATCTCGTTCATCTCACCTGCCTTAACAGCAGCAGCGATAGCCTCACGCTTTGCAGCATAGCGTTTTGCGAGTTTTGCGCGTTTTACCTCGCGAGCTTTCATTGATTCTTTTGCCATAACTTATGCTTTTTTAGCGTTTTTAAAAGGAAGACCAAACTCACGGAGAAGTGCATATGCCTCCTCATCGGTGGGTGCGGTGGTTACGAAGCAAATCTCCATACCGAGAATCTTGGTGATCTTGTCGATGTCGATCTCGGGGAAGATAATCTGCTCTTTGATACCGAGGGTATAGTTGCCCTGGCCGTCGAATTTCTCGTTGATGCCTTTGAAGTCGCGGATACGGGGAAGTGCAACTGCGATCAAACGCTCCAAGAACTCGTACATACGGTCACCACGGAGGGTTACGCGTACGCCTACGGGCATACCTTTACGGAGTTTGAAGTTCGAAATATCCTTGCGCGAACGGGTCTGAACGGCTTTCTGACCAGCGATGATCGAGAGCTCCTCCTGAGCGATCTCGATGAGTTTCTTGTCAGCTACAGCCTCGCCAACACCCTCGTTGAGGACGATTTTCTGCAGTTTGGGTACCTGCATGATGCTCTTGTAACCAAACTCTTTCATAAGGGCGGGTACAATCTGCTCCTTATAAGTTGTCTTAAGTGTAGGAATGTAAGCCATTATTTAATCTCCTCTCCTGATTTTTTAGCGTAACGAACAAGTTTGCCATTCTCACCCTCTTTGCGACCTACGCGGGTAGGTTTGCCGCTCTTGGGATCTGCCAGCATAAGGTTGGAAATGTGAATAGGAGCCTCCTGCTCAACGATTCCGCCCTGGGTGTTCTTTGCGCTGGGTTTGGTGTGTTTCTTGATTACATTGAAGCCCTCAACGATTGCGCGCTGATTCTTGGGATCAACCTCCAACACACGGCCGGTTTTCTCTTTGCTTTTGCTACCGCCTGCGATAACATAGACGGTATCACCTTTTTTGATATGTAATTTCATACTGCTTATCGGTATTTAAGATTACAATACTTCGGGTGCAAGCGAAACGATTTTCATATACTGATCGCGAAGCTCACGAGCTACGGGACCAAAGATACGAGTACCACGCATCTCACCCTGGGGGTTCAGAAGCACTACGGCGTTGTCATCGAAACGAATGTACGAGCCGTTAGCACGACGAATCTCCTTCTTTGTTCTTACTACAACCGCTTTCGATACGGTACCCTTCTTGATGTCGCCAGAGGGGGTAGCGCTCTTCACGGTCACAACGATTTTGTCGCCAATAGTGGCGTACTTCTTCTTGGTACCGCCCAGAACGCGGATGCAAAGAACCTCTTTGGCACCGCTGTTATCGGCTACTACCAATCTGCTTTCCTGTTGTATCATGACTATTTAGCTCTTTCAATAATTTCTACTAATCTCCAACGCTTGGTTTTGCTCAGAGGTCGTGTCTCCATAATCTTTACGGTATCGCCCTCGTTGCAGGTATTCTGCTCGTCCTCGGCCACAAAGCGAGTGGTCTTGTTCACGAACTTACCATAGATAGGGTGTTTTACCTTACGGTGAACTGCAACGACAATGGATTTCTCCATCTTATTGCTGACTACCACACCGATTCTCTCTTTTCTAAGATTTCTTTCCATAGCATCAATTAACATTTAGTGGTTTTCTGGTGCAGTACAGTCTTCATACGAGCGATGTCTCTGCGAGCTTTCTTAATAACGGTGGTATCCTCCACGGGAGATACTGCGTGATTAACCTTCAAAGTGGCAAGTTTTGCCTGCTCAGCCTCGATGCGCTCTACCAAATCGGCTACTGCCATCTCTTTCAATTCTGCTGTTTTCATAACTTTTCTTGTCTTCTTTTTGGGTTAACTATTCAACATAATCTCTGCGTACAACGAGTTTGGTCTCGATGGGGAGCTTCTGGGCGCCAAGGCGGAGTGCCTCTTTGGCTACCTCGAAGGGTACACCCTCAATCTCAAACATAATACGGCCGGGAGTAACAGGAGCTACATAGCCCTCGGGGTTACCTTTACCTTTACCCATACGAACCTCAGCGGGTTTTTTGGTGATGGGCTTATCGGGGAAGATGCGGATCCAAATCTGACCCTCGCGTTTCATATAACGCACGATAGCCTGACGAGCAGCCTCAATCTGACGACCGGTGATCCAGGTCGAGTCCATGGCTTTCAGACCGAAAGAACCGAACGCAAGCTGGTTACCACGCTGTGCGAGGCCTTTCATGCGTCCTTTCTGCATTCTTCTAAATTTTGTCCTTTTTGGTTGTAACATTGTCTTATCTTATTTAGAAGTGTTCCTTATTTGTTGTTATTGTTTCTCCTGCGCTTGCGGTCGCCGCGGGGTTTGCCACCACGCTGCTCACCCTGTGCAGGACCTGCTACGGACGATGCGCCTGCAATCTCGAAGAGGTCACGCTTGCCATAAACCTCACCTACGCAGATCCACACCTTAACACCGAGAAGACCAACTTTGGTCAGAGCCTCTGCCAGGCAGTAGTCTACATCGGCACGGAAGGTGTGCAGAGGAATACGACCCTCTTTGTAGGTCTCGCTACGAGCCATCTCGGCACCACCAATACGGCCGCTGATCTGGATCTTGATACCCTCAGCACCCATACGCATAGTCGATGCGATGGTGGTCTTGATAGCGCGGCGGTACGATACGCGACCCTCGAGCTGGCGTGCCAACTGGTTAGCAACGATCACTGCGTCGATCTCGGGGCGTTTTACCTCAAAGATGTTGATCTGTACCTCTTTGCCGGTGAGTTTCTTGAGCTCCTCTTTCAGCTTGTCAACCTCCTGACCACCTTTACCGATAATCAAACCGGGGCGAGCGGTGCTGATGGTAACGGTCACGAGCTTCAGGGTGCGCTCAATGATGATTTTCGAGATGCTGGCCTTTGCAAGACGGGCATTCAGATAGGTACGAATTTTCGAGTCCTCAACCAAGCGGGTTGAAAAATCTTTACCGCCGTACCAGTTGGAATCCCAACCACGGGTGATACCAAGACGGTTTGCAATTGGATTAACTTTCTGTCCCATCTTCTTACTCAGCTGCTTTTGTTTCTACTACCATTTTATCTACAATAATCGTAACGTGGTTCGAACGCTTACGAATGCGGTGTGCACGACCCTGGGGTGCGGGCTGGATGCGTTTGAGCATACGGCCACCATCAACCTTGATCTCTTTAACACAGAGCTTGGTATCCTCCAGACGCTCGTTGGGGTTCTTTGCCTCCCAGTTGGCGATAGCCGAACGGAGAAGTTTCTCCAACCTCACCGAAGCCTCTTTCTTCGAGTAACGGAGAAGTGCCAATGCTTTATTTACCTCTACGCCGCGAACGGTGTCGGCAACGATACGCATCTTGCGGGGCGAGGTAGGGCAATCACGCAGCGAGGCAACTGCCACCTGCTTCTTTGCGGCCTTGAGTTTCTCGGCCATTTGATATTTTCTTGCTCCCATGTCCTATTATTTTTTTCTGTTACCGGCGTGACCGCGGAAGGTGCGTGTGGGTGCGAACTCTCCGAGTTTGTGGCCTACCATATTTTCAGTTACATAAACGGGTATAAACTTGTTACCGTTGTGTACAGCAATTGTCTGACCTACGAAGTCGGGCGAAATCATACTGGCCCTCGACCAAGTCTTGATTACGGTCTTCTGATTGCTCTCGTTCTGAGCGATAACTCGCTTCTCGAGTTTGGGCTCAATGAACGGTCCTTTTTTAAGTGAACGACTCATTATGCTACTATTTTTTTATTTTGTTTTCTTGGAGATAATGAATTTGCTGGTGGTCTTCTTAGGATTACGAGTCTTGTAACCTTTAGCCAACAGACCTTTGCGCGAACGGGGGTGACCACCACTTGAGCGACCCTCACCACCACCCATGGGGTGATCTACAGGGTTCATGGTTACACCACGGTTGTGAGGCCTGCGACCCAGCCAACGCTTCCTACCGGCCTTACCGTGCTGCTCGAGGCTGTGGTCGGGGTTCGACACTGCGCCTACGGTTGCGCGGCAAGAGCAGAGAACCATACGGGTCTCGCCCGAAGGAAGTTTAATAATAGCATATTTACCCTCGCGAGCCAGAAGCTGTGCGTAGGTACCAGCCGAGCGTGCCAATACGGCACCCTGACCGGGGTAGAGTTCGATTGCGTGCACAATGGTACCAAGAGGAATGTTTGCAAGAAGCAAGGTGTTACCTACCTCAGGTGCAACGCCCTCGGTGCCGCTCATTACGGTCTGACCTACTTTGAGGCCGTTGGGAGCCAAGATGTAGCTCTTCGAACCATCAGCGTAAACGATCAGAGCGATACGAGCCGAACGGTTAGGATCGTACTCGATGGTTGCAACAGTTGCTGCCATACCATCTTTTGCGCGTTTGAAGTCAATTACACGGTACATCTGTTTGTGACCACCACCGATGTAACGAACGGTCATCTTACCGGCGTGGTTACGACCACCGCTGCTCTTCTTGGGCTCGAGCAACGATTTCTCAGGCACCGAGCAGGTAATGTCAGTGAAGGTACCTGCTACTTTATGTCTTGTTCCCGGAGTTACGGGATTAAACTTTTTTACTGCCATCTCTCAAATTAGATATTACTGTAGAAATCAATAGTATCGCCCTCTTTCAAGGTTACGATTGCTTTTTTAACTGCATTGGTGCGACCTACCAAGTAGCCCGATTTGGTGTAGCGAGCTTTGAGCTTACCTTTGGTGTTGATGGTGTTTACGCTCTCTACTACTACATTGTACATCTGCTCTACGGCTGCGCGAATCTCCAGTTTGTTAGCCCTGCGGTCAACAATAAATCCGTACTGACCGAGTTTCTCGCCCTGACCTGCCATTTTCTCGGTCAAGATGGGTTTGATAATTACATTCATAATTCTGTTCGGTTTTTAAGGATTAGAAATTCTCGTTAACTTTTGCCAATGCGCTCTCGGTGAACAGCATCACACCTGCGTTCATAACATCGTAGGTGTTCAGGTTTGCCACCTGCATAACCTTCACTTTGGGGAGGTTGCGTACGCTCAGGCAAATGTTGTGATCGGTCTCTGCTACTACGAGCAATACCTTCTTACCGGCAAGGTTGAGAGCCTCGGCCATTGCTACGAACGATTTGGTTTTGGGAGTCTCCATAACGAAATCCTCAACAACGGTGATAGCCTCGCTCTGTGCTTTGATTGAGAGTGCGCTACGGCGTGCGAGAGCTTTGAGCTTTTTGTTCAGCTTGAAGCTATAGTCGCGGGGTACGGGACCAAAGATGCGACCGCCGCCGGGGAAGAGAGGCGAGAGGATGCTACCTGCACGAGCACCGCCGGTGCCTTTCTGTCGTTTAAGTTTGCGGGTCGAGCCTGCTACCTCGTTACGCTGTTTTGCTTTGTGAGTACCCTGACGCTGATCAGCCAAGTACTGCTTTACTGCCAAGTAGATAGCGTGGGTGTTGGGCTCGATGCCAAAGACCTCCTGCGAAAGAACTGCTTTCTTCGAGGTCTGAGTTCCTGTGGTGGTGTAAATTGTAAGTTCCATCTCCTCAATCCTACTTTTCAATGATTACATAAGTACCTTTTGCACCGGGAACAGAACCTTTCACCAGGAGAAGGTTGTTCTCAGCGATAACTTTGAGGACTTTAAGGTTCTGAACCTTAATCCTCTCACCGCCGGTCTGGCCGGGCAAGCGTTTGCCCTTGAAAACGCGCGAAGGATAGGACGATGCACCCAAAGAACCGGGTTTGCGCTGACGGTTGTGCTGACCGTGGGTCTGGCCACCTACACCGGCAAAGCCGTGGCGTTTAACAACACCCTGATAGCCTTTACCTTTCGATACGCCCACTACATCAACCCAGTCACCCTCCTCGAAGGTGTCTGCAACGGTCAGTACCTGACCCAGAGTTACCTCGGTGAACTCTTTGAACTCCACCAGTTTGGCTTTGGGGGTTACACCCGATTTACCAAAGTGGCCTAACAAGCTTTTGCTGGTGTGCTTCTCACTCTTCTCGCCATAGGCAATCTGAACTGCGGAGTAACCATCTTTCTCCTCGTTCTTGATTTGCGTAACTACACAGGGACCAGCCTCAATAACAGTGCATGGTATGTTCTTACCCTCGGCACTGAAAACGGAAGTCATTCCGATTTTTTTTCCAATTAGTCCTGACATTTTTCGTGTCTTTAATTACTTGTTGTTTATAAAAAAGTTGTGTGTTTGTAAAGTCTCTTTTCTTATGCTTTACTCTCTCTTTGTCCTTCGTTTTCCTCTGGGGGGAGCGGAGAGGCGGTTCCTCGCGCGTGCGTATTTATTTATAGGTATCAAGCAAGGAACCTCCTTCGTTTCTCTTCTCCTGTCCCTTCGGTCTTCGTTATCAGACTTTGATGTTTACCTCAACACCCGAGGGGAGCTCCAATTTCATCAGAGCGTCGATAGTTTTGGGGGTCGAGCTGTAGATATCAAGAATCCTCTTGAAGGTGCAGAGCTGGAACTGCTCGCGTGCTTTCTTGTTAACGAAAGTCGAACGGTTCACAGTGAAAATCTTTTTCTGGGTAGGAAGTGGAATAGGACCGCTTACTACTGCGCCTGTGCTTTTCACAGTTTTTACGATTTTCTCGGCCGATTTGTCAACCAAGTTGTGATCGTAAGATTCGAGTTTGATTCTAATTTTCTGACTCATGGTTATTTATTCTTTTATTCCAATTCTTGTTTTTTAC
>JAGBFH010000011.1 GCA_017936605.1 Tidjanibacter sp.
GAACATTAGCACTCGCCTTCGCTTTGCTATTGCACTTGTGGGCGATTAGGTTTTGCAGCATCTCCTCGCTACTCTTGATTGTGTGAGCACGCAGGCAACGCTTAATCTCGGCAATCTGGTAGTAATACTTGTTGCCGATGGTGCTGTAAGTGATTTTGCCAGCACTGCGTAGGCGTTGCAGGGTCTTGTCACAGATGCAGAGATATTCGCATACCGCCTGCCCATCAACCCAATCATCGTCAAGCGAACTTTGCTGCTCTAACTTGGCTTTGCGAATGAACTCATCCATTGCATCAATTTTGCTAATCAACTGCTAAAAAGCGCTGTGTTCGATAGTTAATACTTCCATAGTTCTTGGTTTTATTGGTTAAACATAAGTTTATATCTGTGCGATTTGGGTCGCTTCATTGTAAGTATAGGGGGCCTTTGTCCGGGAAGGTTTAATCTTTCGGGCAGTTAATCCATCTTTTTAGAAAATTATTACTAATTTAGCGCAATAATATATGACTGTAATAAATGAATGAAGGAATCTTATTTGAGCAAAGGTGTATTGAAAAGTTAAAGCAACTCGGTTTTAATAAAGTTCAAGCAACACCCATTACGGATTATGGAGCAGATATTGTTGCATATTACAATGGTGCCAAGTATATTTTTCAATGTAAATATTGGAAACATAAACAAGGAGTTTCCGCTGTGCAGGAGGTATTAGCTGCTAAACAGTTCTACCAAGCAGACAGGTGTGCCGTAATATCTCATGCTGGCTATACCGATCAAGCATATAAATTGGCCAAACCTAATTTTATTTTGTTAATTAACGAAGAAGCATTATTTCAAGCCAATGATATAGGCTCTTTGTTTGTAGACGAGCTTGCCAATATGCAATCTGTAAAACCTATTACACATGACTATGATATCATAAAGGAGTTTGAACTGATAAAACATAGATTAGGCTATGTCCCCACTTTGTCTGAATTAGACAAAACTCTTAGATATAAAATTAACAAACAATATCAGAATTATTCATCTTTCTTAAGCTCCATTGGGGAGAGGCTTAAAAATAGTCGTCCCACAGAAGACCAACTGAAAGATGAATACCTTAGAATACGCAAATTATTAGGCAGAACACCAAGAGCTACAGACATTAAGAATAATTCCACTATACCATATAATTCATTTCATCAGTATCCATTAACGAAGTTGCAAAAAGAGTGTGGAGATACGCCTCTATGTGATAGAAGTGTTACTAAAGAAGAACTAATAGAAGAGTATTTGAATCTAAAGCAGCAATTAGGACACTTCCCTTCAGGTACAGAGATTGATAAATTTGGTAAATATAAGACCCATCAGTATAGAAGTAAGTTTGGGTCTCTTGAGCAATTCTTCAATCTTCCACAAATTAATATGCCACAAAGGCACTTCTTGACTATACCTGAAATAGAAATAATATTTACATTATTGACATTGTGTCTTGAATTAAAAAGCGAAGACATATCATATCAGGTGTTACAAGACATTTCTAAAGGCAGTAAGAAGATATTGACAACAAATCAGATAGAGTACAAATTCGGTAATTATTCCAAGTTTATTGAACGACTATTATCGAACGACAAACTTTTGATTTTAAAAGAGCAAATTAAAGAAATGATTCAGCATTATATACAGAATGCATAATACAAATTTTGTGCTTGCTATAATTATATTCATTGTCACCCCACTAAAAGCATAGGAATATCTGCCCGAAAGCTCGGACAACAACACAAAAAAACAGTCCGTTTGGACTGCTTCTCTTCGTTTGAGCGGAAAACGAGACTCGAGCCCGCTTTGCGGGCAGTTACTCGCGAACTATTTTTACCCCCCCCTAACCCCCTGATAGGGGGCAATTTGGGGTCGCTCGTGAGAGGCATCGTGTCAAACGAAAAAAGCAGCCCGTTTGGACTGCTTTTCTTCGTTAGAGCGGAAAACGAGACTCGAACTCGCGACCCCAACCTTGGCAAGGTTGTGCTCTACCAACTGAGCTATTTCCGCATTTTTTGTAAAGTACGCCACGGAGCTAAATCCGTTTTGCGAGTGCAAATATAGGTGGTTTTTTCTTTTTGGCAAAATAAATCGCACAAAAAATTCAAAAAATATTTCTCCGAGGGGCTAAACCTCTAAATATCAATGCGGAAATTTGGAAGTCTCGTGGCAAGATTGTACATTTGTGTAGGAATGAACAATCGAAACGCTATGAAGAAATCGACCCTGTTTTTGCTTGCCCTGCTTCTGTGGGGTGCTTTTGCGTGTACCACGCCCGCCGAGGAGTATCCGCCCATTGAGGAGGTGCCCGAGGTGAAGGCTTCCTTTACATCCTTTCAGCTGCTGAAGGCGAACAATGGCGAAGCGCTGCGTGCCGACCTTGCGTTTCCGATAGGCGAGGGTAGGGTGGAAGGCTACTCGCCTATGATTCGCACTCTCGAGAGTCTGGTTGTGACCTTCACGACCGACGGTGTGGAGGTCTATGTGGGTGACACAAAGCAGGTTAGTGGTCAGACGGCAAACGACTTTACGGCCCCGGTGACCTATCGAATAATCTCCTCGTCGGGGCACGCGAGCGAGTGTGTGGTTGACCTCTCGGGCTCGATTTTGCCTGTGGTCATCATCAACACCCCCGGCAAAGCCATCATTCCGCCCAAGACTGAGGAGTGGCTCGAGGGTACAGAGCTCCGTATCGAGCTACCCGACGGCACGGTGGACTACGAGGCCGAGATTAACATCCGCGGTCGCGGCAACTCCACCTGGGGCTTCCCCAAGAAACCCTACGCGCTGAAACTCAATGAGAAGGCCTCCATTCTCGGTATGCCCAAGCATAAGCGTTGGGTGCTACTCGCCAACTGGCTCGATAGGACCTCGATGCGCAACCATATTGCCTTCCATATCGCCCGCCAGACGGGGCTTGAGTGGACCCCTCGCGGCGAGTTTGTGGAGGTCATCCTCAATGGCAAACACAAGGGCTGCTACTACCTCTGTGAGCAGATAAAGGTCGACGAGAACCGTGTGAATGTTGCCGAGCTGACCGACTCCGACCCCTCGGGCGGCTACCTTATGGAGCTGGATGTCTACTTCGATGAGGCCTACAAGTTCTACTCGCCCCATTGCGGTATGCCCTATATGTTCAAGGACCCCGACGAGGTGACCGACGCACAGGTGGACTATATGTATAATTATGTGTCGGCCCTCGAGGAGGTGCTCTGCGACCAGGGGCGATTGGAGGCGGGCGAGTATGCCGACTACTTGGATGTCGATTCGTTCATCGACTGGTGGATTGTCCACGAGCTGACGGGCAACTCGGAGCCCTACCACCCCAAGAGCTCCTATATGCACAAGGACCGAGGCGGACTGCTCAAGGCAGGCCCCGTGTGGGATTTCGATTGGGAGACCTTTGTGCCCTATAAGAGTGGCGGCTTTGTCGTCTCGGGCGCTATATATTATGGCTATCTCTTTAAGGATGATGCCTTTGTGGCCCGCGTGAAGGAGCGCTGGGCGCTGCTCAAACCCGCTCTCGAGGGTGTCGGTGAGTTCATCTCGAGCGAGGCCGACCGCATAGCCCCTGCCATCGAGGAGAATATCCGCCTATGGCCCATTGATGTGACTGTCAATCAAGACGAACAACTATCCTTCGCCGACGCTGTCAGGCGTATGCGCACGAGCTACGAAAACAAACTCCGCTGGCTCGGCAAACAGATTGAGGGTATGTGACAGGGCGACGCCCCGAGAGTCTATGTAGCCTCCCGTATTACGACAACACTACTTCGAAAATGCCTCTTGCTTTTTTGCAAGGGGCAATTTTTTTCTCTTCTATGTGCCCACAAGACCCCAACGAAGTGTTGTCATTTGCGAAACTTTTACTATTTTTGTAGTGTCGTGGGTATTATGCCCTCGGCGGACATATTTTTTTGATGAAAGTGTTTTCGCTTTTATCCTTGAAAAGAAATCTGGAAAATTTCACAACTAAAGGGATAACGACAACACTCATTACCTGTATTGGTGTGCGTTTTGCGCTCGCCGATTATGGTGTGGGGTCTTGTATCGTTTATTTTTAGTTGGGCATTCCAGAGCCTCTTTTCAGATAAACGAAAGTCAGCTCCACACTTTCTTTTTGCAAATAATCCACCGCATAGGAGTTGCTACGGTGAGTGTTTAGAACAAACATTCAACTAAATAACTTACAACTATGAAAAAATTATTCACTATTCTTACGACGCTTACACTGCTTTGTGCAGTTGGTTGCGAGGATAAAATCCAAGAGACCCCCAATGAGAATGACGGCAATGGGCAGGAGGAACAGAATCCCGAACTTCCCGATGTCCCACCTATCGAGAACATTAGTGATGCAATGGACGATGTTGAGTTCATTAAATACTGCAACGAAAATTTCGACATCAACAATGATGGTATTTTGGTGGCATCAGAGATTGTGAATGTTCGGCATATCGATATTTCAGGAAAGAATATTTACTCCATTAAGGGTATTGCCTACTTTGAGAACCTTAACGAACTCAATGCTGCTGGTAGCTCTTTAATAGATGTGGATTTGCGTCGCAATACCAAACTTACGATGGTATGTTTTAGAGAGTGTGAGTTGCTTGAGGAGGCAATGCTTCCCGACCTATCCATCATTGCAGACAGCACATTCTACGCCTGCAACCGCCTTGCGGAGTGCAAAATTCCCAATAGCGTAACACTAATTGGCAATGGTGCTTTTCAGGGGTGTTCGGCGATGACAGAGGTGTACATAAGCGAAAATGTTACCTCTGTTGGCAAGTATGCATTTGCAGGATGTTCGGGGCTCCAAACGATCACTATGAAAACCACCAATATTGCAGAGTATGCTTTTCAGGGTGCTACGGGTACGCTGACCATAGAGCCTAATACAATACTTGGCAAAACCAAAATTAGCGCATCGGCATTTGAAAAATCTTTCATACAAAGCGCCACCATCGGAGAGGGCGTTACCTCGATTGGAAGCAGCGCTTTCTATTCGTGTAGTATACTTGAAAGTGTGATTATCCCCAGCAGTGTTACCGAGATTGGCGATAGGGCATTCTACGATTGCAGCAACCTATCAATTATAGTGCCTGCGACCGTTGCTACTATCGGTGCTGGCGCCTTTATGGATTGTGCAAATGTAACCTTTGTCGACACAACTAAATCGATAACTTATTCAGCAAGTAGCAAACTATCTATCTATGCAAGTCAAGTTGGAGCTAATAGTATTGTCGGTCATATCTACAACGATGGCGTGGGTGTCATTACTTTTGACACCGCACCAACAATAATATGCGACGAAACTTTCTACGACACCTCTTTGAAAAGCATCTCTATACCAGATAGCGTTACTTCGATTGGAGAAGATGCATTCAGGTATTGTACCTCGCTGACAAGCGTCACGATTGGAAGAAGAGTTGCTACGATTGGAGTGAGAGCATTCTCTGGTTGCACCTCGCTGACAGGTATTACCATCCCTGATAGCGTTACTACGATTGGAGATGGTGCATTCAATGGTTGCACATCGCTGACAAGCGTCACGATTGGAAGAAGAGTTACTACGATTGGAAATAATGCATTCGAGCATTGCACCTCGCTAGTGAGTATTACCATCCCCGAAGGCGTTTCTACGATCGGGGGTGGAGCATTCTATGGTTGCCAGAGCCTCACAAGCGCCACCATTGGAGATAATGTTACTTCGATTGAAGGGGGTGCATTCCGATATTGTGGAAGTCTTAAAGAGGTATATTGCAAACCGACGACTCCCCCAAGGGGATATAGTGGTATGTTTGACGGAAATGCTTCGGGGCGCAAGATTTATGTCCCCACCGAGAGCGTGGAGGCATACAAAGAGGCAGAGTATTGGAGCGAATATGCCGTCAGCATAGTGGGCTACGACTTTGAATAGCCGAACAACTTTCCAAATAATCCGACCACGGAAAACGGCAGTCACCGATGGGGTGGCTGCCGTTGTTGTTTAGCGTAGTTTTGCGATAAGGTCGATTGCGGTGGGGAGGTTGCCCGGGGCGAGCCAGTGGGTGCTCTGGTCGCGGCGGAACCAGGTCATCTGGCGTTTGGCGTAGCGGCGCGAGTTGCGCTTGATGAGCTCGATGGCCTCCTCGCGGCTCGTCGTGCCGTCGAAGTGGTCGAAGAGTTCGCGGTAGCCAACCGTCTGAAGGGAGCTCAGGTGGCGCAGGTGGTAGAGTTTGCGGGCCTCCTCCTCGAGCCCCTCGGCAATCATCTGGTCCACCCTGCGGTTTATGCGGTCGTAGAGCTCCTCGCGCGGCCAGTCGATACCAATCTTCACGATGTCGAACGGGCGCTGGCGCTTGGTGGCGGTGCGCTGAGAGGAGTAGGGCAGGCCGCTGGCGATGCAGACCTCCAGAGCCCTCACAACCCTCGCGGGGTTCTTGCGGTCCACAACGGCCCAATAGTCGGGGTCCCTCTCGCGCAGCTCCTCGCAGAGGCTCTCGAGCCCCTGACTCGCAAGTCGCCCCATAAGCGCGGCGCGAATCTCGGCCGTGTCGCACGGCAGTTCATCGAACCCCTCTGTCAGTGCGTCAATGTAGAGCCCTGAACCGCCAACGGCAATGGCTATATCGTGGCGCGAGAAGAGCTCCTCGAGCCTCGCCAGCGCCTCGCGCTCATAGCCGCCGGCCGAGAGCTCCTCCTCGGGCAGTCGGTCGGCAATAAAGTGGTGGGGTGCGGCCGCGAGCTCCTCGGGGGTAGGCTGTGCTGTGCCTATGGCCATACCCTTGTAGAACTGGCGCGAGTCGGTGGAGATAATCTCCGCCCCAAAGTGGCGCGCAAGAGCAACCGCGAGGCCAGTCTTACCCGACCCCGTAGGTCCCAATACGACCACCAGGAGTGGGCGTTTAGTATTCGTCGTCGTAGGAGTCATCGCCTCCGAAGTCGCCAAAGTCGTCCATCATCTCCTCGAAGATGGATTTTTCGTTTGCGCCACCCGCCTCGGGGTCATACTGGTCGGAGGGCTCGCCGTGGGCAAAGAGCGTGCGGGGATACTCCACGCCCTCCTCGGCCTTCTTGGCCTCAATCATCTCGAGGTAGTAGGCCCTGTCGGCAAACATATCGAAGAGCCAGATGAGGCGGTCGTGGTTGTTGTGGATGAGCTGTCCGAGAACTACCTGCTCCATAGGCAGGGGTGCCTCGTCGGGCTCGTCGGCGTAGCCGCCCATACCACCGCCCATATCCATCAGCGTAAACTCGCGCAGCTTCATCCACTGCCCGTCGGAGAGGAAGAAGGAGGTCATACCCGAGTTGTCGTAGCGAAGGTCGCGGCAGATGAAGTCGTTGAACTCCAGGAGGTTCATATCATACTTCACCTCGTAGTCCCTTACGAATACATCGCTCTCATCGGAGAGCATACGGAATTTGAAAACCATTGACATATCTAAAGTGTTTGTTTTTATTGTTTCGATAACACAAATATAGTGATTTTTCTGGAGTCTTCCGCCCTAAAGGCATTATTATTGCTCTGGAAGGGTGATTTTTGGGGTGGTAGTTTGCAAAAAACCAAAAATAACCTATCTTTGCCTACGCATTTCAATCCTAATTTGCGGTGCCCGATTCCTATGGTGCCGTTTTCCCACCAGTACAATATATAAATATCAAAATAATAATATTGAGAATAATGCAAGATATGGAAACTCTCAGGAGCAAAAGCCTCTCGGAGTTAAGAGAGATTGCTCGCGCTCTCGGCCTCGACATCCGTTCGGGCCGCGAGAAACTTGTTGCAAAAATTATAGATGCCACCCGTGGCGACCAAGAGGGTGAGGCCAACGGCCCGGATGAGGCCCCCGCACCCCGCACCCCACGCAAGCGAATAACCGTCAAGAAGGTGGAGTTTACCACCCGTCAGCAGGCAGCCGATGAGGATGGCGAGGTGATAATTCCTGCCGAGGAGCAGCCCGCCGAGAGTGGGGTAGAGGTGGCAGAAACAGCACCTGCGCCCGAGGAGGCCGCCCCCGCCGAGGAGGTGAAGCCCAAGCGTCGTGGTCGTCCTCGCAAAAATCCTCTGCCCGAGGAGGTTGCAGCGGCCGAGGCCCCCAAAGATGAGGCCCCCGCAGAGCCTGCCGAAGAGGCCCCCGCCAAGCCCAAGCGTGGCCGTAAGCCCAAGGCTGTGGCCGAAGTTGTGGAGGAGCCCCGAGAAGAGGTCGAAGAGGTGACCGAAGAGGTGGCAACTGAGATAGAGGAAGAGGAGTACGACGAGCAGCGCGACATCCAGGCCGAGATTGAGAATGTGATTGTCGAGGGCGAGGGCGTGCTGGAGGTTATGCCCGACGGTTTCGGTTTCCTCCGCTCGGCCGACTACAACTACCTCAACTCGCCCGACGACATCTATGTATCCCCCTCACAGATTAAGAACTGGGGCCTGAAGCTCGGCGACACCGTTAGAGGCATAATCCGTCCCCCAAAAGAGGGCGAAAAATTCTTCCCGCTGGTGAAGGTGCTCGAGGTCAACGGCCTTGCGCCCGAGAACCTGAGGGATAGGATGCAGTTTGAGTATATGACCCCCCTGTTCCCACAGGAGAAGTTCTGCCTTACCGGTAACGGCCACAACAGCCTCACCACCCGCACGATAGATATGTTTGCACCCATCGGTAAGGGTCAGCGCGGTATGATTGTGGCGCAGCCCAAGACGGGTAAGACTATGATTCTCCAGGAGATAGCCAACGCCATCGCCGACAACCACCCCGAGGTCTACCTCATTGTGCTGCTCATCGACGAAAGGCCCGAGGAGGTAACCGAGATGGCCCGCAATGTGAAGGCCGAGGTTGTGTCGTCGACCTTCGACGAGCAGGCAACGCGCCATGTGAAGGTGGCCGAGATGGTGCTCGAGAAGGCCAAGAGGATGGTCGAGTGTGGCCACGATGTGGTCATCCTGCTCGACTCCATCACTCGTCTGGCTCGCGCCTTCAACACCGTGCAGCCCGCCTCGGGTAAGGTGCTCTCGGGTGGTGTGGATGCCAACGCACTGCACAAGCCCAAGAGGTTCTTCGGTGCTGCCCGTAAGACCGAGGAGCGAGGCTCGCTCACCATCATTGCTACCGCTCTGATTGACACAGGCTCCAAGATGGATGAGGTCATCTTCGAGGAGTTTAAGGGTACGGGTAATATGGAGCTTCAGCTCGACAGGAAACTCGCCAACAAGCGCATCTATCCTGCTGTGGATGTGTCGGCCAGCGGCACCCGCCGTGAGGACCTGCTCACAAGCAAAGAGGTTCTCCAGCGCACCTGGATTCTGCGCCGCCACTTGGCCGATATGACCTCGGTGGAGGCTATGGAGGCGATGACCAAGTATATGCAGAACACCGAGAGCAATGAGGAGTTGCTAATTACGATGAATAGTTAAACAAATAATTAATAACCAGAAAGATATGAAGAAGATTACAACCTTATTTTTGAGCGTTGCTGCCCTGCTCTATAGCGTGAGCGGCTACTGCTGGGGCCCCACGGGTCACGATGTTGTGGCAGCTATTGCCGAGGCACACCTTACCGACAAAACCAAAGCGGCTTTGGATGAACTCCTGGATGGTCGCTCGATTGTCTACTACTCCTCGTGGATGGACAACATCCAGAACTCGCCCTACTGGAAGAACGGCTACAACCAGACCAAGACCTGGCACTACGCCAATGTCGACAAGGGTCACACCTATCAGACTATGCCCAAAAATTCCAAGGGCGATGTGGTCGTAGCGCTCCAGAAGCTCACCAACGAGCTCTGCTACAACTACGAGAATCTCACAGATAGCACCCGCTCGGACTATGTGAAGATGATTGTCCATATGGTGGGCGATATGCACTGCCCTATGCACGCCGGCCGCCTCTCGGACCTGGGAGGTAACAAGATGCAGGTAAGGTGGTTTGGTCGCAATACCAACCTACACTCCGTGTGGGATAGCAAGATTGTTGAGTCGGCCCGCAAGTGGAGCTACACCGAGTGGCGCGACCAGCTCGACCGCACCAGCGACGAGTTCAAGGCGAGCGTTATGTGTGGCGGCTATGAGGAGTGGTTTATGGAGACCGTAGAGGGAGCTGCCAAAATCTACGCCTATGTGGAGGCTATGGGTGAGAATCCCAACCTCTCCTACCAGTTTGTCTATGATTTCTCGCCCCTCTTGGAGAATAGGCTGCTTGTTGGCGGTTACCGCCTGGCCTATGTGCTTAACTCGATTTTTGACCCCGAGAGTGTGAAATAATCAAAAATAATGAGTATATTTGCGGGGCGAAAGAGGTGGTATGAGATTTGCTGCTCTTCGCCCCGAAATTTGCGGAAATAGCTCAGTTGGTAGAGCGTCAGCTTCCCAAGCTGAAAGTCGCGGGTTCGAGCCCCGTTTTCCGCTCAAGTCAGTTGGGGATGATTTTTCATCCCCAACTGACTTGAATAGAGGGGTTTGCGGTGCCCGCGACTTTCGAAGTCCCCCTTTCCCAAAGGGGGATTTAGGGGGAATGTAAAAGGATAATCGCGGCTACTCGCGCTTGCGCGGGTTCGAGCCCCGTTTTCCGCTCTCAAAAAAAGCGACGGCCAAAAGGCTGTCGTTTTGTTTTGCTCGCGGATTTTCCGCGACTATATAGACAATCCTCCCAAACCCTCCTTTGAAAAGGAGGGCTTAGATAGGGTGCGTAGCCGGGATATTAGATTTGTAGTTTGTCGGAAAATTATTACCTTTGTGGTAAATTTGAAGAGTACCGCCACCGGGTGGTGCAAGATGCAATGGGCATCCGTAGCTGTCATCGTTAGGTCTTTGAAGATGACGCTGTGAGGTGCTCTTTTTTTTGTGGCTATGAAGATGAATTTGAAGAAGACTTTTGGTGCGCTCACGCGCTTCGAGCGCTGGCTGTGGGCGGTGTCGCTCGTGGTAGTGGCGGGCTCCTATGTGGTTGCAGGAGAGAGTGATTGGATGACTCTCGTGGCCTCGCTTGTGGGTGTCACTTCGCTCATCTTTCTGGCCAAAGGGATGCTCATTGGTCAGGTGTTAGTGATTATCTTTTCGACCTTCTATGGCATTGTCTCCTACCTCAACGCCTACTATGGCGAGGTGCTGACCTATGTGGGTATGACGGCCCCGATGGCCGTTGTGGCGCTCATCTCGTGGGCCCGACACCCCTACAAGGATAGCGGCGAGGTGGAGGTCGCAAGGGTAGGGTGGCGCGAGGTTGTCGGACTGCTCCTGCTGTCGGTGGTTGTGACGGTGGCCTTCTACTACATACTGAGGGCACTCGGTACTGCCAACCTGTGGGTCAGTACGGTGTCGGTTACGACCAGCTTTGTGGCCGTCGGGCTCACTGCCCTCAGAAGTCCCTATTATGCTGTGGGATATGCACTTAACGATGTGGTGCTCATTGTCCTCTGGCTGCTCGCAAATAACATCCCGATGGCCTTCTGCTTTGTGATGTTCCTGGCCAACGACATCTACGGCTTTATCAACTGGCAACGGATGAAAAAGAGGCAAGTTGAGAATTGACAATTGAAAGTTGACAATTGAAAATTGACAATTGAAAATTGACAATTGACAACACAATACTGAAAACTGACAACTTTCCACTGTGGTTCGCGGGTATGATTTTTAATACCCGTGAACTTCTTTTTTTTATGTGTTGGGGAGGGTGGTTTGGGCGAAGCGTAATTGTTCCCGATTTTGACCAATAAGCCCCGATTTTTCGCTCCGGATTGTTCTGCTTTTGGCAAGGTATTTGCACGAGGTGTGTGATTTTGAAAAGCGATGTTAAATTCTCGTAAGATGGTGTAAATGAGCAAGAATTTGCATTTTCCAAAATTATAATTATAATTGCGCGATATTTGAAAAGTGTGCGATTTTCAATGCGGCACAATGAGGGAGGTGAAATGATCGCCTTGGTTGTTGCTAATTTGTTAATTGCCAAATATTTAAGACAACTAAAAGAGAAGCGAATGAAAGAAGTTTAATGAGTTTAGCGCGCCCCTATATACGCGTGCGTATATGTACGATAATTCGCCCGCGTATGTGCAAATTTTCGCGGGGGGGGGTAAAAAAGTGAAGAAAAATCGAAAAAATATCGAAAAAATTTTTAGATACTTAAACAAACAATTATTCACAAACATTAACATTTTAATCACAAACAAAACAAGATGAAAAAAGAGTTTTATTTTGCACCTGCCATCGAGGAGATTCTGATGGAGGTAGAGAATGGAATTGCTCAGAGTACCACAGAAGGTGGTGAGGGCTGGGGCGACAACTGGAATGGTGGCGAGGAGGACGACACTCACGGCAACATCTAATCGCGCTACAACGAAAAGGAAAACAACAAACAAATTATCAAACAAACACAGATGAAAAAGATTTTTTATGGCTTCCTTGCCCTGGCCGGCTTGGCAATGGTAAGCTGCTCGCAGGAGATTGACGAGCAAATCAACGCTAACACCGATAGCGTGAAAAAGATCTTCACTGCAAACACCGAGGATGGCGCTTCGACCCGTACCTCGATTGCATATGAGGAGCAGACCGGCAACTATGTTGTTATCTGGAACGGCGATGAGAAAATCGCAGTCAATGGCGTTGACTACAAGGTTATCGAGGGTGCAGGCACCAAGAGCGTAACCTTTGGCGCTGATGTAGAAGGCACCGAGGCTGAAACTGCAGAGGTTTACAACGCTGTTTATCCCAACAACGCTTGGGTAGAGGGTGGCCTTAACCTTGAGCACCTCAAGGAGCAGACCGCTCTGAACGCAACCTATGGCCACGGCTATGCAGTGACCGTTGCGACCACCACCGACAAGGAGATGGATTTCAAGTTCAAGAACGCTCTTTCGTTCTTGCGCGTTCGCTTCTCTCTTGCTGCCGACGCAAAAGAGGATGCTATCACCATCAAGACTGTGAAGATTACCGCCGACGATAACCTTTGGGGTACCGTTTCGGAGGTGGACTACGCAACCGGTGAGATTGGCGCAGTGGCTAACGACAGCGAGCTTGGCAAGAGCATCGTTTACACCGCAGGTGAGGATGTTGTTCTGGACCGCGGTGAGAACGCTATCTTCGACGCAGTTATCGCTGTTCCCGTGAACACCGAGGGTCGCACCCTGACTATTGAGATTACCGGTGAGAACGCTTGGACCGGCACTCCCTACACCTACAAGGCAGAGGGCGTGACCAAGAAATATCTCCGCAACAATGTAACCACCCTTGCCAAAGTAATCAAACCCGCAGAGATTGATCAGGTATTTGTTAGCAACTTCGAGCAGTTGCAGGCAGCTGTTGATGCTATCACCACCGCCAACGAGGTTATCATCAACTTGGCTGCGGGTCAGTATGTTGGCGCTTTGGATGTAACCGGTGGCAAGAACATCGTTCTCCAACCCGCTGTGGAGGGTGCTGAGGTTGTTTTGGCTGGTCTTGACCACCAGAGCAATGGCAATCCTTCGACCGTAGTTGTAAACAAAATCACTTTCGACAACTCTATCGAGATTGAGGGTTGGTTCACTGGTACTGCGCAGAATATCAAGCCTTGCGTTGGTTTCTGGGGCGGCAACCTCACCTTCAACGAGTGCGTATTTAACGTAACTGGCGCATCGGGTGCTGAGACTGGTATTATGTCGTGGTGGACTACCACCCCTGCTGCAAATCTTACTTTGAACGAGTGTACTTTCAATGGCGACAACAGCAGCGCACGTGCAGCTCAGATTTACGGTAACGTAAATGTTACTGCTACTGAGTGCGTGTTCAACACCGCAAAAGAGTATGCTATCAAGTTGGCTCTTGAGGAGGGTAACGAGGCTGTATTGAGCACCAACACCGTAGAGAACGCACAGATTTTCGTACGTTTGGGTTCTGCTCCCTACGCAGGCAACAACTACAAGGTTACCTTCACCGACAACGCTTTGGATTCGAACATTGCTCTCTACGATGTTGACAACTACGAGAACCAGACCGTTGTTGAGGGCACTGAGACCAAGTTCTATGCTGCCGACACTGAGGGTATCCGTAGCTACTTGAATGGCGCTGCAAGCCCCGCAAACATCTACTTGGGTGCAAAAGCCTACACTATGGCTACCGATTATAGCCTTGCATTTGAAGGCACTGTAAACCTCTTTGGTGCAGGTATGGCTAAGACCACTTTGAGCTTCAGCTCGACCCCCAGTGGTGCTAACGGTGGTTTGAACGCCTATGCAAATTACGCAAGCCTCTACTTCAAAGATATGAAGGTTGTTTCGCCCAACACTGGTTCGGCTTACACCGGTGGTTTTGCTCACGCTGCCAACGTTAAGTTCGACAGCTGTCACTATGTAGGTCAGTGGCGCAGTAACAGTCCTACCCAGTTTGTAGGTTGTACTATCGACCCCCAGACCAGCTACATCTACACCGACTACTACGATGTAACTTTCGACAGCTGTACTTTCAACGCTTCGGAGGGTAAAGCTATTCAGGTTTACAATGATGGCAATACCACCGAAACTACCATCACCATCAACAAGACCACCTTCACTGCTGCTAAGCAGGCTGCAACTTGGGATGGCAAACCTGTTACCGCTATCGACATCAACTCCAATGGTGAGAAATTCACTGTAAACATCACCGATAGTAGCGCTACTGGCTTCGGCACTGGCTTGCAGAGCGGCAACGACTTCTGGAACATCAAAGGCGGCGAGGCTAATGTTGTTATCAACATCGACGGCGAGAAGGTATGGCCTGTTGAGAAATCGGCAGTTCAGACCCTCAACGAGCAGATTGCTGCTGGCGAGAGCACCATCACTCTGACTGAGGATGTTGTATTTGAGGAGGGTGAGGTTTTGACCATCCCCGCAGGCAAAGCGGTAACTATCGACCTCGGCGGCAAGACTATGAGCGCTGTAAACGCGGCTACTACCAAGACCAACAATATGATTGAGAACAAGGGTAACCTTACTCTCACTAACGGTACTATTGACTACAAAGATGCTACCGTTATGACCGCTGCTGTCAATTATGCTTCCAACACCATCGACAATGCAAGTGGTGCTACCCTTATCATTGAGGATGGTGTTGTAATCGAGAACAATAGCGACGCTAGTGTAGCAACCTATGGTTATCCCCACTGTATTAACAACGCAGGTACTCTCGTTATCAACGGTGGTACTTTCACCAACAACACCGATTATAGCGTTATGCGCATTTGGTGTACCGAGGACGACGATACCAACGTAACCATCAACGGTGGTACTTTCAACGGTTGTATCGATTTCCAAACCCCCAACGCCAAAGGCAATAAGGGCACTCTTACCATCACTGGTGGTACTTTCAACGGTGACACCTATACCAAAAGCGCTGTACGTCTGCTTGGCTTCGGCACCGATGTTGACGAGATGGTTTCCGAGATTTCGGGTGGTACTTTCAACCAGCAGATTAAGATTAGCAACTATGTTGGTGGCGAGATGAATGCTCAGGTATTCTTCGTATCGGGCGGTAAGTTCAAAGTTGAGCCTACTGGTTTCCTCGCTGAGAACTGCGTAACCTACGTTGATGACGACTACTATGTAGCTGCTCCTATGGCTGACGCTATGCAGGCCGCTTCGGAGATTAGGGTTAGCAACGAGATTGACCTTGCAAAGGTTAGCTTGACTGGCTACACTGGTACTATCACTGGCGTAGGCGAGGCTGCTGCTCTTAGCACCCGCAATTTCACCCCCAGCAGCAACGAGGCTTATTGGGTAAATGGTGATATCACCTTCAAAGACCTTGATATTCTGTTGCCTACTGGCGGTGATTGGTTGCAGTCGGGCTTCGCTACCGACAATACCTTGGTGTTTGACAACTGCGACTTCGAGGGTCAGGCTACTTTGAACAGCCACGGCACTGGTAACTACACTTTCAACGAATGTGACTTCGTGAGCACCGTTAGCGGTATGTATGCTTCGTTTGTATATGGCGTAGAGAAAGCTACTTTCAACACTTGCTCGTTCAGTGGTGTTGACCGTGCTGCAAAAGTATATGGTACTGGCGGCGACCTCGACGTTGTTTACGACAACTGTACTTTCACCTCGACCAATACCAACAAAGCTGGTATCAACATCGACGCAACTTATGCTACCACCACTGTTGCTATCAACAACGGCTGCTCGCAGACCAATATGAACGGCCTCTACGCTGTTGAGGGCACAAAAGCAACCGTTACTATCGACGGCGTAGTTATTGAGGACATCACCGGCGGCTTCAGCGCCAGCGCCGATGGCGAGGTTGTTGTTTGGTAATTCCCCTAAGGTTAAACGAAACACAAACTTTTTTAGAAGTAAACAATGAAAAAGATATTTTATATATTGGTAAGTGCTATCGTTGCCTTGGGCGCCGTAGCATGTAACAATGAGATTGACGAAAATATCGAGGCAAATCGCAGTGAGGGTGTATCCTTCACTGCAAGCCTCGACGAGACCGCAAGCCGTATCCTGGTTGGCGACCTCAACGAGAGTGGCAAACACCCCATCACCTTCGAGAGTGACGATGTGATTTACGCTACCTACTTCGGCGAGGGCGGCATAGTTGCTCCCTTTGCTTTCACCACTACCGATGGTGTTACCTTCACCTGCTTGGAGAACAATGCCGACGGCCTCGCTCCCCAGACCCTGATTGGTCAGTCAGTAGAGTTCTCTGTAAATGAGTTTGACTCCTCAAAGGGTGTCGATGGCATCGTTTTGTATGCAAGCCAGAGTTTCGAGAACAAATCGACCGTTACCCTCGGTCTTGCAAATTACTGCGGTGTGTTCGCTTTCACCTCGTCCCACGATGTGACTCTGACCGCATCCGAAGGCATCTTCAGCTGGAAAATAGATGAGGACGATTATCAGACTGGTACTACAATCACCATCCCCGCAGCTGAGGGTATCCAGTATGTGCCTTTCATTCCCCAGAATGAGGCTATTACTCTGTCCTACTCGGTAAATGGCGAGAAGGTGAAAGAGATTACCCGCGAGTTCTCCAACAAAATCTACACCCTTGGTGGTCTTAACGAGGCTGTTGCTTCGGTCAATGGCGTGAACTACACCGACATCAACAAGGCCATCGAGGCCGCTCCCTCGGGTAGCACCATCACCCTGAAGAACGATGTAGAGCTCATCGAGGCTCTGGCTATTCCCGCAGACAAAGAGCTCACTCTTGACCTCGGCGAGAGCACCATTTCGGCTGTAAGCACCGAGGCTGCAGCTTCCGCTTTGGTTAAGAACGACGGTACCCTCAATATCGTTGGTGCTGGTACTATCACCTACAAATCCGAGGCTCCCTCGGCAACCAATGCCTATGCTTCCAACGCTATCAGCAACTACGGTACTCTGGTAGTAGGTGGCGATGTTGTTATTGAGAATACCACCGTTGGCGGTGCTTGCTACGCTATCGACAACTACGCAGGTGCAACCTGTACCATCAAGGACAACGCAACCCTTAAGGCAGCCAAGACCACTGTTCGTATCTTCAACTGGAACTCAAACCAGAACACTACTCTCAATGTAGAGGGTGGTACTATCATCTCGGAGGATGGCTACGCTATCAACACCAACACCGGTGCTGCTCCCAACTACACTCTCAATATCTCGGGTGGTACTATTACTACCAACGACACCGACTACAATCTTTCAGTTTATATGGTTGCCCACGAGCAGAGTGGTGTAGATTATGACGGTACCAACTATAAGTTCAATGTAACCGGCGGTACTTTCAATGGTTGGTTTGCAATCAACGGCAAATCGGCTACTCTGCTGAAAGAGGGTAATGCTGAGATTAGCGGTGGTACCTTCAATGTTGGTGTTTATGCTTACGATACTCCCGCTGTGAAGTTCGTTAAGGGTGGTAAGTTTGTGGCTGACCCCACCGACTATGTAGTAGACGGCTACCAGGCTACTCTCAATGGCGAGTACTATGAGATTAGCGAGTATGTTCCTGCTGCAAGCATTGGTGGCGAAGAGTATGAGACCATCGAGGAGGCTCTCGTAGCTGCCAAAGAGATTGGTGGCGAGGTTACCGTAAATGTTGTTGCTGGTACCTACGATTCGTTCCCCGCTGACAAACTCACCGAGGGCGTGACTCTCGAGTGTGCAGAGGGTACCGTATTTGAGGGCTCGTCGAGCCTCAATATTGGCGGTGCAACCGTTAAGGGTGCAACCTTCTCCAATGATGGCGGCAACGCAGTAGGCGGCACCGTAAATGGCGACTTCGAGGATTGCGTATTTACCGGTACTAATGGTCACCGCTATTGCTACCTCCCCGAGGATGGTGAGATTACCTACACCAACTGCGTATTCGAGGGCTCGGTCTATGGCGTTCACTTCGACGGTGGTGGTGACGGTGCAAAACTTATCTTCAGGAATTGCGAGTTCTATGGCTTCAATGCTCTTCCCGGCACCATCGATGTTGAGTTCTACGGCTGCTTCTTTGGTCACAAAGAGGGTGGCTCGGGCTACAACGGTATCAACCTCTGGGGTAACACCTATATGCAGGACACCCAGTTCGACTGGACCGCTGACGGCGTTATCGAGTACTGCGATCCTTGCCAGGCTACTCCTACCTATGAGTTCAAGAATGTAACCGTAAACAAAACTGGTACCTGGGAGCCTATCCAGTTCAGCGATATGTACCAGCCCGAGGGCGTGGTTGTAACCATCGACGGCGTGGTATATCAGAATGTAGCTGACGGCGTATGCACCGTAGACGGCGTTTATGAGATTTCCAACAAGAACGGTATGTTCTGGTTTGCAAACGAGGTTAATGCCAATGGCAACAACTTCAGCGGCAAGACTGTTAAGCTCGCAAACAACATCGACCTCGAGAGCGCTGCTTGGACCCCCGTAGGTCAGACCGGCGCAACTCAGTTTACTGGTAGCTTCGACGGTCAGGACCACACTATCTATGGTCTTACCATCAATGCTCCTGCGAGCTACGACTCCAATGATGCAGCCGGTTTCTTTGGTTGGTTGGAGAGCTACAGCGGTAGCGTAATCAAGAACATCAAATTTGATGGCGCTACTATCGCTGGCTACCACTATGTTGGTACTGTTGCAGGTTACATTAGTGGTGGTACTGAGATTAGCGGTTGCGAGGTAACAAACTCCACCATCGCTGCTCTTTCTACCGTTATGACTAGCGACACCAACGAATATCGTGGCGATAAAGTAGGCGGTATTGTAGGTTTTACCAACAGCAACAACAAAATCAACAACAACAAAGTTAGCAAAACTCAAATCACTGGCTACCGCCAGATCGGTGGTATCGCAGGTTATCTCTACGCTTCGGCTAATGGCAACTCCATTGAGGAGGTAACTATTAACGTATGCAACGACCAGAACACCGAGAACTACACCGTACGCAATCAGTATGGCGTAGGTAGCTTGTTTGGTGTTACCGCAGGCACAGCAACCAACAACACCGGTGAGGCTACAATCAACTGGGGCGAGATTCCCGCTGCTTTCAAAGTTGTAAACAACGCTGGTTGGGACAAAGTTTACCTCTATGCTTGGCAGGGTGAAAACAAAATACTTGGCGAGTGGCCCGGCGTAGAGATTAGCAATGGTTATGCGGCTATTCCTGCCGAGTACGTTGGCGAAACTGTAAACTACGTCATTCACAATAATAACGGTATTCAGACAGCGGATTTGAAGGTTGACAATTTTGAGGACAACTTTACTGATACAATTGGCGACCCCAAACCTGAGACTATTACTATCTATCTTAACAACAACTGGAGTGTTGAGAATTTGAAGCTTTACACTTGGGAGCCTGCTCTCTGGGGTGACACTGCTTGGGCAACTGGCCAGAAAGAACCTACTGGCACTGTAACTACCGACTGGGGTACATTTACCTATTGGGATGTTCCTGCTGATGCAATTGCAACAGACAAGGTTGGTAATCTTTTGGTAACTGGCACAGGTAAACAGACTGCTGACCTTACAAACGTAGATTACAGCAAAGACGTATATTTGGAGTTCAACTGGACTAGTGAAAAGGGTGACCACTTGGTAGTAAAGACCACTCCTTACTAATCCGCTCCGTAAGGAGTTAGAATAATTCTTCGAGGCTCGGGCTTTTGTCCGAGCCTCGTTTTTTTCTCGTCTTGCCACGCCTGCCTATATGGGCAGGCGGTTGGCATCTACCTCGCTTGACAATAAACCGAGGTGCTCCACCTCGTCTTGCCACGACCACCCTATGGTGGGCGGTTGGCATCTACCTTTTTTCGAAAATTATTTACTACCTTTGCACTATGAGAAAGAGTTGGGTATATATGCTTACCAATGAGGAGAACACCGTGCTCTACACCGGGGTTACATCCAATCTGGAGCGACGAATACTTCAACACAGAGCAAAAGTGCGCGAAGGTTTTACACAGCGCTATAACCTCAATAAACTGGTCTATGTGGAGGAGTTCGGTAGCATCATTGATGCCATAGAACGAGAGAAAAAGATTAAAATGCTCTCGCGACATCGCAAAGAACTGCTCATACAGCGGCTCAATCCCGCGTGGCGAGATTTGATGCCTATGGATGAATATTAAGAGCGGTAGATGCCAACCGCCCACCTGATGGTGGCCGTGGCAAGACGATTCCCAACTCTCAATTTTGACCACGCTACGCGTGCTACAAAATGCTTGCGCTCAGCATAGTCTACAAGTGGTCTCTGCTCTCGCTTACTCACATTTGCCAATTTTCTAACTTATGTCAAAGAAACTCGTAATATTCGACCTGGATGGAACGCTGCTCAACACCATAGGTGATCTGACGGTGGCGGTGAACTACACACTCGAGGCGTGCGGCTTTCCGTTGCACACCTACGATGAGGTCAAGACAATGGTGGGCAACGGTGTGCTGAAGCTCATAGAAAGGGCACTGCCCGAGGCCGAGCGCACCGCCGACAACCTCGCACGCGCACGCTCCATATTCCTTCCCTTCTACAGCGCCCATAATGCCGAGAAAACGCACCCCTATAAGGGCATACCCGAGCTGCTCGAACAGCTCCGCAAAAAGGGCCTCAAAATGGCCGTAGCGTCGAATAAATACCACGAGGCTACCTGCAAGCTCATACCTCACTATTTCCCCACCATCCCCTTTGAGGTGGTGCTCGGTCAGCGCGACGGGGTGCCCGCAAAGCCCCATCCGCAAATCGTGGACGACATCCTGAGCGAGGTTGGGGTAGGGCGCCAGGAGGTGCTCTATGTGGGCGACACGAGTGTCGATATGCTCACCGCCCGGGCTGCCGAGGTCGACGCTGTGGCTGTGGACTGGGGTTTTCGACCCCGCGAGGAGCTCGCCTCGCACAACCCTCTGGCCATTATCTCCCATCCGCTCCAGCTCCTCGACTACCTCTAACGGACAAAAATGGAGCCCTCGGTTGCTTTTTAGGCATAAAAAAACTACTTTTGTGGTGGATAGAGCCACAATGTGTATGAAAAAACTGCTTGGATATATAACCCTTCTGTGCGCTATGTTGGTGCTCGTAGGCTGCCGCGATGACGAGCCTACGGTGGACCCCGTGACACCCGTCATCACCGCACAGTCTATCATCACCGGCGCGATGGATATCTCCACCGAGCCCCAGAAGATTCTCATCCTCTTCAAGCGAGAGATTGAGCTGGTAGACCCCTCGAGTGTCACTCTCACTCCCGCTGTGCCCCTCGAGGTCGTGGCCGATGGCGCCAAACTCACCATCCAGACCCTCGAAAAGATGGCCTACGACACCGAGTATGAACTCTTGGTCGGTGCAGGCGCGGTGGTCGACAAGGCAACCGATGCGCCCAACCTCGAGCGCTCCATCATCTTCCGCACCGAAGAGGGCCCCCACATTCCACCGGCTGAGCTTACTATGCAGCTCGCAACCCCCAATCCGCTGCCCATAGCGCAGGAGCTCTACTCCTTTATGTGGAGCCTCTATGGCAAGGCCACCCTCTCGGGTGCTATGTCCTCCATCGCCTGGGACCTGAATGAGTGCGACTGGGTGAAGCGCCATACGGGCCACTATCCCGTTGTGGCCTCATTCGACTACAAATACCTCCATCTCTCACCATCCCTTTCGCTCAACTATGGCGACATTGCACCCGTTGAGAAGTGGTGGAGCGAGGGCGGTATGGTGGCCATCGACTGGCACTGGATGGTGCCCACAGCCGAGGGTTCAAGGCAGTATACCTACCTCCACGATGAAACCTCCGCAACGGTGGCCAATATGCTCACCGAGGGCACCTGGGAAAACCGTCAGATGATGCAGGACCTCGAGGAGGTGGCCACAATGCTCCTGCTACTTCAGGAGAAAAATATTCCCGTACTATGGAGGCCCCTGCCCGAGAGTCAGAGTCCCAAGAACGCCACGGTGGGCGGCTCGGAGTATTACTGGTGGCGCGGTGCCGAGGTGAGGGACTATAAGGGTCTGTGGCGCAAGATGTTCGACTACTTCGCCGAGCGCGGAGTGAAAAACCTCATTTGGGTGTGGACCTCGCAGGTGCAGGATATAAAATACTACCCCGGTGACGCTTATGTCGATATGGTGGCTCTGGACCTCTACAATGTTGCCCTTATGAAGGATATCAACTCCATCTGCGCCGAGATGGATGAGTATTTCCCACACAAAATGGTGTCGCTGGGTGAGATGGGCAACCTCCCGACTATGAATAGACAGTTCGATGCGGGGGTGGCTTGGAGCTACTTTGTGCCTCATAGCGACCCGCTCAATAATTTTACCGAGGGCTTCGCGCATAGCGCCGCAACGATAGAGTGGTGGCGTGAGAGCTTCGCCGACTCGCGTGTCCTCTCGCGCTCCTCGGTGACCGCCCTGAAGTCCTATAAGGCCATAAGGGCCCGAGATTAGGGTGGGGTAGACAGAGATAGAAAAAGCGACCTTCTTGAAGGGTCGCTTTTTTTGTTGTCCTATGGGTTTTGTGAATAATACTTATCTATGCCGCCGTAGCCTATGATGAGCCTGTTTTTACGGGTCTGGGAGATGAAATTCCCCAAGCGGCGGGCAAACTCCTCCGGGCGCTTGCGTGCCGCGTCAATGTAGGCAATGCGAATGCGTTTGTAGGGCTCCGAAAAGGCGCAAAAGTTGCGCCAAACCACCTCGTCTTCGCGTAGCTTTGCCAAGATGTCCTCGGGGTAGTGGAATGGAGAGGTCGTGAGCTCCATAATCGATGGGCGCACGGAGGGGTGAATTAGGCCCTGACTATCGAGCCAGATGAGGCGTTCGATGTTGGGGCGAGAGTAGCCACTGCCGCGTCTGCGTGGGGTGAAGCGTCGGAGTTGATGTGTCGAATCGAGGGTGCCTGCAACGCCATCTATCCACCCGAAGCAGAGAGCCTCCTCGACAGCGTCGTTGTATGAAACTCCCACTTCACCAGAAGCCTTTGTTGGAAACACAAACCACACTTCGCTCGCTCTCTCGAAGTTCTCCGAGAGCCACTTGCGCCACTCCGCACGAGTGGAGCAAAATATCGTTGGTCGGTTGCTCATTGTCGTTACCATATATAGGGAAATAGTCGGTATCTAACGCGCTCAGAGTACTCCTTGTAGCCCTCGAGTCCCTGGGAGAGCACGGCCTCCTCGTTGCGGATGCGCTTGGCAATGAGCGGAATATAGAGGAGCATCAGCACGAACGAGGGGAGTGAGCCCAGAACCAAAGGCATAGAGAGAAACAAGAGCACCGTGGCCGAGTACATCGGGTGGCGCACAATTCCATAGAGCCCCTTGTCGATGACCTTCTGACCCTCTTGGACCTCTATGGTGCGCGAAAGGTAGGTGTTCTCCCTGAGCACCTCGGCATAGAGTCCGTAGGAGGCCAAAACCAGCCCCACAGCCACCCATACACACCACTCGGGCAGCGGGTACCAAGCATATCTCCAATTAAGGCCCGCCACTACGAATGAGGCCACAAAGAGTAGACCGCTCAAGGCCACCACCTGACGCTGCTCGCCCTCTTGCTCCTTGGCATTGAGGCGCTTGAGGAGTAGGGTGGGATTCTTCACAATAAGGACCAGCCCCGCAATGAACATCGGTATAAAGAGTATGGCCATCAGCAGCCAACCATTCGCATAGCTAAGGCTCCCGGCGGGTAGGAATATGAGCGCTCCGACAAGCACCACGCCCGCCAGAAATTTCGTAATAGCTTGGATTAGTAGTTTGCCTTTCATTGTAGAGTGTTAGTTTGTGAGTTCTGTGAGTTCTGTGATTCGCCTGGCCACCTCCTCGGGATGGTCAATAAGTAGTTCGCCGTGATTCATTTTGGGAAAGATGGCGATCTGTGCGGCGGGATGCAGCGCCTTGAGGTGCCTTGCTTGCGACTTGGCTACAAAGGCTTCCTTGGTACCATACCAATAGTGTATATCGTTACCCGAGATGGAGTTTAGGCGATTGGTGTAGACCGACTTGTAGCCATCCAATACCGCCCGTCTGCCACCATATGGGTAGACCTTGCGACACTCTTCCAAGAGCACATCGAAGTAGTGGGAGTGGAACACCCAGCGCCAAAAACCGGTCCAGTGGTAGCAAGTCCACACATTGAGCGCCTGCAAGTGACGCAGCGGCCCCACGAGCCAGCGAGGTAGAGGGAGTAGGGGAGCTGCATCCAAGATGGCGTGGTCGATGGTCAGTTCGCCACGCTCGAGTATGCGCGAGAGTATCTTGCCGCCCAGCGAGAGTCCATAGGCGCACGCGAGATGACCGCCGTAGCGGGTGTTGATGTGGGCGATAATTTGGGCCGCCTGGTCGTCAATGGACGAGAAATTGGTGTGGGTGCCGAGGGTGAAACCATCCACCTCCACGGCCACAATATGAAACCTCTCCTCGAGAATGTCAACCAGCGGAGTGAATATCTCATAGGATACCCCAAGCCCCGGAATCAGCATAATCGTAGGCGCCCCCTTCGGCCCAAAAGTCTGAATTTTCATATTCTCTGCGTCTTGTATTTCTACAAATGTACGAATTAGGTATGGATTTAACAAGTGGTATCGGGAAATACAATGCTTTGAAGGTTGTGTGAAATGGCGGGGGTAGGGCGTTTGGGTAGATGAGGGGCGGTGGGACTGTCGGGTATTGGCACAATTTTGGGTATATGGTTGAAGATGCTTATTAAAAATATCCGACATGAAACAGAATGACAAGCCTTCATTCATTGCGAATGGAGGCTTTTTTAGTTAATGATATAGATTAAATGAAAATATTATGGCAACAGTAAAAGTAAAATTACGCCCATCATCAGTAGAGGGCAAAGCAGGTGTTATCTACTATCAAATCACCCACAATCGTAAAACTCAACAAATCACAACAAGGCTCCGAGTATGCCCATCAGACTGGGATGCTGACGAAGAAAAATTGGTTCAGGGAACTCCAAATCGCACAATGATTCAGAACCGCATCGATAGCGATGTGGCGTTGCTACGAAGGGTTATTTTAGACCTCGATAGCTGCGGTGTTGACTACTCCGTAAGTGATATTGTCAATCGCTACAAATCGCCCCAGAGCCATATTCTCGTGCTCGATTATATGCGTACACAAGTTGAGCAACTTCGGGCGACAAACCGTCTCGGAACAGCCAAAAACTACGAGAAGACAATGTGCAGTTTTGGCGAGTTTTTGGGCGATGTGCGCCTGCCATTGTCGGCACTCACCGAACAAGTGATTACAGATTATAACGCATTCCTTGTTCAGAGGGGTTTAGTGCGTAATTCAGTGTCGTTTTATATGCGGGTGCTTCGTGCTATCTACAACAAGGCTGTGAGGCAAAAACTTATCGAGCAACAGCACCCATTTACAGCGGTATATACGGGTATTGACCGCACACGCAAGCGTGCTGTCTCTGAATCAATTATAGCGCAACTGCACCGCTTGGAGTTGAAGGTCGGAACTCCGCTTGCTCTGTGCCGTGATAGGTTTATTTTCAGCTATTGCACTCGTGGAATGGCATTCGTGGATATTGCTTACCTTAAAAAGTCAAACTTACAAAATGGAATGATTTGTTATGCCCGACGCAAAACGGGACAACTATTGAGCGTTCGCATTGAGCCGAGTATTCAGCGAATAATTGACCGCTATGCCGACTCAGATTCGCCTTATGTATTCCCAATTTTGAGCTCACTTGACGCCAACGAAGCATACGAGCAATATCAAGTCGCTCTGAATACTCACAACCGCTTACTCGGCAGATTATCAGAGATGTTGGGGTGTGGCTGCAAGTTGACCTCATACACTTCGCGCCATGGCTGGGCAACTGCAGCCAGAAATCATAATGTACCCATTTCGGTCATCAGTCAAGGCATGGGACACACCTCGGAACAGACCACGCAGATTTATCTAACAATGCTGGAAAATTCAGTGATAGATGATGCAAATATGGGGATAATTAGTGGTTTAGATTGAGAGTTCCTTAAAAGAATAATATTACTTTGCTATCTTTTTATTTATTAAGCATTTACAGAAATTAGCAAGTGTGTCTTTTAAAACAAGAATAGTAACTATCTCTGGAAAAATCTAACGGATGAGGTAAAATAATGATGGCAGCACTGGCGTTCAATGACTTATGAGGACTTATGATGAAAGCCTCTCCGAAGCAAAAGTGCAAGGAAATGAAAGGTAATGAGGGCGGACGGTTTTCAAATCATTACCCGATAACGAGGCAAGTTTATAGGTCGTTGGAGTTTATTTCTACTCTCTGCCATATTCTGCATAACAATGTACAACTCGCTGATAA
>JAGBFH010000002.1 GCA_017936605.1 Tidjanibacter sp.
ATTGATATAGCCGCAAGCAAGGAACTTTCCATAATTTTCGACAAATTATCTGTACCATATATTACAGGTAAAATATGGACGACAGATTCGATGATCAGAGAAACAAAAGGACTTGTACGCAAACGTATGGAAGAAGGGTGTATCGCTGTAGAAATGGAATTGGCTGGAGTTCAATCTGTGTGCGACTTCTACAATTTGAAGTTGTATGCTTTTTTTGAAGCAGGTGACATTTTGGATACAAATGGATATGAAGCCAAAGGCTTGAACAATGCCAACCATAATTTAAACAAACTTTATATTGCTTTAGAAACGGCAACCTACATCTGAAGTATATCAGAATTGGGAATTTGAATTTATAATCCTCGGCACTGATACCGGGGATATTATGTTTTATGATTGCATATATTGCGAAAAAGTCAAATTCTGCGATTTTGTGTGATAAAAATGCGTTTGGGGTTTTTGAGTTTCGAAATTTGTTTGTACTTTTGTGGGCAAATAAATGACAGAAGCAGTTATGACCATTTGCATTCATAAATCGTTGGCGGTGCAGCAGGCACGCAATGTGAAGCAGCAAATGTCGCGTTGTCTTTTGTCGTTTTCGGTAATATAGAGGTAATTCGCCCCCGCGAGTTACCTCTTTTTTTATGCTTAAAAAAGACAAGGGAGAAGAGTAGCTATGAATTGTACGGCAAGTGTGAGCCTTCTGATTAGTGGTGCCAAAGTGTGGCTCGAGGGCTCATTCGTTCAGCGCGATGTGCTTGTGGAGGATGGCCGCATTGTGGAGATTTCCGACCACATAACCCCTCGTGAGGGCATCAGAACGGTGGAGGCGAGCGGCAAGATGCTGCTGCCCGGACTTGTGGATATGCATGTCCACCTGCGCGAGCCCGGATATGGCTACAAGGAGAGTATCCATAGTGGCACTCGCGCCTCGGCTCGTGGCGGTTTCACGGTGGTGTGCCCTATGCCCAACCTTAACCCCGCTCCCGATTCGCTTGAGCATATCAAAGAGCAGTTCGACATCATCGAGCGCGACGCCATAATCGAGGTGCTGCCTTATGCCACCATCACCACCGCTCGCAAAGGCGAGGAGTGTGTGGACTACGAAACGCTTGCTCCGCTTGTGGCAGGATTCTCGGATGATGGCTCGGGTGTTCAGTCGGCCGAGCTTATGGAGGAGGCGATGCGAGGTATTGCCGCTACGGGCAAGATTCTGGCTGCCCACTGTGAGGTCGAGAGCCTTCTTAGGGGTGGCTACATTCACGATGGCGAGTGGGCAAAGGCCCACGGTCACAAGGGTATCTGTTCCGAGAGCGAGTGGGCCGAGGTGAAGAGAGATATAGAGATTGCCGAGCGCACAGGTTGCCGCTTGCACTGCTGCCATATCTCCACCAAGGAGAGCGTGGAACTCATCAGGCAGGCCAAGCGCCGAGGCGTGAAGGTTACCTGCGAAACGGCGCCTCACTATTTGGCCCTTTGCGATGAGGATATGCGCGAGGAGGGACGCTTCAAGATGAATCCCCCCTTGAGGGCGAGGGCCGATATGGAGGCTCTGAGGGAGGGCGTTGCCGACGGTACTATTGATGTGATTGCCACCGACCACGCACCCCACTCGGCCGAGGAGAAATCCAAAGGCTTAGAGAAGAGCGCAATGGGTGTTGTTGGAATCGAAACATCGCTCTCGGCAATCTACACCTTTATGGTTGCGAGCAACCTCATATCGCTCGAGAGGCTTGTGGATATTATGTCGCTCACACCCCGAAGATTGCTCGGTCTTGGCGAGGGTATCAAGCGCGGCGCCGTCATAGACGCAACGCTGGTTGACTTTGGTGCCGAGTATACCGTTGACCCCGCGGAGTTTTTGTCCAAAGGCAAGAGCACCCCGTTTGAGGGTATGCGTCTGCGCGGCCAAGTGCTTCTGACCATTGCAGGTGGCAAGGTTGCCTACGAAAAGTAGTCCCAAAGAAGATTATGTACAAAAGAGATATATACACAGTAACTGAGAATCGCCCCCTTTCGGCCAAGACTATGCTGATGGTGCTGGAGGGCGACACACAGTATATCGGCTCGGCGGGTGAGTTTGTGAATGTGGCAGTGGAGGGTAAGTTCCTGCGCCGCCCCATCTCCATCTGCGACTACGACGGGCAGACGATTACTCTGCTCTATGACATCGTGGGCGAGGGAACCAAAATTATGAGTCAGTTGACCCCTGGGGCCAAACTCGACCTTCTGACCGGTCTGGGCAGAGGTTTTAGTGAGGATAAGGAGTGCCTGAGGCCCGCACTGCTTGGTGGCGGCATTGGCTGTGCACCCCTCTATAACCTGGCAAAGAAACTACTTGCAAGGGGCGTTCGGCCCGTTGTGATTCTCGGCTTCAATACGGCCAAAGATGTGGTCGCCAAGGAGATGTTCGAGAGGCTCGGCGCAGAGGTCTATGTGGCCACAGTGGATGGGTCGATGGGCACCAAGGGCTTTGTGACGGATGTGGTGCGCGAGAAATCTCTGGAGTGCGACTACTTCTACGCTTGCGGCCCTATGCCTATGCTCAGGGCCGTTTGCGGAGACTTGGAGTGGAGTGGTGAGGTCAGCCTCGATGAGAGGATGGCTTGTGGTTTTGGTGTCTGTATGTGTTGCAGCGTGGAGACCCGCTCGGGAGCCAAGCGCATCTGCAAAGAGGGCCCCGTATTTATGAAGGAGGATTTGATATGGAAGTAATGGAGCGCGATATGAAAGTGACCCTCAGCGGCGTCACACTCGACAATCCCGTGATTCCCGCGAGCGGTTGCTTCGGCTATGGCTACGGAATGAGCGAGTTTTACGATATTAACATCTTGGGCTCTATATCCTTCAAGGGCACAACGCGCGAGGCTCGCTATGGCAATCCTCTGCCGAGGGTTGCGGAGTGCTCGGCGGGTATGATTAACGCCGTTGGCCTTCAGAACCCCGGCATTGACGCTGTCATTAGCGAGGAGCTGCCCAAGATGCGCGAGAAGTTCCATAAACCCATCATTGCCAACATCAGTGGCTTCTCGATTGATGAGTATGTGGAGTGCTGTCGGAAGATAGATAGCCAGGAGCAGGTAGCCATCATTGAGCTCAATGTGAGCTGCCCCAATGTCCACGGCGGAGGTATGAGTTTCGGCACCTCGCCCAACTCGGTAGCCGAGGTGGTAAGGGCCGTCAAAAAGGTCATTACAAAGCCCTTGTATGTAAAACTTACGCCCAATGTGACCGACATTGTGGCCATCGCCAAAGCGGCCGAAGAGGCTGGTGCTGATGGCATTTGCCTTATCAATACAATGCTCGGAATGAGAATCGACACCCGCACGCGCCGCCCCATTATTGCCAACAAGATGGGCGGTTTCTCGGGTGCAGCCGTCTTCCCTGTAGCCGTCAGGATGGTCTATCAGGTGTCGAAGGCGTGCAGTATCCCTGTCATCGGTTGCGGTGGCGTTGAAACGGCCGCAGATGTGATTGAGATGATGATGGCGGGCGCTACGGCCGTAGAGGTGGGTGCTGCCAATCTGCGCAATCCCTACGCTTGCAAGGAGATTATCGAGGCCCTCCCTAAGGAGATGGAACGACTTGGAATAGAGAGATTAACAGATATAATTGGAATAGTAGAATAGATATGGCAAACGCAAAGGATGTAATCATTGCCTGTGACTTTGCTTCGGCAGAGCAGACGATGGCTTTTTTGGATAAATTTGAGAAAGAGGAGCGCAAACCCTTCTTGAAAATCGGTATGGAGCTCTACTATGCCGAGGGCAACGCTATCGTGAAAGAGATTAAGCGTCGCGGTCATAAGATATTCCTCGACCTGAAACTCCACGATATCCCCAACACGGTGCGCAAGGCGATGAAGGTCCTTTCGGCTCTGGATGTGGATATGGTCAATGTCCACGCCGCAGGTACGGTGGAGATGATGAGGGCTGCCAAAGAGGGCCTCACTCGCGAGGATGGCACTCGCCCCTTGCTGATTGCCGTAACACAGCTTACCTCGACCTCCGAGCAGGCTATGCAGGAGCAGCTGCTGATTAATGCCACCATTGGCGATACTATCATCAAATATGCCCAGAATGCCAAAGAGGCAGGATTGGATGGCGTTGTATGCTCGCCCCTCGAATCGGCCATCGTGAAAGAGGCTTGTGGCCAGGAGTTTAGCACCATAACTCCCGGCATTCGCTTTGCCGACTCGGCAGCCGATGACCAGGTGCGCGTAACCTCGCCTGCCAAGGCACGCGAGATTGGCTCGGACTACATCGTTGTGGGTCGCCCCATTACCGCTGCCGAAGACCCCGTTGCTGCTTATCGCAGGTGCGTGAGCGAGTTTTTGAATTTGTAATTTAGTAGACTAATATAGAGAACCCTATGACAACAGAGAGAATTATTGCTGCCGAGCTTCTGAAGATAAAGGCAGTCTTTTTGAGCCCCAATGAGCCCTTCACCTGGGCCAGCGGTATCAAGAGCCCCATCTATTGCGACAACCGTCTGATTCTCACCGCTCCTGCTTCGCGCAAGGTGGTGGAGAGCGCCATCGCTCAGACCGTTAGGGAGCGCTTCCCCGAGGCCGAGGTGTTGATGGGAACCAGCACGGCAGGTATTGCCCACGCAGCCATTGCTGCCGATATATTGGATATGCCTATGGGCTATGTGCGTGGTAGTGCAAAAGACCACGGCAGGGGTAACCGCATTGAGGGCCGTCTGGAGAAGGGGGCAAAGGTTGTTGTGATTGAGGACCTTATCTCCACCGGTGGCAGCTGCATTGATGTTGTGGAGGCTCTCAGGGAGGCCGGTGCCGAGGTGCTGGGTGTGGTGAGCATCTTCACCTATGGTATGAAGAAGGGCCTCGAGAGGTTGGCTGCTGCGAATGTGGTGAACTACTCGCTCTCCAACTTCGATACGCTCGTGAGCGTAGCGGTGGAGGAGGGTTACATCGCCTCGGCCGACGAGGCTCGCCTCAGGCAGTTTATGGCCAATCCCCAGGACGAGAGTTGGATGCAGAAATAGATACAACAAAACGAGAAGAATAGGTTAGTTAAACAAATACTTTAATCCCAAATAAATAACAATACGACAATGAGACACTTGATTGACCCCACCGACCTTTCAATGCAGGAGCTTAATGAGATTATCGATCTCGCACTGGACATCATCGCAAACCGCGAAAAGTACACCGAGGCTTGCAAAGGTAAAAAATTGGCGACTCTCTTCTATGAGCCAAGTACTCGCACTCGTTTGAGCTTCACCTCGGCAATGCTGGAGCTCGGTGGTACAGTTCTCGGTTTTTCGGATGCAAAGAGCTCTTCGGTTGCCAAAGGCGAAACCTGTGCCGACACAACCAAGACCATCAACTGCTTTGCAGATATCATCGCTATGCGTCACTTCGAGGAGGGTGCTGCTCTGGTAGCTGCCAACAACTCCCGCATCCCCGTTATCAACGCAGGTGACGGCAGCCACAGCCACCCCACACAGACCCTCACCGACCTTCTGACCATCAAACGCGAGGTGGGTCGTTTCGATAACCTCACCATCGGTTTCTGCGGTGACCTCCGCTTTGGTCGTACCGTTCACTCGCTCATCAAAGCTATGTCGCGCTACGAGGGCATCAAGGTAGTGCTCATCGCTCCCGAGCAGTTGCGTCTGCCCAGCTATATGAGGCACGAGGTGTGCGAGAAGAACAACATCCCCTACAAGGAGGTGACCTCTATGGAGGAGGTTATGGGTGAGCTCGACATCCTCTATATGACTCGCGTGCAGAAAGAGCGCTTCTTGGACGAGGATGAGTTTGACCGCGTAAAAGATAGCTTCATTCTCGATCCCGAGAAACTCAAAACTGCCCGTCCCGATATGTGCATCCTGCACCCCCTGCCTCGCGTAAACGAGATTACCGTAGAGGTGGATGCAGACCCCAGGGCTGCCTACTTCCGTCAGGTGGAGAACGGTAAATTCGTCCGTATGGCCTTGATTATGAAACTTCTGGAGTGGGCCAAGGATGACAGCAAGACCATCGACCTGATTCCCGCCGACGCCGTTCGTAACGAGTATGTATGTAGCAACAAGCGCTGCATCTCCAATATGGAGAATGTGGATTCGCTCTTCCGTCCTCGCACCGACAAGCCCGGCAAGTACCGCTGCGTATACTGCGAGTCGAAGGCGAAATTGTAGGATTCTATAAATTGTTGATAAATTATTAATAATTTAATTTTTCTTCCACAGTAAAAAATCGTACTTTTGCACAGTTAGGATATTGATAACCGAAAGGCGACTCAAACAAGTTTAATTTATGCCCCTCTTGAGGTGTGTGGTTGTTGATTGGAGCGCAGCAGCACCGAGGAGCAGGATAGTTAGAAAACGATGAGGCAACCCCGAAACATATCCGCCTATGTAACTCGAAGGCACAGATGGGCAGACACGCGAGGTGTCGGTCAAGTAGCGTGGGGTCTGAATGTGACCCGTGCAGCAGAGAAGTGTGCCGAGCAGAGAGCAAAAGTTGCGACCATACGAATGTGATAGCAAAGAGAGTGACCGCCAATGTAAGAGTTTGGCGGTCACTCTTTTATGGTAAAAATATAAGACAAAAACAATGAAGATTGGCGTAGTAATGGGCTCGACAAGCGACTGGGGCGTTATGTCGGGTGCGACTGCTATTTTGGAGCAGTTTGGAGTTGAATGTGAGACAAAAGTGCTGAGCGCACACCGCACTCCCCACCAGTTGGAGGAGTGGGCGAGTGGTGCCAGAGAGCGTGGCTTTGCGGCCATCATAGCCGGAGCCGGTGGCGCGGCACACCTTGCAGGTGTGGTGGCGGCTTTCACCACTCTTCCTGTGATTGGAGTACCCATCAAGTCGCGTTCGCTCGAGGGACTCGACTCGCTGCTCTCGATGGTGCAGATGCCCTCGGGTATCCCCGTTGCAACCGTGGGTATTGATGGAGCCAAGAATGCAGCCCTTCTGGCCGTAGCGATGCTCTCCATCACCGACCCCGAGATGAAAGCCAAACTCGACAAGTTCCGCGCCGAGCAGGCCGAAAAGGTGCTCGCCTCGGAGCTTAAGTAGTCCCCAATCTCTCAAATCGAATAACCACACAAACTAAACACGATAAGACCCAAACGATAGATATGAACAACATCTACCGCATATTTGTAGAAAAACGCGAACCCTTCAGAGTGGAGGCCGAGAGCCTTCGCAAGGAACTCAATTCCAACCTTGGACTTTCCATAGCCTCGCTCAGGCTTCTGTGCGTCTACGACCTCTTTGGCTTCAGCCAGGAGCTCTTGGAGCAGAGCCGCTACCGCGTATTTGGTGAGATGGCCACCGACCGCGTGACCGACGAGGTTGACTTTGGCGGTATGCCCCACCTGGCAATAGAGTGCCTGCCCGGTCAGTTCGACCAGAGGGCTGCCTCGGCCGAGGAGTGTGTGAGATTGCTGGAGCCCACCGCCGAGGTGGAGATTCGTAGTGCCAAACTCATCATCTTCGACCAGAGCGTAGGCGAGGAGCAGATGGCGAAGATTGCCCACTACTGCATAAATACGGTAGAGTCGCGCCAGAAGAATCTGGATGTGCTCGCCCCTGCCGAGAGGGCAACTGCCAAGGCTGTGGAGGTGCTCGAGGGCTTCACTAAAATCACCCGCGAGGAGGCCGACGGTTATTGCAAGACGAAGGGCTTGGCAATGAATGGCGACGACCTGATGGAGGTTGTGGCATACTTCAAGAGGGAGGGTAGGGAGCCCAACGAAACCGAGCTCCGTATTCTGGACACCTACTGGAGTGACCACTGCCGCCACACAACCTTCACCACCGAACTTACGGACATTGTTGTGGAGGATTCGTTCGTGAAGGATGACATTGCCGATGCGGTGGAGATGTGGAAGAATATCCGCAAGAAGTTGGGTCGTGAGGGCAAGAGCCTCTGTCTGATGGACCTTGCAACCATCGGCGCAAGGTATCTGCGCAAGCAGGGCCTACTGGACGATATGGAGCAGAGCGAGGAGAATAACGCTTGCAGCATCTATGTCGATGTGGATGTAGATGGCAAGATGGAGCGCTGGCTCTTGCAGTTCAAGAACGAAACACACAACCACCCCACAGAGATTGAGCCCTTTGGTGGTGCTTCGACCTGTCTGGGTGGCGCTATCCGTGACCCGCTGAGCGGCCGTAGCTATGTCTACCAGGCTATGAGGGTGACGGGTGCGGGCAATATATACCTCCCCGTGGAGCAGACCCTAAAGGGCAAACTTCCCCAGAGGGTTATCTCGCTGAGGGCTGCCGCAGGTTACTCGTCGTATGGCAACCAGATTGGTCTTGCCACAACCCACGTGAGGGAGATTTACCACCCCGAATATGTGGCCAAGAGGCTTGAGATTGGTGCCGTTGTGGGTGCCGTCAGGGCCGAGAATGTCAGGCGCGAGAGCCCCGCAGAGGGAGACATCATACTGATGTTCGGCGGTCGCACGGGTAGAGATGGTATCGGTGGCGCTACCGGCTCATCGAAGGAGCACAACGCCTCCTCGATTGAGGAGTGTGGTAGCGAGGTGCAGAAGGGTAATGCTCCCGAGGAGAGGAAGATTGCCCGCCTGTTCCGCCGCCCCGAGGTAACAAGACTCATCAAGAAATCCAACGACTTTGGTGCAGGTGGAGTGAGCGTTGCAATCGGCGAGTTGGCCGACGGCCTTGACATCTATCTGGACCGTGTGAGGACAAAATATAGCGGTCTGAACTGCACCGAGATTGCCATCAGCGAGTCGCAGGAGCGTATGTCGGTGGTTGTCGAGGCCAAGGACCGCGAGGAGTTCGAGCGCTACTGCCGTGAGGAGAATATCGAGGTGGTACACATCGCTGATGTGACCTCCACGGGCCGTATGAGGATGTTCTACGGCGGTGAGGTTGTGGCCGACCTTAGTCGTGAGTTTATCGACTCGGCAGGTGCCAAACACTATGCCGAGGCTACCATTGCGGCTGTTCAGGAGAAGAATCCCTTTGAGCGCACGGTGGATGGTAGGAGTATGACCGAGAAATTTAAGAGGGTGCTTGCCGATGACAATGTGACCTCTCAGAAGGGCCTCATTGAGATGTTCGACTCGAGCATTGGCCGCTCTACGGTGCTTATGCCCTTTGGCGGAAAGACCCAGAGGACCGAGGCTCAGGTGAGTGTGCAGAGACTCCCCGTTGGCAACCATACGACTCACACTGCAAGCCTTATGGCCTACGGTTTCAACCCCTACTTGAGCAGCTGGAGCCCCTATCACGGTGCTGCCTATGCTGTGGTGGATGCGGTGGCAAAAGCTGTGGCAGCGGGTGCCGAGTATGACAAGATGCGCTTCTCCTATCAGGAGTATTTCGAGAAGATGACCAGCCGCAAGGCGTGGGGCAAACCTCTCTCGGCTCTGCTTGGTGCTCTGCGTATGCAGGTGGCGCTGGGCCTGCCCTCAATTGGTGGTAAGGACTCGATGAGTGGTACCTTTGCAGATATAAATGTACCCCCCACGCTCGTTGCCTTTGGCATTGCTGCTGTGGATGATAGGGTGGTGGTGAGCCCCGAGTGGAAGTCGGCAGGCAGCTACCTCTACCTGGTGCGCCATACACCTCTGAAGAACTATATGCCCGACACGGCAGAACTCATTGATATCTACGAAACCGTACGCCACAAAATCTTCTCGGGTGCCATTACGGCTGCCTATGCGGTAGGCTTTGGTGGCGTAGCTGAGGCACTGGCGAAGATGAGCTTCGGCAATGAGATAGGTGCCGAGGTGGAGGTGAGCGAGAGCGACCTCTTCGGCTGGTCGTACGGCTCTATTGTTGTGGAGAGCAACAGAGAGCTCGACTATCCCCACTTCGAACTGCTCGGTAGGACCAACGATAGCAACTCTCTGACCGTTAATGGCGAGAAGATGGCTATTGAGGAACTCTATGAGGCCAACCGCCAGCACTTCACGGAGATCTACGCCGACTGTAGCGGTGTGGAGGGCAAGGTAGAGAGGGCTACCTCGCAGGAGAATACCACCCGCTGGGAGGGTGAGGCCGTTGAGAGCCCCATCGTCTATCTTCCCGTATTCCCCGGTACGAACTGCGACTACGATATGGCCAAGGCCTTCACGAAGGAGGGTGCACAGGTGAGAATGTCGGTATTCTGCAACCTCACGGCCGAGGATATTGAGCGCTCCACCGAGGAGATGGCTCGCCACATCGACGAGTGTCACATCTTGGCCCTCAGTGGCGGCTTCTCGGCTGGAGACGAGCCCGACGGTAGCGGCAAGTTCATTGCCAATGTACTGCTGAACCAGAGGGTCAAGGCGGCTATTGAGAGATTGCAGAGTAGGGGAGGTCTTATCCTCGGTATCTGCAACGGCTTCCAGGCTCTGGTTAAGTCGGGTCTGCTGCCCTTCGGCCGCATCGGAGAGCTCACCGACCAGTCGCCCACACTCTTCCACAACGACATCAACCGCCACATTTCGCAGATTGTCACCACCCGCGTGGGCTCGGTGGCTTCGCCCTGGCTCGAGGGCTTCATGCTTGGCGAGCTGCACTCTATTGCCGCTTCGCACGGCGAGGGTAAGTTTGTGGCCAATGCTGCGTTGGCAGCTCAGCTGAGGGCTAATGGCCAGATTGCCTTCCAGTATGCCGACCGCAATGGAGAGGCCACGATGCACTCACCCGAGAATCCCAACGGCTCGACGGAGGCTATAGAGGGCATCATCTCGCCCGATGGTCGCATCCTCGGCAAGATGGGTCACTCGGAGCGCTACGAGGCGGGCCTTATGAAGAATATTGCTGGCAATAAGGAGCAAAACTTGTTCCGCAATGCTGTGCGCTACTTCCAGAAAAAATAATAAGTTAAACAATATAAAAACATCAGGAAATGAAACAGTTAGATATGCTCTATGAGGGCAAGGCAAAACAGGTATTTGCAACCGACCAGGAGGGTCAGGTGATTATCCACTACAAGGATGCTGCAACCGCTTTCAACAACATCAAGAAGGCAACCATCGAGAATAAGGGTGTTCTGAACAACAAGATTTCAACCATCGTATTCCACCAGTTGCAGGCTGCGGGTATCCCCACCCACTACATCGAAACCCTCAATGAGCGCGATCAGCTCTGCCTCCAAGTGTCGATTATCCCTCTGGAGGTTATCGTGAGGAATGTGATTGCAGGCTCTATGGCCAAACGCCTCGGCATTGAGGAGGGTACTCCCGCCCCCAATACCATCTATGAGATTTGCTACAAGGACGACGCTCTTGGTGACCCCCTCATCAACGACCACCACGCTGTGGCCCTGGGTGCCGCAACCTATGAGGAGTTGGCAGAGATTTACGACCTGACGGCCCGCATCAACAAGGTGCTGATTGAGATGTTCTCTCAGGTGAACATCCGCCTTGTGGACTTCAAGATTGAGTTTGGTAAGACCGCCGACGGTAAGATTGTCCTGGCCGACGAGATTAGCCCCGACACCTGCCGTCTGTGGGATGCAACCACCAACGAGAAACTCGACAAAGACCGCTTCCGCCGCGATATGGGCAAGGTCATCGAGGCCTACGAGGAGATTAACGCACGCTTGAATACCATTAAATAATAACCAACTCGCCAAAAGGATGAACTCCGAAGAGAAAAGATTGCACGAAGAGTGTGGTGTTTTCGGAATCTATGGTTCCGAGGAGGCTGCCAACATCTGCTACTATGGCCTCCATTCGCTCCAGCACAGGGGGCAGGAGGGTTGTGGTATCGTGAGCGCCAAGGATGGACAGCTGAGGTATATCAAAGGCCCCGGCTTGGTCAATACGGTATTTAGTGAGCGCAATCTGGCTACGCTGGAGGGAAATATCTCCATTGGTCAGGTGCTCTACACTACGGCCGGCAGCGGCGAGGTTACGGAGAATATCCAGCCCATCGTCTTCCATCACGGCACGGGCGATTTCGCCATTTCGTATAATGGTAAGCTCGTCAATGCCCACCGCCTGAGGAAATACCTCGAGGATAAGGGTAGCCTTTTCCTCACCTCGTCGGACTGTGAGCTGATAGCCAACCTCATCAAGAAAGACGCCGCGCAGGCCCATGTGGATCGTATTCACGCCATTATGGAGGCGCTGAATATGGTCGAGGGCGCCTTTGCGTTCCTTATTATGACCCCCAAGCGTATCTATGCTTGCAGGGATAAACACGGCCTCAAACCTCTGTCGCTCGGTAGACTGAAGGATGGTAGTTGGGTTGTGTCGAGTGAGACTTGCGCCTTTGAGGTTATCGGCGCCGAGTATGTGAGGGATGTGGAGCCCGGAGAGGTTATCTCCATCGACCACCACGGTATTCGCAGCAACCACTTCTCGAGCTACAAACATTTCAATATGTGCTCGATGGAGTATATCTACTTCGCACGCCCCGACAGCGACATCGACGGCTGCAATGTCCACACTTTCCGCAAGGAGAGCGGCAAACTGCTCTACAAGGAGGCGCCTGTGGATGCCGACATCGTAATCGGTGTGCCCGACTCGAGCCTTAGTGCCGCCATCGGCTACTCCGAGGCGAGCGGTATTCCCTATGAGATTGGCCTTGTGAAGAGTAAGTATGTTGCCCGCACCTTCATTCAGCCCTCGCAGAGTATGAGGGAGAAGGGTGTGAGGATGAAGCTCTCGGCCGTAAGAAGCATTGTTGGTGGCAAGAGAGTGGTGATGGTGGACGACTCCATTGTGCGCGGTACGACTTCCAAACGCATCGTGACACTCCTCAAGGAGGCCGGTGCTACGGAGGTGCATGTGAGAATTGCCTCGCCCGCGATGAAACACCCCTGCTACTACGGTGTGGATACATCCACCGAGGAAGAGCTCATCTCGGCCCACAAGAGCGTGGAGGAGGTTAGGCAGTATATCGACGCCGACTCACTGGCGTTCCTCTCGCCCGAGTCGCTTATGGCCTCTGGTTGCAGGAAGGAGATGTGTATGGCCTGCTTCGATGGCAAGTATCCCACAGACCTCTATCTGGTCGATGAGGATGCCTCGCTCTACAAGAGATACCAAAAGAATAAGTAAAGAGAGAAATACATATACCTAAAACAGATTAGATATATTATGGCAAAAAGTTACGAAGCCTCGGGCGTGAATCTTGAGGCAGGATATGAGGTTGTAAGTCGCATCAAAAAGCATGTGGCATCGACCACTCGCAAGGGTAGTATGGGCAACATCGGCTCATTTGGCGGTATGTTCGACTTGGACTCGCTGGGCTATGAGCACCCCGTGTTGGTGAGCGGTACGGATGGCGTGGGCACGAAGCTCAAAATTGCCTTCGAGATGGACAAACACGACACCATCGGCATTGATGCTGTGGCTATGTGTGTGAACGATGTGCTGGCACAAGGTGCCGAGCCTCTCATCTTCCTCGACTATGTGGCTGTGGGTAAGAACAACCCCGCCACCGTGGAGGCTATCGTTTCGGGCGTGGCCGAGGGCTGCCGCCAGGCAGGATGCGCTCTGGTGGGTGGCGAGACGGCCGAGATGCCCGGTATGTACGCCGAGGGCGAGTATGACATTGCAGGCTTCACGGTGGGTGCTGTGGAGAAATCGAAACTCATCGACTGCTCCAAGGTGGCGGTTGGCGATGTACTGGTGGGCGTTGGCTCAAGTGGCGTTCACTCCAATGGCTTCAGTCTGGTGAGGAAGATTGTCAGCGACAACGGCCTCCTTCTGGGCGAGAGGTACGAGGAGAGCGGCGAGCAGACCCTTGGCGAGATGCTCCTTACCCCCACCAAAATCTACATCAAGCAGATTCATCGCGTACTCGCCGAGGTGGATGTTCACGGCATCGCCCACATCACCGGAGGCGGCTTCGATGAGAATATTCCCCGTATTCTTGGCGAGGGTCAGGGCGTAGAGGTCAAGGAGGGCAGTTGGGAGATTCTCCCCGTCTTCAGACTCCTGGAGAGGTATGGCAAGGTGCCCCACAGGGAGATGTTCAACATCTTCAATATGGGCATAGGTATGGTTCTGGCCGTTAGTGAGGCCGACGCCGAGAGAGTGGTTGAGATTCTCACGGAGTGTGGCGAGAGGGCTTCGGTCATTGGCCGCATCATTGAGGGCGAGGGCGTTAAGATTTTGTAGTGGAGTATGAGGCGACTTGCTGTATTTGCGAGCGGTAGCGGCTCCAATTTTGAGGCTATAGCTGAGGGGTGCCGAAGTGGTGCCATCCACGATGCAGAGGTGGTGCTGTGCGTCTGCGACAAGGCCGGAGCCTATGTGCTCGAGAGGGCCGCACGCTTCGGTGTGGAGACTCTGGTGTTCAACCCCAAGGAGTTCGCAACAAAGCGCGACTTTGAGAGGATGATTGCCGATAGGATGGACTCGCTCGGAGTGGAGCTTGTCTGCCTGGCGGGCTATATGCGCATCATCGGCGACGAGTTATTGGAGCGCTACGGTGGTCGCATTGTAAATATCCACCCTGCACTACTGCCCGCATTCAAGGGTGCCCACGCCATTAAGGACGCCTTTGAGTATGGCGTGAAGGTCTATGGTGTGACCATCCACGAGGTGGACAACACGCTCGATGGCGGCAGAATTATCTCGCAGGTTGCCGTACCCTATGAGGGCGACGATATTGAGGCTCTGGAGGAGATGATTCACAAGGCCGAGCACAAACTTTATGTAGAAACAATAAATAGGATAATTGATAAATAATGAGAGCTTTAGTTAGCGTAAGCGATAAAAGAGGAGTGGTGGAGTTCGCCACCGAGCTGAGCCGTCTGGGCTGGGAGATTATCTCCACAAGCGGCACTCTGGCCACACTGAGAAATAGCGGCCTGAAGGTGACCAACATTAGTGATGTGACGGGCTTTCCCGAGATTTGCGAGGGCCGAGTGAAGACCCTGCACCCCAAGGTGCACGGCGGTCTGTTGGCCCGCCGCGACAAGGAGGAGCATATGGCACAGCTGGCCGAGAACGGCATCGAGACGATTGATATGGTATGCGTAAATCTCTATCCCTTTGAGGCCACCATCGCAAAGGAGGGTGTCACTATGGAGGAGGCTGTGGAGAATATCGATATCGGTGGTCCCTCGATGTTGCGTTCGGCAGCGAAGAACTACGCCTCGGTGAGCGTCGTTTGCGACCCTGACGACTACGCTATGGTGCTCGAGGAGATTAAGGCCAACGGCAACACCAAGCCCGAAACACGCCTTATGCTCTCCGCCAAGGCCTATACCCACACAGCTCTCTACGACAGCCACATTGCAACCTATATGCGCAAGGCGGCGGGTATGGATGAAAAACTCTTCCTCTCATTCGACGCAGTGCAGAGCCTGCGCTATGGCGAGAATCCCCATCAGAAGGCGGCCTTCTATCGCTCGGGCCAGAAGGTGGGCTACTCGGTTGCCCACGCAAGGCAACTCGGTGGCAAGGAGCTCTCCTATAATAATATTCAGGACGCAAACGCTGCCCTACAGATTGTAAGGGAGTTTAGTGAGCCCTTTGCTGTGGGTCTGAAACATATGAACCCCTGCGGTGCGGGCATCGGAAAGGATATTGCCGAGGCTTGGCAGAGGGCATACGAGGCCGACAAGGTGAGCATCTATGGCGGCATTGTGGCTCTCAACCGCCCCCTTACGGCCGAGGTGGCCCAGATGATGAAACCCATCTTCCTCGAGATAGTTATGGCTCCCGCCTTTGAGCCCGAGGCTCTGGAGGTGCTCTCCTCGAAGAAGAACCTGAGACTGCTGGAGGTCGAGATGGATGGCCAGAAGGTGAGTCAGAAGCAGTATGTGGGCGTTACGGGTGGCCTCTTGGTGCAGGATGCCGATGTGGAGTGCCTCGAGATTACCGATCAGATGTGCGTTACGGAGCGTAGGCCCCTGGCAGCCGAAATAGAGGATATGAACTTTGGCTGGAGGATTGTTAAGCATGTAAAATCCAACGCTATTGTGGTCGTTAAGGATGGTAGGACCGTGGGCGTAGGCGCAGGTCAGATGAACCGCGTAGGCTCGGCCGAGATTGCTCTGAATCAGGCCAAGGCTGCGGGCGTGACCGAGGGTCTGGTGCTCGCTTCGGATGGCTTCCTGCCCTTTGATGACACCGTGGAACTGGCCTCCAAGTATGGCGTTGTGGCTATCGTTCAGCCCGGCGGCAGCATCCGTGACGAGGATGCAATCAAGAAGGCTAATGAGAAGGGTATTGCTATGCTCTTTACGGGTATGCGCCACTTCAAACATTAATATATGGGTATGAAGAATAAGAGAGTATTGGTTGTGGGTAGCGGCGGCAGGTGTCACGCCATTGTAGACGCCCTCTCCCGCTCACCACAAGTGATGAAGATATACTGTGCCCCAGGAAATGCGGGCATTGCTCGCCAAGCCGAGTGCGTAAACATTGGCGTTACGGATGTGGAGGCACTGGTGGAGTTTGCAAAGAGTAACTCCATAGACCTTACGGTCGTAGGCCCCGAGGCGTCACTTGCTGTGGGTATCACCGATAGGTTCCAGCAGGAAGGACTCAGGATTTTTGGTCCCACCAAGGCAGCGGCACAGATTGAGAGTAGCAAGGAGTTTGCAAAACGACTGATGGCCAAATATGACATCCCGACTGCCTCCTATGAGGCTTTCGAGGAGTTTGAGCCCGCTTGGGAGTATGTCAAAGGGCGCCCTCTGCCAGCAGTTATTAAGTACGACGGTCTTGCAGCAGGCAAGGGTGTTGTTGTGGCCGAGAGCTACGAGGAGGCCGAGGCGGCACTCAAAGATATGCTCCTTGACGAGAGTTTCGGCAAGGGTAGAGTAGTAGTGGAGGAGTTCCTCGATGGCCCCGAGTTCTCGTTTATGTGCGTGGCATCGGGCGAGAAGGTCTACCCTCTGGCTATGGCACAAGACCACAAGCGAGCCTACGAGGGCGACAAAGGGCCCAATACAGGCGGTATGGGTGCCTATAGCCCCGTTCCCTTTGTGACCGAGGAGGTTAGGGAGTTCGCTCTGGAGAAGATAATGCGCCCCACTGCCAAGGCTATGGTGGCCGAGGGTGTGCCATTTGTGGGTGTTCTCTACGGCGGTCTTATTCTTACCACCGAGGGACCCAAGGTCATTGAGTTCAATGCCCGCTTCGGTGACCCCGAAACGGAGGTTGTTCTGCCCCGCCTGGAGAGCGACATCTACGACCTCTTCGATGCGGCCATTGACCAAAGGGATTGCGCTACAGAGTGGAGCAAGGAGGCTATGTTGGGCGTAGTTCTCGCTTCGAAAGGCTACCCCGGAAGTTACGGCAAAGGTGCCGAGATTAAGGGCTCCGAGAGCGTGGAGGCCACCGTCTACCATATGGGCACTGCCGAGCGCGAGGGCAAACTACTGACCGCAGGTGGTAGAGTTATGATGGTTGTGGGCCGAGGTGAGAGCCTTGCCGAAGCACGCGAGATGGCACACAGGTCAATTGATAAGATTGAGTGCGAGAGCCTCTTCCACAGAAGAGATATTGGACATAAAGTGTTGGATTAAATAAAACAATTCAAATATATGATTATTAGTGGTAAAGATTTGGCCGCCGAGCTAAAGAAAGAGATGGCTGCCGATGTTGTTAAATACACCGCACAGTATGGTCGCGCCCCTCACCTCGTGGTGATTTTGGTGGGCAATAACCCTGCGAGCGTCTCCTATGTTACGGGCAAAGCCAAAGACTCCGAGGAGGTCGGATTTAAGAATACTACCATCGTCAAAGACGAGAGCATCAGCGAGGCAGAGCTCGTGGCGCTTATCGAAGAGCTCAATGCAGACAAAGAGGTGGACGGCATTTTGGTGCAACTTCCTCTTCCTAAGCACATTAGCGAGGACAAGATTATCGCCACCATCAGCAAAGAGAAGGATGTTGACGGTTTTCACCCCCTGAATGTGGCGGCCCTGTGGCAGAAACAGCCGTGCGTGCTCCCCTGCACCCCTAAGGGTGTAATAAAGCTGCTCCAAAAGGCAGGCGTGGAGATTGCAGGCAAGAGGGCTGTGGTGCTCGGCAGGAGCAACATCGTGGGCCTTCCCGTATCGAAACTCCTTTTGGACCACAACGCAACGGTTACTATGTGTCATAGCCGCACCCAGAATCTGGCCGAGATTACCCGCCAGGCCGACATCTTGGTTGTGGCCATCGGCAAACCCAAGTTCGTGACGGCCGATATGGTGGGCGAGGGTGCCGCAGTGATTGATGTGGGTGTGAATCGCGACCCCGAGAGCGGCAAACTCTGTGGCGATGTAGACTTCGAGGCTTGCAAAGAGAAGGCTTCGGTCATCACCCCCGTGCCGGGTGGTTGCGGTCCTATGACCCGCTGCTGCCTGATGGAGAATACAATTGAGTGTTACTTGAATCAAATGAATAAATAGTTATGGTAGAGAGATATGGGCGCGATGTGATGCGTCAGGTTTGGACCGAGGAGAACAAGTTTAATGCCTATCTGAAGGTTGAGATTCTTGCAGCCGAGGCTTGGCGAGAGCTGGGCGTTGTGCCTGCCGAGGATGTCGAGAAACTCTGGGCAAAGGCCTCATTCAGCATCGACCGCATCAAAGAGATAGAGCTTCAGACCCGCCACGACATCGTGGCATTCACCCGCACCGTGAGCGAGTCGCTCGGCGAGGAGAGAAAGTGGGTACACTATGGTCTGACAAGCACCGATGTGGTGGACACCGCCAACGGCTACCTCTTCCTTCAGGCCAACAAGATTATCGAGGAGGACCTTATAAAGTATATGGAGGTTCTGAAGAAGCAGGCCCTGAGGTTCAAATACACCCCCTGCATTGGTCGTACCCACGGCATCCACGCCGACATCACCTCCTTTGGTCTTAAATGGGTGCTTTGGTATGAGGAGATGAGGCGCAATCTGGAGCGTTTCCGCACTGCCGCACGCGGTGTGGAGGTGGGCAAGATTAGTGGCGCAGTGGGCAACTTCGCCAACATTCCTCCCTTTGTGCAGGACTATGTGTGCGAGAAGCTCGGCATCGATAGCGCAAACATCTCCACTCAGGTCATCCAGCGCGACAGACACGCATACTATATGGCCACTCTGGCTGTGATTGGTGCAAGCCTTGAGCAGATGGCTCTCGAGATTCGCAATCTCCAGCGCACCGAGGTGCACGAGGTGGAGGAGGCATTCGGCAAGGGTCAGAAGGGCTCGAGCGCTATGCCCCACAAGCGTAACCCCATCAGCAGCGAGAACATCTGCGGCTGTGCAAGGGTGCTGAGGGGCTATATGGCCACTGCCTATGACAATGTGGCACTCTGGCACGAGAGGGACATCTCCCACTCGGCCACCGAGCGTATCATTATGCCCGACGCAACCATCCTTTTGGACTATATGCTCAACCGTATGATGGGCATCCTGGAGAATCTGGTGGTATTTGAGGAGCAGATGAGGGCCAACATCTACCGCACAAATGGCGTAATCTTTGCCCAGAGAGTCATGAATGCTCTGATTGATAAGGGCTTTGCAAGGGAGAAGGCCTACGATACCGTTCAGCCCGTAGCAATGAGGGCTATGGCCGAGGGTGCTTCCTATCAGGAGCTTCTGAAGGAGGAGCCCACCGTTAAGGCTACGCTCACCGAAGAGGAGCTCGCTTCGTGCTTCACGCTGGAGTACTATATGAAGAATGTGGATTATATTTTCAAACGCAATAAAATAGAGGAGTAAAGGAGAGATGTCAGAAAGATTGGTTGTAATAGGGTCGCAATGGGGCGACGAGGGAAAGGGTAAAATCACGGACTACTTTGCCTGCAAGGCAGATATGGTCGTGCGCTATCAGGGTGGCAACAATGCGGGCCACACGGTAGTCTTCGACGGCCATAAATACTCCTTGCAGAGTATCCCTTCGGGAATCTTCAACCCCAAAACCAAAAATGTGATGGCCAACGGTATGGTCATCAACCCACAGAGCGTGGTGGACGAGCTCGAAAGGCTCCACTCGCAGGGCATTACCGACTATCAGCTCTACATATCCGACCGTGCGGCTGTTGTTATGCCCTATCACGCAGCCCTGGACGGTGCCTACGAGAGCCTCAAAGGGGGCAAGCAGATTGGCACCACCAAGAAGGGTATCGGTCCTGCCTATTCGGACAAGTATAGCCGTGTGGGCATCCGTATGGGTGACCTGCTGGAGCCCGACTACTTCGCCGAGAGATTGAGGGCCGCTCTGGAGGTGAAAAATATGGAGCTCAGGATGTTGGGCCTTGAGACCTTTGAGTTCGAGGCTGTCTATGAGCAGTATATGGCTCTGGCCGCAAAGATTGGCCATATGATTTGCGACACCTCGGCTCTGATTAATGAGGCGCTCGAGAGCAATGCGAAAGTCTTATTTGAGGGCGCACAGGGTATGATGCTCTGCATCGACCACGGCACCTATCCCTATGTGACCTCTTCGACCCCTTCGTCGGCGAGCGTGCCCGTAGGCGCAGGTGTTTCGCCTAAGTGGATTGATAATGTACTGGGCGTTGCCAAAGCATATTGCACAAGGGTGGGCGAGGGTCCTTTCCCTACCGAGCTCTTCGATAGCAGAGCCGAGGAGATTCGAGAGCGTGGACACGAATATGGCACCGTGACGGGTCGTCCCCGCAGGGTGGGTTGGTTCGACGCTGTGGTGGCTCGCTATGTGAGCCGTCTGGCGGGTATCGACTCGTGGGCTCTGATGCTCTTCGATGTTCTCTCGGGCCTCGACAAGGTATCCATCTGCGTGGGCTATGAGGTCGACGGTCAGGTAATAGACAATCCCCCTGCGACCATCGCAAAACTGGCGCGCTGCAAACCCGTACTGATTGAGCTCGAGGGTTGGAAGGAGGACATCTCTGATGTCAAGAGTTTTGACGCTCTGCCCGAGGCTGCCAAGGCTTATGTAAGGAAAATTGAGGAGGTTACGGGTGTGAAAGTGGGTGTCATCTCCGTTGGTGCCGACCGCTCGAAGACCATCATTATTGACGAAAGATTGAAGAATTTTTAATACCATACAACTATGTCGTTCGTAGAAGAAAAAATTGCACAAGAGGGTATGACCTTCGACGATGTGCTACTGATTCCGGCCTACTCCGAGGTGACCCCCAATATGGTAACTCTCGGTAGCCGTTTTTCGCGCAATATCCGTCTGAATATCCCCATCGTTTCGGCCGCAATGGACACTGTGACCGAGGCAGAGATGGCTATAGCTATTGCCCGCGAGGGTGGTATCGGCGTGGTCCACAAGAATATGTCCATCACCGCACAAGCCGCACAGGTGAGGAAGGTGAAGAGGGCCGAGAGCGGTATGATTTACGACCCGGTGACCATCACCAAGGAGGCCACCGTGGGTGACGCCCTGAGACTTATGAAAGAGAACCACATTGGCGGTATTCCCGTAGTGGATGAGCAGATGAAGCTCATTGGCATTGTGACCAACCGCGACCTTAGGTTCCAGACCGATATGCACCTCTCGATAGCGGAGGTTATGACCTGTGAGAATCTGGTTACGACCACCAACCCCGACCTTCAGGAGGCTTCGCAGATTCTGCTGAAAAACAAGATTGAGAAACTGCCCGTGGTTGACAATGACGGCAAACTCATTGGACTTATCACCTACCGCGACATCACCAAGATTCAGGACTATCCCAATGCGTGCAAGGACGACAAGGGTCGACTGAGAGTAGCTGCGGGTGTGGGCGTAACGAGCGACACCCTCGACAGGGTTAAGGCTCTGGTGGAGGCCGGTGTGGATGCAGTGGTTATCGACACTGCTCACGGCCACTCGGCAAATGTGACCAACACCCTGAAGAGCGTCAAGGCTGCCTTCCCCGAGATTGATGTGCTGGTGGGTAATATCGCCACAGCCGAGGCTGCCGAGTTCCTCATCAAGGCAGGAGCAGACGGCATTAAGGTTGGTATCGGCCCTGGCTCCATCTGCACCACCCGTATCGTTGCGGGCGTGGGCGTACCCCAGCTGACCGCCATTTTCAATGCAGCAAAGGTGGCTCACCAGTACGATGTACCCGTTATTGCCGACGGTGGTCTGCGCTACTCGGGCGATGTGGTAAAGGCGCTGGCAGCGGGTGGCGACTGTGTGATGATGGGCTCGATGCTCGCAGGTGTGGAAGAGTCGCCCGGCGAGACCATTATCTACAACGGCCGTAAGTTCAAATCCTACCGTGGTATGGGCTCCATTGAGGCTATGCAGGCAGGCTCCAAGGACCGCTACTTCCAGAGCGAGAAGTGTGACTCGAGCAAGTTTGTGCCCGAGGGCATCGTGGCTCGAGTTCCCTACAAAGGTACCCTGAGCGAGACCATCTATCAGCTCATCGGCGGTCTGCGTTCGGGTATGGGCTACTGTGGTGCAAAGGATATTGACGCGCTCCACGAGGCCAAGTTTGTGAAGATTACCTCGGCGGCTGTGGTTGAGAACCACCCCCACGATGTGACCATCACCAAAGAGGCCCCCAACTACACTCGCGGCGAATAAGCAATAATGTAAAATCAATAAACAGAAAGAGAGTATATGAAACAGGATATGATTGTTGTGCTCGACCTTGGCAGTCACCACAATACGGTGCTCGCAAGGGCTATTCGCGCACTGGGTGTCTATAGCGAGATTTACCCCCACGACATTACCGCCGAGGAGCTCAAGGCTTTGCCCGGCGTAAAAGGTGTCATTATCAACGGTGGCGAGAACAATGTGATTGATGGTCAGGAGATTGATGTTCTCCCCGAGCTTTACACCACCGGCCTTCCCATTATGGCGGCTGGTCACGACAAGGCCCTCTGTGAGGTGAGGCTCGCTGCCTTTGAGGATGATGAGCAGAGTATCAAGGAGGCGGTGAGGTCGTTTGTGTTTGATGTGTGCAAGGCCGAGGCCAACTGGAATATGACCAACTTCGTGAGCGACCAGATTGAACTGGTGCGCCAGCAGGTGGGCGACAAGAAGGTGTTGCTGGCCCTCTCGGGTGGCGTTGATTCGTCGGTTGTGGCGGCTCTGCTGCTGAAGGCTATCGGCAACAACCTCGTGTGTGTGCACGTCAACCACGGCCTTATGCGCAAGGGCGAGAGCGAGAATGTTGTGGAGGTTTTTGGCCGACAGCTCAAAGCCAACCTCATCTATGTAGACGCAAGTGAGCGTTTCCTCACGAAGCTCGAGGGCGTAGATGACCCCGAGAAGAAACGCAAAATCATTGGCAGTGAGTTCATTCGCGTATTCGAGGAGGAGGCACGCAAACTCGACGGCATCGACTTCCTCGGCCAAGGTACCATCTATCCCGACATCGTGGAGAGCGGCACCAAGACCGCCAAGATGGTCAAGTCGCACCACAATGTGGGTGGCCTCCCCGAGGATATGAAGTTTGGCCTTGTGGAGCCCCTCAAACAGCTCTTCAAGGATGAGGTGAGGGCTTGTGGCGTGGAGCTCGGCCTGCCCTACGAGATGGTCTATCGTCAGCCATTCCCCGGTCCCGGTCTGGGTGTGAGGTGCTTGGGCGCCATCACTCGCGACAGGCTCGAGGCCGTAAGGGAGAGCGACGCTATCTTGAGGGAGGAGTTCGCCAAGGCCGGCCTCGACAAGAAGGTTTGGCAGTACTTCACCATTGTGCCCGACTTCAAGTCGGTGGGCGTGAAGAACAATGCCCGCTCGTATGACTGGCCCGTGATTATCCGCGCCGTCAACACCATCGACGCAATGACCGCCACCATTGAGCATATCGACTGGGAGATTCTCGACCGCATCACCCACCGCATTCTCTCCGAGGTGCCCAATGTAAACCGCGTCTGCTACGATATGTCGCCCAAACCCTCGGCAACCATCGAGTGGGAGTAGGGCAGAAGAAAAAATATTGTTATATGGGAAAGAATATTTTGGTCGTTGTTGACTACCAATACGACTTCTATCACCCCAGTGGTGCCCTCTATGTCGAGGGCGGCGAGAGGCTCTACAACAACATCCTGAGGCTCATTCCTCAGTTCGATGGCGTTGTCTTCACCCAAGACTGGCACCCTCTCGACCATTGCAGCTTCAAGGCAAATGGCGGCATTTGGCCCGTTCACTGCGTGAATAATACTATTGGCGCGGGAATCCCCGTAGAGATGCTCCAAGCCGCCAGGGATTACACCATCTTCCTGAAAGGCTGCAATACCAATAAGGAGGAGTATGGAGCCTTTGCCAGCCCCGATTTCCGCAGCACTGTGGAGTCGGTGGCAAAGGGGCGTGAAGCCGAGATTGAGAGCGTTGTGGTCTGTGGTATTGCTGGCGACTACTGCGTGCTCGAGACGCTCAAGAATATCGTGGGAGAGATTGGCTCCGAAAGGGTTAAGGTCTTCCTCGATGGCGTTGCAAGCATCGACGGCGGCACCGCCATTGGCGCCTATATGCAGGAGCAGAGCATTGCAGAGTTCAAAGCCGAGTAACCCACTCCGCTGCAACCAATCTTCAATAGAAAAAGCACCTCGCAAAAGAGGTGCTTTTTTTATTGTCGCACCAATGCTATGTGCCCTTAGGCGCTCCTTTTTAGCACCGTTGTTGTCTTTTGCGAAAAAAGTTTCTATCTTTGTGGTGTCGTGGGCCATTATGGTCCGTCGGCAGACATATTTTTTGATGAAAGTGTATTAGCTTTTATCCTCATTGAGAAATCTGGAAAATTTCAAATGCTACGAGGAAAGCATCGCACTCGTCACTCCGTATTGCATTGTTTTTGGGGTGTTCTATCCCATACTCATTCGATACGAGTGTGGGGTATGTTTTTTCGTAGCAAGGTATTCCAGAACCTCTCAATGAATTAACTAATCGACTCCACACTTTCTTTTTGTTTATACTTTACCATATTGGAGTTGTGTGGTTTGGGAGCAATTTATTGTTCCAATTTAGTGTGTTACACTATATTACAAACATACATTAACTTAAACTTTTCAACTATGAAGACAAAATTTATGCTTTTGGTTGCGCTGTTTGCGCTTGTGTCGACAACTGTTTCCGCCCAGTTCTACAAACCCAAAAGGGTGGCTATTACCGAGGTGGTGGACAAAAGTGGCGAAATGGCAGAGGGTACAAAGACATTCATTCGCAGCGCCTTGACCGATGCCATCACCAACTCCGAGGGTTATGTAGGCTTTGCCACCATCTGTTTTGTATCGCTTGAGGTAGACTTCGACAAGACCGGCAATATCTCATCCTCTACACTCACCTATGTAGAGAAACAGGAGGGCGACTATATTTTGGTTTCTGAGGTGACACCTTTGGATAAAAGGACCGTACTGCTCAATGCACGCATTGTAAGCGTTTCCGATGGCAAGATTGTATCCTCTTCTTCGGTTCGCACCGTAGCCGATATTGATTGTTTGCGTTCGGCTTGCAATCAGCTTTGTTTCAAACTTGTAGGCGCAATCTAAATCTAATTATTTGCAATGAGTCGCAGATTATATACTCTATTTTTGTGCTTGGCGATGCTCTTCCCGAACATCGCCAAGGCACAAGATTTCAATATCTTCGCAAAACAAAGGGTTGTCATTGCAGATATTATAGATATGAATGACCGCCCGTTGAGCGACGCCATCAAGAGCGTCGTACGCACAAATATTATTGAAGAGTGCACCAATTCCGATGATTTCGAAGTGTATGAGGTGAATATGGATGATATTCGCCAGCAGATTATTGCCGATGGTCAGACCCCTTCTTTTGCTAATATCTGCAAAGCTATAGGCAGTAGCGCAGATTACATCAACTTCACCAGTATCAAGGCAAGCGCCTCTACCATCGGTTCGCGTAATGTGACGATATTCATCACCTGTTCTCTCTATCGAATCGGGACAGCCTCCGAGATATTGGTCCACAGCGAAGAAGCAGAGCCAAACTCCGAAGCCATCTCCGCCGCCACTTCCAACTTGGTTGCCAAACTTATCGGAACAAAGCCCAAAACCTCTGCTCGAAAATATAAAGCATATGTAATAGATGCAAGGGTAAGGCGATGAGCTATGTCGGCGACACCTACTACCGCAATAAGAGCGACTACGACTATGTGCGCGCCGTGTCCGCTTTTTAATTATTAGGCTTTAGGGGTAGAGCAGAGGCTTTACTCTTTGGCGGTGCGCTTTCGGGCGCACCGCTTTTTTTGACATCGAATCATCCATTTTATTTTTGTTGGTTGACTTTAGACCTTGGACTTTAGACAACAAAAAAGCACCTCGCCTTTGAGGTGCTTTTTGTCACTCATATTTCACATCCGTGAGGAAGAGGCCTGGGGCGGGGGCGGATGAGGAGGAGCGGGAGAGGTCGCGTGAGGCGACAATCTCGGCGAACTCCTCGGGAGTAATCTTGCCTCGGCCCACATCTACAAGTGTGCCAACGATAGCCCTTACCATATTGCGCAGAAAGCGGTTGGCTCGGAAGATGAAAACCACCATACCACACTCAATCTCAACCCATTCGGCACGATAGATGTGGCAAATATTGTTGGTATTGTTACTGCCCAATTTTGCAAAAGTCGTGAAATCCTCCGTTTGGAGCAGAACCTCGGCGGCCCTGTTCATAGCCTCCAAGTCGAGTGGGGCGGTGAGTTGCCAAGTCGTCGCCTTGGTAAAAGGGTCCTTGCGGCGCTGGATGTAGTAGCGATACTCCCTCTCGGTGGCGTCGAAGCGCGCGTGGGCATCGTCGGCCACGGCATAGATGCGACCAAATGCAATATCCTCGGGCAGTAGAGCGTTAAGGTGGTAGACAGTCTGTTCGGGATTCTCTATGGCCTTCGAGGTGTCGAAGTGGGCCACATAGAAGGCTGCGTGGACACCCGTATCCGTACGGCCCGCGCCCACGACCTCCACCTGCTCGCGCAGAATGGTGGAGAGCGCCTCCTCGATGGTCTGCTGAACAGAGGGGGCATTGGGCTGACGCTGCCAACCACAGTAGGCGGAGCCTTTATAGGAAAGTTCTGCAAAGTAACGCATATTGACTCTTTTTGGGTTTCGGATTACAAAAATAAGGAAAAAATCGCTATTTTTGTACGAATAAACCAAAATCAAACAAAAGACTTCTATGAGAGTTGCAATTATAGGCTACGGCAAAATGGGTCACGAAATCGAAAAGGTCCTCATCGAAAGGGGCCATTCGGTCGTACTGAAGATAGATATCGACAATCGTTCGGAGATGATGAACAAGGAGCATTTCGAGGGCGTGGATGTGGCAATCGAGTTCACATCGCCCGCAACGGCTGCCGACAATATCCGCGAGTGTCTGATGATGGGCGTGCCCGTACTAAGCGGCTCGACGGGTTGGCTGGGGCGCAAAGCGGAGATTGACGCGCTCTGCAAAGAGCAGGGTGGGGCCTTCTTCTACGCCTCGAACTACTCGCTCGGCGTGAATGTTCTCTTCCGCCTTAACAGGTGGCTCTCCAAGGTGATGGCCACACTGCCACAGTACGATGTCAAGATTGAGGAGACCCACCACATCCACAAACTCGATGCACCCAGCGGTACGGCTGCGACTCTGGCCGAGGAGATGAGGGTGGCAAGCGAGGGTAGGCTCTGTGTGGCCAAAGAGGAGATTATCTCCTACCGCGAGGGCGAGTGCCCCGGCATCCACACCATCACTTTCGACTCCGAGGAGGACACCCTCACGGTGAGCCACAGTGCCAAGTCGCGCCGAGGCCTGGCCTTGGGTGCCGTTCTGGCTGCCGAGTGGCTCGTGGGTCGCAAGGGCGTTTTCTCGATGGATGATTTCCTCTCCATCTAACAATTAAGTAACAACCAAAGCGTATGAAAGCAAAACAAATACTTGCAAATAGGTGGTTTAAGTTTGGCGTGGTGGCTCTATTGTACACCCTGCTTTTTGTGGTCTGGAGCCGCAATCTGTGGTTCCTGCTGGGCCTTCCCATCATCTTCGACCTCTACATCACAGGGCGCATTGCTCGCCTCGTAAGGTGGGATAAACATCAGGAGCGCAAAAAGAACAACAAGACCTACCGAGAGATTTTCAGTTGGGTGGATGCTATCGTCTTTGCACTCGCATTTGCGACCATCATCAACATCTACTTCTTCCAGATGTACACCATCCCCACCTCCTCGATGGAGAAGACCCTGCTGGTGGGCGACTACCTCTATGTGAGCAAGGCGACCTACGGCCCCCGTATGCCCCAGACCCCTCTGGCGCTTCCACTTATGCACCACACAACCCCTTGGGGCACAAAGTCCTACTCGGAGGCTATCCAGCGCCCCTATAAGCGTCTGGCGGGCCTGAGAGGTGTGGAGCGTGGCGATATTGTGGTCTTCAACTTCCCCGCAGGCGACAGCGTGATTCTCGAGCGCCAGAACGAAACCTACTACGACATCGTGCGCCAGTTTACCTCGGCCTACGGCGAGAGCAAGGGCCGTCAGCTTATGAATAAGCAGTACACCGTTGTGGCCCGCCCCGTGGATAAGCGCGAACACTATGTCAAGAGGTGCGTGGCCCTGCCCGGCGATACGCTCAAGGTGGAGCACACCGTGCTGTTTGTTAATGGTCAGGCGCAGAACTACATTCAGAATCAGCAGTATATCTACTTCGTGGAGACCTCGTCGCCCCTTGGCAGTAGGGCCATAGAGCGACTCGGCATTTCGCCAGAGGATATCCACTACTCGCCCTCTTCGGGCATCTACACTATGCCACTTACCGAGCAGGCTAAGAGGCAGTTGGAGAGCCTCTCCAATGTGGTGAGAATCACTAAGAACGAGAGCCAAGAGCCCTTCGATGCCATCTTCCCCAATAACAGGAACTTCCCCTGGACCGAGGATAACTTCGGCCCGCTGTGGATTCCTGCCAAGGGTGCAACGGTGGCTCTCTCGGTGGACAACCTTCCCCTCTATGAGCGTATCATCAAGAACTACGAGGGCCACTCGCTCGAGGTTGTGGATGGCAAGATTATGATTGATGGCAAGGAGGCCACGCAGTACACCTTCGAGATGGACTACTACTTTATGATGGGTGACAACCGCCATATGTCGGCCGACTCACGCTTCTGGGGCTTTGTGCCCGAGGATCACATTGTGGGCACCCCTCGTTTCGTGTGGCTGTCGCTCGATAAGTACAAACCATTCCCAAGTAACATCCGCTGGAACAGAATGTTCCGTGCCCATAAATAAACCATCACTCGAGATTGGCAGAAGATACCTATAGGACCGTAGTGGGGGAGGCCGAGGCAGTCCTCAAAGAGCGCAGCAGTAAGTTTCTTGCGCTCAGCTACCACGTGGAGTCTGCCGAAGAGGTGAGGGAGATTATGGAGCCACTACGCAAGCGTTTCTATGACGCCACCCACCACTGCTACGCCTACCGCATAGGTCCCAAGGGCGAGGAGTGGAGAGCCAACGACGACGGCGAGCCATCGGGTACGGCGGGCAAGCCCATACTCGGTCAGTTGCTCTCACGCGATATTACCAATGTGCTGGTGGTGGTCGTAAGGTGGTTTGGCGGCACCAAGTTGGGAGTTCCGGGACTCATTGAGGCCTACCGCGAATCGACCGTTGCGGTGCTCGATGTGGCCAAGGTGGAGGAGCGCACCGTGGACCGCCACCTGAGGATACGCTACCCGTTTGAGAGTATGAACGGAGTGATGAAGGCGGTGAAGGCCACACAGCCCAAAATTCTGGACCAACAATTTGACAATATGTGCTCTATGGAGATTGCCGTGAGGCTCTCCGATGCAGACGAACTAATCGCACGACTCGAAAAGGTCGAAGGAATCACTTTTGAGGATGAAACAACGCTATAACTCCATATATATCAAGGGCGCAAGGGTCCACAACCTCAAGAATATTGAGGTGGAAATTCCTCACAACGAACTGGTTGTGGTGACGGGACTCTCGGGCTCGGGTAAGTCCACGCTCGCCTTCGACACCATCTTTGCCGAGGGCCAGAGGCGCTATGTCGAGAGCCTTTCGACCTATGCACGCCAATTTTTGGGGCGCATCGAAAAGCCCGATGTGGACATCATCCGAGGTATTGCCCCTGCTATTGCCATCGAACAGAAGGTCAACTCTCGCAACCCGCGCTCCACGGTTGGCACAACTACCGAGATATACGACTACCTCAAGTTGCTCTTTGCGCGCATAGGCCGCACCTTCTCGCCCATCTCGGGCCGAGAGGTCATTTGCTACCACACGCAAGATATTGTGGCAGAGATTTTTGCAAAACCCGAAGGCACTCCTGTGGTTATTGCAGCACCGCTCGTGGTGACGGATGGTCAGAGCCTTATTGAGCGCGTGACACTACTGATGGAGGAGGGTGTGCAGAGGTTCCTGCTCAAGGGCGAAATGTGGTTGGCCGAGGAGATTGTAGGCAAGCTCACGGCTAAGACCAAGGCCGAGGATGTGATGGTCGTTGTGGACCGCCTGAAGGTCAAACAAGAGGAGGACACCATAAGTCGTGCGGGCGACTCCGTATCGAGGGCTTTGGAGATTGGGGCGGGCCTATGTAGGCTCATTATCAACGACCGAGTGGAGGAGTACTCCGAGCGTTTCGAGGCCGACGGCATAACCTTTGAGGAGCCCACCGAGCACCTCTTTTCGTTCAACAACCCCATTGGCGCGTGCCCCAAGTGCGAGGGCTACGGCAAGGTTGTGGGCATAGATGAAAACCTCGTTGTGCCCGACAAGAACAAGAGTATATTCGAAAATGCAATTGCCTGCTGGCGAGGCCAGACGATGAGTTGGTGGCGCGATCAACTCGTAGAGAACGCCCACCGCTTTGGCTTCCCCATACACGCCCCCTATCACACTCTCACCCACGAGCAGAGGCGTCTTTTGTGGTCGGGAAATGCCTATTTCCACGGCCTCGACGAGTTCTTCAAGATGCTCGAGAAGGAGCGCTACAAGATTCAGTATAGAGTTATGCTTTCGCGCTTTACGGGTAAAACGCTCTGCCCCGAGTGCGAGGGCACAAGGCTCCGTAAGGAGGCACTGTGGGTGAAGGTTGGTGGTCGCAATATTGCCGAACTGGTGAGGATGCCCATCGGCAGGCTCGTGGAGTTTTTTGCCTCGCTGGAGCTCACCGAAAACGAAACAACCAAGGCCGAGCGACTCCTCAAGGAGATTCGCACAAGGCTGCAATACATAGCCGATGTGGGGCTCGATTACCTCACACTCAACAGACTCTCTTCGACCCTTTCTGGTGGTGAGAGTCAGCGCATTAACCTCTCTACTTCGCTCGGAAGCAACCTCACAGGCTCGCTCTACATACTCGATGAGCCAAGCATCGGTCTGCATCCGAGGGATACCAATAGGCTCATTGGCGTGCTTAAGCAGCTGCGAGATATGGGCAATACGGTGATTGTGGTCGAGCACGAAGAGGAGGTCATCAGAGCGGCCGACCGAGTGATTGATATGGGCCCCGAAGCGGGCATAAATGGTGGCGAGGTGGTCTTCAATGGCACACTTGCACAGCTCGAGCAATCCACCGTAAGCCTTACGGCCGACTATCTGCTCGGCCGCAAGAGCATAGCTATGCCCAAGAGCCGCCGAGGGTGGAGTAGCGCAATAGAGATTAAGGGCGCAAGGGAGAACAACCTCAAAGGGGTGGATGTCAAGATTCCGCTCGGGGTGATGACCTGCGTGACGGGCGTGAGCGGCAGCGGCAAGTCGTCGCTCGTGGAGAGTATTCTCTATCCCGCACTGCGCCGCCACATTTACGAGACGGGTAATAAGCCAGGTGGGTACGAAGGCTTGGAGGGCGATTTGAGCCTCGTCAAATCGGTGGAGATGGTGGACCAAAGCCCCATCGGAAAGTCGTTGCGCTCCAATCCTGTGACCTACACCAAAGCTTACAATGAGATACGCCAACTCTTTGCAGACCAGCCCTATGCGAAACACAATGGTATCACCCAGTCGCACTTCTCATTCAACCGACCGGGTGGCCGATGCGAGGAGTGTCAAGGCGAGGGCGTAATCAGGGTCGAGATGCAGTTTATGGCCGATGTGGAGCTCCGATGTGAGCACTGCGGTGGCAAGCGTTTCAACGACGAGGTTTTGGAGGTACGCTACAAGGGCAAGACCATCTCGGATGTTCTGGAGATGAGCGTGGACGATGCCGTGGAGTTCTTTGGCTCGGAGCAAACGCCCATCAATCAGCGTATTACATCCACCCTGAAGACGCTTCAGGATGTGGGACTCGGCTACATAAAGCTCGGCCAGTCGACCTCGACACTCTCGGGTGGCGAGATTCAGAGGGTCAAGTTGGCCTCCTACCTGATGGGCGAAGACACAACGGCGGGCACGATGTTCATCTTCGATGAGCCCACCACCGGTCTTCACTTCCACGACATCGCAAAGTTGCTTGCCGCTTTCAATGCGCTCATAAGCAAGGGCCACACCATCGTTATCATTGAGCACAACTTGGATGTCATCAAGTCGGCCGACTGGGTCATCGACCTCGGCCCCGAGGCGGGCGAGAGGGGTGGCAATCTGGTCTATGAGGGTACTCCCGAGGGGCTTATGGAGTGCAAGGAGAGTTATACGGGGCAGTACCTTAGAGCCCGAATCGAAACCGCGTAACCTGTTATGAAAGAGGAGTTTTTCACACATACACTCTCCAATGGCATACGCTGCGTGCTAAAGACTGTGCGCAGTGAGGTCTGCTTTTGTTCGATGACTATCGGTGCAGGCAGCCGAGATGAACGCGAGCAGGAGAAGGGCATTGCCCACCTCTTGGAGCACACCCTTTTCAAGGGTACCGAGAGGCGCAAAGCCTACCAGGTGAACTGCCGACTCGAAAACCTCGGAGGCGAGATTAACGCCTTTACCACCAAGGAAGAGACCGTGGTCCACGCCACCGTCCTAAGGGGCGATTTTGCTAAGGCTGTGGAACTTATGGATGATATCATCTTCCACTCGACCTTCCCGCACGAGGAGGTCGAGAAGGAGAAGGAGGTCATCTATGACGAGATAAATATGTACAAGGATTCGCCCGACGAAAGAATCTACGACGACTTCGAGGACCTTCTGTTTGCAGGCTCCGAGTTGGGTCACAACATCCTCGGCTCGAAACGCACACTGGCGAAGCTCCACACCGAGCAGATAAAGGAGTTTGTGGAGCGTAATTATACTACCGACCGTATGGTCTTTGCGGCCATCGGCAACATCTCGCCCAAGCGTTTTGTGACAACCGTCGAGCGCTATTTCGGCGCCGAGAAGGCCTCCTTGCGTCAGTCGCAACGCACTGTGCCCGAAATGGTTGAGCGCTTTTCCAAGAGCGTTACCAAGCAGCAACATCAGGTGCGCGAAGTGCTGGGAGCAAGGGCCTACTCGCTGGATGACAAGCGCCGCCTGGCACTGATACTTATGACCAACCTGCTCGGTGGTCCCTCGGCCGCCTCGAGGCTCAATGTGGCTCTTAGAGAGCGTCGAGCCCTGACCTACTGCGTGGAGGCACTCTACACCCCTTTGAGCGATTGCGGAATGTTCTCCATCTACTTCTCCTGCGAGAAAGACAAACTCGAGCGATGCAGAGAGATTCTCCATAAGGAGTTATGGCGCATTATGAACGAGCCACTTACGGCGCGCCAACTCTCCGTTGCAAAGAAGCAATTTATTGGCGGTTTTGCCATCTCGGCCGAGAATAACGAGGCCTATATGCTCTCCGTCGGCAAGAGTTTTCTCTCCTTCGGAGGCGTGGATAGCATCGAGGCCATCTATCGCAAGGTGGAGGAGATTGGCCCCGAAGATATTATGGCGGTGGCTCGGGATATACTGCCCGGCCTCTCGTCGCTTACCTATATATAATATACACACCCTATGCAGAACATCAATCTCGAACTCGAACGATACATCCGCAACCTCTCCTCCGATGAGAACGAACTGCTCCAAGCACTCCAGAGCGAGAGTCAGGAGCGCGTGGTGCAGCCCCAGATGGTCTCGGGCCACATTCAGGGCCTCTTTCTAAAGATGCTCACTGGGATGATTCGCCCCCGTCGAGTGCTCGAAATCGGCACCTTCACGGGTTATGCGACCCTCTGCTTTGCCGAGGCTATGGAGGAGGATGGAATTATTGATACTGTGGAGATTGAGGATGAGTTGGAAGGTATCCAGACCGAGTTTTTCGCCCGCTCGCCCCACGGTCACAAGATTCGCCGCCACACTGGCTCGGCCCTCGAGGTGGTGCCCGGGCTGGGGGAGTGCTACGATATGGTCTTCATCGACGGCGACAAAAGGGAGTACCCCGACTACTACCGTATGCTGATGGATGGCGGCTTGGTGCACTCGGGCAGCTACATACTGGCCGACAACATACTCTGGTATGGAAAGGTGACGGCCGAGAGCGTGAAGGCCTCCGACCTCCAGACGCGCGGCATATTGGAGTTCAACCAGATGGTCAAAGACGACCCCCGCGTGGAGAATGTCATCATCCCGATTCGTGACGGAATAAATCTAATCAAAGTGCTATAACTATCACTCTAAAAACTTCAACACTATGAAAAGAGTACTAACCCTCCTGGCGATGTTGCTAACAATTGGTACCTCCTCCTTGTGGGCAGCAGATTACATCGTAATACGAGTGTATAATAATATCGCCCTGCCTGTCAAGGTGGATACCTCCGATGGCACCTACACAATAAACACTTATGATGCGGTGCAGTTGGCGGGTAATATCACGGTGCGCAGTGCCTACGACGCCAATGGCAATCAGATTATGATTCAGGGGTCCACTTCCACCGGCACAAATGCCCCAACGGTGAGGTATTACGAACTAACCCAGACCTACACCTCATCGACAAGTAATAGTTCATCCTACTCGTCGTCAAGTGATTACAACAATCAAAGACCACGCAATAATCCAATCAATAATTTCACCGATGCTGCAATGAATATGATTGGTATCGATGGCAACGGTGTGCCTTACCTTGGTGTCGAGGTGGGCTACTCCCACTTCTGTTCCAATTTCGTCAGGGCAAGGGCTGCCCTTGGTGGTGCCGGTGGTTTCCTGCTCTATGGCGGTATCGGCAAAGAGGGTATTTTCAGCAAGAACGGCCCAGGTGAGGATTTGTATTGGCATGTTGGTGTGGGCTCCTATATGACGGATGACGAGAATACAATGGAGTTTGGATTCACCTTTGGCACCAACCCTATGTGTAACAACAGCTATTGGGAGGCAGATATTAATGGCGGATGGGGCTTTGTGATGGATGCCCGATATGGCTACTTTTTCCCCTACACCCGTTTTGGAATAATCGCAGGTGCCGGCATTGGCGTTGGATTCCCCGAGTCCGGTCACGCGAAGCTACTCGGAGAGTATCAGATCGGTTTGGTTGTAAAACTCTTTGCTGACTAAATAGCACATATATAGATACTGAAAAGGCGAGTCCGCTTTAGTGGGCTCGCCTTTTTCATAGTTATCAATTAGCCTACAGAAGGTTGAGCTCCTGTTTCATTCTCTCAATCTTCTGGTCGAGCTGGGCCGAAACCTTGTCGTAGTCGGCCAGAGATGCCAGAGGCTCCTTCACACCGAAGTAGAACTTAATCTTAGGCTCGGTGCCGCTGGGGCGAATCGAGAGGATGGTGCCATCGGCAGTGAGGTACTGGAGCACATTGGACTTGTCAATCTCGATGGGGCTCACCTTGCCGCTCTTAACATCCAGAGCCTCCGAGGATTGGTAGTCTTTGATGGTCACGATGTCCGAGCCACAAATCTGTTTGGGAGGATTGGCGCGGAAATCAACCATCATCTGTTTAATCTCGGCAGCGCCCTCCTGACCCTTGCGTACGACGGACACGAGGCCCTCCTTGTAGAAGCCGAAGTCGATATAGAGCTGTTTGATGAGTCCATAGAGCGAGGTGCCGATGCTCTTTGCCCAAGCAGCGGCCTCGGCTGCCAACGAGCAGGCCGAAACGCCGTCCTTATCCCTCAGGAACGAGCCCGCAAGGAAGCCGAAGCTCTCCTCGCCACCACCAATATAGACCTTACCCTTGGCCTCCTCGGCACGGATGACCTTGGCGATATTCTTGAAACCGGTGAGGCAGTCGAAGTACTCAACACCAAACGCCTTGGCAACCTCGGCCATCATCTCCGAGGTAACGATGGTCTTCACGATATACTGCTTGCCATCGAGAAGTCCGTTCTCCTTCCAGCGGCGGCACATATAGTAGGTCAGCAGCACGCAGGTCTGGTTGCCGTTCAGCAGTACGAAGTTGCCGTTCTCGTCGGGAACGGCGATGCCGATGCGGTCGCTATCGGGGTCGGTTGCCATAACAATCTCGGCACCCTCCCTCTGGCCCTGCTCAATAGCCATACGCATAGTGGTCCTCTCCTCGGGGTTGGGCGACTCAACGGTGGGGAAGTTGCCGTCGATGACCATCTGCTCGGCTACGGTCGAGATATTCGTAAAGCCGTAACGACGGAGCGATGCGGGCACAAGTTTGTGGCCACAGCCGTGGATGGGGGTGTAGACAATCTTCATATCGTGGTACTTCTCAACAGCCTCGGGCGAGAGCGAAAGGCTGTGTACCCTCTCGAGATAGATCTTGTCGAACTCCTCGCCGATAATCTCGATATTCTCAGGATTCAGACCGGAGATAATCTGGTCCACCGAGGTAATCTTGTTCACCTCGTCGATGATGTTCTTGTCGTGGGGAGCGATAACCTGCGAGCCGTCCTCCCAGTAGGCCTTGTAGCCGTTGTACTCGCGGGGGTTGTGCGAAGCGGTCACCATCACACCACTCTTGCAGCCGAGCTCGCGGATTGCGAAGCTGAGCTCGGGGGTGGGGCGCAACGACTCAAAGAGGTAGACCTTGAAGCCATTGGAGGCGAAGATGTCGGCGGTGCGCTCGGCAAACTCGCGCGAGAAGTTGCGGCAGTCGTGCGATACGGCAACCTTAATCTCCTGACCCTCAAAGCATTTCTTCAGATAGTTAGCCAAGCCCTGAGTGGCCATACCTACTGTATATACATTCATACGGTTGGTACCCACGCCCAAAATGCCGCGCAGACCACCAGTGCCAAATTCCAGGTCCTGATAGAAACTTTCGGAGAGCTCCTTGGGGTCGTTCTCCATAAGATTCCTCACCTGCTCTTTGGTCTTTTCGTCATAATTTCCGTCGAGCCATTTCTGTGCTCTGTCGAGAATATACTGTTCCATAATGAGTTAATGATATTATAAGTTTTGTTTATAGTTCAGCTATTATGTAATCTAAAATTCCAATAGGCAAATATACAAAATTTTCTATTAAATCTCAATATCAGAGGGTTAAAAAATAGGGGAGTGGAGGAACAAAAATCCCCATAGCAATAAATAATTATTTTGCAAGAGCAAATCGCATTTTTTTTAACAATTTTATGCACAATTTTGTGGTCGGAAATCAAAGTTAATTACCCAAGCATAAAATGATAGCTAACACGGCAACATACGGTGAAGTATGGCAAGATTGTCTTGCTCAAATCAAGCAGCAGACCTCCGAAGAGGAGTTTGCTCGTTGGTTTGCACCCATCGTGCCCGTGAGCTACGATGGCAAGACCTTGCGTCTGCGCCTCCCCAGCGAGGATTGCGTATTCCACATCGAGCGCAACTACATCCCATCGCTGCGACCCATTATCTATCAGCACTTTGGCAACAACACCTCGCTTCGCTACTCGGTGCCTTCGCCCGAGCAAATTGCTCGCGAACAGCAGGCCCAAGAGGGTAGCACCGAGACCATCGGCAAGGTAATCAACCAGCGCGATACCGCAAATATAAAAAATCCTTTTGTAATTCCCGGTATCCGCAAGCTCGAAATTCCCTCGCAGCTCAATCCCAACTACACCTTCGAGAATTTCGTGGAGGGCGACTGCAACCGTCTGGTGCGTTCGGTAGGAATGGCCGTGAGCATTGAGCCCGGCAAAACTGCCTACAATCCCCTCTACATCTTCGGCGATTCGGGCCTCGGCAAGACCCACTTGGCGCAGGCTATCGGTATGGAGATCAAGCAGCGTCACCCCGAGCTTCAGGTGTTGTATGTTTCGATGAACAAATTTCAGGCACAATATACGACTGCCGTTCTCAATAAGGAGCCCAATGACTTCATCAACTTCTACCAGATGGTCGATGTTCTGATTATTGATGATATTCAGGAACTTTCGGGCAACAAGAGCAGCACTCAAAACGCCTTCTTCAACATCTTCAACCACCTCCATCTGACGGGCAAACAGCTCATCCTCACCTCGGATAAGCGCCCCTCGGAGCTCTCGGACATCAACGACCGCCTGCTGACCCGTTTCAAATGGGGACTGGCCGCCGAGCTCACACAGCCCGACTACGAGACCAAGGTGAAGATTATCCGCAATAAGGCTGCCAAACTGCAAACCGAGCTCCCCGACGAGGTTGTCTTCTACTTCGCGGAGAACATCAACGCCAACATTCGTGAGATTGAGGGCGCACTCTCGGCTCTGGTTGCAAATGCTGCCTTCCTCAATCGCAAGATTACCATCACTCTGGCTAAGGAGATTCTCAAAACATATGTCAAGATTGTGCCCAAGGAGATATCCATTGAGAGTATCCGCAAGACAGTCTGCGAGCACCTCGGAGTAGACGAGAGCATTCTCGACTCGCCCAAGCGCACACGCGAAATCGCTCAGGCAAGGCAAATTACGATGTACCTCTGCAAGCAACACACCAAGGCTCCTCTGTCGGCAATCGGTATGGCCATCGGCGGCAAGAACCACGCCACCGTTCTCCACGCCTGCAAGGCTGTGACGAATCTTATGGAGACCGACAAGCAGTTCTTGCGAATGGTCGAGGAGATTGACCGCAAGGTACAGGCCAAATAACAAGTAGAGATTCTTTAAGATTGGAGATAAAAAAACGCAGTTACACTATTGGTAATTGCGTTTTTTTTGATTAATTTTACCATATAATTTTGGCTTCAACTTTTTCAACCACACAAGATGTTAAAGATTGGCAATAAAGCCCCTTATTTTGAGGGCATTACACAGGGCGGCGAGAGCATCAAACTCTCCGATTTTGCGGGTCGCAAGTTGATTCTCTACTTCTACCCGAAAGACAACACCTCGGGCTGTACACTCGAGGCCCAGAGTATGCGTGACGGCAAAGAGCGCCTCAGAGAGTTAGGCTTTGAGATTGTGGGAGTTAGCCCCGATAGTGTAAAGTCCCACGAAAACTTCTGCCAGAAGCACTCGCTAAACTTTCCGCTGGTGGCCGACACCGACAAAACGATTGCCGAAGCCTACGGAGTGTGGAGGGAGAAGAGTATGTATGGCCGAAAGTATATGGGCATCGTGCGCACTACCTTCATCATCGACGAGAAAGGGCACATCCTCCACATCTTCGACAAGGTGAAGACCTCGACTCACTGGCAGCAGATTGCCGAGTGGTGGGAGAAAGCCCCCTCCAAGGAGGAGCTACTGCGCCTATATGATGTTAAATAGAGGAGTAATAATTAGAATAATATAAAAACAACAAACTACTATGGCAGAGAAAGTTACGGTTAATCCCGACAAACAGAAAGTCCTGAGCGCCGTATTGGACAAAATCGAGAAGGATTTTGGCAAGGGCTCAATTATGAGAATGAATAGCGAGAGCGTTGAGCAGGTGGCAGTAATCCCCACAGGTTCAATCACTTTGGATGCAGCACTCGGCGTGGGTGGCTACCCCAAAGGCCGCATTATTGAGATTTATGGACCCGAGTCGTCGGGTAAGACCACCCTGGCGATCCACGCTATTGCCGAGGCACAGAAGGCGGGCGGTATTGCCGCTTTCATCGATGCGGAGCACGCATTCGACAGTTTCTACGCCGCAAAACTTGGTGTAGACATCGACAACCTCCTCGTATCGCAGCCCGATAGCGGCGAGCAGGCTCTGGAGATTGCCGAGACCCTCATCCGTTCGAGCGCCATCGACATCATCGTAATCGACTCTGTAGCAGCACTTACCCCCAAGGCAGAGATTGAGGGCGAGATGGGTGAGTCGAAGATGGGCCTTCAGGCAAGGCTTATGTCGCAGGCCCTGAGGAAACTCACCGCCGCCATCAGCAAGACCAAGACCGTCTGCATCTTCATCAACCAGTTGCGCGACAAAATCGGTATTGTCTACGGCAATCCCGAGACCACAACCGGTGGTAACGCCCTGAAGTTCTATGCCAGTGTGCGTATCGACATCCGCAAGACCTCGGTCATCAAGGATGGCGACGAGCAGCTCGGCACCCGCACAAAAGTGAAAGTCGTGAAGAATAAGGTTGCGCCTCCTTTCCGCAAGGCAGAGTTTGACATTATGTATGGTGAGGGTATCTCCAAGATTGGCGAGATTCTCGACCTGGGTACCGACTTTGGCGTAATCAAGAAGAGCGGCTCGTGGTACTCCTACGGCGACCAGAAACTGGCTCAGGGTAGGGATGCCACCAAAGCGCTCCTCCAGCAGAACGAGGCCCTCTGCGCAGAGGTAGAGGAGAAAGTTCGAGCAGCACTCAAGGAATCTAAGCTTAACTAACATATTTTCAATAAGCATTGCACGACAACCTCGAGCAATGCTTTAGCTTTTTTCACACGCCGTTTCCGACACCTAATCATCGGGCTTACGACACCTAAACAAGCAGCAAGTTATGGCCGGCTACACAGCAGAAGATGAACAAATAATCGGTCAACAATTCAACCGACTACTGGCTTCGTGCAACAAGATTTGCAAGAACGAGGCCGACTGGGAGATGATAAAAAAGGCTTTCTTCATTGCGAAGGAGGCACACAAGGGTGTGCGCCGCCGCTCGGGAGAGCCCTACATTCTTCACCCCATTGCCGTTGCGCAGATTGTCGTTTCGGAGGAGGGCCTGGGTGTCAAATCGACCTGTGCCGCCCTTCTGCACGATGTAGTGGAGGATACGAGCTACACGGTGGAGGATATCGAAAACCTCTTCGGCCCCCGAGTGGCCGCAATGGTTGACGGCCTTACGAAGGTGGCCGCAGCCCTGAATGAGGATGTTTCCGCCCAAGCGGAAACCTTCCGCAAGATTCTCCTGACGCTTTCGGAGGACATCAGGGTAATCATCATCAAGATTGCCGACCGCCTGCACAATATGCGCACGCTGGGCTCTATGCCTCGCCACAAGCAGATAAAAATCACGAGCGAAACGATGTATCTGTTCGCTCCGTTGGCATACCGATTGGGACTCTATGCAATTAAAACAGAACTTGAGGATCTGTCACTTAAGTATATGTACCCCAACGAGTATGCCGAGATTGAATCGAAGATGGAGGCATCGGCTGCCGAGCGTAACGAGTTCATCGATCGTTTCATCCAGCCCATCAAGGAGAAACTCACTGCCGATGGCATTGACTTCACCATTTCGGGCCGAGTGAAGACCGTCTACTCAATCTGGTCGAAGATGCACCGCAAGAAGATTCCTTTCGAGGAGATCTACGACCTCTTCGCCGTGAGAATCATCTTCAAGCCCAACGAGGAGAGCGCCGAGAAGGCTCAGTGCTGGCACATCTACTCGCTGCTGACTGACATCTACACCCCCAAGCCCGACCGCATCCGTGACTGGGTAAGCTTCCCCAAAGCCAATGGTTATGAGGCACTTCACGCTACATTTATGCGACCCGACGGCATCTGGGCCGAGGTGCAAATTCGCTCCGAGAGGATGGACGAGATTGCCGAGAGAGGCTTTGCGGCACACTGGAAATACAAACAGGAGAACAACGCCGAGGACGAGTTCGACAAGTGGCTAAAGGATGTGCGCAATGCGCTCACACACCCTGCGGGCGACACTGCCGACTTCCTCGAGAATGTCAAGATGACGCTCTATATGAGCGAGATGGTCATCTTCACCCCCAAGGGCGAGGCTCGCAAGTTCCCCATTGGAGCTACGGCCCTCGACTTCGCCTACGACATCCACACCAATGTGGGCAATACGGCTATCGGCGCCAAGATTAACCACAAGATTGAGTCTATCTACACGAAACTCAATAGTGGCGACCAGGTGCAAATTCTCACTGCCGAGACGGCCCACCCAACCATCGAATGGCTCGACCATGTGGCCACAATGAAGGCCAAGCAGGCAATTATTTCATACCTTAAGCGCGTAAGGCAGAACAACATAGAGCACGGCATCTCAATCTTCGAGAAGCGTATGAGGGAGTTTGGTATCACCCCCAGCGCAAGGCTCTTTAGGAAGCTGCTGCCCGCCTATGATTGCAAGAACAAGGATGAGTTCTACAGCAAGCTCGGCTCGGAGATTATCAACCTTAACGACATCGACAAGGTACTACGCCAGAACTCCAAGAACAAGGTCCTGAAGTTCTGGACATTCGATTTTGCAGGCAACAACAGCAAGTCCAAGGATATTATCGTCAAGCACTCCCAGGATGTAGACAGCCTCGAGGGGCCAAAGTTTATGGTCGCCGAGTGCTGCAACCCAATTCCCGGCGACAATATTACCGGATATAAAGACCCGCGAACGGGCGACATTGTCGTACACAAGACTGAGTGCCAGGAGCTTATAGCATTGGCAGCCCAGAAGGGTGAGAATCTGGTTGGCAACATCAAGTGGTCCACCTATAAGGCCGAGTCATACCTTTCGGAAATCAAGCTGAGAGGTCTGGATAGGGTAGGCGTACTGCGAGATTTGGCTCAGGTGATTACCGTGGAGCTGGATATCAACATCCGAGAGCTCCAAATCCAGAGCCACGACGGCATTTTCGAGGGTAAGATTAGCCTCTATGTACCCGACACCGAGGCGCTCTATTCGCTCATTGAAAATGTGAGCCGCATTAAAGGAATAGATAAAGTTGAACGAGTTTAATCACTAAATATCAAATATTTTATTATGGCAACGATTTTCAGCAAAATAGCAAACGGCGAAATTCCCAGCTACAAGGTGGCGGAGGACGAGCACTATTACGCATTCCTTGATATCAACCCTCTGGCCGAGGGCCACACCCTTGTTATCCCCAAACGCGAGGAGGACTACTTCTTCGACCTCACCGACGAGGAACTCTCGGGAATGATTCGTTTTGCAAAGAGGGTAGCGGAGTCGCAAAAGAGAGCGTTTGGCTGCAAGAAGGTCGCAATGGTCGTTCTTGGTCTTGAGGTACCTCACGCCCACATCCACCTCATTCCTATGAATAGCGAGGCCGATGTAGATTTCCGCAAGGAGAAACTTCAGCTCACAAGCGAACAATTCCATGCTATTGCAGAGAAAATAAGAGTGGAGTAGGGGAGTCCTATTTTACAATAATAAAACATTTCTGGCCGACGCTTACTGCGTCGGCCTTTATTTTTACACCTTCCGCACCACTGGGCCAAAATCACCCAAAATCAAAAATTCAATAATTTACTTATTGCAATACAACACGCTTACAACCAAACAAATAGCAAATCTATTATAAAGTTTTACTTTGGTTAAAATTCAAGAATCACACCAAGCAAAGCTTCAACTTAATGATATTAGTGAGATTGCATATGTTTAACATCTAATTATCAACTAATTACCACCTAATACCTAAAGTATTACATAATATATTGAAAATGCACACTATATATAATAATCAGGGAATAGTGATACTAAAGACGCTATTATTAGTTTTGTTATTTCAAAACAAATATTTACCTTTGTAAAAACATAGTTCAGTATGAAAACACGACTTCAATACATTGTTAAGAACGAGGGACTGACTAATAATCGATTCGCCACAGAGATAGGTATCAGTCCTGCTGCCGTCACACATATCATCTCCGGCCGCAACAACCCCAGCCTTGAGATTATCTCGAAAATCGCCGCCAGATACCCAAATTACTCGCTTAGATGGTTAATCCTGGGCGAGCTCCCAATCCTCAGCTCCGAGGCCGAAAACACCCCTAAAAACCCCGAGGAAACACCCGTCGTATCACAGCAGAAACTCACTACCTTGACTACGGCCCCCGACAGTCTGCCTTTCAACACGCCAGACGAGGCAATCGATAGTAGTGAACAGCAGAATCCGACCACTACTTTCACCCATCAAGCACCAACCACACCTACCGAACAACCGCAGACTATTGCACAGGACAACATTCAGCTCGCACAGAAGCCATCTGCACTTCACTATTCAGACAGACTTATAGTTTGCTTCCCTGATGGCACATTCAGGGAGTATACAAAACAATAGCACAAAATGCTAAATAGACACTATATATAGTTGCTCGCAGCAGCAACCCGGTGTACAATACGGAGATAACAACATCACCGCTCTTAAACTAATAGATAAACCTTCATTTTTCACTAAATATGCCTTACTTACAAGCCACTAACAATATCCACTTCACATATGCTACCTACTCAGCACTATAGTCCTAACTCCACTCCCATATATGCTTTACATAATGTATATATTTTGCGAATTACAATTTATTGTGTATCTTGTAGTTAGTTCCCACAGCGCGAGAACCTCCCATAGAGTTCTCGCGTGTTGTGGGTCCAAAGTACCAACAACTTACACACTAAACTATGTTAGATTTACAATTCAAAAACCCCAAGCCTTTTGGCGAGTACGAGAACAAAAAACGGCCACGCGGCCACCCTCGCAAAAAATTATCTAAAAAAAATATTGGGTCACTTATCGCCGAAAATTCTTCCGCCCCCGTCATCCTCTCCCGCGATATTCTCTACGAGTTCCAGCAGTTCGACGCCCACACCCTCGATTGGAATTAATTTTTCATTTGTAAATTATTTGCATATACATTTGTAAATAACGCTAATTATCAAGCACTTGTCGCGTGTATACATTTGTAAATCATACCCAAAGAGACAATATTTACAAATCTTTATTTATATTTGTATTTCAATTTACAAAACAGAATGAAACGCTATTTCATCACATTAATTGTTGCAATATGCGCCGTATGTATTACTTCGTGTAATGACGGCCAAAATGCTAATAGTAAGATTATTACGGTATCAATTGAGCCACTAAAAGGCCTTATGGAGGAGATAGTTGGAGAGGATTTTTCCGTTAATACGCTACTTCCCGTGGGTTCCTCGCCAGAGAGCTACTCCCCCACTATTGGGCAAATAGCCAGGCTTGAAGAGTCGGAAATGGTCTTCTATGTTGGCACACTACCCTTTGAAAATGAGATAATTAAGCAGAGTAATATCGAGGATTCAAGGAGCATTAACCTGAGTCGTGGCGTTGAGCTCATAACTGGCCACGAACACCACCACGCACATAGCAATGAGGTGTGCGACCACTCGCACGACAGCCACAAGCACGGACACGCCCACTCCGTTGACCCACATATATGGGTGTCGCTTGACGGATTATCAACAATTGTGAACAACATCGACTCTGCACTGATGGCAGCTTACCCCGACTCAACAAAGTATCATATTAATTGTCAGCGACTTAATGCCACAATCGCCGCGAACAAAGAGCGTTATCAACAAATGTTAATAACTGCACCCAAGGATGTACTTATTTATCATCCTGCCCTCGGATATCTGGCGAAAGAGCTGTCTTTCAACCAGATATCAGTGGAAAAAGAGGGGAAATCCCCCACTCCGGCCTCGCTTTCCGAAGTTATCAACAAGGTGATGGCTGAGGGTATTGAGGTGATGCTATACCAGAAAGAGTACCCGCTTGATGTAGTTCAACCAATAGCGGATATTCTTGGCGTTAAGTTGGTGGAGATTAATCCTTTAAGCGAGGATATTATTGGCGAAATTGACAGGATTATGAACATAATTTCCGGCAATTATGAACAGTAAGGAGATTATCAGAATAGAGAACCTCGGCGTTCAATACGATGGGCAGACGGCATTGAGAGATGTTAATATCTCGTTCTATGCCGATGATTTTGTGGGAATCATTGGCCCCAACGGAGGCGGCAAGAGCACCCTGGTGAAGAGCATTATGGGGCTAATCCCCCACTCTGGCACCATCTCGTTCCTGGGTGAGGTTGCCGGCAAGCACCACATTGGCTACCTGCCACAGCAAAACCTCTTCGACAAGAGTTTCCCCATCTCGGTTTTGGAGCTTGTTATGAGTGGCCTTCAGGCCGATAAGGGCTTCGGGCGCTATGGCCGCGAGGATAAGAACAAGGCTTTAGCGGCACTTGAGAAGGTGGGCATTAAACACCTTGCCAGCAGGCAGATAGGCGAATTGTCGGGCGGCGAGTTACAGAGGGCTCTATTGGGCAGGGCCATCATCTCGGAGCCTCGCTTGCTAATTCTCGACGAGCCCGCGAACTTTGTGGACAACCAGTTCGAGAACGAGCTCTACAACCTGCTGCGCGAGCTCAACAGCCAGATGGCTATCATCATCGTGTCGCACGATGTGGGCACCATCACCTCTTTTGTCAAGAGCGTGGTCTGCGTCAATCGCACCGTTCATCGCCACCCGACGGCCGAGCTCACGCCCGAGCTGCTGGAGAACTACCACTGCCCCATCCAGGTCATCAGCCACGGCACCGTTCCCCACACCGTTCTGGCCCATCACCACCACGGGGGAATTCAAAATTCAAAATTCAAACTTCAAAATTGAGTTACTCAAATGTTACTTATACCCTAATGGCTCACGATTTTGTGGGCCATTTTTCGTTTTTATGCAAACTAATTTCTATATTTGTGGTGCCGTGGGCTTTGCGCTCTCGGCAGACATATTTTATTGATGAAAGTGTATTAGCTTTTATCCTTGAACGAAAATGTGGAAGTTTTCAGAACACAAGGGAGGCATCACACTCGTCACTCCGTATTGCATTGTTTTTGGGGTGTTCTGCCCCATACTCATTCGATACGAGTGTGGGGTATGTTTATTTGTGTTCGGGTCATTCCACAACCTTCGTTCAGATAGACTAATCAGCTCCACACTTTCTTTTTGCCCATAATCCACCGCATAGGAGTTGCTACGGTAAGTATTTAGAACAAACATTCAACTAAATAACTTACAACTATGAAAAAACTACTCTACATTATTCCCTTGCTGTTGGGAATAATCATGACTTCTTGTTCCACTACTTACTATCAAGTATTTTCAGTAACTCCTGAAAATGCCACAATGACTGAAAATGGCTCGCCGACTTACACTAAAGACGGACTTCAATTTACTTATAATTTTTGGGGTGAAAACGGTAGCCTAAATTTTATAATATACAACTCCAACGACTACGACATAATAGTTGATCTAACCAAGAGCTCTTTTATTAGAAATAATATTGCCGAGGACTACTATCAAGGAAAACAAATTGAAACACGCATTGCAACAGGTGTATATAGTTCATCAAAATATGGTACCTCAGTAATTACAAAAAGCGAAGTTCCTAACGGCAAGCTCAACAACTATATGGGCCATACTTACGATGCCACGCTTGCATTAAACTCTTATGCCAACACTTATATTACATTATATGGACAAAGTGCCAAGAAAGAGTGGCAAACGGCCATCATCTACAAAGAGCCTGAACAAGTGAGGATTCCAGCCAAATCAGCAAAAGCATTTGGTTCTTTTAATATTAACAACATTCTCATAACTGGCTCGAGATTTAGAGCAGAAACTATATATAACCCAACTGTGTTCAATAGACACAACACTCCTCTTCAAATGCGGAACCGAATATGCATATATAAAGAAGGTGAGAGTCCTATGTTCTATGAAATGGATTTTTATATAAGCGGAATAGGCAATGTCATCAATCTACCGAGTAGCTCTATGACTCCTACCAACTTTTACATACCATACTCAAGCGAGCTCGACAGCGTCAATGCCGTTGAAAGCGATTTGTTTGGTAGCAACATATCAAACCAAACTACCATATCCCCTGCCGCTGAAGAAGAAGATAAATCACAAGAATGGGACATACATATTGGAAGCATAATACGCTACAAAGGGCGCAATGTCACCATCTGTAACATATTGGAAGATAAACTAATGGTGGCCGCTTTTGAAGAACGAGGCATTGGAACACAAGGTGAATGCTTGCTTTATTGTAAACAAATGGGAGAGGAGTGGATGTTACCTGAACAACAAAGCGAGTTTGAATCAATAATAGAGATTATGGAACAATGCGACAAATACATTTATCTTGACTATTGGTCTGGCATCAATGAAGAAGATAATAAAGCCCTATGCTATAATACAGATAGATGTAAACTCCGCAGTAAAAACATTGACAATTCGTATGCATTTGTGCCTATTGCTTACATAATGCGACCCAATTAGGTAATAGCACAATAAAAAAAGTGAGTGGGGCGCCGAAAGGTGCCCCACTCTTTTACCCAAAAAACAATATACACTGGTTAATAAATAGTGTTAATTGTCATGCAAATGTATGAAAAATTTTTGATTTACTCAAATTTGCAAATCTCGCTCAGCTTGCCCCAGATCTCCTCGGTGCGCTCAACGAGCTGTGCGCGTACATAGGCGTAGTGTTTGCGAACAAGCGAAGGGTTGTGGGGCTCGGCGGGATTGTTCACAAGCTCCATAAGGTTGTTGCGCATATCCACAACCTGCTGCATAAGAGCAACAATCTCCTCCTGTTTGTCGGCGTGGAAACCAAGCGAAAGGTAGCAATCGTAAACCACCTCGTTTACAACATAGTCAATCTGTTTCTTAATCTGTCTTAAACTTGCCATAGTAATATATGATTTGGTTTGATTTATGTTCCAACAAGCAAAGTTAGTAATTATTTTGACACTCCGCACCCCAAAAGGCGGAATATCTCAATAAAAATCGTATATTTGTCCTACAAGCAAACCCCAACAACAAGAAAAACAATGACAATGAGCGAAAACAAATTTATGCGTATGGCCATCGAGCTCTCCAAAGAGAGCGTGGCTAAGGGTGGCGGCCCCTTTGGTGCTGTCATCGTGCGCGACGGCGAGGTCATAGCTCGCGGTAGCAATAGTGTCACACTCCTGAACGACCCTACGGCCCACGCCGAGGTGAGCGCCATACGCGCTGCGTGTCAGGCAATTGGAGGCTTCAACCTCAAGGGTTGCGAGATATACACTTCGTGTGAGCCCTGCCCTATGTGCCTCAGTGCCATCTACTGGGCCGGCATCGACCGCATCTACTACGCCAACACCCGCAACGACGCGGCGGCCATAGGCTTCGACGATGCCTTCATATACGACCAGATACCCCTCGCCCCCACGGCGCGCACAATCCCTTCCCTACCTCTTATGCGGGCCGAGGGCCTCGAAGCCTTCCGACTCTGGGAACAAAAGGAGGACAAGGTGGAGTACTAAAAGAGGTTGCCAAACTTAGGGTTTGGCAACCTCTTTTAGTAAATTGAGAATCCCTAAAACATAGGGGCCAAAAGGGCTAAAGGGGCTAAAAGGATAATCAAAATTCAAAGGTAGCAGACCTCTCCCGCCCTTTGGGCACCCTCCCCTAACTTAGGGGAGGGAATTTTTCCATTTTCAATTCTCCATTTTCAATTTTCAATTTCATTGGTAAATAATTAAGGGCACCGTTTGGGTGCCCTTAACTATTTAGCTGCCGAAGTTGTCATACATAATGTTCTCGGGGGGAACGCCCAGGTTGTCGAGCATATTCACCACAGCCGAAATCATCATAGGAGGACCGCACAAGTAGTACTCGATATCCTCGGGAGCGGGATGATCCTTCAGGTAGTTGTTGTAGATGACATTGTGGATGAAGCCAATATAGTTGGGATCCCAGTTGTCATCGGGCCTTGGATCGCTCAAGCCGATAGCGAACTTGAAGTTGGGGAAGTCCTTAGCAAACTGCTCGAACTGCTCCTGATAGAAGATCTCCTGTTTCGAGCGTGCACCATACCAGAACGAGATGGGCAGGTCGCTCTTAACGGTCTTGAAGAGGTGGAAGATATGCGAACGCATAGGAGCCATACCTGCACCACCACCGATAAACATCTTCTCATTGGGGGTATCCTTGATGAAGAACTCACCGTAGGGGCCCGAGATGGTCACCTTGTCGCCAGGTTTGCGCGAGAAGATATATGCCGAGCAGATACCGGTAGGTACATTCATAAAGCCACCTGTTGCCCTATCGAAGGGAGGAGTAGCAATACGCACATTCAGCATAATAATATCGTCCTCGGCGGGCTGGTTGGCCATCGAGTAAGCACGGAAGGTAGGCTCGGGGTTCTTGGCCACGATATCCCACATCTTGAATTTGGTCCAGTCGGCGTGGAATTTGGGGTCGATGTCCATATCGGAGAACTTAATCTCGTCGTACTGGGGAACATCAATCTGGATGTAACCACCACTCTTGAATTTGAGTCTTTCGCCTGCGGGCAGTTTCACCACAAACTCCTTCATAAAGGTCGATACGCTGCGGCACGAAACCACCTCACACTCCATCTTCTTAACGCCAAGCACGCTCTCGGGGATGCGGATGTTGAGGTCATTCTTAACCTTCACCTGGCAACCCAGACGCCAATGCTCTTTCTGCTGTTTGCGGGTGAAGAAACCAACCTCGGTGGGCAGAATCTCGCCACCGCCGTCCATCACCTGCACCTTACACATACCGCAACTACCCTGTCCACCACAAGCCGAGGGAAGAAAAATCTTCTCCTGAGCGAGAGTGGTCAGAAGCGAGTTGCCGCTCTCAACCTTGAGGGTCTTTTCGCCCTCGTTGATATTGATCGTAACCTCACCCGAGCTGGTAAGTTTTGCCTTGGCAACCAGCAGCAGTGCCACGAGAAGCAACAGTGCCACGAGGAAGACTACGACTGCAACTATAATAATTGTTGTATTCATTTCTCTTTCTTTTGCTTGGTTAAACAACTAGTTCATCTGGAAACCCGAGAAAATCATAAACGCCATACCCAGCAGACCGGTGATAATGAAGGCCAAACCGGGACCGCGCAGACCTTTGGGAACATTGGAGTACGCAAGACGCTCGCGGATAGCAGCCATCACGAGGATAGCAATCCACCAACCGAAGCCCGAACCAAAGCCAAATACGGCCGCCTCACCAACGGTAGCAAATGCACGCTGCTGCATAAACAGAGCGCCACCCATAATCGCACAGTTCACAGCAATCAGGGGCAGGAAGATACCCAGCTGGTTGTAGAGCGAGGGCGAGAATTTCTCAATGAACATTTCCAGAAGCTGAACGAATGCTGCAATCACAGCAATAAAGAGAATGAAGCTCAAGAAGCTCAAATCGACTGTGGAAGCCATCTCTTCGCCCAAAAGCCACGAGAGAGCACCTGCCTTGAGCACATAGTTCTCGAGCAGATAGTTCAGGGGCACAGTCATCAGCATTACGAAGGTAACTGCCAGACCCAAACCATTCGCGGTCTTGACGCTCTTCGAAACGGCAATGTAGGAACACATACCGAAGAAGAACGAGAACACCATATTGTCAATAAAGACAGACTGAATAAATAGTTTCAAAAGTTCCATATGCTATGCCTCCTATTATTTTTCCTGTAAATCCTTATTAGTGGTGCGATGTACCCAGATGATGATACCCACGATGATAAGTGCAGCAGGGGGGAACAACATCAGACCATTGTTTACATAGCCGGCCTCATAGAAGCACTCGGGGATAATCTGATAGCCAAAGAGCGAACCATTACCAAACAGCTCCCTAACGAAGCCGATGATTACAAGTACTGCGCCATAGCCCAGACCATTACCGATACCATCCAGGAGTGAAGGCAGAGGTTTGTTCGACAGAGCGAAGGCCTCCACACGACCCATAATGATACAGTTGGTAATAATCAGACCCACATATACAGAGAGCTGTTTGCTCACATCATAGACATAAGCCTTGAGGATATCGTTCACGATGGTCACCAGAGCAGCGATAACAACCAGCTGCACGATGATACGGATACGATCGGGAATACCATTTCGCAGAAGCGAAAGCACAAGGTTCGAGAAAGCACACACGGCGGTTACGGAAAGACCCATAACCAGAGCGGGCTTGAGCTGGGTAGTAACTGCAAGTGCCGAGCAGATACCCAGAATCTGAACCAGAACGGGGTTATTTTTTGCCAACGGATTAGTCAGCGATTGAAAAGTTTTGTTTTTCATCTTCTTACTCTGCATTTTCGGTTACAACATTTGCCTTGCGAGCCTTCAGGAAAGCGTCGTAGTTGTCGAGGCACTCCTTGATCATCTTTTGCAGACCCTCGGAGGTTTTGGTACCACCGGTTACAGCATCAACGGAGTGAGCAGCTCCCTGTGCACCACCCTTAACTACATAGATACCAACCAACTGGTCGCCCTCATAGATGGTCTGACCGGGGAACTGAGCCTGATACTTTGCGGTTGCAATCTCTGCACCCAGACCAGGAGTCTCACCTGCGTGATCGAAGATAGCACCCTTAATAGTATTAAGGTCTGCCTCCAGAGCCACATAGCCCCAGATGTCATCCCAAAGACCCTTACCGGTCAGGGGGAATACAATCTCACCTGTGGATTTGTTCTCAAATACGGGGAACTCACCCTTTGCGAAGCTACCTGTAAGGTCAAAGAGTTTCTGAAGAGGGGTATCGGTGGTCGAGATAACCTGACCCTCCTTATTTACAACATAGGCCTCAATAACCGAGTCGTAGCTACCTTTCCCAAGGCCGAGCGATGCTGCGATAGCATCTTTCTTCTCGTTGAGCTCGTTGGCATTCTGTTTCTCTTTGAGCGAGAGCGAGGTGAATGCGAGCAAAATAGCCACGATGACAACCATTACCGTCGAGTAGAATACGATGTAGGCGTTGCTATTTTTGCCGCCCAAGAATTTCTTTTTACCCATAATTCTATCCTCCATTTTTAAGCGTTAACGGTTTTCTTTGCCCTACGGTTGCGGCGTTTGATATTGGCCTGAACCACATAGTGATCCACCACGGGAGCTAAAGCATTCATAAAGATGATGGCGAGCATCATACCCTCGGGATAACCGGTGTTGAATACACGCACCAAGATTGCAAAAGCACCAATCATAAAGCCTACAATCCATTTACCGGTGTTGGTCTGTGCCGAGGTAACGGGGTCGGTTGCCATAAATACAGCACCGAAAGCGAAACCACCAAGCAACAGGTGCTGCCAAGCGGGAAGAGCCATATAGTGCTCGATGGGAGTTACGGGAGTAGCAGGTGCCAAGAGGTTGAACACGCCACCCATAACAAGACCACCAAGGAATACGCTCAGCATAGTCCTCCAGCTTGCAGTGCCGGTTGCGAGCAGTACGATGGCACCCAGCAAGATGCACAAGGTAGAGGTCTCACCGACCGAACCTGCAATGTTACCAACAAATGCGTCAAGCATCGAGAAGCCTTCGGGAAGCTGACCGGTATTGGCCAACTCGCCAAGTGCGGTAGCACCGGTGCGGCCATCGGCATACCATACGCTCTCACCCGAAATGCTCGAGGTGTAGGAGAAGAAGATGAACAGACGAGCCAGCAGTGCGGGGTTAAAGATGTTCATACCGGTACCACCGAAAATCTCCTTACCAATGACAACAGCAAAAGCGGTTGCAAGGCCGGTCATCCACAGAGGAGTACCGATAGGAATAATCAGAGGAATCAGGATACCCGACACGAAGAAGCCCTCATTGACCTCCTCTTTACGAATCTGAGCAAATGCACACTCAATCGAAAGACCAACGATATAGGTCACCAGAATCGAGGGCAACATCTGCCAGAAACCAAACCAGAAGTTCTGCCAAATGCTAAAGTCAGCGCCATTAATCCTCTGGAAACCAATGTTCCACATACCGAACAGGATGGTAGGAATAAGAGCGATGATTACCATAAACATTGTGCGCTTCATATCGTTGCAGTCGCGCACGTGCGAACCTTTCTTGGTCACATCAGTAGGCACATAGAAGAAAGTCTCCATTGCCTCGTAGAACGAATGCAGCCACGAGAGTTTACCGCCCTCCGAGAAGGTGGGAGCAAACTTATCGAGCAGTCGTTTGGGAAGGGGTTTATTGTAATTCTGTTTCATACGCTTACATCTCTTTAATCATGAGGTTAATACCATCGCGAACCAGAGCCTGCAACTCCTGCTTCGAGGGGTCAACAAACTCACACAGAGCCACATCCTCCTCAATAATCTCATAGATACCAAGGTTCTCCATCTTCTCGATATCGCCAGCCATAATGGCCTTGAAGAGATACATAGGATAGATATCCATAGGCAGATATTTCTCATAGAGGCCGGTAACAACAAAAGGCCTTACGCCACCGTTCAGACCAGTACGGAGGTCATATTTCTTCTTGGGCATCAGCCACGAGAAGTAGGTGCGCGATACGGACAGTTTGTTCAGACGGGGAGCGAGCCAGCCAATCAACTCCAACTCACCACCCTCGGGAATCACAGTCACCTGCGACGAGTAGAGGCTCATAAAGCCGTTGGCACCGGCATTGCGACCAGTGAGCACATTACCCTCAATAATGCGGAACTGCGAACCGCCAGCCTGAGGTTTAATGCGTGTGGGGGTGAGCACATCCGAGAGCGACGAGCCAACAAGACCCCTAACATACTGAGGATGCATAACCTGCGAACCGGTAACAGCGTAGGTCTTAACCATATTCACCCTACCCTCGAGGAAGAGGCGACCGATGATAGCCACATTCTGGATAGCCACGGTCCACACTTTCTCGCCCTTGTTGATGGGGTCGATGTGGTGAATCTGCACACCCACATTGCCTGCGGGGTGAGCGCCTTTGAAGTAGTGTTTCTCTACACCATCCACAGCCTCCAGGATGCTCTCCTTGCCGGCCTCAAGACCGAGGTGAACATTGGGGCAGAGTACCTTGAGGGCAGCAAAACCAGCCTTCACAGCCTCCACATCCTCCTTCAAAGCGATGTTCATATCGGGGGCCAGAGGTGCACTGTCAAAGCCCGAAACGAAGATAGCCTTGGGGGTATCCTGCGCATTGGCGATGATGCCATAGGGGCGCTGGATAATCGAAGCCCAAAGACCACTCTCGAGGAGTGCAGCAACTACCTGCTCCCTGGATGCCTTGTCGAGCTTAACGGTAAATTGTTTGTAGGTTTGCTGAGCATCAGCTGCCACCTCAATGGCCAGAAGTTTGCGCTTCTCACCACGACGAACAGCCGAAACGGTTCCGCTGACGGGCGAAGTGAACATCACCTCGGGATGAGCTTTGTCGTAGAACAGAGCGTCACCTGCGGCAACTTTGTCACCTTCAGCCACCAACAGCTTGGGCACAACACCCTCAAAGGCGAGAGGCGAAACAGCATATCGCTCCCCCACGGGAAGTTCGATAACGCTCTTTTCGGCTTCACCTACGAGTTTGATGTCGAGACCCTTTTTCAGTTTAATGACTTTCGACATATCTACAAAGATAAGTGGTTAATAAATTATTGGTTTGTTGTATGTTTGTGTTCTATCGTTTTCCAAAGGCTTCCTAAAACTTGGCAAATATAACCCTTATTTTTATAAATAGGTAATCTTTGTGTTATTATTTTCACACATTTTTTCACAAACTAAATTCGTATATTTGCTGACGGAATGACGACATTTGTAGACATACACACCCACAATCCTCTGAAATTCAATCTCGGAGTGCAGAATTATCGCCTTGGAGCGGACCCAAATCCGCCCCAGAAGCCATTTTCGGCGGGAATCCACCCGTGGGATGCAGAGTCTACAATGGGCCACCTCACCACCTTACTCGACTTGCTGCGCACCACCTCGTGCGTAGCCATTGGCGAGATTGGGCTCGACAAGGCCTGCCAAGTATCGTGGGAGGCTCAAACAACCGTCTTCGACAAACAACTACAAATAGCCGTAGAGCGAGGGCTGCCAGTCATCATCCACAGCGTCAGAGCGCAGGCGGAAATACTCGCTCTGCTGGCACACCATCCAACGCTTTCAGCCGCCATATTTCACGGCTTCGTCGGTTCGCCCGAGCAACTTCAAGAGTTGGTTTCGAGAGGATACTTCATTTCATTTGGATTCAGTGCATTGCGTTCGCCAAAAACCATCCGCGCAATAGCAGCTTGTCCCGACGAAAACATATTTCTTGAGAGTGACACAGCAGAACAAAATATCGCCTCTCTATACGCTGCCGTGGCAGAGATTAGAGGCATAACAATAGAACACCTTTTAGAAGAGATTACTAACAATTATAACCGCATTTTTCGATGAGTTGGCAGGAGAGAACACGATTACTATTGGGCCAGGAGAAGCTCACAACAATCAACAACGCCCACATTCTTATTGTGGGACTTGGCGGCGTTGGTGCCTACGCCAGCGAGATGCTCGCAAGGGCGGGCGTGGGCGAACTAACCATAGCCGATGCTGACACCGTTGGCGAGAGCAACATCAACCGCCAGCTCATTGCACTCCATTCAACCATTGGTAGAGCAAAAACCGAGGTTTTGGCTGAAAGACTGATGGATATCAACCCCAACCTAAAGCTCCACATCCACACCGAATACATCCGCGACGAGAAGACCTACGAGCTGCTCGACGCGGCAAAATATGACTATGTTGTAGACTGCATAGACACCCTCTCGCCCAAGGTAAATCTCATCGCCGGAGCGCTTGAGAGGGGTATTCCACTGGTAAGTTCAATGGGCGCCGGAGCCAAAACCGACCCCACCAAGATTGAGGTCAAGGATATCGAGAAGAGCCACCACTGCCCTCTTGCCCATATGTTACGCAAAAGACTCCACAAATTGGGAATCAGGAGCGGCTTTTGGGCAGTATTCTCTCCAGAGCCCGTCCGCGAAGGGTCAATGATAATTGCCGAGGAGACCAATAAAAAGTCAAATGTCGGCTCAATTTCCTATATTCCCGCAGCATTTGGTTGCGTATGCAGCAGCGTTGTGATAAGAGATCTTCTGCACGAAATGTAACACTTTAGATACTAATACTTAAAACCTTAATAATATGAAAATTGTATTTCTTGATGAATATACGCTCGGGGGCACCAACCTCGACAAAATCAAAGCTCTGGGCGACTACACCGGCTATGAGTCCACAAAACCCGAAGAGATCATCGAACGAGCACAAGGAGCGGAGGTTTTGATTGTCAACAAGGTTATGATTGGCGCCAAGGAGATGGATGCCATCCCAACCCTACGCCTTATATGTGTGGCAGCGACGGGCGTCAACAACATCGATTTAGTGGCTGCCAAAGAGCGAGGAATCTCCGTTCGCAATGCCGTCGGATACTCTACACACACCGTGGCAGAGGCCACTCTGGGCAGTATTTTAACTCTACAAAGGCAAGTTTGCTACTACGACCGCTATGTAAAGAGCGGAGCTTATAGCGCATCGGGACAGTGGGTCAATTTCGACCGCCCAACACACCGCCTTTGGGGCAAAAATTGGGGTATCATTGGTATGGGTAACATCGGTCGCGAAGTAGCAAGGCTTGCCACGGCTTTTGGTTGCAATGTTGCATACTACTCCACCTCGGGCGCAACGCGCAACGAGGAGTGGCCTCAGCGCCCTCTCGATGAACTTCTCGCCTGGGCCGATGTCATCTCAGTACACTGCCCTCTCAACGAGAAGACCGCAGGGCTGATTGGAGCCGAGGAGATTGCCAAGATGAAACCCTCGGCACTCATTGTAAATGTCGCCCGTGGAGGAGTTGTTGTTGAAAAAGCTGTAGCAGAGGCTCTTGACGCAGGACAGATTGCAGGTGCTGCTTTCGATGTCTACCCTTCGGAACCTATGCCCGCCGACTCGCCCCTACTCCACACCGCAGACCCCGACAAACTGCTTCTCTCGCCCCACAATGCGTGGTCGGCAGTTGAGTCCATAGAGACCCTGGTGGAGTGCATCGCCACCAACATAAAAGACTATAAATCAGGAAATTAGAAGAATCTATAGGAACAAATATTCCTAAAACCGCGTAGCAGCTCTTCGGCAGACATTCGCTTCTTGCCCGAGAGCTGCAACTCTTTTATCTCCACCACGCCATCGGCGCAAGCCACCTTGATATACTTGCGCTCGTCGGAGATAATTGTGCCAGGCTGCTCGCCTATCGCACCCTCCACGAATGTAACATCGAAAATTTTAGCTGTTAGGTTGTCTGCCAAATTGGCCCAAGCCGCAGGATAAGGCGAAAGGCCACGCACGAGGTTCACAATCTCCGCGCCACGGAGCGAAAAGTCGATATGGCAATCCTCCTTGAAAATCTTGGGTGCGGGCTTCAGCTCCACGCCCTCGGCCATCACTTCCTGCTCAATAGGCTCAATCTCGCCGGCAGCTATTTTCTCCACGGTCTCGAGCACCAAATCCACACCAACTTCCATCAGCTTATCGTGCAGAGTTCCAACATTGTCTTGGGGCTCAATCTCAACCTTTACTTGACCCAGCACGGCACCCTCATCTATCTGAGGATTCAGCAGGAAAGTGGTCACTCCCGTGACGGTTTCGCCATTCATAATGGCGCGATTGATGGGGGCGGCACCACGGTACTGAGGCAGCAGCGAGGCGTGCAAATTGAATGTGCCGAGCCTTGGAGCGGCCCAGATAATCTCGGGCAGCATCCTGAAGGCAATCACAATACCGAGGTCGGCATCTAGCTCCCTGAACTGCTGCACAAAATCTTCGTCGCGCAACTTCACGGGCTGAAGAATCGGAAGTCCAGCCTCTACTGCATAACGCTTCACGGCACTCTCGGTAACCTTCAGTCCTCGGCCCGAGGGCTTATCGGGCGTGGTAACCACCGCCACAACATTATAGCCACCCTCCACGAGGGCCCTGAGTGGGGCCACCGCAAAATCGGGCGTGCCCATATATACAATGCGCAACTCTTTAGCTTTCATATCCTTACAAAGTGAAAAACAAGACAACTATTTCTCCGCCTCGCTTTTTTTACCAAAGCGAGCTTTGAGTTTATTTATCTGCACCGCATACCAATCCATATTGAACAGATTGGAGTCATTGGTTGCAATTCGGGTCAAATAAATCGCAATCGGCAGTAGCACAAGTGATGAGAACCACATACCAAAACCTGCATCCCAAGTACCCTCCTTCGCCATCTTCTCGCCTGCAATACTAATGATGTAGTAGACAACAAAGAAGAGCACCGACACCACAACCGGCATCGCCAAGCCACCCTTACGAATGATGGCTCCAAGTGGCGCTCCGATGAGGAAGAAGATGATGACCGAAACGGGCAGTGCCACTTTCCTATGCCACTCTACCTGAGAACGATAGAGTTTATTGAGCGAATCCTTGGCCGTATCCTCATTCCTATTGAGCGAGTTGCGCGACAGTCGCGCCTGAGTACTTGCCTTTGAGATGATTGCCGCTTTTCTTTCAACCGGCAAGGAGTCAATGGCCGCCATAATATCGGCCGCCTTCTTGTAGGAGTAATCCACCTTGACCGAATCGAAAAGGCCAAAAGCAGACTGGTCGTTCACAAGCAGATAGGACTTCAGCAGAGGCTCATAGGAGCGCGCCGAGCCGCGGTCGGACTCGTGGCGCAAAGAGTCTATATCCACCTGAAGTTCAGCGATATTCTTTGTCTGGTGGTTACTGAAAAGGCTCATATCCGTACGCGAGAAGTCGAAGCCATCAATCGCCAACGCACCATTCTGTACTGCAAATTTTTGGTGACGCACAACATTCTCCGAACTCCACTTGTAATTTCGTGTCGTCTCGAAGGTTTCTCCATTGAAAAGCTTAATCATGAGGAACTTCTTGTCGTCGGACATATAGATATAGCCCGAGTCGGCCACGGTGGTTGTCATATTGCCGTTGCGCTCGCGCGTGTCGTAGATGAGCACATCGGTAAGCAGTTGTGTTTCAGGGTCCTGATGCCCCACTCGGATATTCATATTATCGATGCCGTTGAAGAAGATTCCGTCTTTGAACTCCATACTCTCCTTCTGCTGTTTGATGTCATAGAGAATCGCCATCATCTTTTTATTGGAGTACGGCACCAGATTATTCACCACAAAGAAGCTCGCAACTGCCACAATTACCACCACAACCATCAGGGGCGAGAGGATGCGAGGGAGCGACATACCCGCCGACTTCATCGCCAGCAGCTCGTTGTGCTCACCGAGGTTACCCATCGTCATAATGCCCGCAAACAGGGTTGCCAAAGGGATTCCGAGGGGCATCATATTGGCCGTAGCATAGAACAGCAGCTCAATAATAACGCTGAAACTCAAACCCTTACCCACGAGTTCATCTATATAGCGCCACACGAAATTCATCATGAGGATGAACATCACGATGAAGAACGAGAGCACCATTGGGCCCAAGAACTCTTTGAGTGTGAACTTATGTATTGTTTTCATTTACCAGTCAATCTTATCTCCTTGAGGAGGCTCTTCGCCCTCTTACAGAGGGCAAAGTTAGCAGTTTTACAATAAAAAGCGCTATTGCGAGCAAAATTATTGTGCTCACCCCGACGGGAAGTTCAAATTTATAGGCCACATACAACCCCACGATATTTCCCACAACGGCCACAACCGAGGCCCAAAATGAGATGTGAAGGTAGGACTTCGAGAATGAGGCTGCAATCACGGGCGGTATGGTCAGCAGGGAGATTAGCAGCACTATTCCAACGCTTCGAATTGAGAGCACAATAGCCACCGAAGTGAGGATTGTCATAGTGGTCAGAATCGCATCAGCCCTAATGCCTTGACTGCGCGCAAACTCCCTATCAAAAGCCACATACATCACCTGCCTTCCGGCCCCGGCCATCAGTGCAACCAACACTACAACTAACACCGCCAAAGCGATTATATTACTGCGACTTACGGTCAGCACATCACCAAACAGGAAAGTCATCAGATTAGGCGCGTAACCAGGCGTGAGGAAGATGAACAGCAGACCAACGGCCATACCCAAACTCCACACGATTCCGATGGCCGAATCCTCCCTAATTCGCCCCCTGCGCGAGGCGAGTTCTATGCCGAGAGCCGAGAGCACCGCAAAGACCATTGCGCCACCTATGGGATTGAGTCCAAAGTGGTAGGCTATGCCGATGCCACCAAAGGAGGCGTGGGTGATACCTCCGCCGAGGAACACCATACGGCGTGAGACCACATAGGTACCCACAATTCCGCAAGCCACACCCGACAGAACGGCCGCAAGCAGGGCGTTCAGCAGGAAGTTGTATGATGTAATCGCGGAGAGAAAATCCATAACCTTATACCTAATTTTTCATAAAAGCGGACAAAGATACAAAAAAGTCACGAAAAATTCCTATTTTCGCGCCAAAATAGAAGGTTTTTGACAGAAGAAAAATGAGAGTTTATTTCTACACATTGGGTTGCAAGCTCAATTTTTCGGAATCCTCCACCCTCGCCCGCGAGTTTGCCCAAGGGGGCCACACCCGCACGGAGGTCATCGAGGAGGCCGATGTGTGTATCATAAATAGCTGTTCGGTTACCGAGCACGCCGACAAGAAGTGTCGCAACATCGTGCGCCGCATCCACAAGCTCAATCCCAACGCAATCATCGCCGTAACAGGATGTTACGCCCAGCTCAAGCCCCACGAAATCGCCGCCATCGAGGGCGTTGACATAGTCCTTTCGAACAACGACAAGGGCGATATGTATCGCCGAGTGGTGGAGTTCGGCACCAAGGGTTCCCATCAGGAGGTCACGAGCTGCACAACCGAGGAGCTAACACGCTTTTTTGCAGCCTTTTCGTCGAGCGATCGCACCCGCGCATTCCTGAAAGTGCAGGACGGCTGCGACTACTGCTGTAGCTACTGCACCATCCACAACGCACGCGGAGCCAGCCGCAATATGCCCATTGCAGAACTTGTCAAAGAGGCCGAGGCCATCGCCGCCGAGGGACACAAGGAGATTGTCATCACGGGTGTAAATACGGGCGACTTCGGCCGCACCACAGGCGAACGATTTGCCGACCTGCTGAGGGCCCTGGACAAGGTCGAAGGCATTGAGCGCTATAGGATTTCGTCCATCGAGCCCAACCTGCTGACCGATGAGATTATTGCCATCTGCGCCTCCTCACCCAAGTTCCAGCCACACTTTCACATACCCATCCAAAGTGGCTGTGACAGAGTGCTTAAGGAGATGCGCCGCAGATACAACACAGAGATGTTCGAGGCACGAATCAAGGCAGTCCGCGAGGCTATGCCCGAGAGCTTCATTGGCATTGATGTCATCGTTGGTTTTCCTGGCGAGAGCGACGAGGAGTTCCAGCAGACCTACGATTTTCTGGAGCGCATAGCTCCCGCTTTTCTCCATATCTTCCCCTTCTCGGCAAGGGCCAACACCCCCGCCGCCACGATGAAAAACAAGGTGCAGGATTCGGTCAAGACAGCTCGCGCTGCACGCCTCGAGGAGTTGTGCGGTCGTCTGCACAGGAATTTCTATGAGAAATATGTTGGCACAGAGGCAAATGTGCTGTGGGAGAGTTCGCCCAAGGCGGGCTGGATGATGGGCTTCACGGAGAACTACATCAAGGTCAAAATGCCCTACGACAGCACGCTGATAAACACCACCGAGAGAGTAAAACTCTCGTCGGTGAGTGATATGTGTGAGATGATTGGCCAGAAGATTAAATAAATGTTATATCTTTGTGGAAAGAAAGTAGCAAAGAAGGAAAAATGAACACAATACGCAGAAAAATATCCATCGGCTTCTTGGCCGTATCCATCGTGCTTGTCTGCGCGATGGCCATCAACATTTTTGAGCTCAAGCGACTCGGCTCCGATGCCGACCAAATCATCGACGAGGGAGCCCTGCACACCGAGTATGCCACAAAGATGCTCAACGCCCTCCAGAAGCAAAACCGAGCAATCCTGAAGATGACCATCATTGGTGCGACTACCGACTCGACAGAGTATGAGGATGGAGTAATCGAGTTCAATGCCACCATTGCCAAAGCGCTGGAGAAGAGCCCCAACAACAGCGCCCTGAAGAGGATTCAGAACGCAAACAAGAACTACACCTCCACCATCGAGCAACACTCCAAAGAGATGACGCTTGAGGAGAACAAGGCGTGGTTTATGAACACCTATATCGAGAGCTACTACGCACTCGACGGTGCCATCAAAAACTATATGATTGCCCCTCCGAAAAGCTCCGTAGCCGAACATGTATCATCGCTTGAGGATGACATATATAAGACCGTAACACCCAGCGTACTAACACTCTTTGTTGCGATTCTCATTCTGTTGCTGTTCTACTACTTCATCGACACCTACTACACAAAGCCCGTAAGGAACATTTCGCGCTCCCTGGACAACTATGTGAATAACAAGGTGCCCTATCAGGTGAAGATTGAGGAGAAGAGCGAGCTCTCCCTGCTGAACGACAACATAGCAGAACTGATCAACCACAACAAGAAACAACAATAAATCGCACACACCTTTAGAGAGATGAGGTTACAAGTCGTATTCAGATATATTGGTATGGTGCTGCTCTTTGAGTCGGCATTTATGCTATTGTCTGCTCTTATATCATACCACAACGGCATTGACAGTGGTTTCACCCCACTGTTGCTCTCATTCCTCTTCACCGCCCTTCTGGGTAGCTTCCCGCTTATCTTCGTGGGCAAGAGCAGCCGCCTGTCGTCTAAAGAGAGCTACGCCATTGTCATTGGTGCGTGGCTCACCTCGTGTGTGGTCGGAATGTTCCCCTATCTGCTCTGGGGTGGCGAATTTAGCGTCATCAACGCTTGGTTTGAGTGCGTATCGGGTTTCACCTCTACCGGAGCCTCTATTCTCAATGATGTAGAGGCCCTGCCCAAAGGACTATTGTTCTGGCGTTCTATCACCAATTGGATTGGTGGTGTGGGAGTTGTGATGTTCGCACTGGTGATTATGCCTATGGTGGGCAGTAGCCGAATGAATGTTTCCAATCTGGAAATCTCCTCTATGGCGCGTGACAACTACCGCTACTCATCATCGACCATCATCAAGATTTTGTTGGGTGTCTACCTCGGTATGACCATTGCCAATGTCATTGCGCTACGACTTGCGGGTATGGGCCTTTTCGACTCTGTGTGCCACGCCTTTAGCACCATTTCCACCGGTGGCTTCAGTACCAAGAATGCCAGCATTGGCTACTACAACAGTGTTTGGATTGAGGGTATCACGATTTTCTTTATGCTCCTGAGTAGCATCCACTTAGGCATCACCTATGCAACCTTTATGGGGCGCAAGAACAACATTTTCCACACCGAGGGCAGCCGCTTCTTCCTTGCGGTGACACTCTTCCTCTGCCTAATCGCAAGTATTAATCTTTGGAATAGTGGCACTTATGACAGCTTCGGCAGTTCGCTCCGCCACGGCATATTCCAGGGCGTTTCGATAGTCACCTCCACGGGTTTTGCCACTGCCGACACAAATCTATGGCCATCCTTGTGTATCTGCATTTTGGTCTATATGTCCATTCAGGGCGGTATGGCTGGCTCCACGGCCGGCGGTCTGAAGAGCGACCGTATCCTTATGGCCTACAAGGTCATAAAGGCCCAACTGCGTCAGCAGCAACACCCCTCGGCCGTCATCCGCATCAAGAATGACGGCATAACCCAGAACCCCAGCGTGGTGAATTTTGCGATTCTCTACATCGTCATCTACGCCTTCATCCTCCTTCTGGGCACCATCGTCAACTCCGCGTGCGGTCTGGATACGCTCACAAGTTTTACCGCCTCGGTGGCCTCTATGGGCAACATCGGCCCTGGCTTTGGCGATGTTGGTTCGATGAGCAACTTCTCCCAGATGCCCATCCTTGTCAAGTTCGTAAGCACGCTACAGATGCTTCTGGGGCGTCTTGAGATATTTGGATTACTTCACTTCTTTTCAATGAAATGGTGGATATAAAAAGAACTATCATACTGCTTGCAGTAGCACTCTTTGCGCTTGAAGGTTCGGCGCAAAGCACACTGGGAACTTTTGCCCAGCGACAGACAAAACAGCTCGAACGCCGCAAAGAGCAGATAGCCAAGGAGCTCCAGAGCGCACAGGAGGCCTTTGCAAAGACCCCTTGTGACTCGCTTGGCAGGGTCCTGCACGAACTATCTAAACAAGCGACGGCCGTTGATGAGGCTCTTGTGAGAATAGCTCGTCAGGAGGAGGAGCGTATTCTCCGTGAGCAGGAGGAGGCCGCCAGAGCCGCCGAACTGGCTGCAAAGGAGGAGGCCGAGAGGGCTGCAAAGCTCGCAGCACAAGAGGCCGAAAAAGCAGCGCAAGAGGCCGCACACGCCGATTCGGTTGCAATGACGGCTCAGAATGCCGAAGCCACTCTCCCAGAGGCCAATAACGCAGCAGAGCCAACCGCCGTAGAGCAGACACCTCAAGTGACAGAGGTTGCCGAGGCTGCGGATACTCCCCTGAATCGTTTTTCTGCTGCATTGGGCAACTATGCGCTTGTGGAGGGCGAGATTGGTGTTCTGATTGAGCAGTATAAGGCCGCCCACCAAAAGGCTATCGACGCACAACTGGCATATATTGGCGCAACAAACCTCGCCAAAGCTCAAGAGTACTACCACAGCTACAACGAGGCCACCGCCACGATGAAAACTCTTGCCGCCGACATCGCCACTCGCAGCAGTGAGCTCTTTAGGAGCAAACTCGAAACCTACATCTCTATAGCCGAGGAGGTTGGCGCAAACTATATGAGAGAAAAATACTCCAACATCATTAGGAGCATCGACAGCAAGCAGGTGGACAAGCTGAAAAATAGGTGCTCCGATGTTGATGTTGCAATGTACCCCTATCGCCTGCGTGGCACCATCGAACTCGAAATCGAGGTGGCCGAACTGCTGGGGTGCGAGAGTGCTGCTCCCCTGAAGGAGACCTTGGAGAACTACGACGCCTCCTATGCCCAGTTTGCCAAGATTTCCACCCCCGGATACGCAGAGGCCGAATATAAGGCTGTCAAGTTCGACAAGAAGAAGGTCTATGTCCCCATCAGCTCACTTCCTGTGATGACACCTCCCGCCAATGGCGAGGCCTTCTCGATTCAGGTTGCAGCCTACAGAAAGCTGCCCAATTCGACCAGCGTCTTCCACAACGCCACACCACTCTACCGCGAGACTCGCAGCGATGGGCTTACATATATTTATATCGGCCTCTACCCCACCGCCAAGAGCGCCACGGATGATATCGCCAAACTGCGCAATGCCGGCTTCAAGAAGCCCACACTTATCTCTTGGCGCGATGGTGTTCGCCGCGACGACTTCGTGGCCAAGGGTAGCAATGCCAATATGGTATCCTACTATCGCATAGAGATTAACGGTGTCGATTCGGCTCTGAACCCCACAGTTCTTCAGGCCATCCGCCAGACTGCCCCCAATAAGGAGATTTCCAAATTCAACGCCGCCGACGGGTCACTCGTCTACTCGGTGGGTAACTTCAAGAAGGAGGCCGATGCAAGGGCCTTGGCAGCAGCCATCACTTCGGCCGACGCATCCCTCTCCGTCACGGTCGTAGAGTTCGAGCGCAAGAAGTAATAACTCGGAGCAAACACATAAAACGAGAGCGCGACACCTTTGCGGGTGTCGCGCTCCTCTTTTTTGGATGTATTGGTGGTCAATTACAACGCATCCTCGGTGGCCTCCAGAAGTCCCTCATACATAGTGGGATGAGCGTGAACGGTGGAGGCGATTTGACGGGCGGTGATGCCGAGCTGTTTTGCCAGCGTAGGCTCGCCGAGCATCTCAGTTACGCTACCGCCAATGATGTGAGCACCAAGCAGCCTCTCACTCTCGGCATCGTAGATGAGCTTCACAAAGCCATCCCTATCGCCTGCGGCTGTAGCCTTACCCGAGGCCATAAACTGATACTTGCCGACCTTGATTTGGTAGCCCTGCTCTACGGCCTGTTTCTCGGTGAGGCCCACCATTGCCACCTCGGGAGTCGTATAGACGCACGAGGGGATAGTGGTATAATCAATAGGTGCGGGATTCTCGCCCAAGATAGCCTCCACACAAACGGTAGCCTCGGCCGAAGCCACATGTGCGAGTGCAGGCGTAGCAACGATGTCGCCAATAGCATAGAGCCCCTCGACATTGGTGCGGAAATATTCATCCACGACCACCTTGTCGCGCTCAATCTTCACGCCAAGCGCCTCAAGACCAAGGCCCTCGAGGTTGGACTTAACGCCCACTGCCGAAAGAACAACATCGGCCTTCAGGGTCTCGGCACCCTTCTTGCCCTCCACATCGACCTCGCAACCATCCTCACCTACGCGCACAGCCTTTACAGCCGTACCGGTAAGTACGGTGGCCTTCATCTTGCGGAACGAGCGCTCCAGCGTGCGACTCACCTCCTCATCGGCCAGAGGCAGCATTGCGGGCAGATACTCCACAACGGTGACCTTCACGCCCAGAGCGGCATAGACCCAGGCAAACTCACAACCGATGGCACCCGAGCCAACGATAATCATACTCTCGGGCAGCTCCGTAAGAGTGAGTGCCTCTCTGGAGGAGAGAATCCTCTTGCCATCCACGGGCATAATGGGAATCTCGCGGGGGCGCGAGCCGGTAGCAAGAATAATGTGGTCAGCCTCAATAGTTTCGGCGGTGCCGTCTGCCTTTGCAACCTCCACAACGCCCTTTGCGGCCACGCGGCCAAAGCCCTCGTAAACCGCCACGCCGGCCTTCTTGAAGAGGAAAGCAACGCCCTTGTTCATCTGGTCTGCAACGCCACGGCTGCGAGCCACAATCTTATCGAGCGAGGGCCTTACTTCGCCCTCGAAATCAATACCATACGAAGCCGCAGCGGTGAAATAGTGGTAGACCTGTGCGCTCTTGAGCATAGCCTTCGTGGGGATGCAACCCCAGTTGAGGCACACACCACCGAGCTCTGCCTTCTCCACAACTGCCACACTCTTACCTCTCTTTGCGGCCTTCAGTGCGGCAACATGTCCGCCAGGACCGCTGCCGATTACAACAATATCATATCTCATTTTGGTTCAGTTTATTAGGTTATGTCTCTACTATTCCTACCCTACCTATTTCACCACCTCCAGAACTTCGTTGTCGGCAGCAATGGCGCGGAGGAACTTCTCCGAATAGCCGGGCTGATCGGGGAACGCAGGCTGCGAGGGGTGGTGACCATTGTTGAGGAACTTACCCTCGGCATCCTGTTTTTTGATGTTACCGTCGATATACTTAACCATTAGATAGTCATCCAGATTGCTCCACTTCTGCCAGAGCTCCTGGGCGGTGCCGACGGAGTATTTGGTTACGGCATTTTTCATATTCTTCTCGCTACCGAGCACTGAGAACTTGGCATCCATCTCTGCCACCTCGGCAAGTTTGGCATTTTCCCACTCGTCAATAACCTTGCGCACCTCAGCGCCGATGTAGTCGTAGCGGAGGTATGCGAACTGAGCAATGCGGTTGGTAATCCAGAACATAGCCCTGTCGTCGTAGGTCAGAATGTCACCCGTCTTCTCGCTCAAGCATACGGGCACCTTGGTCGAGCCGCAATAGATGGGCGTGAGGGGCGAAGTTGCAGCGTCATCGGTACCGAACCAGATGATACCACCAACGGGATCGGGGAGGTTCTTACGAGCCTGAGCCACAAACCAGAAGCCGGTCTGCTGGGTTGCAATAGCCCTCTCCTGTACATACTCCACGCCGTCTACCTCGAAGCCCATAGGACGCCAGCGGTAAGGCAGTTTGCTGCCACCTGCACCAATGTCGGTAGTCATATCCATAACGGTACCCTCGTAGTGGTCGCGCATCATATCGAAAACATCTTTGGGAGAGAGTTTGCGGTTGGGCTTAACCCACAGGGGCATACGGTTTGCGGGATTGTGACCCAGAGCGTAGTCCTCGTAAATCTCCATACCATCGGCAAAACGGCGGAAGAAGCTCCAAACCCTCGCCTCGCAACCACGCATTGAGCTGAAATCCAGAGGTGCATAGGCATCGCTGAAGCTGAACTCCTCGTCGCTACCGTTGTAGTAACCCATCTCGCGTGCAAAGGAGATTACATCCTCGGCATAGAGGCAGTTATTGGGGTCATCCTTAGGGAAGGTTGTGATGCGGGCGTGGTTGGCGTGCGCCGAGATGCAACCGTCGGGAATACGACGAGCAACCCACACAATACCCTTGCGACCGGGACCCTTACCGATAAGCTCCATAATCCAAATCTCATCCTTGTCGGCAATCGTGAAGCTCTCACCGCTGGAGGCGTAGCCGTGGGTATTAGCCAAATCTACGATGGTCTGGATTGCCTCGCGAGCGGTCTTGGCCCTCTGAAGGGTGATGTAGATGAGCGAACCGTAGTCGATGCGGCCCTCGGGGTCCTCCAACTCGCTGCGACCGCCAAAGGTGGTCTCGCCAATAATGAGCTGATACTCATTCATATTACCGATGGTCGAATAGGTCCTCTCCACCTGAGGAATATCGCCCAAATAGCGGCTTGTGTCCCACTCATAGACGCTCAGCATAGCCTTCTTTCCGAAGGTGCCTGCGGGCGTGTGATAGAGTGCGCCATAGAGTTGATGTGAGTCGGCGGCGTAGGATACCATATTGGAGCCGTCGGTCGATGCGCCTCGTGTTACGATGAGATTGGTGCAAGCCAGAGTGCTACCCCAAGCCAAAACGGAGGCAAGAATGGTTACAAATAGTTTTTTGTTCATAGTTATTAGAGTTAAAATTGTTTAGTTTCTGCCTGACAAACAACAAATATAGAAAATTATCTCTAAATTTGCCAAACAAACCGAAACTAAAATGTCAATTAAGCAACAAATAGAGCATCTGCACGCCACCCTCCCCGCGGGAGTAACACTCGTGGCTGTGTCGAAATTCCACCCTGCTGAGGCCATTCGCGAGGCCTACGATGCAGGCCAGCGCATCTTTGGCGAGAGTCGCCCACAGGAGATGGCTGCCAAAGTAGCCTGCCTTCCCGAGGATATCGAGTGGCATATGATTGGCCACCTCCAGACCAACAAAGTCAAGATGATTGCCCCTTTCGTGAAACTTATTCACTCGGTAGATAGCCCTCGTTTGCTTTCAGAGATTAACCGCCAGGCCGAAAAATGCGGTCGCACAATAGACTTTCTTTTCGAGATACATCTTGCTCAAGATGAGAGCAAAAGCGGTTGGGACCTCGAGGAGTTCTCGAACTTCATTGACTCCGGAGAACTCGCCACCCTCCAGTGGGTACGCCCGAGAGGTCTTATGACCATTGGCACCCTCACCGACGACATCGAGCAGAACAAGGAGGAGTTCCGCACCCTAAGGCGTATGTTCGATAGCCTGAAGGAGCGCTTCCCCGAGAGTTTCGACACCGTATCAATGGGAATGACCTCCGACTACCTCGAAGCCATCGAGTGCGGCAGCACAATGGTCCGCATCGGCTCAATGATCTTCGGCGAAAGAGATTATTCAAAATAGTTCTTGCTACAAGGGTTTGATGTTGGAGGCAGTTATGAACACCTTGTTAATAACTTATTATATATTTAATAGGTAACGAGTTGTTTCTATTTGGCGCAAAATGGTTACCTTTGCGCGTTATGAGAAGACATCTAACCAAACTATTAGTGTCAGCACTATTTGTGCTGCTTGGCTCTGCCGCCTTTGCTCAAGGTCAGAGCGTCACAGTAAGCGGTAAGGTCGTGGACAGCCAGAACGGCGAGCCCCTTATCGGAGTTACAATCGTCACGGAGTCTATGAGTGGCACTACCACCCTGCTGGATGGAAGTTACACAATCACAGCCACGGCAGGCACCACCCTCACCTTCTCCTATATGGGTTACAAGGATGCCACCTGGAGGATTCCCGCAGGGGCGGAGGCCGCCACCCACAATGTAGAGCTTCACAGCGACAGCGAAGTGCTCGACGATGTGGTAGTGATTGCCTATGCCGTCAGGAAGAAGGGCACCGTTGCAGGTTCGGTTTCGACCGTCAAGGCCGAGAAGGTGGAGAACACCCCCACCGCCGCCTTCGACCAGGCACTTCAGGGCCAGGTTGCAGGTCTTTCGGTACTCTCCAACACGGGTGAGCCCAGCGCCGCAGCCACGATGACCATCCGCGGCACAAACTCCATCAACTCGGGTACTGCCCCACTCTACATCCTCGACGGTGTGCCCATCTCGGCGAGCGATTTCAACACCATCAACCCTGCCGACATCGAGTCGTTGTCGGTCCTCAAGGATGCCTCCTCGACCTCCATCTATGGTGCCAGGGCGGCAAATGGTGTGATTGTCATCACCACCAAGCGTGGTAAGGTTGCCGAGCGCCCCCGCATCGACTACCGTATGCAGGTGGGCTTCTCGCAGGCCGACGACAGCAAATGGGACCTTATGACTACGCCCGAGCGCATTGAGTATGAGAAGCGTACGGGTATGACCGCAGGTCAGAACTACCAGCAACTCGAGAAGGTGAATGTAAACTGGATGAACGAGGTGTTCAACTCCTCTGCCCCATTGCAGAACTATGAGGTTTCCATCTCGGGTGCCGATGACAAGACCAACTACTACCTCTCGGGTGGCTACTATAGCCAGGAGGGTACGGCAGTGGGCTCCTCGTTTGAGCGCTTCTCGATGAGGGCCAACCTCCAGCGCAAGGCTGCCGATTGGCTCACCGTGGGTACCAACACGATGCTCAACTTCCAGAAGATTCAGCAGGCCGAAGAGGGTGCATACACTCTCGTAACCCCCATCTCGGCTGCACGCTTTATGCTCCCCTACTGGAATCCCCGCAAGGAGGACGGCTCGCTGGCATCCATTGCCGATGGCTCGTGGAAGGGCAACGGACAGAATCCCCTCGAGTGGCTCGAGAACAACCCCGTACACTACAACAAGTACAAACTCCTCTCGACCTTCTTCGCCGAGGCAAAACCCATCAAGGGTCTTGTTCTTCGTTCGCAGTTTGGCGTGGACTACTCCCACACTACGGGCTTTGATGTTTCCTACCCCAGCTATATGCCCAATCAGGGCAACGGCTCGGCCTCGCGCAGTTCGACCGACAGTTACAACCTGACCATCACGAACACAGCCAACTACTCGTTCAGCATAGACGATGAGCACAACTTCACCTTCCTGCTCGGTCAGGAGGGCGTGGACTACCACTACGAGGCTTTCAGCCTGCTGACCGAGGGTCAGAACAACGACCGCCTCACCAACATCTCCACAGGTACGAGGGCCACCTCGTGGGACGACACGACCGACTCCGACTACGGTTTCCTCTCGTTCTTCACCCGTGGCGAGTACAACTACGACAACCGCATCTACGCCGAGGCAGCCTTCCGTCTGGACGGCTCCTCGAGGTTTGGCAAGTCGCGCCGTTGGGGTGCTTTCTGGTCTATGGGCCTTATGTGGGATTTGCGCAAGGAGGAGTTTATGATTCCCTACACCGACTGGCTCACTCACGCACAACTTTCGTTCTCGACCGGTACGAGCGGCAACTCTTCGATTCCCAACTATGAGCACCTGGCTCTGGTGGGCGGCGGTGCCGACTATATGGGCGATGCGGGCGTAGGTCTTGCGCAGCCCGGTAACGAAAACCTCGGTTGGGAGAAACCTTGGACCACCAACCTCGCAATGCACACAGGTCTGTGGGGCCGCCTCACAATGGACCTGGAGTTCTACTACAAGCTCACCAGTGATATGCTTATGGAGGTACCCCAGCCCTACTCGACCAGCGGTTTTGGTTACTACTGGGACAATGTGGGCGAGATGGTCAATGCGGGTGTGGAGCTGAACATCTCGGGCACCATCCTCGCAACCGACGACCTACTCTGGACCGCCAACGCCAATATCTCCTACAACCACAACGAGATTACCGAGCTCTACAACGGCGTGCAGGAGTATGAGCGCTCGGGCACCAACACCAAACTTGTCGTGGGTCATCCTCTGGGCGAGTTCTACATCAACCGCTATGCGGGTGTCAACCCCGCCAATGGCGACGCTCTGTGGTACACCAAGGATGGTCACCTTACAAACGAGCTCCGCGATGAGGACAAGGTGCTTGTGGGCAAGACCTACATCGCTCCTTGGCAGGGTGGCTTCGGCACAGCACTCACCTACAAAGGGCTTTCGCTCAGCACCCAGTTTAGCTGGGTTGCCGACCGCTGGATGCTCAACAACGACCGCTATTTCGACGAGTCGAACGGTAGATTTGCCACCTACAACCAGTCGCGCCGACTGCTCGAGGGATGGCAGAAGCCGGGCGATGTGACCGACATTCCCCGCTATGGCGAGTACACCGAGTTCGACAGCCGCCTGCTGGAGGATGCTTCGTTCCTGAGGCTCAAGAATGTGATGCTCAGCTACTCGCTCCCATCGGAGTGGCTCGAGAATCAAAACATCTTCCGCAGCGTAAGGCTCTATGTGCAGGCACAGAATCTGCTGACCTTCACCCACTTCTCGGGTCTTGACCCCGAGGGCACGACCAACATCTACGCTGCACAGTACCCTATGGCTCGTCAGTACACCTTTGGTCTTGATGTAACCTTCTAAACCACGAACGACACTATGAAGACAGTTAGGAAAATAGCATATATGGCCGTGGCAATCGTTGCCGTGGCACTCTCGATGACCTCGTGTCTTGACAAACTCCCCGAGTCGGCCATCCCTGCCGATGAGGCTATGCAGAGCTACGACGATGCCACACAGACCGTCACTGGCATCTACTCGATGATGAAGAGTAGCGCTCTGTGGAGTGGCCACCTCACACTCCTGCCCGACATCCAGGCCGACCTTGTCTATGCTGTGGATGGATACTCCAACACCTACGGCAACCATTGGCAGTGGGATATACGCTCCACAAACGCGGAGATTGAGGCGGTCTACGCATCGCTCTACAGCATCATCAGCAACTGCAACTTCTACTTGGAGAAGATTGACGGTGTGATGGCCAAGCAGACCGATGACGAGCGCATCACCATCCTCGAGCAGTACACGGGTGAGGTCTACGCCATCCGTGCACTCTGCTACTCGGAGCTGCTGAAGCTCTACTGCAAGGCCTACGACCCCGCAACCGCCCAGAACGAGAAGGGTGTTGTACTGCGCAAGAGCTACTCCCAGAAGGAGCCCAGCGTGCGTGCCTCACTCAAGGAGTCCTATGAGTTCGTTGTGGCCGACCTCGAGAGGGCCGAAGAGCTTTTGGATGAGCAGTATGATGTCTACAGTAGTTACTATATGACCCAGGCTGTGGCACACGCCATCCACGCCCGCGTGGCACTCTATATGCAAGATTGGGAGGCAGCCATCGAGCACTCCTCGAAGGTCATTGACCACCCCAACCAGATGTATGCACTCTCGCCTGCCAACCAGATGTACACTAGCGAGATGACCTTCTTTGACTATATGTGGAACTACGACCTTGCCACCGAGACCATCTGGCAGGTGGGCTTCACAACCACCTCCTATGGTGGCGCACTCGGTCAGGTGTTCCTCTCGTTCAACAACGATTTCACCTACTACTACCCCGACTATGTACCTGCCCAGTGGGTGCTGGACCTCTACACCTCGGGCGATATGAGGTATAACTCCTACTTCGCAACCCTCACCACGGGCTACGACCACGGCCTTACCTGGCCTCTGTTGGTGAAGTACTACGGCAACCAAAACTTCATCGGCTACTACATCTACCATGTGACTATGCCCAAGCCCTTCCGCCTTGCCGAACAGTATCTGATTCGTGCCGAGGCTTACTGCCGCAAGTCCTCGCCCGACTTCTCAAAAGCAACGAAGGATATGAACACTCTGCGCGAGAGCCGTTTCAGCGCTGGTGGTGGTTCCATCTCGCTCACCTCGGAGAACTACATTGAGCAGATTGCGGCCGAGAGGGTTAGGGAGCTCTATATGGAGGGCCACCGCCTTCAGGACATCAAGCGTTGGGGCAAACTCTATCGCGGCGGCGAGGGCTTCACTCGCACACCCCAGAACAACACCCTTTCGGAGGGCAGTTCGCTGAGCGTAAAGGCCGACGATGTGCGTTTTGTATGGCCCATCCCCCAGCACGAGCTGGAGGCCCCCGGCTCACAGGTTGAACCCAACGACAGCAACAACTAATGATGAAGAGGACTATGATGAGTATGAAAAAACTATCGACATATATATTAATAGGTGTGCTCACCTTTGCCGCCTTTGCGTGCGACGAGCAGTACACAACCTACAACGACAAGGCCTATGTGATGTTCTCCGAGCAGGAGCAGTACTTCCTTGTGCAGGAGAATCAGGACTACTTCTCGATTGACATTGCCGCCACCACCGCTGCCGACACCGACCGCACCTTCGGTGTGGAGGTCATCGACGCGGGCAGTAACGCCATCGAGGGGCACCACTATCGCCTACTCTCCAACTCGGTAACCATCCCTGCGGGCAAACTTGCAGGAGAGGTAAGGGTGAAAGGTATCTATGAGAATATCGAGGCTACCGACTCGCTCGGCTTTGTACTGAGGCTCATCGTGCCCGAGGAGATGGTGTGGGACGACCTCTACAAGGATGGCACCCAGACCAAGGTGGTTATGTATAAGAGTTGCCCCTATGACATCAACAACTTCACGGGTTGGTGCTTGGTGAGCTCGATGATGTTGCAGAACTACCCGGGTGAGAACATCTCCTACCAGAGGGTCGTAAAGGCCGACCTGCACCCCACCGAGCAGAACACCATCATCCTCCGCAGCTGCTTCTACAACGGCTACGATGTCAGTCTGAAGTTCCACGGCAGCGACCCCGAGGAGCCACTTATCTCAATGGAGGCAGGGCAGGTAATCAGTGATGAGGCCTCCGTATTTGGCCAGATTCTGGGCGACAACCACATCTTGGCCACCACGAGCCCCTACTATAGCTCCTACTTCAACGCCTGTCAGCGTTTTGCGGTGCTGTGGATGCAGGTCTATGTCGAGGACCTCGGCGAGATGATTGGCACCGTGGGCCACTTCTACAATGTGATTGAGTGGATTAGTGACGAGGAGGCCGAAGAGATACGCCGAGAGCTCGGAATGTAAAAGAGTTGAGAATTGAGAAATATAAAAAACTACCTATATGAAAAAGAGTTTAGTGAGTAGAATATGGGGCTTTATGGCCGTATTGGCACTCTCGCTCAGCGCTTGCGAGAGCCCCGAAGAGGTAATCAAACCTCAGTTCCCCGAGAAAATCACCGCTACGGTAATGGCGGGCGATAGTTTCGACTTCACCATTGAGCCCACTATGAAGTGGAGCCTCAAGATTCCCACCGAGGTTGCCACCTACTTCAAGTTTGTGGTTGGCGAGAGCGAGCGTTACACTCTCAACGGCGAGGCCGGCACCCACAACATCACCATTGCCGTCGCCCCCAACGAGGAGTTCGACACCACTCGCACCTGTGCCGTAGAGATGACTATGGGCGGTGAGAGTCAGGTGATTGTGGAGCTCACTCGCGGTGCCAAGGAGCGCGAATTGAAGGTCTATGTGGCCGAGTTCGACACCACCGAGGAGATGTTCGTAACCGATGCGGAGGGCGCTTACAGCTACTCCTCCACCCCCACCGACAAGATTGAGTGGGTATGGTGCAACGAGCAGTGGATGCAGCGCATAGTAGTGGAGGCCAACTTCCGCTGGAGCTTTGGCGTGGATACCCCCGAGTGGATTAACGCCAACAAAACCTCCGGCACGGCGGGTCGCACCGAGATTTTCCTGCGCACCAACTCCGAGTTGCGTCCTCTGGAGGATGGCACCTACACCATTGAGCTCTGCGACACGAGCGATCGCAATGGCGACGGTGTGATTGACTCGAGCGACATCTTGGTTGTTGAGACCCTCACGACCACAATGGAGGGCTGCAAGAGCGTGTGCGATGTGGAGCTTGTCACCGAGGCGCTTTTCAATGCCGAGGGCCTCTACTACGCCAGCGGTAGCGACTCCTATGTGGAGAGCTGCTATGGCCGCATCAACTCGCCCCGTGGCGTGGAGGTATTTGCTCTCAACAAAGGTGCCGACGGCAGCTACACCAGGGAGGGTGCAGAGTGGATTCTGCTCACGGTTGGCGACTTCCCCGCAGAGGCGGGCTCGGAGGGTATCTGGATGCGTGAGCTGACCCTTGCGGTGGAGCCTACCACCAGCGAGGAGGACCGCCAGGGTGCCATCGTTGCTATCCCCCTGACCGAGGCCAGCAACACTTCCTATGCAGACTTTATAGTTTGTGAGATTCTTCAGGAGGGCATTGAGATTATCGACACGAGCGACCCCATCTATGCTTTTGATGAGAATATGATGATGGGCTACGGAGCACGCTTCGAGAAGATAGAGAAGGGCACTTGGCCCTGGGTCAACAACTGGTCGGGTATTCCCCACGCCTATAAGCTCACCCTCAGGAATAACGACTCGGGCGATGACCTGGTATTCCGTCGCCCCTTCGACAGCTACAAGATTTATGGCATTGACGGCTATATGGGTGCCGCCTACGACCCCGCGACCTGCTGGATTACCATAAGCGAAAGCGACCCCGAGGAGGCCATCGAGAACGGCTACATCATCCGCAGCCGACTGGGTGACGGCGAGGGCGAGTTCGCCAACACTATGGCTGGCAGCAAGGGTCAGAACGAGGCCACCTTCGTATTCTACAACGACAAGGGCGAGGCATACGCGCTCATCTATGTGGTGCTCGATCCCACCTTCACCCCCTATGAGGAGGTCGAGGGCGATGTGATGTTCACCAACATTGAGGAGGCTCTCCAGACGGGCGCCAAACTCGAGCAGATTGTCTTTGGCGACGAGGAGTACAACGAGGAGGAGGACTATATGGGCATTCTTCAGTATCGCCTCACGCTCAACCCCAAGTGCAAGAGCATATCGCTCACTCTGCCCGAGTACACTATGGCCTACCCCTATCAGAGTTGGTTGTCAACAAGGAAAAGCGGTGAGGAGACCATCGTGAGCACAAGTAGCTCCACTTCGGCTACGGGTCGCATCACATTCTACGGCTCCAACAACTACAATGTTGTTCTTCAGCTCATTGTCATCTACAACGCCAACTAACCGAAGAACCCAAGAGAAAAGAGTATGAAACTAAGAAAGATATTTATGTGGGTTATGTTGCTCTCGGCCGCACTGATGGCTGTGAGCTGCTCGACCCCCGAGGATGAACTTGGACTCGGCGATGGCTACGGCTATGTGCAGTTCAAGCTCTACAAGAAGGCCTCCTATGTGGCCCCCGAGGCTCCCGCAAGTCGTGCGGTGACCGAGCGTTTGGAGTGGTTGCAGGATGCCTACAAGGTGAAAGTAACGCTGGAGTATGGCGAGACAACCATCGCGCAGACCCTCACCCTCACCGGTGGCGAGGGCGACGCTGCCGAGTGGGGCCTTCGCAGCGGTAAACTCAAACTCCTCACCGGCGACTACCGCCTTATCACCTTCTCGCTCTACGACGCAGACGATGAACTGATCTACAACGGCACCCCCGAGGGCGATAGCACCTTCTCGGTGATTGAGGGTGGCCTTGTGGTGCACGATGTGACTGTGGATGTGGTGGCACGAGGCAAGGTGCTGTTCACTCTCGTGAAGGATATGAGCAGCTTTAGCGGCACCCGTGCCGTGGAGCGCCAGTACACCTTCGACGAGATTGGCCAGATTAATATCACCGTCGAGAACAAATACACCGGCGAGGATATCAAGTTCGAGAAACTTCCCTGCGAGTTCGACCTCCACTTCGACACCTCAGATGATGTCGAGGACGGCTACAAGACCTCCTCGATTCTCTGCGACACACTCTTGTGGATTCCTGCGGGCAACTACGAGGTGAAGGCCTACGAGGTGTTCACCAAGGGCGGCGTCCTGCTGGAGAGCAAGAGCAACCCGGCAAAGAGCCCCTTTATGGTGGAGGACAACAAAACGACCAAGGCCAATGTGGGCGTGACCCTATATGAGGCCGACGACTACATCAAGGACTACTACGCCCTGAAGGCCATCTGGGAGAGCCTCGATGGTGAGAACTGGTACTACATCGGCGAGGAGTATGCCCAGGGCTCCAACTGGAACTTCAACTGCGATGTGGACCTGTGGGGCAATCAGCCCGGCGTTATGCTCCACGCCAATGGTCGTGTGGCCCGCATCGACATCAGCGACTTCGGCTTCCGTGGTCACCTCTCGCCTGCCATCGGTCAACTCTCGGAGCTTGTGGAGCTCTACCTGGGTACCCACAACGACAACAACTTCACCTACGACCCCACGCTCGATAGGAGCAAGAGCCTCGAGGAGCGTAGTCGCAATCGTATGGAGCTCCACGGCCAGTGGCTCAGTCAGCTCCACACCCCCGAGCAGATGTCGGAGCCTTGCGCCCGCGCTCTTGCCGAGCACAACATCTCCATTGGCGCCACACGCCTCTATGAGAGTATGTCGGAGGATGAAATCTTCGACCTTAAGAGCGGTTTGCAGCGCCACATCCGCCCTATGGACACCTCCCACGGTACCCTCTGCAACGGTCTGAAGAGCCTCCCCAAAGAGATTGGACAGCTCTCCAAACTCGAGTACTTATACATTGCCAATAGCGAAATCGAGAGCCTCCCCGATGAGATGGAGAGCCTCACATCGCTCACCGACCTTGAGCTCTACAACTGCCCCAAGATGGTGATGTTCCCTATGGTCATCACCCGTATGCCCGAGCTCGTGTCGCTCAACATCGCCAACAACGCCCAGTGGAGCGCCGCGGAGATTTACAAGGGTCTTGACGCCCTGGCCAAAGGTCCGAGCCGCGAGAAAATCCAGATTCTCTACTGCCGTCAGGGCAACCTCGAGGAGCTTCCCGAGTCGTTCCGCAATATGAAGAAGATTGGTCTGCTGGACCTGGCTTTCAACAAGATTTCCAAGATTCACCCCCTGGGCAAGGAGGTTGCACCCGTGCAGCTCTATCTGGACAACAACCTTCTGGAGAGCCTGCCTCGCGACGCGGAGGGATACTTCTGTGGCCACGACGATGTGGAGACCTTCTCGGTGAACTACAACCGCCTGAAGAAGGTGCCCAACATCTTCAACGCCAAGAGCCAGTATGGTATGACCTCGGTGAGCTTCGCGGGCAACCAGATTGACGGCTTCGAGGGCGAGGAGGATGGCACCTACAATGGCATCTATGTGGAGACATTCACCCTCACCCACAACAAACTCACCAAGTATCCCAAGTGTTTGGCCGACACGGAGAGTATTGTTTCCTATATCATCCTGAGGGCCAACCAGATTGAGGAGATTCCCATTGGCTCGTTTGCAAGCAAGAACACAATAAATCTCACCTCATTGGACCTCTCCTACAACCGCCTTAGCGACCTGCCGAGGGATATGCACGCGGGCACACTACCCTACCTCTATGGTGTGGATGTGTCGTTCAACCGCTTTAGCGAGTTCCCCTATGAGCCTCTTGACAGCTCGGGCCTGACGGTCTTTGCGATTCGTAGCCAGAGGGATGCTGAGGGCAACAGGTGCCTGAGGGAGTGGCCGCTCGGTATCGGCAACCACCGCGGCCTGAGGGGCCTCTATCTCGGCTCCAACGACCTGCGCGTCATCGACGACACCATCTCCACTCTCATCTACTATCTGGATATCAGCGACAACCCCAACATCGTTTTCGACGCATCGGACATCTGCTATGCGTGGAGCGTGGGCGCCTACATCCTTATCTATGATAGGAGCCAGAACATTCTCAACTGTAGCGCAATGCTCGAGTAGGGATAATAAGAGATATTCGGATTGAAAAAGCAAGACAAAAGAATGAAAAAGATTGGAACATACATATCGGTCATCGCCACAGCTCTCTTGGCTGTGGGGTGCTACCAGGAGGATATTGAGTTCGCCTCGGACTGCAATGAGATTAGCATCGAGGCTGTAGGTGGTGCCCGCAAGGTGGCCATCTCCTCGGGCGAGAGCTGGATAGCCTCCACCGACAACACTTGGATTACCGTTTCGCCCGCCAATGGTCGTGGTAATGCCGAGTGCCAGATTATCATCGACTCGGCACTTATGGCCGAGCCCCGCTATGGTGAGGTGCTCATCCAGAACCTCGCAACCCTCGAGGAGCGCACCATCAGCGTGACACAGGAGGGCTTCCCCTACTCGATTGAGCTCGAGGAACCCAGTGTGGAGATTGAGAATTTCAAGACACTAAACGAGCGTAAGTTCAGTGTGACGCTTACGACCAATGTCGATTTCGATGTAGAGATTCCCTCCGATGCCCGTTGGCTCAGCCACAAGAACTATGAGGTAAAACTCAACCGCGGTGTGCGTCCCCGCCAGGTGACTGTGGTCTTCGATTGGGACATCAACACCCTGCCCAAAGAGCGCATTGCCGAGGTGAAGTTTGTGCCCAAGAAGGGCGAACAGCTCGCCAGACAGGACAACCTGAAGGTCATCCAGAAGTCTGCCGAGCCCATCCAGGAGAATAGCCGCAGCGGCGACTCCGTGGCCCTTGTGAGCATTCAGCGCAGCATTGCAACGCTTGCTTCCTGGGATGTGTCGGTGCCTATGGAGCGTTGGTCGGGCGTGATTCTCTGGGATGAGGGCCACGAGGGCTACACCCCCGACAAGAAGGGCCGCGTGAGGTATGCCGAGTTCTTCATCTACAACACCAATGAGGACCTTCCCTTTGAGGTTAAGTACCTGACCGCTGCCGAGGAGCTCTACTTCTTTGGCAACACCAACACCTTCCTGAAGAATCTGGAGATTGGCGACGCCATCTTTGAGCTCACACAGCTCAAGAGGCTCACCATCGCTGCCCACGGCCTCACAAGCGTCGATCAAAGGCTTGCGAACCTCAAGAATCTGGAGTACCTAAACCTCGGCTCCAACAACTTTATGAGGGTACCCGAGGTGATTACCAAAGAGAATTTGCCCAAATTGAGGACTCTTATTCTCAATGCCAATCAGCGCTCTGTTGTCTACGACTTGAGCAACACCACTCGCACCGACCTTGGCGGCTTCATTGAGGAGGAGAAGTTCCCCGAGCACCTGCTCAAGTGGGAGCTCGACACACTCAACCTGTCGGTCAACTATCTGCACGGCAAGCTTCCCACCTTCGAGGATGACCCCACCGTTCCGGTCTACACCGAGGAGGATTGGGCTGCTTCGAAAGATACCCTGCCCAGAATGTTGGTCGACAAGAAGATAAAGAAGGTGATGCCCCGCACCAAGTTCTTCAGCATCAACTTCAACCGTCTGACGGGCGAGCTACCCGATTGGTTGCTCTATCACCCTATGCTCGACTGGTGGAACCCCTATAGCTTCATCTTCACGCAGGAGGGCAAAGACCAGCAGGGTGCCTCAGCAGGCTTCGCAAATGAGCCCGTGAGCCTCGACTACTACTATGAGCTCTACCCCACAAAGAGGCAACCTACCGGCGAGGAAGAGGGCGCAGAGTAGCAACGGAATGTGAACGAAAAGAATAGCAACAAGATATGACTAAACTGAATAGAATAGTATCGTTGGGACTCGCCACGGCGTGTGCACTCTCGCTCGTGGGCTGTCTGAACGACATCGAGCAGAGCCAGCCCAACAACAACGGCGACAACACTCTGCTGCAAGAGAGCCCCTATGTGGAGGGTGAGTTGATGGTGAAATTCTCCCCCGAGGTGGAGCAGATGCTTGCCTCGAGGACAACAAGGTCACGCAGCGAGATTCCCTCCGTGGATGAGGTGTTGGAGCTGGTGGGTGGCTATGAGTTGGAGCGCGTATTCCCCTACGATAGGCGTAGTGAGGAGGCCGCGCGCGAGAGGGGCCTGCATCTGTGGTATGTGGTGCGCTTTAATGGCGAGAGCACCGAGAGTGTAGCCCAGAAGCTCTCCAAACTGGGCGAGGTGCAGAAGGTGGATGTAAACCGCCGCATCAAACGCGCCTACAATGGCAAAGCCACCACCCTTAGGGCCGAGGCTCTCACAAGGGCTAACACGGCAAAGGCAGCTGGCGTGATGAACGACCCCCTGCTCGGCGAGCAGTGGCACCTTATTAATAATGGCGACCTCTTCCTGAAGGATGGCGTTGTAAAGAGCGTCAAGGATGCCGATGTGCAGGCCGAGGGTGCTTGGGAACTCTGCACTGGCCACGAGGATGTGATTGTGGCCGTTCTGGACGAGGGAATCTTCGTTGAGCACCCCGACCTCAAGGCCAATATGTGGGTCAATAGCGACGAGGTCGAGGGCACCAATGAGGATGAAGACACAAACGGCTATGTTGACGACATCCACGGCTACAACTTCGTAAGGGGTAATGGCAAGATTACCTGGAACGACTATATGGACTCGGGACACGGCAGCCACGTGGCAGGTGTAATCTCGGCCGTCAACGATAATGGCATTGGCATCAGCTCCATAGCAGGTGGCGGCAAGGGCTCCGCAGGTGTAAAGATTATGTCGTGCCAGATTTTTTCGGGCAATGTTGGTAGTAGCGTACTGGCTGTGGCGAGGGCTATGAAATATGCGGCCGACAATGGCGCAGTGGTGCTTCAGTGCAGCTGGGGCTATGTGTCGGGTGCGGCTAACCAGTATGACTGGGGCGAGCAGGGTTTCCACTCGTTTGAAGAGTGGAAGATGGGCTCACCTCTGGAGTTCGAGGCTCTCGACTACTTCATCCACAACGCAGGCTCGCCCAATGGCCCCATCAATGGCGGTGTGGCAGTCTTTGCGGGTGGCAACGAGAGCGCTCCTCAGGCGGGCTATCCCGGTGCGGCAGACTTTGCAATCTCGGTAGCCGCCACAGCTGCCGACTTCACCCCCGCGGTCTACACCAACTACGGTCCCGGAACGACCATCTCGGCTCCGGGTGGCGACCAGGATTACTACTGGAACTATGTGGATGAGTATCACAACTACGGCGAGGTGGGATGTATCCTCTCCACCCTGCCCTACAATGTGAGCGAGAGCGGCTACGGCTTTATGGAGGGCACCTCGATGGCTTGTCCCCAGGTGTCGGGCGTGGTGGCACTGGCCATCTCCTATGCGGCCGAGCAGTGCATACAGCTCACCCCCGAACAAATCAAGGAGCTCATATGCTCCACTGCCACCGACATTGACCCCTATATGGTGGGCAAGAAGGAGTATCGTCGCTATGTGGCCGACATCGGCCCTCTGCAACCTATGCAGATGGACCTTACACCCTTCAAGGGACAGATGGGCGCAGGACAGATTAACGCTGCCCGTCTGCTGGGCGCCATTGGTGGCGTGGGCACCCCCATCCACTTCCCCAACATCTACATCGAGGAGGGTGGCAGCGTAGCAGTCAAGGCGGCTCGCTACTTTGTGGATGGTGGCAACAAGACCTACAAAGTTGCTATCTCCAACGAGGATATTGCCTCCTGCAAGAACACCTCGGGCGAACTACTCTTCGAGGGCAAGAAGTCGGGCACCACAACCGCCACAATCACCGTTAGCGGCGGCACAACAACCGAGCAGCACACCTTCACAATCACGGTGCGCAAGGGAGCCGGCTCAAATGGTTGGTTGTAGGAATCCACTATACACACCCCAAAAAAAGAGAGGTATGAAAAGAGGTTGGAAAGTTGGTTTGATTGGTGTTTTTGGGGCACTTGTGGCCTCAATTGCCCCTGCCTACGGACAACTCACCATCATACCCCAAGAGGCTGTGCAGAGGGCCGCAAATCCCAAGGCACACGAGGGTAGCACCATAAGGTTCGCCGAAGGCGGCACCCTCTCGTTTGGCACCATCAGCGAGGATGAGCCCCACTGGCAGGGAGAGATTGAGTGGCACAACACCACGGGCAAGAAAATCTCCATCACCCGCATCACCACGAGTTGCAACTGTCTTGTGGCCGAGTGGGACCGCAAGGCCAACACCGCAAAGGCGAGTGGCAAAGTGAGGGTGAAATACTACCCCAAGGGGCACGCAGGTGAGGTACACCAACGCCTTTTTGTCTACACCACCCTCTCGGAGAGTGAGCCCTCGGCCATTGTGGATGTGGTTGGTACAGTCACCCACTCCACCGACCGCGGTGGCGACTATCCCCACGCGATGGGCACCCTCCGACTGCGACAGAGGGGCGTAACGCTCCCCAAGGAGGGAGGCACGGCAAGGATAGCCATCCTAAATGGCGGCTCCACACCGCTGCGTGTGACCCACGACGGCACGCTCACTATGGGAGGCCTCAGGGCCTACACTGAGCCCACAACACTCTCGGCAGGCGAGGAGGGCGACTTGGTCGTTGAGTACTGCCCCGATGGAGCGCCTGCAATGCTCTTTTTGGTGGGCATCAACACTCCCCCGAGAGGACGCAAAGTTGAGATTACGATAGAGAATAATAAATAAGATAGATATGATGAAACAGATTCTTAAAGTTATGATTGCGGCCGCCCTGATGTTTGGCGCGTGGAGCTGCGACAACACCCCCGAGGAGGAGCCCATCCCCGAGATTGAGGTTACAACCAACAACCTTTCGGGCAGTTGGAGACTCTCCCTGTGGAACGACCAGTCCCTGCCCGAGGGTAGCTTTGTCTACATCGACTTCGTGAGGGCCGACGGCACCTACACGATGTACCAGAACATCGACAGCTTCGGCACACGCACCCTCACGGGCCGTTTTACGCTCTATGTCGACGAGGAGATTGGCGCGGCTGTGCTGCGTGGCAACTACGACCACGGCGCGGGCGAGTGGAACCATCGCTACATCGTAGAGAGCCTCACCGCCTCCACTATGCTCCTTGTGGCAAAGGATAACGCCGAGGATAGGTGCCTCTATGAGCGCTGCGAGATTCCCGCGGAGATTATTGGCGAGTAGGGCCCGAGCAGGACTTAACACAAAACGAGAGCGACCTCCACGCGGAGGTCGCTCTCGTTTTATCTCGGCTAACTACCCCTAACAGCCAAACAGGTTGCGGAACCACTCGGGGGCGTGGCAGGGGCGACGCGTGGTGGCGTTGACAAAGACAAGCTCCACAAAGCCCGTATTGACCAGTTCGCCCGCCTCGTTGCGAATCTCGTGGTCGAAGCGCAGACGCGCACCCTTGATGGGGTGCATCATAACCTTGATAGTCAGCAGGTCGTCATACTTGGCCGGAGTGAGGAACTTCATACCTACCTCCCTAACGGGCATCATAACACCGCCCTCCTCCATCATTTTGTAGGTAAAGCCCTTCTCTCGGAGCAACTCGGTGCGAGCATATTCATAGTAGACAGGGTAGTTGGAATGATGAACAACGCCCATCTGATCAGTTTCCTTATACCTCACCCTGAGCTGTATATCCTTTTCGTACAAGATGTTATCCATAGTTATCTAAAGTTTATGTCCAAGTAACTCTTCGGCCCCTACGGTATCTCCCTCGGCCAGCAGGCGGCGCACAATAGAGGAGCTCACCTTACCGCCCTCGAGAGTGAGCGCTTCGGCCCTTATGACCTCAAAGCCATATTTCCCTCCGAGCTGCTCGAAGTGGTCGTCGGCCACAGCGCCATCGTGACCAAAGCGGTGATTATAGCCCACAACAAGGGTGTGCATACCGAGCTTGCTAACCAAAAAGTCCCTCACGAACTCCTCCGAGCTGAGGGCCGCAAAGGCCATCGTAAACTCCACCGTAATGAGTTCGTCAATGCCGAGTGCCTCAATCAGTTCGGCCTTGCGCTCATCGGAGGTAATAAGCCTAAAGTCATCGCCACCGCGGGGCAGCACCTCGCGCGGATGGGGCGAGAATGTCACCACAACACTACTACCGCCTACCCTCTCGGCCTCCTTGCGCACCCGTCCCAAGAGTGCTGCGTGGCCTCGGTGTACACCGTCGAACGACCCAATCGTCACAACGGGGCGCTCAATAGTGGGCAGGTTATCGAATCCGTGGTGCTGGCGCATAGTAGTGCAAAAAGGGGACTAAATATCATCACCTCTCTCCTGCTCCTTCACAAAGTATGCGACCTTTTCGAGCAGGGTGGTTATATCGTAGTTCTCAACAATGATTCCGAGGGGGAAATTCAGGGGTTTGGAGGTGAAATTCAGAACGCCCTTTATGCCCGCATTGACAACCGGCAGCACAACCTCTTCTGCAACGCGCGTGGGGCACGAGAGAATCACGATGTTGATATCGAGTTCCTCTACCCTCTCGGCCAAAGAGTCCATCGAGTAGCAGGGGATATCGTCTATCACGGTGCCGACCTTCTCCTTGTCCACATCAAAAGCGGCCACAATCTTGAGGTTGAGCCCCTTGCCGTTGAAATACTTAGTGATAGCCTGGCCGAGGTGGCCCATACCTATAACACCGATATTCATAGGCTGTGGCGCGTCGAGGATGTCGCTAATGAAGTCGGCCAACACGCTCACATCATACCCCTTCTTGGTATCGCTCGAAAAGCCTATGAGCATCAAATCCCTGCGCACCTGCACCGCCGTGAGGCCGTGCATACCGGCAAGAACATGGGAGAAGATGTGTGTGATACCCTGCTTCTGGCAACGGAGCAGCGTGCGACGATACTCACTGAGTCGCTCGACGGTTTTTTCGGGAAGTGCCTGCAAGTCGGACATAATTTCGTTCTGTTTTTTCCTCTTTGATTCTACAAAGGTAACAATTTTGATTAAATTTGCACCACAAACAACCCCTCAGAGTATGATTAAAGGAGTAATATTCGATATGGATGGCGTATTGGTGAACAATATGGCCGTACACTTCAGGGCCTTCGCAGCGATGGCCGAGCGCTACAACCTCAAGGCCGAGGAGGGTGCGGACTTCTCCCACCTAAACGGCCGCGGCAACGACGACATCATCAACGCCCTCTTCCCTCGCGAGTTGGTGGAGGCCAAGGGTGTGGCCGCTCTGGCCGAGGAGAAGGAGGCTCTCTATCGCGAGATTTACGCCCCAACAATACGCCCCACCGAGGGGCTTGTGGCACTTCTTCGTGAGCTCCACGAGGCGGGCATACCCTGTGCTGTGGGCTCCTCGGGGCCGAGGGTGAATGTCGATTTTGTGCTCGAGAAGTGCGCCATTGCCCCCTATTTCGATACCGTCATCAGCGGCGATATGGTCACCCACTGCAAGCCCAACCCCGAGATATTCCTCACAGCCGCCGCAAAATTGGGAGTCAAGCCAGAGGAGTGCCTGGTCTTTGAGGATGCCATCTCTGGGGTGGTTGCCGCACGCAAGGCAGGAATGAGGGTCATTACTCTCACCTCCACCCACACCCGCGAGCAACTCCTTGAGGCCGCCCCCGACCTCATTGTCGAAGACTTCCGCTCCATCTCGCTCGATACCATAATGAAACTACAATAGCCCTCACGCACACGCGCGTAGGCAAATAAAAAATAGGTGCGCCAGCTTGTGGCGCACCTATTTTTATATTAATCTTCTCGGGCACGGCTACTCAACCACAATCTTCTGGTCGTCGTATCTTACCAACGACCACACCCCATTGACCATATTGCCCTCGTGGGGGATGAAGTTGTAGGGCACTTTGAGCATAGGGGTCGAAATAGCGTTCACAGACTCGGCCAAATCGCCGCCGGCAAACATACCCAGCGAGAAGAGCTTTACTGCATCATAGGCCCTGCACGCAAAGGTCGAGGGCATACGACCAAAGGCCTGCAAGTAGCGACCATCAAACATAGCAACCCTATTGGTGCTCCTATCTGCGTGATAGTTGGCCATATAGGCCAAGTGGAGGTCGAAATACATAGCACGGTCGATATACCTAAAGCGGACCCAGGAGGGGGTGCCAACAACGCTCACAGGGTAGTTGCCCCTAAGGCCACGGCTTGCAAAGACACCACACATAAGCGTCATCACTCTATCGACCTCCATCTCGTCGTTACTCAGGATGAAGACCACATTACCGCTCTTGGCGAGTGCATTCTTGAGTTCACCACCCTCGGTAACCTCATACTGGTCGTTATAGACCAACTTCTTATAGTCCCTACCAGCCACCTGTGCCTCAATCTCGGCAGCAAGTTTAGCATCTGTCTTGGCGGTGTAGATGAGCACCACATTACTATCCTCCCTAATGAGCGAGTCGAGTTTGTCGTAGTGGTTCTCGTTCAGAGGGGCCATACGGAAGAAGCCACGGCCATAGCTGCCCTCGGTGGTAGTCTCCAGGGGCGACACCACAGGGATACTATTCTCCTTGGCATACTCCATAACAGCTGCCGAGTTGCGCTCATAGACGGGACCGATGAAAAGGTCCGTTTTGTCAATCATCGGGTCGTACATCATAATCGAGTCCACATAGGAGGCCGAATTGTGGGTGTCGTAGACCTGAAGATTTACCGAGCGGCCCTGCGCCTTCATATCCTCCACGGCCAAGAGTGCGCCCTGATAGAACTCCACGAAATTACCCCTAATCCTACCGAGCGAGTCGGTCATAGGCAGCATCATCGTAATCGTGAGGCTATTCTTGTGGAAGGTGCGATAGCGAACGCTATCCTGATAGTAGAGTTCATCCTCCTCCGTGAACCTCACATTCTCCTCGCCACAGCCATCGCCACGGCGGCTCTTGAGCACCATACCTGCATAGAGCTCGTCAAACTCGCCATTGTCCCTCTTGAAGGTCTCCAGGTCAATCATACGCCTCATTGCAATCGAATAGAGCGAGTCGCTGGGCTCCACAACGAAGTAGTTATACTTGAGCGAGAGCTGCTGGAGAATGGTAGCATAGCGGCGGCCCTCCAACATCAACTCCTCCATAGTGGTGCCATCAATGGCACTCTTGCGAATCAGAATCGTGCGGCGGTTACCGATGTTGGTAATATCCAGCGCGGGGTTGTCCTCAATGAGCGTGTCGAGCGAGATGCCATAGTTCACAGCAACCTCATAGAGCGACTCGCCCTCCGAGGGACGATAGCGCTCAAATCGCTCGTCACCCCTTGTGGGCAGCAGGTCGCGCACCCTCTTATAGCACGGAACTCTCAGTATGTCACCCTCATAAAGGATAACAAGGCTATCCGTATTGAGCTTATTGAGGGTCACCAACCTTGCCTCCGACACCGAGTAGATATCCGAGATGTCCGACAGGTTTTCATCTGCGCCAACAGTGTGGACATAGTAGTTTCTCGAGTCGATGGACATTACCACCTTGGAGCGCTCGCCCTGTGCCATCACAAAAGCAACACTCGAGAGGATTGTCATCAGTAGTAGAGCAGTTCTTTTCATCGGTTCTGCCAAAAAAATTTATTTAATTCGGGTTTTAATCTGCGTAATCACCTGCTTCGTATAGAGCGGGAAATCGCCATTCATCATCCAGTCGTAGTAGGAGGGCTCCCTGCGGAATACCTCCTCCACGCTCTGACCTTTATACTTGCCAAAGCCAAACACCTCTCTATCCTTGTCGTCGTAGAGAATCCTACCGGCATAGTCGGCCGTGCGATTCTGCTGGCTATACTCGGCCAGAGCGGCGATGTCGTTGGGCAGGTCGTCGTAGCGGTCGAGCTGTGCCTTGAGAATCTCGTAGGTAGCCAGCGTGTCGGCCTCGGCCGAGTGGGCACCCTCGAGGTCCTTGTCGCAATAGAACTTATAGGCCGCCGAGAGTGTGCGCTGCTCCTTCTTGTGGAAGATGGTCTGTACATCCACAAACTTGCGCTTCTTCAGGTCGATGCTCACACCAGCCCTCAGGAACTCCTCAGCCAGCATCGGAACATCAAACCTATTGGAGTTAAAACCACCAATATCACACCCCTTGATGAGCTCGGCCAGCGACTTGGCAATCTGGCGGAAGGTGGGCATCTCGGCCACATCCTCGTCGGTTATGTGGTGGACAGCCGTCGCCTCCTCGGGGATGTGCATCACCTGACCATTGTCATCCAGAGGTTTAATCCTGCGAGTCTTAACCACGGGCTCGTCGCTACCGGGCATCACCTTCACGAGCGAAATCTCAATGATGCGGTCCTTGACAATATCCACACCCGTAGTCTCGAGGTCGAAGAATACGATGGGGTTCTTAAGATTCAACTGCATAGTTGCAACTTCTCTTCGTTATGCTCGCCACACTACGAGTTAATCATCATAGGCATCAGGAGCATCAGAGTATTGGCGCTCTGGGGCTCATCGTAGAGGGGTTTGAACACGCCTGCACGGGTCGAATCGGCAAGCTCAATAACCACACTGGGGGTCTCGATGTTAGAGAGAATCTCCACAAGGAAGGTAGATTTGAAGCCGATGACGATGGGGGCACCCTCGTAGGCACACGCTACCCTCTCACGAGCCGAGTAGGAGAAATCGAGGTCCTTGGTGGCAAGGTTGATAGCGTTGGCGCCGATGTTGAACTCCACGAGGTTGGTCGACTGGTTGGAGCAGACTGCCACACGCTTGATGGCGTTGAGAATCTCCACCCTATCCACAATCACCTTATTGGGGTTGGCTGCGGGAATCACAGCGTTGTAGTTGGGATAGGTACCCTCAATCAGACGGCAAACCAGAGTGCTATTCTTCAGGTGGAACACCACATTCTTCTTATCGAAGGCAACCTTCACTGCGTCCTCCTCTTTCAGAAGGATACCGCGCAGCAGGTTGGCGGGTTTCTTGGGCAGGATGAAGGATGCGTCGGCCGAAATCTCCGCCTCGGCAGTGTGCTTCACGAGTTTGTGGGCATCGGTAGCCACGAAGGTCACAAGACCCGATGCGAGGTTCACATAGACACCATTCATCACGGGGCGCAGGTCATCGTCGGCAGTTGCGAAGATGGTCTTGTTGATACCGCCAATCATCATATCCACATCCATCTCTACCTCGCTCTTATCCTCTGCCAACTCGGGGAGTGCAGGGTAACCGAGGCCCGAAGTGCCGGGGATGGAGAGCGAACCACTCTTCCAGCTTACGGTAATCTCCCAAGTGTCCTCGTTGGCCTCGATGGTAAGGGGCTGCTCGGAGAACTCCTTGAGCGAGTCGAGCATCAGTTTCACGGGGGCTGCAATCACACCCTCGCGCTCGACGCTCTCCACCTCCACGCTACCCACGAGAGTGGTTTCGAGGTCCGAAGCGGTAACCTTGAGGGTTTTGCCCTTCAGGTCAAAGAGGAAATAGTCGAGGATGGGCAGAGTGTTCTTGCTGCTTACCACCTTACCTGTTGTCGAGAGAAGCGACAGCAGAGCCGAAGAGGAAATTGTAAATTTCATAGTCTTGATTTTTATAGTTTTACATTCGTTATTTGTCCACACAATCGCTCGCGCATTACACGCGCGCGTACACTAAGTGCAAATTTAACCTTCAAATGTAGAAAAAAATATTGAGTAAAACAATTTTTCACGGGAAATTATGCAAAAGTTGAGAGTTGGCAAATGCTCTGGCAGCGTGGCCATAGGTGGAAGAGGTGGGAGAAATGGGAGTTCCCTTAAAGTCCTTAAGGTCCTTAAGGTCTTTAAGGACCTATGGGACCTATGGGGCCTATAAGACTTATAAGACTTATGGGACCTATAAGCCCTGTTTGCCCTTTTTGCCCTTAAAGACTTAGGTCGGTAGACGGTCGACGGTCATCGGTCGACATAAAAAACGCATAGCTCTGAGGGAATTTTTTGGTGGCAACGGCCACAGCGAGTGAAGAGGAACACAACCGACCGCCTACCCTTGAAAATAAAAACGCATATCTCTGAGGGAATTTTTTGCCAAATGAGAAAGCGGCACCGGAGTTTGCTTGACGCAAATGAGGATGCCGCTTTTGAAGTTTGGTGAAAAATTCACCAGAGAGATGCGTTTTTACTCCGCGAAGTGCTTGTAGAAACGAATAATAGTATCAATACCCTTGTAGAATTGGTCGAGGCCGTAACTCTCGTTGGGCGAATGGATTGCATCCTTGCCCAAACCAAAGCCGATGAGGATGGACTTCATGCCGAGAATCCTCTCGAAGCCGCTCACAATGGGGATACTGCCGCCCGAGTAGAAGGGCAAAGGACGCTTGCCGAAGGTGTCGACAATGGCGGCCTCGGCAGCCTTGTAGGCCTTCAGGTCGGTGGGCGAAACATAGGGCTGACCGCCGTGGAGCGACTTCACATCCACCTTCACACATTTGGGCGCAATGGCGCGGAAGTAGTCCTCGAAGAGCTGGGCAATCTTCTCCCAGTTCTGGTCGGGCACAAGACGCATAGAGATTTTGGCATAGGCCTTCGAGGGGATGATGGTCTTGGTACCCTCGAGGGTGTAACCGCCCCAGATGCCGTTCACATCGAGCGAAGGACGCACGCCGGTGCGCTCAATGGTTGTGTAACCCTCCTCGCCTGCAAGCTCCTCTACACCAACACCTTTCATATACTCCTCCTTATCATAGGGGGCCTTGTTGAAGTTGGTGCGCTCCTCCTCGGTGAGGATGCGTACATCGTCGTAGAAGCCGGGGATGGTCACGCGGCCATTCTCATCCACGAGTTTGGTAATGAGGTTGGCGAGCACATTTGCTGGGTTGGCAACAGCGCCACCATAGAGGCCCGAGTGAAGGTCGTGGTCGGGACCCGTAACCTCTACCTGCATATAGCACAATCCGCGCAGACCGCAAGTAATCGAGGGGGTATCCATCGAAATCATACTCGTGTCGGAGATGAGGATAACATCGCCCTTGACGAGCTCCTTATTCTCCTCGCACCAAGCGTAGAGGCTGGGCGAACCAATCTCTTCCTCGCCCTCGAGCATAAACTTCACATTGCAAGGCAGTTCACCTGTAGCAACCATAGCCTCAAAAGCCTTGGCGTGCATAAAGAGCTGACCCTTGTCGTCATCGGCACCACGGCACCAGATGCGGCCATCCTTGATGACGGGCTCAAAGGGGTTTGTGCGCCACTCATCCTTGGGGTCTTCGGGCATCACATCGTAGTGGCCATAGACCACAACAGTGGGTTTTGCGGGGTCGATAATTTTCTCGGCGTAGACCACAGGGTTGCCTGCGGTGGGCATCACCTCGGCGCGGTCGGCACCCGCCTTAAGTAGCGACTCGCGCAGCCACTCGGCCGTGCGGACCATATCGGGACGGTGGTCACTCTGTGCACTGATTGAGGGGATTCGGAGCAGTTCGAAGAGCTCCTCGAGGAAGCGCTCACGGTTCTGCTGAACAAATTGATTACTCTTTTCCATACTTTTGAGGTTCATTTATACAAAATTTTCACTATTTTTGTAATCCGACTACCGGCAAGGCGCCGTAGTCAGAGAGACAAATTTACAAATTTTAGGCAATATAAAAAACAAAAAAGAATAAAATTATGAGAACAATTCCAACTTCCGAGCTTATCATCAACTCCGATGGCTCCATTTTCCACCTCCACATCAAACCCGAGCACCTGGCCGACACGGTGATTCTCGTGGGCGACCCTGGCAGGGTTGAGATGGTGGCGAGCTACTTCGATGAGAAAGAGTGCAACATTGTCAGCCGCGAGTTCCGCACAATCACCGGCACCTACAAGGGCAAACGAATGACCGTCATTTCGACCGGCATCGGTACCGACAATATCGACATCGTGGTGAGCGAGCTTGACGCTCTGGCCAACATCGACTTCGAAACTCGCACCGAGAAGGCAGAGAAACGAGTTCTCACCCTGCTGCGCCTCGGCACCTCGGGTGCCATTCAGCCCGACATTCCTCTGGGCTCGTTTGTCTTTGCCCGCTCGTCGGTGGGCTTCGATGGTCTGCTGAACTACTACGCAGGTCGTGACAGCGTTTGTGACCTCGATATCGAGAAAGCCTTTGTGGAGCACACCGGCTGGAATCCTCAGCTCCCCGCCCCCTACTTCATCGACGCCGATGAGGCCCTGTTTGAGCACTTCAAGGATTCGGTTGTGGAGGGTATCACCGTTGCAGCCCCTGGTTTCTATGGTCCTCAGGGCAGGTGGTTGCGTATGGCTCCCGCCGACAAGGAGCTCAACAGCAAGATTGAGAGCTTCGAGTACAAGGGTCGCCGCATCACCAACTTCGAGATGGAGAGTAGCGCACTGGCAGGCCTCGGCCGCCTTATGGGCCACCGCGCAGGTACCATCTGCACCATCATTGCACAGAGGGCTGTGAAGGATATGAACACCGACTACAAGCCCTTCGTAAGGCAGATGATTGAGATGGCTCTGGACAAACTCGCCGCTCTGTAAAGACAAAGACTATGCCCCACTCAATTTTTTCGCTCCTCGTAACGAGTTGATAATGAGTGGGGCATAAAAAAGTTTGCAAAAAAGTTACTTTTTTTCTTGCAGATAGCCAAAAAAGCCGTATATTTGCACTCGCAATTCGGCACCGTAGCTTAATTGAATAGAGCATCTGACTACGGATCAGAAGGTTACAGGTTTGAGTCCTGTCGGTGTCACAAAAGGGGTTCCAATCGGAACCCCTTTGTTATTTCCACCCATCGGAACATATTGAGCAAAAGAAGAGCGGCACCTACCTAAGGGTGCCGCTCCACTTATATTAGTAACCTAAGTTCGGCTCTACTGGAGCAGTTCGGCGAGTTTCGCTCCGAGCTCCTCGCCACGCAGATTGCGGGCAACGATGGTGCCATCGGAGGCGATGAGGAAGTTCGAGGGAATACTCCTAACGGCGTAGAGTTTTGCCGAGGGGTCCTCCCACATCTTCAGCTCGCTCACATTGGGCCATACAAGACCTTTGCTCTCCATAGTAGCCACCCAGGGCTCGCGGGCCTTATCGAGGCTCACGCCATAGATCTCAAAGCCTTTGTCGTGATACTTCGCGTAGTCCTCCAGCAGGAAGGGAACCTCCCTCATACAGGGACCACACCACGAAGCCCAGAAGTCCAGAAGCACATATTTATTCTTCGAGAGAACATCGCTGAGTTTAATCATATTTCCATCTTTGTCGGGCAACTCGAGCTCAATATACTGCTGACCAACATCCACCCTCTTCATAGCCTCGGCCAGTTCGCGGAGGGTAACGGCGGTGTGGGATTTCTGAAGAGCCTTGGGCAGAGCCTCCACAGCCTCGAGAATCTCATCGGGATTCATACCATAGTAGAGCTCGGTAGCAAGCAGATAGAGGCCAAAGAGGTTATCTTTGTTTGCCTCATAAGCATCAGCCGAGTGCTGGTCGTAGTTCTGCTCGGCAACAGCGCGGCTCTCATCGTCGGTGGCGGCAACATAGGCCTCCATAAGGGCTTTCTTCTCGCCACGGTAGGCCTCGAAGTTCTCGTTGGACTTGGTGCCACCTACTGTCACTGCACCCCAATCCTCCAGGGAGCCTGCAACGGTCACTGTGCCCTCCTCTACGAAGACCATACGCTGTTTGTCGCCCACAACGAGGTTTGCAAACAGAGGAGCATCAACATCCACCTTCAGCTCAAAGGAGCCATCCTCGGTGGTAGCCGAAGCGAAGCACTCGGTGCTCTTATTGGCCATAAGTTTCACCTCACCGGTGTAGCCCTCGATGGTGCCCCTGACCACATACTCTTTGCCACAGCCCACAAGCGCGAGGGCCGCAGCAGCAATCATCATAAATCTCTTCATCGTTATCAAATAGTTGTTAGGTTTGTAATCTTTCTCTCCTATACTCCACCCTACTCAGCAAAGAATTTTGCGAGTTCTTCGCCGAGAGCCTCACCGCGCAGATTCTTGGCGATAATCTTGCCTGTGGAGCAGTCGATGAGGAAGTTGGCGGGAATGGCACTCACACCATACATCTCGGCTGCCTTGACATCAAAGCCGCTCACCGACGACACATTGACCCACATAAAGTTGTTGCCCGTAACTGCCGCGAGCCAAGCATCCTTGTCGCTATCGAGGCTCACACCATAAATCTCGAAACCCTTTTCGTGGTAGTCACCATAGGCCTTCATCAGGTGGGGGACCTCCATCATACAAGGACCACACCACGAGGCCCAGAAGTCCAGAAGCACCAGTTTGTTCTTCTTAACGACCTCACTGAGGGCCACCTCTTTGCCCTCGGCATCGGGAAGTGTAATGTCCATATACTTGTTGCCCACCTCGCTCTTGAGTTGAGCCTTGGCACTCTCCTTGAGTTGTGCCACACTGGGCTCTTTGTGAATCTCTCGGGGCAGAAGGTCAATGGCATCGAGAATCTCCTGGGCGGAGAGTTGGGGATAGAGCGCAGCCGTCAGCAGGTAGGCACCCCAGAGGTTGTCCTTATTCTCCTGATAGCTTGCATCCATCACACCCTTAAGTGCCTCTATAGCAGCCTGTTGTTGCTCGGGGGTGGACTCGGGGGTCATCACGGGTGCGAGAATCTCCATCTGCTGGCGGTTGAACTTCCTGAAGGCATCGTTCGATGCGCTACCCACAACTGCAATTTTGTCGGGTGTAGCCAAGTCACCCTCAATCTGAAGGGGCGAAGCGTCCAGAAAGAGGGGTACGAGTTGCTGACCGCGAATCTTCAACACAGCCATAAGGGGGCTCTCGCTCTCCACCTCCAGAGAGAACAGACCATTCTCACACTTGGTCTCTGCGTAGGTGGTACGACCACTCATATCAATAAGCGCAACCTTACCGAACGCGCCCTCAATATTACCCTCCACCACATAGGTTTTCGTCTTGCTGCCACAACCAACCACAAGCAGTGCGGCAGCCGCAATGGCCAATATCTTTTTCATACCTTTCTATATTTATTATTAGCGTATCATTACTCCTCGGCGGCAGTCTCCTCTTCGGTAGCTGCTGCCTCCTCTGCCATTGCCTGCTCCACAAAGCTCTTCATAGACTGTACCTGGGGCAGACTCTGGGGCTCTTTGCCAAGCGCGTCGATGTAGCCAAGGAGCTGCTCGGGGGTCTCGGCAGGCACCATACCCGAAACAATCAGGAAGCCGCCAAAAAGGTTGTCCTTATTGGCCTCGAACTGCTCACCAAGCAGTTTTGCGATTGCCTCATTCACCTCGGGGGCGGGATTGTTCACATCGAAATCCTCGGGCAGATTGTTCTCAAACTCTGCCGTAGCCTCCTGGAAAGCCACGAAAGCGTCATTTGCTTCCGAGCCCGAAACAATCAGACCACCATAGATATTACCCTCCACGATAACCTTCTCGGCATCGAAGAAGATGGGGCAGATGGGGGTGTTGTCAATGGTGAGCACACCAATAAAAGGAGCCTCCTGCTCGTTGTCGACATCAATCGAGAAGCTGCCGTCCTTGACGGTTGCAAGGCCGAGGATGGTCTGACCCTCAAAATCGGTCACAAGCACCTGACCGCTAAAGCCCTCAATATTGCCCTCTACAACATAGTTTTTGGTGGAGTTGCAGCCCACAAACATCAGTGCAGCTGCAACAAATGCAAAAATTTTCTTCATCGTTTTTACTCTTATTTGTTATTTAGTTATTTCCACTCTAATGCGATGCGGCAGTTAGCCACGCCAGCACCCGCTCGGCCCGTTGGCCGTTGTCGTCATTTTTTCACCACTCTATCGGGATTGCCACTCACAAAGGCCTCCCAGGAACTACTGCGGCTCCTCCCACGCCTCTGCGCCACCGTCTGGTGGGGAATGGGCGACGAGGATTCAAAATAGTGGCACAAAGCCACCGCCAGACCATCCGTAGCGTCCAACCTCTTGGGGTTATACTCCACCCCGAGCATACTCTTGAGCATCGAGGCCACCTGCTCCTTAGCCGCGCCACCGTTGCCGGTGATGGCCTGTTTAACCCTCCTCGGGGCATACTCAAAGACCTTGTGGCCCCTACAAAGTGCCGCCGCCATAGCGACTCCCTGCGCCCTGCCCAACTTGAGCATACTCTGGACATTCTCACCAAAGAAGGGTGACTCCAGAGCCACCTCATCGGGCCGATACTCATCCACCAACGACAAGACCCTATCGAAGATATACTTCAGTTTGTCATAGGGGTCCTTCATCTTGGTCATATCAATATCGCCGATGACCTGTGCGCGTAGTTTATTTTTGCCCAGCACCTCCAGCACCCCGTATCCCATACGGTTTGTACCCGGGTCAATGCCCATAATTATTCGGTGCTCGGTAGCCATAGCGGTGTGGGGGTATCTATCTGTTTTTGAGCGACTCAACCTCCTTTTTGAGCTCCCTTACGGTGCGCTGCAACTCAGGCAGATTGCGGTAGACGGCATTGACCCTACGGAACTTGGCAGCATCGAAGCCGAAAGAGCCCATAATCATTGAGCCCTCGGGCACCGACGAGGTAACACCCGAACTCGAGCCCACAATCGTGCGGTCACCCACGGTGATGTGGCCCACAACGCCTGCCTGGCCGCCAATCATACAATTCTTACCCACCTTGGCTGAGCCCGCAATGGCCGACTGACCAGCCATAACCGTATTGGCTCCCACCACAACATTGTGGCCAATCTGCACAAGGTTGTCTATCTTGGTGCCCTTGGAAATAATGGTCGAGCCCATAGTTGCGCGGTCGATAGTCGTGTTGGCGCCAATCTCCACATCGTCCTCGATGGTCACGATGCCAATCTGGGGAATCTTGTCGTACTCACCCTTGGCGTTGGGAGCAAAGCCGAAGCCATCGGAGCCAACAACAGCACCCGAGTGGAGGATGCACCTCTGGCCTATCTTGCACCCCTCGTAGACCTTCACGCCCGAGTAGAGGGTAGTCGCTGCACCCACCTTCACACCGTCGCCAATGTAGACATGGGGATAGAGGCTCACGCCATCGCCCACCTCGGCACCCTCGTCAATCACAACATAGGCACCAATGTAGCAATCCTTGCCCACCTTGGCACTCTCGGCCACAACAGCCGTGGGATGGATGCCCTTCTTGCGGGGCTTATAGGAGGCGTAGAGTTCCAGAAGTTTAGCGAAGGAGCCATAGGCATCATCCACCTTGATAAGCGTAGCCTTCACCTCGCCCTGGGGCTCCCACGAACGATTCACTATCACAATCGAGGAGTCGGTCGTGTAGACATAGTGCTCATACTTGGGGTTGGCCATAAAGGAGAGCGCCCCGGGGTGACCCTCCTCAATCTTTGCAAAAGTGCTCACGGTAACATCCTTGTTACCAACAATATCGCCGCCCAAACCAGCGGCAATCATCTCTGCCGTAAACTGCATTACTATTTGTGTATTTTATAGTTGTGGTTCTTCTCTCTAACCAAGTACCGCTCAATTCCTTGCGCCGTAGCCCTACAAGTATTTTGTAATATCCACGCCCTCGGGCATAAATTGGGCCACATCTCCCTTGAAACTCAAGATTTCGCGGATGACACTGCTCGATACGGCCACATACTCCGAGGGGGTGAAGAGTAGCACGGTAGTAATCTCGGGATAGAGCCTCTGGTTTATCTGCATCATATTGCGCTCATAGTCGAAGTCGACCGTGTTGCGCATACCTCGGAGCATAAACTTTATCTCCCTATCGCGGCAATACTCGCCCGTCAGTCCGAGGTAGCTCACCACCTCCACGCGGGGCTCATTCCTATAGAGGTCCTCGATGAGGCGTTTGCGGTTCTCCACGGTGAGCAGTCCGCGCTTGTCGGGATTCTCACCGATGGCCACGATGACCTTGTCGAATATCTTGAGTCCCTCGGCAACAAGCGCCTGATGGCCCGAAGTAAATGGATCGAAAGAGCCAGGGAAAATTGCGGTTTTTATCATATTATTCTGCTTAGCTTATTCTAAACACACTCATTCGCTACTATTTGTGAGGGATTTTCAAGGCTTGGTTCCGATTTCTTGCCGCAGTTTACAAAATGTAAATGAGGAAAGGAAATCAAACGCACAAGTCCTGACCACCCAAAATTGCAATTTGTGAGGGGTTTTCAAGGCTTGGTTCCGATTTCTCGCCGCAGTTTACTAAGGCGTAAATGAGAAGAGAAATCGGAATCATAACGCCGAAAACACCCACAAAGTGCAATTTTACACCAGTTTCTCGAAGAGCTGACGCATACCCACCTTCTCGGCTACGATAGCCTCCAACTCGTCGATGCTCACACGGTACTGATTCATAGTGTCGCGCTCGCGGATAGTTACGGTACCATCCTCCTTGGTCTGGTGGTCAACGGTCACGCAGAAGGGGGTGCCGATAGCGTCCTGACGGCGGTAGCGCTTGCCAATAGAGTCCTTCTCGTCGTACTGGACATTGTGGCTGTACTTGAGCCTATGCACAAGGTCCATTGCAATCTCCTGAAGGCCATCTTTCTTCACCAAGGGCAGCACTGCAACCTTCACGGGGGCGATGGGCGCGGGAATCGACAGCACTACGCGGCTCTCACCACCTGCCAACTGCTCCTCCTTATAGGCAGCCGAGAGCACCTGGAGTACCATACGGTCTACACCAATGGAGGTCTCAACCACATAGGGAACATAGCTCTCGCCCGTCTCGGGGTCGAAATACTGAATCTTCTTGCCCGAGAACTGCTGGTGGCGACCAAGGTCGAAGTCGGTACGCGAGTGGATACCCTCCACCTCCTTGAAACCGAAGGGGAAGTTGAACTCCACATCGGTAGCGGCATTGGCGTAGTGAGCCAATTTTTCGTGGTCGTGGAAACGGTAGTTCTCGTCGCCAAAGCCGAGTGCGCGGTGCCAACTCATACGGGTCTCTTTCCACTTGTTCCACCACATCATCTCCTCGCCTGGGCGCACGAAGAACTGCATCTCCATCTGCTCGAACTCCCTCATACGGAAGATGAACTGACGGGCCACAATCTCGTTACGGAAGGCCTTACCAATCTGGGCGATACCGAAAGGAATCTTCATACGGCCGGTCTTCTGGACATTGAGGAAGTTCACGAAGATGCCCTGTGCGGTCTCGGGGCGCAGGTAGACGGTATTGGCACCCTCTGCCACCGAGCCCATCTGAGTGGAGAACATAAGGTTGAACTGGCGTACCTCGGTCCAGTTGCGGGAGCCCGAGATGGGGCATACAATCTCGCAGTCGATGATAATCTGGCGTACGGCTGCCAGGTCGTTGGCGTTCAGAGCGTCGGCCATACGCTGATTGACCTCATCCCTGCGGGCCTTAATCTCCAACACGCGAGCGTTAGTCTGGAGGAACATCTCCTTATTGAAACTCTCGCCGAAGCGCTTTGCAGCCTTGGCGCACTCCTTCTCAATCTTCTCGTCCTGCTTGGCAATCCAGTCCTCAATCAGCACATCGGCACGATAGCGCTTCTTGGAGTCCTTGTTGTCGATGAGGGGGTCGTTGAAGGCGCCCACGTGACCACTGGCCTCCCACACCTTGGGGTGCATAAAGATAGCAGCGTCGATACCCACGATGTTGTCGTGGAGTTTGGTCATTGAGTCCCACCAGTAGGTCTTGATGTTATTCTTGAGCTCCACACCGAGCTGACCGTAGTCATAGACCGCGCTGAGGCCGTCGTAAATCTCGCTCGAGGGGAAAATGAAACCATACTCTTTGCAGTGTGCAATCAGTTTCTTGAAAAGTTCTTCCTGTGTCATTGTCTTGTCTGTTTTGCTATAATATTTTTTGAATCTATATATTCACAACTATTCAATCTACAAAAATAGAAAAAAAAGTTGAAAGTTGAGAGTGGAGAGCGGAAAGTTATTAGGGAATTTAGGGAAATTAGAGAAGTTAGGGAAAATCGCCACTCTTTAAGCGCTCTAAACTCACTAAACCACCTAATCCCCTAAGGTCCTTAAGGGCTTTAAGGGCTTTAAGGTCTTTAAGGATAATTAAGGGCTATTAGCTAAATAGTGCGATTTGAGGGTGCGGCAACGGCTGCAACGAGTGCTGGGAATACTCTCCACCGCACCCATTAAAAAAGGAGAGCGAATATCGCGAAGGAAACTTTGTGCCAAATAAGAAAGCGGCACCGCAGTTTGCTTATCGCAAATGAGGATGCCGCTTTTGAAATTTGGTGCGAAATTTACTCGCGAGATTCGCTCGAAACTCCGCCGCCGAGGGCATAATAGAGGTTCACAAAACCCTGAACCTCGGAGAACCTATCGGTCGATTCGGCGAGCTCGGCACGAAGCAGATTCTGCTGCGCGGTGAGCACCTCAAGATAGCTCGCCGAGCCATACTTCATAAGAAGTTGGGTGTTCCATACCGCATCTTCCAGTGCCTCAATCTGGGCTACATCAATGAGGTAGCGCTCGCGCGAGGCTTGAATCTGCTTCAAGGCATTGTTCACATCGGCACCCGCATTTAGCAGAGCCTGACGGTATTGCAACAGTGCGGTTTCGTGTTGGGCCGTGAGCTGTTTCACACGCGCTCTTGTCGCTCCACGGGCGAAAATAGGCTGCACAACACTCCCCACAACCTTGAATACAAAGGCACTGGGGTCGGTGATAATCTCGCCTGCCGCATCCATCCACCCTGTCGAGCCAGTGAGGGTGACAGCGGGATAGAAAGCCGCTTTTGCCTCGCCCACAGCGTAGAATTTAGTGGCCAGCGTAGCCTCAGCCTGGAGTATATCGGGGCGTTGCGACACAAGTTCCATAGGTACGCCTATGGAGTACTCCTCGGGGAACTTCTGGTCGGCAAGGATACCTCGTTTAATCTCAAAGGGAAGCACACCCATAAGGGTTGCCAGGGCCGCCTCCTGCTCCACAATCTGCTCCTCGAGAGTATGAATCGAGGCATCCACACCGAGCTTATTGGCTCTGGCCTGTTGGACAGCCGCTTCGGTAGCCTTACCTGCACTCTTCAGAGCCGAGAGTGTACGAATATTCTCCTCCCAGGTGTCGCGCGTATCCTGACTCGTCTTGAGTTGTTCATCGAGCATCAGGAGCGTGTAGTAGCTATTAGCAATGGTGGCGATGAGTTTGCTCTGCACAGCCTGTTCGGCCAGCTTGCTCTGCTCCACAGCCACCTGAGCTTTGCGCTCGGCATTGCGTTTGGCGCCGAAGAAGTCGAGGTCCCACGAGGCCGCAGGCACAAGGCTATAGCCAATCGTACCGGACTCTCCCCCACCCGCATTGAGCGTTGCTTGCAGGGAGGCGTTCACCGAGGGCAAGAAAGCAAAGCGTGCAGCCTCAAGGCTCGCCTCGGCCTGAACGATATTGAGGCGTGCGGTGCGCATATCGATATTATACTCCAAGCCGCGCTCGATGTACTTCTGGAGGAGTGTGTCGGTGAAGAACTCGCGCCAAGGGATGGTGGCAAGTCGTGTGTGGGCAGTGTCGCCCTCGTAGAGCACATCCAGATTGCTCACATTGGGTCGCTCGAAGGAGGAGTAGAGTCCGCAACTTGCGAGGGTGAGCGCCAGTAGGATGACAACCAAATACTTCTTCATATATATCTCTCTTATTTCTACTCAGTTACTTCAATCTCTTTCTTGTACTTATTGGGGTTCACCTTCTCCTCAATAAACTGGAAAATCACAAAGAGGGTCGGCACGATGAACAGCAGTGCAATGGTACCGATGAGCATACCACCCACCGTACCCACACCAATCGAGATGTTGCCATTGGCACCCACACCCGTTGCGAACATCATAGGCAGCATACCGAAAATCATCGTGAGCGAGGTCATCAAAATAGCCCTCAGACGAGCCTTGGCAGCCGAGAGTGCCGCACCCACAATCGAGGCTCCCGCCCTGCGACGCTCCGAGGCGTACTCGGTGAGCAGAATGGCAGTCTTGGCCAGCAGACCAATGAGCATCAGAAGACCAATCTGAAGGTAGATGTTATTCTCCAACCCAAACATATTGGCAAACAGGAAGCTACCCGCCAGACCGAAGGGTACCGAAAGGATAATCACGATGGGGATGAAGAGGCTCTCATACATTGCGCAGAGAATCAGGTAGATAAACACCACGCAGATGACGAAGATGATAGCCGTGGAGCTGCCCGTCGAGGCCTCCTCGCGCGACATACCGCCAAACTCATAGCCGTAGCCAGCAGGCAGGCGCTCGGCCACAACCTCCCTGACGGCCTGGATAGCCTCACCCGACGAGTAGCCATTGGCCGCCTGACCATTGACCGAGATTGCCGAGAAGAGGTTGAAGCGCGAGATGGACTGGGGACCATAGATGCGGGTGAGTTTCACATACTGCGACACGGGCGACATCTCGCCACGCGAGTTGCGCACAAACATATTGCTCAGCGCCTCGGTATCCAGTCGGCTCTCGGGGGTGGCCTGCACCATCACACGATAGAGTTTCGAGAAGCGGTTCATATTGGAGGCGTAACTACCACCCACATAGCCCGATATGACGCTCAGTACACCCGAGGGCGACACACCGTTGCGCTTACACTTGGCCGCATCCACCTCAATCAGATACTGGGGATACTTGGTGTCAAACGAGGTCGAGGCGCGTGCAATCTCGGGACGCTCATTGAGGCCCGCAATCACATCGTCGGTGACACTCTTCAGGTCGGCAATAGTGCCACCCTTCTGGTCCTGAATGTAGATTTCAAAGCCGCTACTTGCGCCATAGCCAGGAATCATACCGCGAGTGAAAACCAAAATCTTGGCCGAGGCGATATCGGATGTGAGGTCATAGATGCGCTCGATGACCGAGTCCACATCGTCGCCCTTCTCTTTACGCAAGTCCCAGTCGCGGAGTTTCACAGTGAACATACCGCACGAAGAGCCCGCACCCGACATCATACCGTAACCGGTGGTGTAGGAGTAGGTCTCGACCTGCGAAATCTGGTCGAGTCGCAGGGCAATCTGCTCCATAACTGCTACTGTTTCACCGAGGTTGGTACCCGGAGGTGTCTGCACATCAATATTAATGGAGCCCATATCCTCCTTGGGAACAAGGCCCGTTTTGGTATTCTCCAACATATAGAACAGACCTCCCAAAGCCACCACTACAAGGCTGGCTGTCAGCCAGCGCCTCTTAAGCATAAACTTCACACCCTTCTTGTAGTGTCTTACAAGCCCTTTGAAACCTGCATCGAAGGCGATGTGGAAGCGTGCCGAGAAGGAGAGTTTTCCGTTCTCGTCGGGAATATGGGGGCGCATAAGAATCACACACAGCGCGGGGCTCAGGGTGATGGAATTCAGAAGCGAGATACCCACTGCAACTGCCATCGTAAGACCAAACTGAGTGTAGAAAGTACCCGTCGTTCCGCCCATAAAGCAGACGGGGATAAATACGGCCATAAAGACAAAGGTGGTGGCAATAAGGGCCTTCGAGATGCCCTGCATAGCATCCACCGTAGCCTTATAGGGTGAGGTGTAGCCTTCGTCGAACTTGGCCTGCACAGCCTCCACCACCACAATGGCGTTGTCCACCACCGTACCAATCACCAGCACAAGGGCAAACAGAGTAATCATATTCAGACTGAAGCCCGCCACCATCAGGAACGCAAAGGTACCGACGAGTGACACGATGATGGCAATCGAGGGAATCAAGGTCGAGCGGAAGCTCTGCAAGAAGACATATACCACAAGCACAACGAGGATGATGGCCAGAATGAGGGTCTCCACAACACTCGCAATCGAAGCATCGAGGAAGTCTTTGGTACTCATCAGGTCCACAATCTCCACACCCTTGGGCAGCGTCTTGCGAATCTCCTCCACCTCCTTGTCGATGGCCTCGATAATCTCGTTGGCATTGGAGCCCGAGGTCTGCGAAATCATCAGAGTCGTACCGGGGTGGCCGTTCACCTTACCGATGTAGTCATAGCTCATAGAGCCGAGCTCCACCTGCGCCACATCCTTCAGTCGCAAGACCGTACCGTCACTCTCGGCCCTGATGACCATATTGGCGTAGTCCTCCTCCTTGTCGTAGCGGCCGCGATACTTGAGCGTATAGCGGAAGGTGTTACGCGAGTCGGCGCCCAGCGTACCCGCGGGCGACTCGAGGTTCTGCTCGGCCAGCACAGCCGATATGTCCGAAGGCATAAGCGAGTATTTTGCCATCTTGGCCGGGTCGAGCCAGATACGCAGCGAGTAGTCGGCACCCCTCACATCAACCTCACCCACACCCGCAATACGCGACAGGCGGGGCTCGATGTTAATTTTGAGGTAGTTGCTCAAAAAGCGCTCGTCGAAGGAGTCGTCGGGCGAATAGATTGCCAAGGTCTTGATGCGGCTCGTCTGGCGTTTTCTGACGCTCACACCGCTACGGGTAACCTCGGCGGGCAGCAGACCCTGTGCCGAGGCGATACGGTTCTGCACATTGACCATCGCCATATCGGCATTGGTACCCTGACGAAAATAGATCTGCACATTTGCCGAGCCGCTATTGGAGGCGGTGGAGGTCATATACATCATATTCTCCACACCGTTGATTGCCTCCTCCAGAGGGACAACAACACTTCGCTGCACGGTCTCGGCGTTGGCTCCCGCATAGTTGGCCGACACGCTCACCGTGGGAGGTGCAATCTCGGGAAACTGCTCAACGGGCAGCTGCACAAGGCTGATAAGGCCCAGCAGCACGATGATTACCGAGATTACGCCCGCAAAGATGGGTCTATCGATAAAAGTCCTAATGTTCATACTCTCGCTCTCCCCTACTCTTGAGTTTCACTCTGCAGCTCGGTGGCGGTGGCTCTCTGCTCCTTTGCGATGGGCTCGCTCTTAATCTCCTCGCCCTCGCGCACCAGGCCTGCGCCCTCGGCAATAATCACATCGCCCACCTCGAGGCCACTCTCCACGATATACTCCACGCCATTGTTGCGGGGCAGCACCTGGATTGCAGCCGAGCAAGCCTTACCGTCGATGACCTTGTAGACAAATATCTTCTCCTGCAACTCGTAGGTTGCCGACTGGGGAATCACAATACTATTCTTCCTCACCTGGGGGATGACCACCTGACCGCTACCGCCATCGCGCAGCATACGGCCACGATTGGGGAAGGTTGCACGCACACTCACCGCACCCGTGCTGGCGCTGATGGTACCACTAATGGCGTTGATGCGGCCCTTCTTGGAGTAGAGTTTACCGTTGCTCATAATGAGTTCCACCTCGGGCATTGTGCGAATGGCCTCCTTGAGCGAGCCGTACTCCTGAATCAGGTCGAGCATCTCATTCTCGGCCATCGAGAAGTAGGCGTAGACCTCGCTATCGTCCGACACGGTGACCAGAGGAGTGGTGATGCCACTGCTCACCAGAGCGCCCACACGGTAGGGAATCATACTTGCCACACCATTCACGGGCGAACGCACCTCGGTATAGGAGAGGTTGTTGGAGGCCCTTGTCTCCTCGGCACGCGCCAGAGCCAAACGCGCCTCAGCCTCCACATAGGAGTTCTGGGCAGTCATAAGGTCAAACTCCGACACCACATCCTGGTCGTAGAGCTCCTGGGTGCTCTCCTTCACAAGCTGGGCCGTAGCAAGGCTCGCCTCGGCACTCTTCACATTGGCCTGAGCAATCTCATAGGCCGCCATATAGGAGGTCTGGTCAATGATGAAGAGCAACTGGCCCTTGCTCACAAAGTCGCCCTCGTTGATGAGGATGTCGGTAATCATACCGCTAATCTGGGGACGAATCTCCACAGTCTGACAACCGCTAATGCTGGCTGCATAGTCGGTCTTGAGGGTGCGCTCGGCCGCCTCGACTATCATAGTCTTGTAGACCTTCTCCCTTGTGGTGGTTGGCTTCTGCTTGCTCCCGCACGAGAAGAGCAGCGTCGAAACCGCAATCAAAAGTAATACTCGTTTCATCTATCTATCTGTTTTTTATAATTATCGTCCAACTCCAATACACCCTCTGGCACAGGGCCACAATAGGCGCAAAGTATAGAATCCCGCAAAATTACTATTTTTTTACTAAAGTAAAAAACCTCTCTGGCAGTTTTATTTTTCTTAGCACCCGGCAGAACAATTTTGGCGCAAAATAGCTATATTTGCAAAGTACGAAACAAACACTTTCAGAGATATGCAAAACACAAAACAGAACTTCCGCAAACTCCTCAGGAGTATACTCATTGGAGTGCTCCTCATTGTGGCCATAATTGGCGTAAACCGCATCGACACCACCCCCAAGGTCAAGAACATCATCTTTATGATTGGTGACGGTATGGGCATAGCGCAGGTTTCCGCCACACAGATTGCCCAAGACTACGAGCCCCTCGCGCTCGAGCGTGCCGAGTATGTGGGCCTCCAGAAGACCTACTCGGCCAACAGCCGCGTGACCGACTCGGCGGCCGCCGGCACCGCCCTCTCCACGGGCCACAAGACCAACAACGGTATGATTGGTATGACCCCCGACAGCCTCCCCAAAACAAACATCCTCGAGCTCTTCGAGCAGGCCGGCAAACCCACGGGTATCGTCGTAACCTACCCCGTGACGAACGCCACTCCCGCAGCCTTCGTAGCCCACGTGCCCAATCGCCATATGGAGGATGAGATTGCAACATACTACATTGAGAATGAGGTTGATGTAATCTTCGGTGGTGGCAGCAGTCGCTTCAACCAGAGGGCCGATTCTGTAGACCTCTTCGAGGCCCTGGGGGCAAAGAATTACACCATCGCAAAAGAGCTCTCGGAGCTCGCCGAGGTCCACAGCGGCAACGCCATAATGCTCCCCACCGAGGGCTCAATGTCCTCGCGTCTTGACGGCCGCGATGAGTACCTCCCCGAGGCCACCGCAAAGGCTCTGGAGATTCTCACCAACAATGCCTCCGGCGACGGCTTCTTCCTGATGGTTGAGTCCTCAATGATTGATGGCTACGGTCATCAGAATAATGTGGAGGGTATCATCAAGGAGACCAAGGATTTCGACAACGCCATCAAGGTAGCCTTCGACTACGCCGACAACCACCCCGGCACCCTCGTGGTGGTCACTGCCGACCACTCCACCGGTGGCCTTACAATCGTGAATGGCAACCGCCGTTTCGACCTCAATGACCACCAGGTAGACTACGCCTTCACCACCGGCGGCCACACCGGAGAGATGGTCCCCATCTTCGCCTATGGCACTGGTGCCGAGAATTTTACGGGCGTGCTTGAGAACATCGACCTACCCACAATTATGCGCCGCCTGATGAACTTCGAGTAGAGCGCACCGCGGGGCTTCGCACAGCAAGCAACAACCCCCAAAACGAGGCTTGAGAGTTCGCCCTCAAGCCTCGTTTTTTATTCCCCGACCCAGAGATTCCAGAGGTAGCAAGGATTCAAAGAATACACACGCCCCCGCCCTACGCCCCCTCTAATTTAGAGGGGGATTGTAATGCGCATACTCTTTAAGGTCCTTAAGGTCCTTAATGTCCTTGAAAACATATAAGTCTTATAAGCCTTATAAGCCCCATAAGCCCTTAAGTCAGCGGTCGACGGTTGTCGATTGTCGGTCGTCGGTCGTCGATCGTCGGTCGTCGATTGTCGGCTGTCGGTTGTCGATTGTCGGTCGACACAAACAAAAAAAAGCGACCCCCAAATCTTGGGAGTCGCTGCATATTCGATAGCCTTGCGCGATTACTTTTTGTAACGAGCGTAACGCTGCATAAACTTATCAACACGACCTGCGGTGTCAACGAGTTTCATCTTACCGGTGTAGAAGGGGTGCGAAGTGTTCGAAATCTCCATTTTGTAAACGGGATACTCAACACCGTCCACTACCAAGGTCTCTTTGGTATTCACTGCCGAGCGGCAGAGGAAAACGTGATCGTTGGACATATCCTTGAATGCAACGATACGATAGTTCTTAGGATGGATATCTTTTTTCATCGTTTTGTCTGTTTTTTAGATAATTACTCTGCTACAACCGAGAAGTGAATGGTTGCCTTAACCTCCCTGTGGAGTTTAACGGTTGCTACATACTCGCCAAGAGTCTTAACTGCGTCGAGCTCGATAGCCTTGCGGTCAACCTCTACGCCCTTCTCTGCGAGAGCAGCTGCGAGGTCAGCCGAAGTGATGCTACCAAAGATCTTCTCCTCCTCTGCCTTTGCGGTGAGGGTGAGGGGAAGGTTCTCGATTTTCTCTGCGAGTGCCTGAGCGTCAGCGAGGATTTTAGCCTCTTTGTGAGCCCTCTGGCGAATGTTCTCTGCCAAAACTTTCTTAGCCGACTCAGTAGCTACTTTAGCGTAGCCCTGGGGAAGAAGGTAGTTGTTTGCATATCCGGGTTTAACATCTACGATGTCGTTTGCATAACCCAATTTCTCTACATCTTTAATAAGAATTACCTGCATAATATTGTCCTCCTTCTCTCTTATTATTTCATCAAATCGGTTACGAAAGGCAAGATTGCGAGGTGGCGAGCACGCTTAACGGCCTGAGCCACTTTCTTCTGGTATTTCTGCGAAGTACCGGTCAAACGGCGGGGAAGAATCTTACCCTGCTCGTTGAGGAATTTCTTCAGAAACTCGCCATCTTTGTAGTCGATGTATTTGATACCGCTCTTTTTGAAACGGCAGTATTTTTTCTTTTTGATATCAACCGACACGGGGTTGAGGTAGCGGATCTCGCTATCGTTCTTTACAGGTGCTGCCATAGTTTATGCCTCCTCTGCTACTTCGGGTTCAACATTAGCCTCAGCCTCGGCCTCAGCGTTTACTTTGCCTGCAAGTTTGTTGCGGCGTTTGATCGAGTACTCAACTGCGTGTTTGTCCTGACGGAACGAGAGGAAACGGATAACGCGCTCGTCGCGACGATACTGTTTCTCAAGTTTCTCGATGAGGTCGCCCTCGCCAGTGAACTCGATAAGGAAATAGTAACCGGTGGTCTTCTTCTGGATAGCATAAGCGAGTTTCTTCAAACCCCAAGCCTCTGCATTTACGATCTGACCGCCGTTCTCGGTGATGACACCTTGGAATTTGCCAAACAGCTCCTCAAGCTGAGCCTCCGAAAGAACGGGGGTGGCAATGAAAACGGTTTCGTAATTGTTCATAATGTCTTTGTTTAATTTTGAGTTTATTGCATACCAAATGCGGGCGCAAAGATACAAAGAAAATTCAAAATGCAAAATTCATAATTCAAAATTACACCTATTTTCTTTAAAAAAGCACACAATTTATTATGCCACGCCTGCAAAATGGCAGTTTGTGGAGGGATTTTTGTGCCAAACAAAGGAGCGAGCCCACAGCCTACTAATGCGTAGGTTAGGAGCTCGCTCTCTGAAGGTTGGTGCAAAAAGCACCCTCAAAATGTCATTTTATCTGTCCAGTTTGAAGTCCTGACCGAGGTAGACACGCCTTACCTCCTCGTCGTTGGCGAGGTCCTCGGCGCTACCTGCCTTGAGCACCCTACCCTCGAAGAGGAGGTAGGTGCGGTCGGTAATCGAGAGGGTCTCGTGGACATTGTGGTCGGTGATAATCACACCGATATTCTTATCCTTGAGCGTGCGCACGATGCTCTGGATATCCTCAACAGCGATGGGGTCCACACCCGCAAAGGGCTCGTCGAGGAGGATGAACTTGGGGTTGATGGCCACCGCACGCGCAATCTCCGTACGCCTACGCTCGCCACCCGAGAGCTGTATACCTTTATTCTTACGCACCTTCTGCAAGCGGAACTCCTCCAATAGTTCCTCCACCCTCTGACGCTGGTACTCCTTGGAGTAGCCCGTCATCTCGAGTACAGCCTTCAGGTTGTCCTCGACGGTGAGCTGACGGAAGACCGAGGCCTCCTGTGCGAGGTAGCCCACGCCCATCTGTGCGCGTTTATAGACGGGCATCTTGGTAATCTCGGTCACAGTGCCATCCTCATCCTCGAGGAAGATGCGTCCATCGTTGGGTTTGACAAGGCCTACAATCATATAGAAAGTGGTAGTCTTACCGGCACCATTGGGGCCCAGCAGACCTACAATCTCGCCCTGCTTGACATCGATAGAGACATGGTTTACTACCGTCCTACTCTTGTACTTCTTGACTAAATCTGCGGTATAAAGCTTCATTTTTTAGAAAATTTTTGACAAAGTTACTCCAATTTCCGAAAAAATCACTATCTTAGTATTGCGATTTGCGAAAAAGAGTAATTCTTATGGAGGAAAAAACAATTAAAAGTGACCTGCTTTTGGCCAAACTGAAGGAGTATTTCGGCTTCTCGGCGTTCAAAGGCAACCAAGAGGAAGTGATACGGAATGTACTCTCGGGAGGCGACACATTCGTACTGATGCCCACGGGTGGTGGCAAGAGTCTTTGCTACCAGCTGCCCGCCCTTATGATGGAGGGTGTGGCCATTATCATCTCGCCCCTTATCGCCCTGATGAAGAATCAGGTCGATGCAATGCGCACCTTCTCTATGGAGGAGGGCATTGCCCACTTCATAAACTCCTCGCTCAACAAGGCCGCCATCACACAAGTGAAAAACGATGTACTGGCGGGCAAGACCAAACTACTCTATTTCGCACCCGAGTCGCTCACCAAAGAGGAGAATGTCTCCTTCCTCCGCAAGATTAAGATTTCGTTCTACGCCATCGACGAGGCACACTGCATCTCGGAGTGGGGCCACGACTTCCGCCCCGAGTATCGCCGCATACGACCCATTGTGAATGACATTGGCCGTGCGCCCATTATTGCGCTGACAGCAACTGCCACCCCCAAGGTGCAGTTCGACATACAGAAAAACCTCGGTATGATGGATGCCAAGGTCTTCAAATCGTCGTTCAACCGCCCCAACCTCTACTATGAGATTCGACCCAAGAACGATGTGAACCGCGACATCATCAAGTACATCAAGCAGAACCCCGGCAAGAGCGGCATCATCTACTGCCTCTCGCGCAAGAAGGTCGAGGAGCTGGCCGAGCTGCTGGTGGCCAACGGCGTGCGTGCCCTACCCTACCACGCAGGTATGGATGGTGCAACAAGGGCCAACAACCAAGACGCTTTCCTTATGGAGGAGGCGGATGTGATTGTGGCAACCATCGCCTTTGGTATGGGCATCGACAAGCCCGATGTGAGGTATGTCATCCACTACGACATTCCCAAGAGCCTCGAGGGCTACTATCAGGAGACAGGTCGTGCGGGTCGTGACGGTGGCGAGGGACGGTGTATTACCTTTTATAGTTATAAGGACATCCAGAAGCTCGAGAAGTTTATGCAGGGCAAGCCAGTGGCCGAGCAAGAGATTGGCCGCCTGCTGCTGATGGAGACGGTGGTCTATGCCGAGAGCTCGGTGTGCCGCCGCAAGAGCCTGCTCCACTACTTCGGCGAGGAGTACACCGAGGAGAACTGCGGTGCGTGTGACAACTGCCTGAATCCCAAGCCCAAGATTAACGCCCAGAAGCAGATGATTACCGCCCTTGAGACTCTGGAGGCCATCGGTCCCAAGTTCAAGGTCGACTACCTGACCGCTGTGCTGGTGGGTAAGAATACGGCAATGATTAAGTCCTACAACCACCACAAGATTGAGCAGTTCGGCATAGGCGAGGAGCACGACGAGAAGTTCTGGGGCGCCGTTGTACGCAAGGGCCTCATTGAGGGCTTCATCGACAAGAATATCGAGAACTACGGACTCCTTTCGCTCAGCGAGAAGGGTGCCGCCTACCTCGAGAAGCCCTACCCCATCACCATATCGCTCGACCACGACTACAACGAGGATAGCGACGAGGATGCACTCGCATCAGCTGCCGGCAAGGGTGCTGTGGCCGATGAGGAGCTCTTCGCAATGCTCAAGGATTTGCGCAAGCAGATGGCCAAGCGCCTTAACCTGCCGCCCTTTGTCATCTTCCAAGACCCCTCACTGGAGGATATGTCCATCCAGTATCCCATCACTATGGAGGAGTTGCAGAACATCAGCGGCGTAGGTGCGGGCAAGGCCCACAAGTTCGGCGCCGAGTTCATCAAGCTGATTGCCGCCTATGTGGAGGAGAAGGAGATTTTGAGGCCTCAGGATATGGTCGTGAAGAGCGTCGTGAACAAGAGCGGCAACAAGGTCTTCATCATCCAGAGCATCGACCGCAAGATGGACTTCGAAGATATAGCCCACGCCAAGAACCTCGAGATGGAGGACCTCCTGACGGAGATTGAATCCATTGTCAACTCGGGCACCAAGCTCGACATCAGCTACTACATCTCCCAGGTGGTTGACGACGACAAGGCCGAGGATATCTACCTCTACTTCAAGGAAGATGCCGAGACCGACAGCCTCGACGAGGCTATGGAGGAACTGGGCGACGACTACACCGAGGAGGAGGTACGCCTTGTCCGCATCAAGTTTATGTGCGAACAGGGACACTAAACCGAATTCAAAATTATAGGCAGGCAAAAGACCTTAAGGACTTTAAGGACTTTAAGGACCTTAGGGTCTTATGGGTCTTATGGGTCTTATGGGTCTTATAAGTCCTATAAGTCCTATAGGTCCCATCAAATTCCCTCCCCTAAGTTAGGGGAGGGTGCCCGTAGGGCGGGAGAGGTCTGTAGGCGGTCATCAGCAGACCACTAAATAGAACGAGTGCGCCTTTCGGGGCGCACTCGTTTTTGTTCTACAACATTGCGTTTTATTAGCGGTAGACTATCTCCCACTCCTTTTGTCGCACGGGGATCATTGTGCCGAATTTATACTCATACAGAATCCACTCGGTCATATTACCCACAGAGTCATATTTATAAATACACTTTTTATCTTGCAAGCCGCCAGCGTTATATGAAGTATCTTCAACCATATTTCCAGCAGAGTCATATATGTAGACATACTTCCTATCCAGCGAGCAATCAGAGTTATAACAGACCATCTCAACTATATTTCCAGCGAAGTCATACTTGTATGTAGTCTTCGTATGCAAGAATCCATCTGAGTAGTATAGAGCATACTCTACCATATTCCGCATAGAATCATATTTATAAACTTTTCTCCATTTCAGCAAGCCTATGGAATTGTACCAAGCATCCTCAACCTTATTTCCCACAGAGTCATACTTGTATACATCCCTACTAACGAGCGAGCCTGTGGAGCCATACAAAGACTCCTCAATCATATTTCCCACATAATCATACTTGTAGGTATGTTTCATTTGCAACGAACCATCGGAATTATAAATAGCCTTCTCGACAGCATTTCCGGCCGAATCATATTCGTAGACAATCTTTTCATTCATCAAGCCCTCGGACTCATATAAAGCATCCTCAACAACATTACCGGCAGGATCGTATTTCCAAATTTCCTTACTGCAAAGTAAACCATTGAAGTTATACGCAGCATACTCAACCTTATTCCCCAAAGAATCGTATTCATAGGTATACTTTCCTCCCAACGAACCGTCGGCGTCATAGTATGCGCATTCAAACACATCATCACCCTGATTAAACTTGTATATGTAAGTACAACCATTAGTAACCTTAACCATTTCACCAAAGCAATCCACAAGCTCATAAACAGCAACTGTTACAGACTCCACATTTCCATACAGACTATAAGCATACCCCTGCCTTTCGGGAGCGGGAGCCTTTTTGACCTGGGCAGATGTTGCCACTGAGAGCCCAAACAGAATAGCAACAAGCACAAAAGTTTTCTTCATAACGACAAATGAATTTAGATTTTAGATTGTTTATTATCTGCAAATATAGCCATTTCGCACACAATTTTCCACTTTCAACTTTCAACTTTCAACTTTAGTGGGTATTTTTGCGCCGTAGAACAGACAATATTATTGAGAGTTGGCAACGAAAAGATACAATAAGTCGCACCACTCGAGGGGTGGTAGCAGGTCGGGAGCCGCAGGTGCGCCCCGCGACCCTAACTATGTGAGGCCCAAGAAGGCGCTCGGTCAGCACTTCCTGACGGATATGGGCGTGGCAAGGCGCATTGCCGAGGCGATGAGCCCGGGTGGCGATGTACTGGAGGTGGGCTGCGGCACAGGTGTGCTCACCCAGTTTCTACTCCAGCGTGAGGATATACGCACCTGGGGTGCCGAGGTCGATGGCGAGAGCGTGGAGTATCTCCACAACCACTACCCTGCCTTCACCCCGAGGCTCATCTATGGCGATTTTCTGAACCTTCCCCTCTCGGAGATGTTTCCCGCAGGGCTCAAGGTCATAGGCAACTTCCCCTACAACATCTCCTCGCAGATATTCTTCAAGGTGCTCGACTACAAGGAGCTCATCCCCGAGGTGGTGGGTATGGTGCAGCGCGAGGTGGCGCTCCGCATAGCCTCACCCGCGGGCAACCGCGACTACGGCATACTGAGTGTGCTGATGCAGGCGTGGTACGACATCGAATACCTCTTCACCGTACACGAGGATGTCTTCAATCCCCCACCCAAGGTGAAGAGTGCCGTAGTGAGGATGACGCGCAACAATGTCAAGGAGCTCGGCTGCAACGAGGAGCTCTTCGTGAAGGTAGTCAAGGCCGCCTTCAGCCAGCGTCGCAAGATGCTCAAAACGCCCCTCAGGGCCATCTTTGGCGACTTCGGCGGCGCCGAGCACGACTTCTTCTCGCTCCGCGCCGAGGCCCTCACCGTCGAGGACTACATCAGCCTCACCAACTGGGTAGAAGAACATATAGGTCACGAGTAATTATACCAAACTCTCACAAAAAAGTCCGCGGGTTTCGCGGACTTTTTTTTATGTGTGGCTCGGTTGTTGCGGCACAAGCGGGAGTTAATGGAAACACACACTAAAGACTCACGACTATGAAGATTTTTTCACCCCGAGCAGCCCTCTTTGTTGCGGCTGCAATTATGACGCTCTCGGTGGGGCTCACCTCCTGCAGCAACAAGCAGAAGTGGACCGAGGAGGAGCGTAGAGCCACACGCGAGATGCTACGCGACTGGCGCGAGATTGTCTACCTGAACAACCTCTCCGAAGAGGAGTTTATGCTCTTTAGGAGCCAAGTTGCCGATATGCTCGAGCAGCAGTACCCCGTCTATGAGGAGTTCATCGAGATGCCTATGATGGGCGACAGCGTGGAGGTCGTACTACTTGCCACCATCGTCACCGAGCTGAAGGCCTCGCCCGAGAAGATGCGCCACATCTTCCCCTACACCTTCCTTGTGGCCGAGGGCTACCTCCCCAAGGGGCTTGACCGCCACCACCAGGATGAGTTCTACCGGTGCTTTGCCGACAATGTCAATCGCAACTACGGCTCCGTTCAGCAGTTTGTCTGGGACGCCTTCTACTCGCGCCTCGACGACCTTCTGGTTGTCGCTATGCTCCGCAGCTGCGCCGTACCCTATTGGGAGTTGTAGTAGTAACCCACCAAATAAAAAAAGCGCCCCGAAAGGCGCTTTTTCTTTATTTGGTCGCAATGTATATAAGGTCAAAACACTCTGGGTGGACTGGTACAACCGAGTAGTCGTCCATAGTGATGCCCATCGTAAGGTCGGTATTCTGCTTGAGTAGTTTCTTGCGGTTTAGTCGGTTGAGAATATCGTATGGGATGCGCAACATCCAACGGGGCAGGCGATACTGAAGCCTTAGGGGGTCGAAGCGAGTGATGCGGCGAACGCCCTCGCGGTTTTTCTCGTAGTACTCCATAACCTTCTCGTTACCCTCCACGCCAAGGGCCTCAACATCACCGAACTCCTCGCCCAGCAGAGCGACAAACTCCTCGGGGAGATACTCCCTAATGTGCCACGGATTGCGCGTAAGGGACATTGCTCGGTTGGGGGTTGAAACCACAAACACCCCTCCCTTTTTGAGCACTCGGTAGACCTCGCGCACAAAATCCTTGTCGTGCTTGATGTGCTCAATCACTTGGAACGAGATAACCGCATCCACGCTCTCGCTCTCAATGCCCTCCAGCGGAGGCACACTCATCTGTCGGAACTCCACATTGGTGTATCCCTCCAACACCTCGGCCGAGGGTATGTGCTTGTCGATGGTCGTGAACTTCTCGGCCACCGGGGCTATAATCTCCACACCATATCCACTTCCTGTGCCTATCTCGAGCACTCGACCTCCTACCCTTCCTGCTGCGTAGACATAGGCCAGCAGGGAGCGTTGGAATACATAGTTGTCGGAGGCATCGCGCTGCGATACGCGCTCGGCGGTTTGAGGTACTCCCATATCTCGAGTAATGGTTTAACGGTTGAGTGTTATAGTTGTATCAGTTAGGGAAATGCGTCGTTCCTTATAGAGCGCGCCCACAGCCCTCTTGAAACTCTTTTTGCTAAGTCCCGTAAGGGCGGCTATCTCCTCGGGCGAGGACTTATCGCCGAGCGAGAGGGTGCCTTTATTCTTGGCCAACAACTCGAGCAGTTTTGCCGAGGCACTGTCGCGCTGCTCGCGGCCCTCCTGCTGAAGCATAATATCAATACGGCCCTCCTGACTTATGCGATGCACATAGCCGGTGAGTCTATCGCCAAGTTTTATGGGCGAGAAAATCTGGTCGTTGTAAATCATACCCCAGTGGCGGTTATTGACCACCACGCGGTAGCCCATCTCCATCTTTCGGGCCACCAGAACATCCACCTGCTCGCGAGCCCTGACCGTAATCTCCGCATTGGAGATATACTTGTTGAGTTTGGTCGTGGCCACCACCCTACCCGTCAGTTCGTCGCGGTAGAGGTAGACCAGATAGCGGCCACCCATCTGCACCTCATAGGGGACATTTCTATTGGGCATAAAGAGGTCTTTGGCCGTTATACCCCACGAGAGGAATACGCCGTGGGCATTCCTATCGACTGCCTCCAGCACAGCAGCCTCACCCACCGTCGCCAGAGGTTTCTCGCGAGTGGCGATGAGCCTGTTTTCGGAGTCGTGGTAGATGAAGACCTCGGCGAGGTCGCCCACCCTATCGGAGAGGGAAACATAGCGGTTGGGCAACAAGACCTCTGTGCCCTCATCATCGACGAGGTAGATGCCCGGGTCGGCAATGCGGCTGATTCGTAGCGAGTGATATTCTCCTGCTGTGAGCATAGTCAATATAGTGGTAAGTGAAAAAACCAGTTTTCTGTTTGTCGAAAATTTCTGCAAAAATAGGGCTTTGTCGTGAGAAATCGCTATTTTTGCACAAAATAAAATCAAAAAATGAGGCTGGCACTGCTACAATTCGACACCCTATGGCTCCGCCGCGAGGAGAACTACGCCACCGTCGAGCGTCTGCTCGAGGGGGTGGAGTGCGACCTTGTGGTGCTACCCGAGATGTTCTCCACCGCCTACTCCACTACGGCAGATGAGGTTGCGGAGCCCACCGACGGCCCCACCCTCCGTTGGATGAGAGCCACAGCAAAGAGGTACCAGTGCGCCATCATAGGCACCGTAGCCACCCGCGAAAAGGCCGACTACTACAACCGTATGTATGTGGTGCTGCCCGATGGCGGCGAGTATCACTATGATAAGCGCCACCTATTCTCCTTTGCGGGCGAGAATCGCAAATTCTCGCCGGGCAAGGAGCGCATCATTGTGGAGTGGCAAGGGGTCAAAATTCTGCCGCTGGTCTGCTACGACCTGCGTTTCCCCGCGTGGAGTTATCTCCCCGGTCAGGTAGACCTTGTGGTCTACTCCGCCTCGTGGGCGGCAAGTCGCACCGGTGCGTGGGACACGCTCCTCCCTGCCCGAGCCATCGAGAATCAGGCGTGGACGGTGGGCGTCAATCGTGTGGGGCGCGACAAGGATGGCACCCTCTATGCAGGTCATTCGGCAGCATACGACCACTTGGGCCGACAGAGGGCCTCGTGTGGTGAGGATACATCTATCCAGGTTGTAGAAATTCGGCCCGAGGAGATTGCCGCCTTCAGGGAGCGCTTTAGGGCTTGGCAGGATGCCGACAAAATCGAAATCAAATGAACGAGCAGAACAAAATAGTCATCACTGGTGCAAGGGTCAATAATCTCAAGAATATTGACCTCGAGATTCCGCGCGATAGTCTGGTTGTTGTGACCGGTCTTTCGGGCAGCGGCAAGTCGTCACTCGCCTTCGACACAATCTATGCCGAGGGTCAGAGGCGTTATATGGAGACCCTCTCATCCTATGCTCGTCAGTTTGTGGGTACGATGGAGCGCCCCGATGTGGACAAGATTGAGGGACTCAGCCCCGTGGTGGCTATCGAGCAGAAGACCACCAACAAGAATCCACGCTCGACCGTAGGCACCGTCACCGAGATAAACGACTTCCTACGCCTGCTCTACGCCCGCGCCTCGAGGGCCTACTCTCCCATAACTGGTGAGGAGATGGTCCACTACACCGACGAACAAATCATCCGCCTCATTGAGGAGAGTTTCCAGGGGCGCAAGATTGCCCTGCTGGCACCCGTCATCAAGGGGCGCAAGGGTCACTACCGCGAACTCTTCGAGGGGTTCATCAAGCGCGGATTTCTACACGCGAGGGTCGACGGAGAGGTCGTGGAGATTTCGTCGGGTATGAAGCTCGACCGCTACAAGACCCACACCATCGAACTGGTTGTGGATAGGCTGCGCGTGGGCGACAGTGGCCACGACCGCCTCGTCAAGAGCCTCAAGGAGGCGATGCGACAGGGCAAGGGCACCATCTTGGTCTACGACTACGATGCCGATGCGGCACGCTACTACTCGCGACACCTGATGTGCCCCACAACGGGTGTTTCGTTCGATGAGCCCGCACCCTACACCTTCTCCTTCAACTCCCCACAAGGCGCTTGTCCCCATTGTGGCGGTCTGGGCGAGGAGGCTCGATTCGACAGAGATAAACTCCTGCCCGACGGCAGGCTAAGCATAGCCGAGGGTGGCATTGCCCCACTCTACAAGATGCGCACCAAATGGTTTCTGGCCGTTATGTCGGCTCTGGGCCGCAGGTACGACTTCACCATTGACGACCCCGTGGGCTCACTCTCCGAGGAGGCCCTCTCGGCCATCATCAATGGCGATGCCGAGCCCGTGGCCATCGACTGCCACGCCCTCTATGGAGGTGGCGGTGTGCAGATGACCGCTTGGCAGGGCGTGAGCCAATATATCGAGAACTCCACCGAGGAGGGCACACGCGGCACGGGTGCCAAGTGGCTCAAGCAGTTCGTCGAGCGCACCCCTTGTAGCCATTGCGGCGGCTCACGACTAAAACCCGAGGCACTCCACTTCCGCATTGGAGGGAAGAATATTGCCGAGGTTTCCGAGATGAGCATCGAGGAGATGAGGGAGTGGATTCGGGATGTGCCCAACCAGATGAACAAAAAGGAGTTGGCCATTGCCCGCGAGATACTAAAGGAGATTGGCGACCGCCTCGGTTTCCTCTCGGATGTGGGACTTGGTTACCTCTCTCTCAACCGTCCATCGGCCTCACTCTCGGGTGGCGAGAGCCAGCGCATAAGGCTCGCTACACAGGTGGGCTCGAAGCTCGTCAATGTGCTCTACATCCTCGATGAGCCCAGCATCGGCCTCCACCAGAGGGATAATCGTCGTCTGATTGACAGCCTCAAGAATCTGCGTGATGAGGGCAATAGTGTGGTTGTCGTGGAGCACGACGAGGAGATGATGCGCTCGGCCGACTGGATTGTCGATATGGGCCCCGCAGCGGGTCGCAAGGGCGGTGAGGTTGTGGCAGAGGGCCCCTTTGAGGAGATTCTCAAGGCCAACTCGCTGACGGCCGACTATCTCTCGGCAAGGCGCAAGATAGAGATTCCAGCAGAGCGTCGCAAGGGCAACGGCAAATATATAGAAATCACAGGAGCAAGGGGCAACAACCTCAAGGATGTAAGTCTTAGGATACCCCTGGGTATGATGGTGTGCGTGACGGGAGTGAGCGGCAGCGGCAAATCGTCGCTCATAAACGAAACCCTCCACCCCTATCTGAGTCGCACCCTCTATCGCTCCTTCGACCAACCACTACCTTTCGATAAAATCGAAGGTGTGGAGAACATCACAAAACTCGTTGTTGTGGACCAGAGCCCCATTGGGCGCACACCTCGCAGCAACCCCGCAACCTACACCAATGTCTTTGCCGACATCCGCAAACTCTTCGAAAAGACGCAGGATGCACAGGTGAGGGGCTTCGGTGCGGGCCGTTTCTCGTTCAATGTCAAGGGCGGCCGTTGCGAGGAGTGCAAGGGTGCAGGAGTGCAGACCATCGAGATGAACTTCCTGCCGGATGTCTATGTCACCTGCAAGGCGTGTGGCGGCCACCGCTACAATCGCGAAACTCTCGAGGTCAAATATAAGGGCAAGAACATCGACGAGGTGCTTTCGATGACCATCAATCAGGCTGTGGAGTTCTTCGAGAGCATCCCAAAGATTTACACCAAGTTGCGTGCTATTCAGGAGGTTGGACTCGGCTACCTCAAGTTGGGCCAGAGTTGCACGACCCTCTCGGGTGGCGAGAGTCAGCGCATAAAACTCGCCTCGGAGCTCGCCGGCCGCGATACGGGCCACACGCTCTACATCTTCGACGAGCCCACCACAGGCCTCCACTTCGAGGATATCAACCAGCTGCTCTCCGTCTTCCAAAAGCTCGTAGACAGGGGCAACAGTGTCATCATCATTGAGCACAATCTGGATGTCATCAAGTCGGCCGACTGGGTGATTGATATGGGCCCCGAGGGTGGCTCGGCAGGTGGCAGGGTCATTGCCGAGGGCACTCCCGAGGAGGTTGCCGCCATCCACGAGAGCCACACCAGTCGTTTCCTCAAGGAGATTTTGGGTTAGCCACACACATACAATAATAGAAGATTTAGGGGCGCGGAGCAAGGTTTCGCGCCCCTCTCTTGTTCTGCGGCACACATTTTGCACCCTCCCACTATTGAGGGAGAAATGTTTACTTCTGCCCGAGAGATGTTCCAAGTGGAGCCAATGGGGCCACGGAACAAAATATTTGTTCCACCCAGAGAGTTATCAAGGCAAACACAAGTAAACCACAAAACAACAAAAAACAATGGGAACAGAAAAAGCAGCCAGGATTCAGACATCTCTGCTCAATGGTGTCGAAAAAAAGGCACTCGTATGGCTCGCCAAGCGTCAGCCTCGGTGGGTCACATCGGACCTGCTGACCTACATAGGGGTGGCGGGTGCTTTCATTTGTGGCCTCGGGTTTGCACTCTCGAGCCTCGATATAGGTTGGTTATGGCTCTCCTCGGCAGGCCTTGTGATAAATTGGTATGGCGACTCGCTCGACGGCACTCTCGCGCGAGTGAGAAACACCCAACGCCCCAAGTACGGATTCTTTATCGACCACTCCATAGACGCAATCACCATCACAATGATGTGTGTGGGTGCGGGCCTCTCGCCCCTCTTGCGCCTCGACTTGGCACTCGCGGTGCTGGTAGCCTACCTTATAATCTCCATCTATACCTATGTGTGCACCATCGTCACTAACCAGATGAGGCTCACCTACGGCAAGCTGGGCCCCACAGAGTTCCGACTGATTGTCATCATCTGCAACACCCTGTTCATCTACACCCCGTGGCGCAACCTTGGCTACATAGTAGCGGGCATAGAGTTAGGCCTTTTTGACATCATCGCCATTGTTGCCGTTGCGATTATGGCCGTATTGTGGCTCCAGCAGTGGCTACGCGACAGGAAGACCCTCTCCAAACTCGACCCCCTCAAAAAGAGCTCAGAGGCCGCAGGACCAAAACCCCAAACCCAAAGAATCAAAAAGAGAGAGACCGCGTGATAAGAAAATATCTAAAATTTATGATAAGCAGAGGGCTCGGCACGGTGGTGGACACACTGGTGCTGTGGGCCCTCTCGCGCCACATATTCTCGGGTAGTTACTGGACTACCTATATTCTATCCCCCTTCCTGTCGTTCGAGGTGGTCGTAATGTGCAACTTCCTCTGCTCCTACTTTTGGATATGGCGCGAGAGAATTTCGCACAAAAACTCGGCCTCCTTCTGGCGACACTTCCTCGGCTTCAACCTCTCCTCCTTTGTGGGCTTTCTGGTGAAGATGCTCTTCCTGCTCCTCTTCGAGCGGATGTTCGGGTGGAGCGTTGTAGTCTGCAACCTCGTGGCACTCTGCATCTCGGGAGTGCTCAACTTCCTGCTCTCCGATGCGCTCGTCTTCCGCCGCCCCACCTCGCGCCCCGAGCACGAACTACTCTCACTGGAGGAACTCGCCACCCTCTCGCCACTCTTCAGAGGGCGCCTGGGCAGGCTCTTTGGGCGGTTTGCCTTTTGGCTCTGCGGCGTGGGCAGAATCAACCGCCTCTACGACGCAATCTACTCACTCAATGGCCCCGAGGCCGCACGCCGAGCTCTCGACATCATTGGGTGTGACTACCAGATTGGCTCCGCCGAACGGCTCGATAAGCTCCCCGAAGGACCCTTTATCACCGTCAGCAACCACCCCTATGGCGGCATAGACGGAGTGATAATGCTCGATATGATTGGCAGCCGCCGCAGGGACCTCAAGATAATGGTCAACAAGATTCTTGGCCGCATAGAGCCTATGCAGTCCAACTTCGTGACCGTCACCCCTACAGAAACCCACAAGCGCAAAGCAGATGCCACAACCCTGGCGGGCATCAAGGCCACCCTCGCCCACCTACGCTCGGGCGGCGCGATGGCCCTCTTCCCCTCGGGCGCTGTATCGGACCTCCACCCTCTGCGTGGCGACATCTCCGACAGGGAGTGGCAGGAGAGCATTGTGCGACTCATCCAGCGTGCCCGCGTGCCCATAGTGCCCATCCACTTCGAGGGACGCAACTCGCTTTTCTACTACCTTTTGGGGCTGGTGGATTGGCGCGTGAGGCTACTTCGACTGCCTCGCGAGGTGCTCAACAAGCACCGCGGTACCCACCGAGTGAACATCGGCGCCACCATAACGGTTGCCGAACAAGAGGCCATAGGCTCCGTGGAGGCCCTTCGCACTCTGCTGCGTTCGAGGGTCTACGATATGCCTAAGGCTGCTGACTACACCTCGGCAAAAGAGGCTTTGGAGCGGTGAACATCGTAGAAATGCACCGAACAACATATTATTATTTAGGACTTTAGCAAGTAAATGGAACCATTTGAAATAAGTTAAATTGTAAATCTTTCAAATTTTCAAACTACTCAAAGGCACTACTTTTGCATTAACAAAATCAATCAAGCCGCCCTCTGGCAGCAATATAAAAACAAGAGAACAGATGAAAAAGATTATCACCACCCTGACCGCCATTCTTCTTGGCATTATGGCCCTCTCGGCACAGAGCCAGTTTGTAGGCAAATGGACCACCATTGACGACAAGACCGAGAAACCCGCTGGCATCGTAGAGATTTACAAAGGTACCGACGGCCTCTACTACGGCAAACTCGTAGACACCTACGGGCCCGACAAGAGTGCTGTGGGCACTATGATTGTCAAAGGTATGAGCTACAAGGATGGCAAACTCGTAGGTGGCAAGGTCTATGACCCCGACTCGGGCAAGACCTACTACTGCACCATCAAGTACGACGGCGCCAAGAAGGCCCTCAACCTCCGAGGCTCACTCGACAAGAAAGGCCTCCTGGGTCGCACACAGACTTGGATTAAGAAGTAGCAAACACACTCTCATTCAACACATAACAAACGCGAAGTTCGGGTACGGAGGCGACCTCCCTACCCGAATTTTTTATTTGGAGAGAACAGAGAACAGTGAAAAGTGAAAAGAGAAAAGTGAAAAGAGAAAAGAGAAAAGTGAAAGGTGGAAAGTTGAAAAGTTGGCAATTTCATTTTTCACCCCACCAACTTAAGGGGGAAAATCAAAAGAAAGCCTCTTGGACCCTTTGGCCCTATTGCAGCTTTCGACAAACAAGCGCTGAGAGCGGAAGGAGGGCCAAATAAAGGAGCGAGTCCGCAGCCTACTTTTCGTAGGGGAGGAACTCGCTCTTGGAAGTCTTGGTGCGAAAAGCACCCGTTATGTGCCTTTATTAAGCGCGGGGGTCACGCATAATCGCGGTCTTATCCACGCGGAGGGTAACATTACCATCTACCTCCATAAGGATATCACGGTCGTGAATCTCCTTAACAGTGCCGTAGATACCACCAGCGGTAACAACTTTCTGGCCCTTTGCCAAGCCGTTGCGGAAGTTATCGAGCTCTTTCTGCTGTTTGCGCTGGGGACGAATCATAAAGAAGTACATCACCACGAAGAGCATCACGATCATCAGAATCGAGCTCCACATCGAACCAGCAGGAGCAGCACCGGGAGCGGCAGCAGGAGCAGCCTGCAACATAATAGTCATAAAATTCATAGTCTTTCTTGTGTTTTATTGTTTAATGTAATAAGTTCTTCTGCCTAATAGCATCTGCAAAGATACTCTTTTTTTCAGGAGTTGCAAACTTCCCTACTGGACCATCGTAGCCGTAACGACCAATCTCTTGGGCTCATTGGCTGCCGAAGTGTTCAAATAGAACGAACGAGGCGCAAAATAATTGTATCCCGAGGAGTAGAAAGTGAGCTTTACCTCCACCACCTTGCCCGAGCCAATGGGCTCCTTGGGGTACTCCATCTCGAGGCAACCACACGAGGTGTCGGTGCCGACTATCAGCACAGGGCTCTGGCTGTCATTGGCGAGTGTCAGGCTACGGGTGAGCACCTCGCCCGGGCGCACTCGGCCGAAGTCAATGGTGTCGGCGGTGGCTACATCTGCAATGTCAACCCTCTGGAGCAGCGAGAGGTCGGCCGACTTTGCGCCTCTGCGACCACCACACGAGGAGCATAAAAGAGCAAATGCCACCACCCAGAGGAGGCAGCATTTGTTATACGAAAAAGTCTTCACGACCCGACACATATCTATCCAACACAGGGGTTTAGAACTCCACAAGGCCCCTACCCTGCTTGAGGATGCGACCGTCGGCAATCATATCGCTCGAAATCTTATCCAGCAGGCCGTTGATGAAGGTGCTACTACCGAGGGTGCTATAGAACTTGGCAATCTCGATATACTCGTCGAGGGTGACCTTCACGGGGATGGAGTCGAAGCCCACCATCTCGGCAATGGCGGTCGTGAGGATGATGTTGTCCATCATAGCGATGCGCTCCACATCCCAGTTCTTGGTGTACTGCTCCACAATCTTGAGGTTCTCATCGTAACCCACAGCCGCAGCGGCAAAAAGGCGTTTCACGAAGGCCTTGTCGTCGTCACTCTTATACTCGGGCAGCAGTTCCAGAGCCTCGTCCTGCTTGCGCATACCGCTAAGGGTGCGCAATACCATAATGAGGATGAAGTCGAGGTCGTCGCTCCACATAATGCTGCTCTCCTCGAGGGCGGCGGTGAGCATCTCGTCATCCTGCACGGTCTGGAGGTAGAACTCCTCCACAAGTTTCCTATCCTCGGCAAAACTCTTGCGCTCGGAGGCCATATACTCCTTGTAGTAGTCCGACTCTACCATCTTCTGATAGAGGTGTTTAACGACCTCGGGGAAACTACTCCAACCGAGCCTGCGCGAAAGGAGCATATTCTCCAACTCCTCATCATTCTCGATGCGGGCAACAACCTCGTTATTGACGAACTTACGGTTTGGATTCAGGTCCTCGTGGGTGGGAAGATGTTTGTTCAGACCTATCTGGATACGCTCTTCGGCGTAGCGTCTCACTTCCACAATCAGCGAGAGGATGTAGGGATAGAGATCATAGGCTTTGTCGATACCCTTGAGGAGGTTGCGCTCCTCGATAGTGATGGACTCATCGGCACAGGTCAGGTGCGCGTAGATTGCTTTTACGACCTTGATTCTCAAAAATCTTCTGCTGAACATAGTATAGAACGGTTTAATCGGTCGCAAAGATATAAAAAAAATGACAATTGACAATTGAAAGTTGAAAATTACCAGAATACGAGAATTGCGAACAACTCACAAGACGAAACCGTCACTGGGTTACTATGATACTCTTTTGGCCACTCGAATACTACATTCATACAACGCATATAAAGGTAATGTCACCAAAATGCAGGTCATTATGTCGGGTGGAGTAATTACTGCCGAGATCACTGTAATTATAAAAAAAGCATACTTCCTGTATTTAGATAATAGTTGATAACTAACTACGCCTATTTTTGCCAACACATACACGATTGCAGGAAGTTGGAATACAATACCCATAACCAGTGTCAAGGAGGTAAAGGTCGAAATATAGGAGTTTAGGCTTATCATAGTATTAACCTTTGCAGCCACGCTATATGTTCCCAAAAATCTAAATGAAATAGGGAATATTATAAAATAGCTCATCAATACCCCTACTATGAATAGAACATAAATCACAATTGCCACATATACAGAATATTTGCGCTCTTGCTCATATAATGCAGGCGACGCGAAACGAAACAGCTCAAACAAAATATATGGCGAGGCAATCAAGCAACCCAAGTAAATTGATGTTGTTATGTGGGTCATAAACTGACTTGACAAATCAGTTGCTATCATCTCCACTTCATATGAATCAAACTGGAAATCAACTCCAACCAATCTCAAGAAAGCCTCAATATAACGATATGTCACAAAATCACAAGAACTGGGTGCCAGCAGGATATTCCAAGCAATGTCTTTAGCCACAAAAATAAAGACTGCAAAAAATATAGTAACACCCAATATGCGAAATAACATTCGGCGAAACACCTCAAGGTGTCCGCCGAATGTTAGTTGATTATCATTACTCTCCTGCCTTGTCATGTGGTTCCTCTACATTTTGAGTATTAGAACTATTTGTCTCATCGGCCTGGCGGTCATCGTGTTTTCCCACCTCTTCTTCGGATTTCTCAACACCATCGACCTCATTCATACCTTTCTTAAACTCTTTGACTCCTTGTCCCAAACCGCGCATCATTTCGGGAACTTTTTTACCCCCAAACAAAAGCAAAGCGAGACCTCCCAAAAGAAGCAACTCTGTTGTTCCAAGCATATCTAATAAAAAATTAATTGTTCGTCACCAAAAATATTTCACAAGTTTCGAAGTTTATTTCCCAATGGCCGTCAACGGTTCCTTCCCACTGATATTTATCAGCCATACCGTCCCACCACTGTTGGAATTTGGTACCCGTTTCTCCCATATCCTTAACGAGTTTCTGATACAGAGCATCATTCTCGGGGGTTAATATTTTGGCCAGCTCATTAAGGCCATTGCGACGCTCAAAGAGCAGCTGAATTTCATTCTTTTCTTCTACAGTTACCTGTCCTACAATCTTTTTCATAATTACAATCCTTTAAATTACCTTCTAAATACTGTTGTATCTCTTCCCTTTGCGGATGATTCACACGAACCATAGCAACTTCCATAACAACTACCTTTGCAAACAGAACAATGTATATATCCTGTTCCATAACATAGTTTGCATGCATCAATGGGCAGATCACTATTACTTACTTTGCACGAAGTAATGGTAACCGCTAAAATGCAAAAAGTAGTTAGTAATATTTTCATTACCACTCTTTTCGTTTCTCAAATGGATCCAAATAATCTATTTCTGGGATGGTTGTTTCTGGCTCATATTCGCAAGCCTCACGAATAGAAGAGAGTATTCGACCACTCTCGTTGCGCTCAAGGTGTGCTACAACACACTGCTCGTGCGATGGAGTGTTAACCTCAAGGGTTGTCTTGCGGTTGAGCCATGCACAACGACGGCAATGATATGCATCGCAATGGCGGCATATCGGGGCATAGCTTAGCTTAAAGAGCTGTCTTTTTTTAATCTGTACGCCTCGCATCAAGTCACCGAAGTCCTCATTGGGGTTATCGTAATAGAAACCCGCACAAGGATAAAACTTGCCATTGGGCATAATAGCAACAACCTCATCACCCGCGTTGCAATTATTCATTGTATTGAGCACCAAACGATCGGTCAGCAGATTCAGTTGTGCATTACCGCCCTCGATAAGACTTGTGGTTACCTTATTGCCAAGTTGCGCCAACAAAGACTTGTAGTCCTCAAAGTCACCCTCCGAGAATTTCTCAACATCCCTCAATACGACATTAAGTCGTGCACACTTACCCTTGAGTAAATCGTAAATGCGCGGCAACTCATTGACCTCCGAGCGATATATGCGCAAGATTACAATCTGTTCCTTGTCAAAGTTATACCCCTCAATTTCTTCTATGCTATTACACACAACAATGTCAGCACTTTTCGAGTTGGGAGCAGCGCAAGGTATAATCTTGGTATGGTCGATAGTCTCAATAATCTCTGCATAGCCATCTGGTAAAGCTCGCTTAGGATATATAAACTGAATATTGAGGTTTTCGACCATACCGAAACGAATAGCAGTCTTCAAATTCTCAACAGAGATAAACTGCACCCCCTTTGATACATTCTCATAATGGCAGTATGATGCTGCATCATCCGCCAACTGAATTACAAGATATTTCAACATAGTATTAGCAGTTTATGTCAAACGATTTCTCGGCTGGTTTCTCCGCGCCCTCCAACTCCAACTTACGATAGAGCTTGTTCCAATAGTAATTATTGGCTCTCACTCGAGCCTTGTGCATCTTACATATTGCTGTTGCTCGCTGATAGATTGTAGGCGTGTCTGCGGCGTCGTAGTTCTCACCTTGACACCAAGCACATCCATAAGCATAATCGCAATTGATACATTCATCTGTGGACTGTGAACTTCTAGTCAAAGATAAAAAAGGACGCAACAAATTATTATTAATACCGTCTCTTATATTCCCAATAATTATAGGTTTTTTATTTCTAAGAGAATAGCCTGCAAATCGAGTACAGGGATAAAAATTGCCTTGTGCATCTATGGATAACATCATTCCTGCTCCACACCAATTTTGATCAGATGTTGTCGTAGATAATGGTTTCCCTATATTTTCATTATAAAATGAACATACATTACCTTCATATAATTTGTTATCAATGATTTCGTCTGCCAATTCAATCAATTGGTTCTCAAATAAGAGTTCATCTCCATCCTTCCATACATCCTCAAAGACACAATTTATATTCACCTCATTTATCCCTAATGAGAATAAATGAAGAACACTTTCTTTTATATAGGGAATGTCTTCACTACTGATAGTTACTTTTGTAGAAGCTCCGGGAAATTGGGATAGGTACAATGGGATATTCTTTACTACATCATCATATGAGCCTCGGGATGAATTTTTATAAACACGATTTAAATCATGTTTACGTTTTGTCCCGTCAATAGTAATTGTAATCCCAATATGGGTATAGTTGTCTTTTATATATTGTTGGACTTTGGGGTTATCATAATTTATACCGTTAGTTGTAAAATTTAATCTATAAGAATTAAACCAATGATGATTCCTACGATATAATTCCGATTTTATATAATTCGTAATTTGTTCAATTAAGTCAATCTCTAAAAACGGCTCTCCTCCAATGAAATCCCAAATCACAGATTCTGTTGCAAAATTTGAATCATTTTCATTATCAAGGATGTAATCTATTGCTTTTTTGGCAACTTCAAAACTCATTCTTTCTGATGAATTTTTACCTACGAGGTAGCAATATTTGCATGCTAACTGACAATCTTTTGTAACAATAAAGGTTATTTCTTTTGCAACGCCATCCTTCCAAACGCCACTATGATCTTTTATTTCCATTTGTTTCTATGAAAATCTACAGTATGTCTAACTGAATCGTTAGACATACTGTATTTAGTGATTTATGCCTTGTTTACACCCTTGCAGCCATAATTTTTACACCCGTGCTCACAAGTCCACCTACATCCTCCCTGACAAGTGCCTTGACAGGCAGAAGTTGAGCAAACAGCTGTGCAACCGTACCTACAATATCCACTTTCACTAGCATTAGCAATCACTGGCACATTGCTAATAACGATAGCACCAAGAATTGGCAATACAGCCCTTCCCGCATTTTTAAAGAATTCACGCCTTGACTGAATTTCTTCATTTCTTTCCTTTTTGTCCATAGTAGTAAATATAAACTACTACCCGCGCCTCGATAGTGGATTATATGCATAAAAGAAAGCGTGGCGCTGAAAGACTTATTTTAGAATTGTAGGTCGTAGGAAACCGTGGTAAATAAATAAGCAACAGCCCACGCCTATACCCCATTACAGGGTACAGCGTGAGAAATGCGTGCCTATCCTCTTTACCATTAATGAATTTCCTACGTTCACAATTCGAGAACAGACTTACACTTTCCGCGTAAAATCAATATGTTGCCACAAAAATAGGCAGAAATTTACAATTATTCAACTATCAACTAATCTTTTTTTAAATAACACGCTTCTTAAGTAACATCATCTAACACTATCAGGACAGAGAACACACCATCCTCACACTCACCAACATCATTTTTCAACTTTCAACTCTCAACTTTCAACTTAATTATCTATTTTTGCACCTAATTATGGAACAGCAGATTGAATATAATGTAGTAGTCGTAGGTGGCGGTGCCGCAGGACTAATGGCCGCAGGTACGGCCGCAGTGAATGGCAACAAGGTGTTGTTGCTCGAGAAAATGGAGAAAACCGGTCGCAAGGTGAGAATCACCGGCAAGGGGCGTTGCAACCTCACCAATGTCTGCACCGACGAGGAGTTCCTCGCCAAGGTCCAGAACGGCGCAGGCTTCTTCACCTATGCCTACACGCAGTTCAACAACCGCAACCTCATACGCTTTATGGAGCGCAAGGGTGTGAAGCTCGAGACCGAGCGCGGAGGTCGTGTATTCCCCTCCAGCGGCAAGGCGTGGGACATCGCCCAGGCGCTGGTTGACTGGTGTCGTGAGGAGGGTGTAATGGTCGAGTGTAACGCCAAGGTAGAGTCGGTGAATGTCATTGCCGGCAAGGTGCGCAGCGTGACCTATCGCAACGCTCGCGGCTACCAGCGCAAGGTGGAGACCCCCGCAGTTATTCTCGCAACTGGTGGTGCATCCTACCCCGCAACGGGCTCCACTGGCGACGGCTACCGTATGGCCCACAAGGTGGGTCACGAAATCACCCCCATACGCCCCTCGCTCGTACCCCTCGAGACCTCCTATGAGGAGGCCAAGTTTATGGCGGGTCTGCTGTTGAAAAACATTAAGGCAGAGCTTGTTGTGGATGGCGAAACGGTGCAGAGTGAGTTTGGCGAGATGTTCTTCTCCAAAAGGGGCGTGGAGGGTGCCATCATCCTTCGTATGAGCCGCAAAGCCGTAGATGCCCTCATTGACGAAAAGCGCGTGGAGGTGGTCGTTGACCTCAAGCCCGCAATGGACCACGACGAGTTGCGCGAGAGGATTCTGCGCGAGATTGGCGAGCAGCCCGCAACCCTCACCGTGGGCGAACTCCTACGCAAGATTATGCCCAGAGAGTTGGTGGTGCCTATGGCCAAGGCTTGTGGTGCCCACGCAAAGCACTCTATGGGCGAGCTGAAGGAGGAGAAGATTGAGCGTCTGGTGGAGGCTCTGAAGCACTTTGTGCTCCCCATCTCTGACTACCGTCCCTTCGAGGAGGCCATTGTGACCGCAGGTGGTGTGGAGCTGGGCGAGATTGACCCCCACACTATGCAGTCGCGCAAGGTCGAGGGGCTCTACTTTGCAGGCGAGCTGATGGATATTGACGCCAACACTGGTGGCTACAACCTCCAGATTGCCTTCTCTACGGGCCGACTGGCCGGTCAGCTCCGCAAGAGCAAAGATGTCAAATTGCAGTAGCCTCACGCGGACACGCGCGAGCGCGAACTAACTATTAAGGATATAGTGCTATGTGGCTCGAAGAACACCTCCGTCACCGCTCGGGTTTTGGGGTACACTCCCCGATGCTCTATCGAGTGGTGCGCAAGGCGATGATGCCACGACGCATAGTGGGACCCCATAGCGACCTCTACGAAGCCCTGAGGGCCGCAGGCATCAGTAGGCGTACGGCCATAAGGATGCAGAACCTCTACACCATAGAGGGCCACTCGGCTTGGCGCATAGACACCCCCGCAAGCGAGGGCGAACTCGCCATTGCAACCCCACGCGCCACCGACCAAGAGGTGGAGGCTATGGCCGTAGCGTGTGCCCAGGCGGAGGGCTCTACGCTCTCCATACTTCATCCAGTTGGGGGTGCCAAATCGCGGCGCACTCTTTGCAGAAGACTCATTGCCGAGCACCCCTCAATGAGCGCTTCGAAACCAAGCCTCACGCTTCTCTTCCAAAGAGAGGACCTACGCAAGCAACACATTATAATATAATAACACAGTTGAGATATGGCACGAATCTATACACGCAGTGGCGACAAGGGCACAACCGCACTCATCGGTGGTGAGCGCGTGGCCAAAGATGACCCCAGAGTGGAGGCCTACGGCACGGTCGACGAGCTCGGGGCGCACATTGCCCTGCTGACCGACTGGGCAGCCGAGGCGGACCTTGGGGAGATGGTCACACTGCTGGAGCGCGTGGCCGCAGAGCTTATGACTGTGGAGTCGCAGTTGGCTCTCTCGGAGAGTTTCAAGGGCGAGATTCCCACCGTCACCCCCGAGATGGTCACAGCCCTCGAGGAGGCCATCGACCACTACTCCGAGGAGCTTCCCCCCTTTGGCGGCTTCACCATCCCCGGTGGCCACAAAATCATTTCGCAGTGCCACATCTGCCGTACGGTCTGCCGCAGGGCCGAGCGCCGCATCCTCACAGCCAACGCACAACATCCTGTCAATGAGAGCGTTTCGAAATACATCAACCGCCTTTCAGACCTCCTCTATACCCTCTCGCGCTGGAGCGCCAAAATGGTGAATGTGGAAGAAAAAGTGTGGAGAAAATAGTGAGCCTATTGCAGTTAAGTGTTTTTTTTATACTTTTGCAGACCGCAAACAACATAAAAATAACATAACAATCTAAAAACCAAAAACTTAATATGTATTGGACACTTGAATTGGCATCGAAACTTGAGGACGCACCCTGGCCCGCCACAAAAGAGGAGCTCATCGACTATGCAGTACGCAGCGGTCTTCCTATGGAGGTAATCGAGAACCTCGAGGAGATTGAGGACGAGGGCGATGTTTACGAGAGCATCGAGGATGTTTGGCCCGACTATCCCAGCAAGGAGGACTTTCTGTTTAACGAGGACGAGTATTAGTAGCCAGACCGCTCCATAGTAAGCACCCACTCTTATGCTTACACCTCACAGCAGCCCCAAACGGGCTGCTTTTTTTGGCGGCTCTCGGTGACAATCTTTCGATTTTTATTGTAACTTTGCAGTTACCACTAACATTGACCAAAAAACCTATGGACTATCAGAAGATTATCGAAGATATATATGAGGCCATAAAGCCCTACGCCAAGGAGGGACAGCAGGCAACCTACATCCCCGAACTCGCAAAGGTCAACCCCGACCAGTATGGTATGTGTCTGAACACCATCAGTGGCGAGTCGGCATCGCTCGGTGCGGCCGACACAAGGTTCTCCATTCAGAGTATCTCGAAGGTTTTGAGCCTTGCTATGTGTCTGGCAATCAAAGGCGACGACCTCTGGAAGAAGATTGGCAAGGAGCCTTCGGGCACCGCTTTCAACTCCCTCGTGCAGCTCGAGCACGAGCACGGCATTCCGCGCAACCCGTTCATCAATGCGGGTGCTATCGTGATGGCCGACATCCTGCTCACCCACCTCGAGAATCCAGAGGAGGACTTCCTCCGTTTTGTGCGTGCCGTAGCGGGCAACGACACCATCGACTACAACCCCCAGGTGGCGGCCTCGGAGCGCGAAACGGGCTATCTGAATGCTGCCATTGCCAACCTCTTGAAGTATCACAAGACCATCGACAACGACATCGAGAGCGTCTTGCACCTCTACTTCCTGATGTGCTCGATTGAGATGAGTTGCCGCGAGCTGTCGCTCGCTTTCCTGGCCTTTGCCGACCACCGACGCGAGTTCAACTATGCGGGCATATCTCTCACCTCCTCGCAGGTGAAGCGCATCAACGCCATTATGCAGACCTGCGGTTTCTACGACGAGGCGGGCGAGTTCGCCTACCTTGTGGGGCTGCCCGGAAAGAGTGGCGTGGGCGGCGGCATTGTGGCCATCTACCCGCTCGAGTACTCGGTGGCTGTGTGGAGCCCTCGTCTGAACTCCAAGGGCAACTCCGTAATGGGCCTCAAGGCTCTCGAGCTGCTCACCTCCGAGACCAAAGAGTCGATATTCTAACACAAAGGGGACATACAAAAAAGTGGTCGGACTTTCCGCTGGAAGTCCGACCACTTTTTTCTTGCGGCACTACTCTACCCTCTATGCCTTGAGGCCTACAAAGAGCACTACGCCCGTGCTACGCTCGCGGATGAGGAAGAAGAATGGACGGTCGGCAATGAACTTACAGGGCTCCTCATATGGGCGAGCCGACTCCGCCTTAGCAGTAATACCAGTAATGGCTGCCGCCTCGGTACCCTTCTCGGTCACATCAACATAGGTCTTCTGCTTCACCGACGAAATCATCAGAGCTCTCTCCGTCATCTTCGAGAAATCGGCCTTAGGAGTAAAAGCATCCACCATACCTAACTCCTTGAGCATATCGTTGAGAGGCATATCATTCTCAATTTTGAACTTGGGGAACCGAAGAATCACCTCGCGTGTGCAAAGATTCGAGGCGACCTCATCCCAAGCGCCATCTTGGGCAAGGTAAGCGGCAGCATCCTCGAGGCTAACACCCTCCTCGGGCAGAATCAGGTCCATAGCGTAGGCACCATTGCCGTAGAGAAGTTCAACACACTTGAGTTGCTTATTGCCATAGTAGGGAATCCCGCGAAAAGCCCTCATCATTTTCATCTGACTCACCGAGCCGTCGGCGTGGTTGAAGAAGTCTGTGACGGCCGTCGTAAACTCTTTCTCCCACGAGCCCTTGAAATAGAGGGCATTGGCAAGGAAGAGCACAATGGAGGGCTCGGGCTGGTCGAAAAATTTGGGAATCTTGCCATTGGTATTCTGCGAGCACCACTGGTTGATGCGGGCAATGCCCTGCCGGGTGCCCATATCAACATCCTCCACAGCGGCAAGGTAATTTTCCTCCACGGTGGTCACATAGCTATCGAGCAGTTTGAAGCCCGGCTTCACCCACACCGAGTTAGCCGAAACGAAATCCACTTTGCTGTCGGCCGTTGTAAGTTTCTCGATGATGAGTTTGTAGTAGGCATTAATCTCCTCCACGCTCTTGCCCTCAAAGCCGAGCACCGAGGCTATCTGCTCATAGGTAGCCCCATCGGCACCATTAACCACCATCGAGAGGGCGGCCGAAAGGCTCAATGGCGAGAGAAAGGTATCCTCCAGTTCCTCGGCCCTAACGACCTTGTTGAGCATATCGAAGGCCAAATCATTGACCCCGGCGGTTAGTTCTTGCTGCGCCTTTGTCAGCTGGATGGGCACATACTCCTCGTTTCGTTCATCCGTCCGAGTGCCCGCATTTGCGTTCGCATAGGCAAACAATCCCACGACAGACAATAAGATAATAGCTCTTTTCATAGTAAACTCCTGTTTTGTTTTGACTTGTTTTGGCTCTTTCTATTATAGATGCAGAAAAGGGGCATTTTGTTGCACGAAGTTAAAAAAAATTTAAGCCAAAGATTTTACACAAATAGCGGCAAAAAAAGGAGTTACATCCTCTTTTTGCCGCCATTCGTTTTTGCTTGGCGTTACTTTGCCCTATTCGCCCTCAGGTCGGTTTCGGAGGTGGTGATAACAACCTTGAGGCCCACCTTGAGGTAGCCCTTCAGTACCTGGTAGTCCTTCTCTAAGAGCATCACCCTACCATCGGTCGTGCGGCCACCTTTCTCCTCGAAGAGTGCCTTGTCATCGCTACCGCAAATGCCAAAATCCTTGTACTTTGTAGTTGCAACTCTTGCACAGCCACCCTCGAGGCTCTCTATCTGAAAGAAGCCCTCGGGAGTCCTACACTCGAGGTCACCGCCACGCTCAGCGTTGCCATAGAAAGTGCCACAGGCGATGGGGAACTGCTCGATAGTCTCACCCTTGTAGTTGCACACGCTAAGCGTCATACTCTCCTTGCTGACAAGCACATAGAGCGGCGTACGCTCGTCGATACCAACCGAGAGATTGACCCTCATATCCTCGTCGGAGGAGGTGATAATCACCGGTAGTCCTTTGCGGATTTGGGGCTTGAGTTTGGCCACATTCTCGTTGTGCAGGCGCATACAACCCTCCGTTGCTCGGGTGCCGATGGACTCGGGTGCGTGGGTGCCGTGGATGCCGATACCGCTATGGCCCGGGGTCAAGAGGCGGATAAACCAGGGGCCATAGGCGTTCTTAATCACACCCTTGCCATCCTTGAAGTCGTGGGTCCAACTCGAGGCGTCCTGAATCTGCTGCACCTCAAATACACCCTCGGGGGTCTTCATATCGCCCACCATCTGTTTGTCGCCCACATTCTTGCCACACGCCATCGGATAGGCTGCTATATGCCCGCCGAGCGAGTCACACAGATAGAGCATCATATCCTGTTTGGAGATGTGGATATAAGCGGGTTTGGTGGTTGGCTTTGCCTCCTTTTTTGCGTTCTCTTGTGCGCCCACCGATAGGCTCACAACAAGGGTAGCAAAGAGTACCACAATAGTTTGAAATCTCTTCATAGTAGTCACAAATCTCTATTTCAATTCATCGGAGTACTGATAGTAGGTCGCATAGATAGGACTGCCCCCTTCGATACCATACTTATATTTCCAAGCATAGGAATACTCGCCATTGTTCAGAACCACAACATACGACAACCGCAGACGGTCATAGTTGCCGGCATCGCCGAAATATTTGGTCCAAGAGGGGTTGTAGGTATCGGCGTGGGTGCCAATCATACCGTTTCTCTTAAGATACTTAATAAGCACGATACGATCTCTCGACTGGGTCATCTGTTTGAGAAGCGCAGGGGTCACTGCCGACTGGAAACGAAGGTAATCTTTCTCGGGCACAACATAGTCAGTCATCACAAAGCCTACTCTATTTGTAGCGGTGTTCCTTACCTGCATCCAGCCATCCTTGTCAGCATCACTGAGCACCTGAAGGCGGTTGCCATAAACGATAGACTCCAACACAGGTTCCTTGCTCAAGTCGGCATTAACATCATAGGACTGCTGGCGCATATTGAGTTTATTGGCCATACAGTATGCAAAGTTCTCCGATACATACCTCAAAGGGTCGGGCATATTCTGATAGTTGAATTTATAGCGCTCTGCTTCGGAGTCATCCCTCGTGCAGAACTGTTTGGTGGTTGCGCCCTTCTCGTTGGTATAGAGCAGATAGTTACTCATAGCATCGCTATAATATGCTTTGGTAACACCATCCTCATACACAATAAAATACTCCTTATTGTCGGGAGTAACCTCATACTTCACCAGGCGGTTGCCCTCATCGAAATAGAAAGTCTCGGTATTCTCATCCTTATAACCGCGGCCACAATAGATATCTTTATGGCGGTCATAGGTATAAACACGCAGTTTGGAGTTTTTCTTGAAAGCGACGAGCTGGTCTTGTGGGGCCACGAGATTGCCATCCCCATCGAACTCAAAAACAATAACACGGGGAGCGCTTCCGTCTACTGGGTTGGATAGCTGCACGCTCACGCTTTTGTTGCCTCCGCACGAAAACAGTGCAAATACAACGGCACACAACATTAGGATTTTTTTCATAGTAAGACTGTTTTAATAGTGGTTATTAAGTAGTTTTCACCCAACAAATATAATAAAAATCTTACACAATAGAAAACTTACAATGGAAAGTTGAGAGTCGAAAATATACTGACGGTCGTCGGTCGAGAGAAAAAAATGGCGAGCAGGCCAAACGACCTACTCGCCACTGTTGAGCCACCGAGACTCGAACTCAGAATGACAGAACCAAAATCTGCAGTGTTACCATTACACCATGGCTCAATACCCACTCACATTACCGTAAGCGGGTGCAAAGATACAAATAAATTTGAGAATTGAAAATTGAGAGTTGAAAATTATAGTTTCTTGGGCCAAACAAGTTGCTTGAACTCTCTCTTCCCACCCACAACATAGCGCCACACTATCCAACGAGGATAGATGGTCGTGGGCTCTGCCACGCTGGCCCTCTTCCACACCTCCTCGCGGCTCTTCTCGAGTGCAGGCCTGTTGCGGCGGTAGTCACGGTGGGCGTGGCGTACACTACGGGCGTAGGACCACCTACCCGAGAGCACATAGACCAACCACGAGAGCCAGTCAAACACCAGACGACAGCACAGTCGCCACCTACCCCCCTCGGGCAGGCATTTATGAAGCATCAGGAGTGAGTTGCGGAAATTGAGATATATCTTCCTCGGGGAGTTGTTGGGGAGCGTGCCGCCACCTATGTGTAGCACCACACTGCGGGGCTCTACCCACACCTCCAGACCCATAAGTTGCAGTCGCCAGCAAAGGTCGATCTCCTCCATATGAGCAAAGAAGGAGCCATCCAGGCCGCCCGCCTTGCGCCACGCTTCGGCCTTTATGGCCAAGCACGCGCCACTGGCCCAGAAGACCTTTGTGGCTTCATCATACTGTCCTCTATCATCCTCCACGGTGCCCATAATCCTACCCCTGCAAAAGGGATAGCCATAGCGGTCCAACTGACCACCTGCCGCTCCTGCATACTCAAACTTCGAGGGGTCGGCCCACGAGAGAATTTTGGGCTGCACGGCGGCAATGGTTTCGCCACTCTGGAGCCTCTCCACAAGGGGCTCAAGCCACCCTTCGCGCGGCTCGACATCGCTATTCAGGAGCACAAACACCTCGCCCTCCATACCCTCGAGGGCACGATTGTAGCCCTCGGCAAAGCCGTAGTTCTCCCCCAGCGGCAACCACTCAACCCCACCCGCGGAGCGCACAACCTCCTCGGAGCGGTCGGTGGAGCCGTTGTCGGCCACAACCACACTCGCCCACTCGGACACAGAATCCTTCACCTTCCGTAGGAAGCGCTCGAGGTACTCTGCTCCGTTCCAGTTGAGTATGACAACCTTAGTTCTGAGCATTCTCTTTGTTGGCTGATTTCTCCTCCTGACGACCCACTGTGGCGGTAAGTTGCTCGGGTTTGGGTTTGTGTTTCCAACGGCGATGCGACCAGAGCCACATCTCGGGTCGGCGGCGTATCATCTCCTCGATGCAGGCCACATAGCGGTCCATAATTGCCTCTTCGGAGATATCCTCCTTGCCGTCGTAGAGTTGTATGAATCTGCACTTGAAGTGCGAGGGTTTTACCTTTTCTATATCAAGCGTATAGACCATCATCCCAAACTTCTTGGCATAACTGCCTATGCCGCCGAAGAAGAGTGTGGGTTGATTCAGGAATGTGCGCCACTTCTTGTCGCTCTCTGCCCAGCGCGGGCGTTGGTCGGCAATGAGTCCGAGGGCCATTTGCGTGCGGCTCTTGAGGTTTCTCATCACGGGGCGAGCCAGCGAGTTCATAGGCGCCACCTCCATACCGAAACGGCGACGGATGTAGAGCATAAAGTGGTCCATAACCTTATTGCTCAGGGGGTGATAGACACCGATATTGGGATAGTGGTGGTCGATGGCATAGACCGAGAAATACTCCCACTCACCATAGTGGGCCAGTGCAGCAATCCAGTTGTTGGTGCCTATCTCGCTATCTGTCTGCTCCATATTCTCCACCCTCATACGCTTCTTGAGTTCTCGGGGCGACATACTGGTCATATCAATCACATCGACCATATTCTCTGCCAGCAGGCGGTAGAATCTCTTTTCGATGACGAGGCGCTGCTCGGCGCTCTTCTCGGGGAAGGCGGCCAAGAGGTTATCCCTGACCACTTTGCGCCTATAGCCCAGCACTCGGTAGCAGACAAAGTAGACAAAGGGTGCCAACACATAGTAGAGCACACAGTAGGGCAAATAGCCTATGAGTTTACACACTCCCAGCAGCAAGTAGTAGCCTACCCTCTGACCAAAATTCAATTTATCCCTCTTTGCAGCCATAATCCTTACCTAACAAAAAGATAGTTTTATTCTACGCTCACGACCTTCACATTATCGTTCTTGGTCCTCACCTCAAGCCACCTCTTGATGCGCTCAAGGTCTACGGGCTTTTCGGCATCCACAGCCTTCACCAGGGCCACAACCCTCGTACCCATCTCCACACCATCGGCATAGGTCTTATGCTTGGCCACCGACACCGAGGCCACATTATCCACCACCGTCGCTATCTCGCGCGAGATATCCTCGCCCTCGAGGTCTTCCACAGGCTCATAAGAGGCGAGCTTCGCTTCAAGTTCGTGAATCTTGGCGTTCTTGTCGTCGATAATTTCGGCATAACTCTTCTGCAACTGTCCCACATCGAGTTTGACATCGCTATCGGCCTGACGCACCACGAGTTCGGTCTTCGCAAGGCCGTAGTCCACGAGCTGTGCGCGAGCATTGTCGATGACATCCTCCGAGAGAGGCTCTCCCACCAATCGTATCTCTATGCGCGACTTGCCATCTTCGTAGCGGTAGAGTTTCTGATAGTCCACAAGCATTGTCTTGTTGAACTGAAATACCTTGGAAATATACCTATCCACATTCTCCTCAAAGGTTGTTCGGCGCACAATATTCACACCAAAGAGAATACTCGGAACGCCCACCAAGACGATCACGATTGCAATATAGCGGTTGTTCTTCTTCTGCCTTACGGGGTCGATAATAGTCTTCTTCTCGTAGCGCAAAAAGAGCACAACGAGGTAGGTTGCCACAGCGATGAAGACCGTATTAATCGTAAAGAGATAGAGCGCCCCGAGGAAGAATTGCAGATTGCCCGAGGCGATACCGAAACCTGCCGTACACAGAGGAGGCATCAGGGCCGTTGCGATAGCCACGCCCGACACCACAGTGACCGCCCTATCCTTGCGCGTCTGGGCCACCATACCGGCCATTCCGCCAAAGAAGGCTATCAGCACATCGTAAGTGGTGGGATTCGTGCGGGCCAAGAGCTCACTTTGCACAACAGAGATGGGAGAGATGACAAAAAAGAATGTGCTGGTCACAAGGCTCACGACCACCATCAGCAAGAAATTGCGCCAAGCCACCTTGAGCATATCGAAGTCGTTGATACCGAGCGCCAAGCCGATGCCCGTAATGGGGCCCATAAGGGGCGATATCAACATAGCACCGATAATCACTGCCGTGGAATTGACATTCAGGCCCAATGATGCAATGAAGACTGCAAACATAAGTACCCAGAGGTTTGTACCCCTAAAGTCGATACCCTTTCTCACCTCTTCGACAACCGTCTGCTGGGAGGCGCTATCACTCTTTAGGTCAAATCTGCCGTGCATAAAGCTCTTCAGATTCAGCCACACCCTCAACAGCAAAGTCTTTGCATTTGCTTTGTTCAGATAATCGCCAGTATTTCTCTCCTCATTCATAATTCATCACTATTATTCGTCGTCCTCCTCGCTGCCACCTCGGCGCTGAGAAAGACCCTCAACAATAATTACAAACTCACCCTTAGGGGCCGTCTGCTCGAAGTGCTCTTTCACCTGAGCAATGGTACCCCTTACGGTCTGCTCGAACTTCTTGGTCAGCTCGCGCGAAACGCTCACGCGACGCTCCTGGCCAAAGACCTCGGCCATCTCACCCAGAGCCTTCACCACCCTAAACGGCGACTCATAGAAAATCATTGTGCGGGGCTCCTCCGCCAGTGCCTGAAGCCTCTTTTTACGCCCCTTCTTCTGTGGCAAGAAGCCCTCGAAACAGAAGCGGTCACAAGGGAAGCCGCTCTGCACCAGTGCAGGCACAAAGGCCGTTGCACCGGGCAGGGTCTCCACCTCCAGCCCTCGCTCCAGACAGGTGCGCACCAAGAGGAATCCCGGGTCGGAGATACCCGGAGTACCGGCATCGGAGATGAGCGCCACACTCTCGCCCGCCTCGATGCGTGAGGCCACAAAGTCCACCGTTGCGTGCTCGTTGAACTTGTGGTGGGAGTAGAGTTTGCGCTCGATGCCAAAGTGCTTCAGCAACACCTGAGAGGTGCGGGTATCCTCGGCCAAGAGCACCGACACCTCCTTGAGAAGGCGCAGGGCCCGGAGCGTTATATCCTCCAAGTTGCCTATGGGGGTGGGTATGATGTAGAGTTTGGACATCTGGTGTATCAGTGAGAATGTTCGCTAAAGTTGCAGACTAAAACAATTTGTGGGCCAAGAGTTCCACCAACAGGCGGGCACCCTCGGTCTGGGGATTCCAGTGGTAGTTGTCGTGGATGTAAATCATCGCCTCGTCGAGCGAATCGAACGAATCGAGGGTGTTGATTACCCTGTCGTAATACTCGCTATTGCCATTGAAGAGGTCGCGCATAAGGATAATCTTATCGTTCACACCAATGGTGTTGCGCAGCGAGATAGTACTCCTCTCCTCGGGCTCATACTCATCCACAAAGGGCTCCTCTACCACATTCTCCTCCACCTGCTCGGGTGCGTTCTCCTCGAAGAGGGGCTGCTCTTCCGTTGCGGGCTGTTCGGTAGGGACCTCCACAACCACTGCGGGCTCATCCTCAACAGCCTCTTCCGCATCGTCTTCATAGAGAGCAAAGAGGCTCTCCTGACCGTCACGCTCGGGCGCCACTTCAGCCTCGGACTCCTCGGGAATCTCCTGATACTCCTCGGGAGGGCAACCATACATACACTCATCCATAGGCTCATCTACGGGGTAATCCTCCACATCTCTCTCCGACTCCTCATCGACAGCCTCGGACTCATTAGTCTCTTCGGCCAACACAGCCTGTTCCTCGGCGGGCTCCTCGGCGGGAACTACATCCTCCTCGGCTGCGGGCTCCTCGGCAGGTTCGGCCTCCTCGCCTTGCAGAACTGCCAGGGTTTCGATTACAATCTCCTCTTCGGCGATAGCCTCAATTGAGAGTGCGGTTGCATAGGCTCCGCGCAGACGCTCCAGCAGCAGGTCGCGCTCTATTTCATAAATACCACTTTCAGCCAAGCGGTCAATGTGCTCTTCGAGCAGTTCGATGGTTCTTAAAGTATCTTTCATAGTTTGAGAAATTAATTGCGTTTGAAAATATATCCCACAAAATTACTAATTTTGATTTTAGAAAGCAAATTTATGGTTATCTTTGCGGAAACTTTCAGAAAACAGAACACTTTTATGGCTTTACAATGCGGCATAGTGGGCCTCCCCAATGTGGGAAAAAGCACACTCTTCAACTGCCTGTCCAACGCAAAGGCTCAGGCAGCCAATTTTCCTTTTTGCACAATCGACCCCAATGTGGGCGTAATCACCGTACCCGATGAGAGGCTCGCCAAGCTGGCCGAGATAGACAACCCCAAACGAGTGGTCCCCACCACCATTGAGATTGTCGATATCGCAGGCCTTGTAAAGGGCGCATCCAAGGGCGAAGGTCTTGGTAATAAGTTCCTTGCCAACATCCGCAACACCGACGCAATCATCCACGTGCTGCGCTGCTTCGACAACGAGAACATCACCCACGTGGACGGCTCGGTAAACCCCGTGAGGGACAAGGAGATTATCGACACCGAGCTCATTATGAAGGACCTCGAGACCGTCGAGAGCCGCATTGGTAAGACCCAGAAGCAGGCTGCCGCAGGCGACAAGATTGCCAAGCGCCAGTATGAGATTCTGTGCCGCTACAAGGAGGCTATGGAGCAGGGCAAGGCGGCCCGCTCGGTGGAGATTGACAACAAGGAGGACGCAAAGTGGGTTATGGAGCTCTGCCTGCTTACCAACAAGCCCGTGCTCTATGTCTGCAATGTAGATGAGGCGAGCATCACCACCGGCAACGCCTATGTGGAGGCTGTTCGTGAGGCCATCCGCGAGGAGAACGCCGAACTGCTGATTGTGGCCGCCGCCACCGAGGCAGACATCGCCGAGCTGGAGAGCTACGAGGAGCGTCAGATTTTCCTCGAGGAGTTGGGCATTGCCGAGTCGGGCGTGAGCCGTCTTATCAAGGCTGCCTATAAACTTTTGGGCCTTGAGACCTTCTTCACCACAGGTGCCGACGAGTCGCGTGCCTGGACCTACACCAAGGGTTACAAAGCGCCTCAGGCTGCGGGAGTTATCCACACCGACTTCGAGCGTGGCTTCATCCGCGCGGAGGTCATCAAGTATGACGACTATGTGTCGCTCGGCAGCGAGAAGGCTTGTCGTGAGGCGGGCAAGATTGGCGTCGAAGGCAAGGAGTACATCGTGCAGGATGGCGACATTATGCACTTCCTGTTCAATGTCTAACTAAAAATGTAAAACTCAAATTTCAAGATTAATATATGAGCAGAAAAACAAGAGTTCGCTTTGCGCCATCTCCCACCGGCGCACTTCACATTGGCGGCGTTCGCACCGCACTCTACAACTACCTCTTTGCCCGTCAGAGGGGTGGCGACTTCATCCTCCGCATCGAGGACACCGACTCGACCCGCTATGTAGAGGGTGCCGAGGAGTACATTATGGCGTCGCTCGAGTGGTGCGGCATCAAGATTGACGAGGGTGTACGCGAGGGCGGCCCCCACGCACCCTACCGCCAGAGCGAGAGGAAAGAGATATACCTCAAATATGCCTTGCAACTCGTTGAGTCGGGCAACGCCTACTACGCTTTCGACACCCCCGAGGAGCTGAATGCTCTGCGCGGAGAGTTGGAGGCCAAGGGCGAGACCTTCTGCTACAACTACGCCGTGCGCGAGAAGCTCGCCACCTCGTTGCGTCTTTCGGCCGAGGAGGTAGAGGCCCGCAAGGCTCGTGGCGACCAGTGGGTCATCCGCTTCAAGATGCCCGAGAACGAGGTTGTCGAGATGGACGACCTCATCCGCGGCCACGTGGAGATGAACACCTCGACACTCGACGACAAGGTACTCTATAAGTCGGCCGACGCACTTCCCACCTACCACCTGGCAAACATCGTGGACGACCACCTGATGGAGATTAGCCATGTGATTCGTGGCGAGGAGTGGTTGCCCTCTCTCCCACTCCACTACCTGCTCTATAGGGCCTTTGGTTGGGAGGATAGCCGCCCCGAGTTCGCTCACCTTCCCCTGCTTTTGAAACCCACAGGTCAGGGCAAACTGAGCAAGCGCGATGGCGACAAACTCGGCTTCCCCGTATTCCCCCTGAGGTTCGTAGCCCCCAGCGGTGAGGTATCGCGCGGCTACCGCGAGGACGGATACTTCCCCGAGGCATTCATCAATATGCTCGCACTGCTTGGCTGGAACCCCGGCACCGAGCAGGAGATTTTCTCTATGGAGGAGCTTATCGAGGCCTTCTCGCTGGAGCGCGTGGGTAAGTCGGGCGCACGATTCAGCCCCGACAAGGCTCACTGGTTCAATGCTCAGTATATGCACACCCGCGCCAACGAGGAGATTGCCGACATCTATGAGGCACAGCTCCGCGAGCGTGGCATTGAGCTTCCCAGGGAGAAAGTCCTGAAAATCGCCTCGCAGATTAAGATGAGGGCCACCTTCCCCGAGGAGTTCTGGGCGCTCTCTTCGTTCCTCTTTGAGGCCCCCACCACCTACGACGAGAAGGCTACCAAAAAGTATTGGAAGGCCGACGCTCCACGCATCATAGCAGACCTGAGGGGCATCCTCGAGGGCATCGAGGAGTTCACCTCGGCCGAGATGGAGAGGGTCGTTGGCGGCTGGATTGCCGACAACCAGATTGGTATGGGCCTCATTATGAACGCTTGGAGGCTCTGTATCGTGGGCGAGCCCAAAGGATTCGGAATGTATGATATGTGTGAGGTGCTGGGCAAGCAGGAGAGCCTCCGCCGTCTGGATGCCGCACTGGCCGCACTCCCCAAAGCAGAGTAGAAAAATCGACACAAGAGTTGCATAATCAACATATTTTTAATATCTTGCGCCTAACTTTTTATGGTTGGGCGCATTTTTTTTGCAAAAAAATCAAAAAAATTGCAGAGCCCGTGCAACATTTCGCCCCGCTTTTGCATCTATGTAGATAGAGGCCTGGCAGTGGCCACAAACCTAAACACTTCGACTATTATGAAAAGCAGAGTTCTCAAATCCCTCATCAGCCTTTTGGGCTTCGGCAGTTTTGTAGCTTGCGACAACGCACCCGATATGTACGGTTGCCCACCCATCCACGCCCCCGAGTATGGCTGTCCCTATGTGGAGTATTCAGTGGACATCTCGGTGAGCGACGAGGATACTCAGGCCCCCATCAAGGATATCAAGGTGAGCCTTATGGGTAGGCAGATTAGTGACGATGGTGGCAGCGACATAGTAGATACCCTCGCTATCGGCCAGACCGACACCGACGGCAAAGCCAATATAGTGGGCGGTGGTCCCGTAGAATACGACCGCTACTTCCTCACCGTTGAGGATATTGACGGCGAGGCCAACGGTGGCCTCTACGAAAGCGAAGTCGTAGCCCTCTCCACCCCCAACACGACCCACCATAATGTGAGGGCCGAACTCTCCAAGAAAGACGACGAGTAAAACTCCCCCCAAATAAAAAAAGGACTCAGCCTATGAAAAGCAATCTACTAAAAAGCCTGATAGCACTCCTCGGTTTTGGAGGCTTCACATCGTGCTTCATCGCAGCCGAATATGGTTGTCCTCACGCCGACTTCAGTGTGGTTGTGAACGCACAAGACCCGAAGGGCGAGCCCGTTATGGGTATGAAAGTGAGCATCGTTAGAGGCCAGACCGACACCATTGCTCTCGGTCTTACCGACAAGATGGGTATGTACTATACCAAACAGCAGGTAGACGGTACTACGCCAGTGACCATCAAGATAGGCCTCGACGACATTGATGGCACCGCCCACAACGGCGAGTTCGAATCGCAACACCTCTACCACACCTTCCAGAGAGAGGATTTCGTGGGTGGCGATGGCGATTGGTATAAAGGTCTGGCAAGCACTTCCTACACCCTTACCCTCAAGGAGAAAGAGCAGCAACAAGAGGAAGAATAATAACCCCTAAAAAACACAATACTTAATTATGAATTTCAAGTTTTTCAAATGGGCACTCGGCGTGCTCGGTTTTTCGACCGTAGCAACCTAGTGCGAAGTGATTGAGGACATCGGCCGTGGCCCTGTGGCTATGTATGGTTGTCCCTCGGCCGACTATGTTTTCAATGTGGAGATTGAGGACCTCGAGAACGGCAGGCCCATTGAGGGTATCCGCGTGAGCGCTGTGGAGCGTGGCGAAAGGGAGCATTGGGATGAGTCGGGCAATTACTACACTGTGCCCTACATCGACACCCTCGCAGTTGGCCACACCTCAGATATCGGCAGAGTTACACTCCGCTACAATGTATTCCCGCGCGACAAGCACGAAATCGTAGCCGACGACATTGACGGCGCAGAGAATGGCGACTACGCCTCGACCTCGGTGGAGATTGACATCAACAAGGAGAGCTACGAGGAGCCCGGCGAGTATGGCTGGTACTGGGGCAGCGCTGCCACCGATGTTACCATCAAGCTCGACAAGAAAACGAGCGACGAATAGAGTAGCAAGAATTGAGAGTTGAGAAATAAAGAATTTAGGGTCACTAAGGACATTAAAGACCTTAAGGACCTTAAAGACTTAGGTCGGTAGACAAGAAAAACGCATAGAGCGGTGGGAATTTTTTGCCAAATGAGAAGGTGGCTCCGGAGTTTGCTTAAGGCAAATGAGGAAGCCACCTTTGAAATTTGGTGAAAAATTCACCCGCTATATGCGTTTTTTAGCGGTAGGTTGTCTGACGCTCAAATATATGCTGCGGCACCAGGATGTCCGAATAGTAGGACTCACTGGTTACGATATTGCCGTGAGCATCGTTGTGGTAGATGTAGGTGTAGGCGGTCTCGTGACCCACATAGCTGGTCCACTTAATAAGGTAGCCCTTTGAGTCATACTCCAACTCCTGACGATATTCTCCGCCATCCCAGGTGTAGTAGGTGCCGGTCAGATTGCCCCACTTGTCGCGTGTGCTGTAGGATTCGAGTTTGTTGCCTTTGGTGTAATAGTAGTAGTCCTTGATGGCGCCATCGGGCTGATAGGTGTAGACCTCGCGCGAGGTCATCTGCCCGAAGTTGTCATACCTCACCGACTCGAGAATCTGACCACCCACCTCGCTATAGATAGACTTGAGCACAAGGGTTCCCTCGGCGTTATACTCGCACTGCTCGCGCAAATCTTCGCTCTGGCCTTGGTAGGTGCGGGTGCCGTATGCGTTCATTGTACCCGCGGAGTCGTAGGATACATATTTTATCTGACGGCCCTGCTGGTCGTAGGAGAACTCCATGTGGGCGATAACATTCTCATCTTTGTCGTATTTCAGGTAAGAGGTGCGGTAGTTGTTCTCGTCGTAGGTATAGTACGACTTGGCGGATACGCTACCGTCGGCCAAGAATTCGAAATATTTGATGCAGTTGCCCGCCTCGTCGTAGTAGTAGAAGTCCTCCCACGCAAGTCCATCTGCATTGTAGTGTTTTACACTATACCTCAGTCCCTTCTCGTTGTAGGTAGTCACATACTTATCCTGCAAGGCGCCTCCGACACCATAGCTCGCCTCGAGAGTGACATAGCCATCGTCGTTATACTGCGTCTTGCTCATACTCTGGAGCTCACCCGCGCCGTTGTAAACAGCCAGCTCGGTCTGGTTGTTGCCCTCATATTTCCTCTTGGTCACCTCCCTGAGGGTGTAGTTCTCACCATAGCGGCTACACTTAACCTCGTTGCCGGCAGCGTCGTACTCGTAGACATACTTGTAGGAGATAGTGCCGTCGCCATCGTAGCGGGTTTTATCCAGCAGCAGTCCCTCGGGAGAGTATTTCCAGGTGCTCTTGCCATAGAGTGAGCCATCGCCACGATACTCGGTGTAGGCGGTGGTATTGCCATTGGCATCGTACTGATAGACATCCTTCCAGATAATCGAGCCGTCCTCGTTGCGGTAGCACTCCTCGGTCACATCACCTTTGGTGTTGAACTTGTAGGTGCGATAGTAGCAGAATCCGTCCTTAACCATCTCACCAAAGCTATCTTTGGCCGAGTAAAGACGAATCGAAAGAGAGGCCACATCGCCATATAGGGGACCATAGGTGTAGCTGTCCCAGTTTTTTCTCTCGGGAGCCTTGGGGCCTCCGTCTGCCATAGCCACACTCGCCAGAGCGAGCATAGCAAGAGTGATTAGTAGTCTTTTCATAACATTATTGCGGTTTTAGTCCATCTTCAAAACTGCAAGGAAGGCCGACTGGGGCACCTGCACATTACCAATCTGGCGCATACGCTTCTTACCCTTCTTCTGCTTCTCCAGAAGTTTGCGCTTACGCGAGATATCGCCACCGTAACACTTGGCCGTCACATCTTTACGCACCTGACGCACCGTCTCACGGGCGATAATCTTCGCACCAATGGCTGCCTGAATGGCGATGTCGAACTGATGGCGAGGTATGAGTTCCTTGAGCTTCTCGCACATCTTGCGACCGAAGTCGTAGGCGTGATCGGTGAAGATGAGCGACGAGAGCGCATCCACAGGCTCGCCATTGAGCAGAATATCGAGTTTGGAGAGTCTACTCTCGCGGTAGCCTATCTGGTGGTAGTCAAACGAGGCGTAGCCACGCGAAATACTCTTGAGTTTGTCGTAGAAATCGAAGACAATCTCCGAAAGGGGCATATCGAAGTTAATCTCCACCCTCTCGGGGCCGAGGAAGACCTGATTGACGAGCGTACCACGCTTGTCGATGCAGAGTTTGATAACGGCACCCAGATAGTCGGTCTTGGTGATAATCTGTGCGCGGATGTAGGGCTCCTCAATCTTGTCGACCATAGTCAGGTCGGGCAGACCCGAGGGGTTGTGTACATCCACCACATCGCCCTTCTTGGTGGTCACCTTGAATGACACATTGGGCACGGTGGTAATCACATCCATATCGAACTCCCTATAGAGCCTCTCCTGCACAATCTCCATATGCAACAGACCGAGGAAGCCGCAACGGAAACCAAAACCGAGTGCGAGCGAACTCTCGGGCTCAAAGGTGAGCGAGGCGTCGTTGAGCTGCAACTTCTCGAGCGAGGCACGCAAGTCCTCATACTCGCTTGCATCCACAGGGTAGACACCCGCAAAGACCATAGGTTTCACATCCTCAAAGCCGGCCACAGCCTCCTTGCAAGGATTCTCAATGTGGGTAATCGTATCACCCACCTTCACATCCTTCGAGGACTTGATGCCCGACATAATGTAGCCCACATTGCCGGCCTTAATCTCATCCTGCTGCACGAACTTCAGCTTCAGAACTCCAATCTCGTCGGCATCGTACTCCGAGCCCGTATTGAAGAACTTTACGCGGTCACCCTTGCGAATCGTGCCGTTCATCACGCGGAAGTAGCCGATAATGCCGCGGTAGGAGTTGAAAACCGAGTCGAAGATAAGGGCCTGCAAGGGGGCGTTCTCATCGCCCTGGGGGGCGGGAATCCTCTCCACGATGGCATCGAGAATCTCCTCGATACCCACACCCGTACGGGCCGAGGCGCAGAGTATATCCTCCTCGTCGCAACCGATGAGCTCCACAATCTGGTCCTTCACCTCGTCGACCATTGCAGACTCCATATCAATCTTGTTGATTACGGGGATAATCTCCAGGTCGTGCTCGAGAGCCAGATAGAGGTTGGAGATGGTCTGTGCCTGAATACCCTGCGAGGCATCCACCACCAGCAGTGCACCCTCACACGAGGCGATGGCACGCGACACCTCATAGGAGAAGTCCACATGTCCGGGGGTGTCAATGAGGTTGAGAGTATAAACCTCGCCATCTTTCTGATACTGCATCTGGATTGCGTGGGACTTGATGGTGATACCCTTCTCCCTCTCGAGGTCCATATCATCAAGGACCTGATTCTGCAATTCGCGTTCCGAAAGAGTGCCGGTTTGCTCGAGCAGTCGGTCGGCCAAGGTGCTCTTACCGTGGTCAATATGTGCTATGATACAAAAGTTGCGTATTCTTTTCATAGAGAGTCTAATAATATATCAGGGTGCAAATGTAATCATTTTTCCGACAAAATTAAAATTCCACACCAACAACATTTTTTCCACCTCTGGAGCGAAAAATATGTCACAAGGTATTGGAAAATTGATTATAAAATGATACTTTTGCGGAAACTTAACCACAAAACCGCCGCCGCGACGGTCGTTTTTCGCACCAAGCATCGCACGGCATAAATGAAAAAGAGTATGATTTCCATTCCAACAGCTGTGGAGGCTGTAATCAAAAAACGCCCCTTCTTGGAGGCTGCATTGATCGAGGGTCTGATTAACCTCTCGGCACTCGCACGACACCTTAAACCAGAGATTGAGAAAATGGTGGATAAGGAGGTGAACGACAGCGCAGTAATAATGGCACTCAACCGCCTTGTTCCCAATCTCGAAGCAAGCGTCGCAACAAAGGCAAGAGTTGTTGTTGAGAAGATTGGCGACATCACAGTTCGCAGCAATCTTGCAGACTACACCTTCGTCAACTCGGCAACCCTTCACCAGACCCACGCAAAACTGCTGGAGAAGATCAACCAGATGACCAACATCTTCTGCACCTTCTCACAGGGTGTCTATGAAACTACCCTCGTGGTGAGCGACTCCGTAGCCGAGATGGTTGAGCAACTCTATGCCGAGGAGCAGATGATAAACAAGAACTCCGAACTCTCGCTCATCACCGTCAAGCTCCCCAGCGACAACACCCTCTATCCCGGTGTCTACTACTACCTCTTCAAGGAGCTTGCTTGGGACGACATCAACATCGTGGAGGTCATCAGCACCACCAACGAGTTCACCATCGTCGTTGCCGACAAGGACATCCATCGCGCCTTTGCGGTGATGATGAACACCAAACAGCGCGTGGCACAACTCAACCAAATTTAGCCCACAGGCACAAATCTTTATCACACAGAGCAACTCTCTTCCACTTTTCGGGGAGGGTTGCTCTTTTTTTACACCTTCTGCATAAAATAAAACAACCTTTCGGGAGCGCGGTATCTGTTTTTTAACTATCTTTGTGGGTTAATTGCGCGATATGCGCACGCGAACAAGGCAAAAATATAAGTAACAAATACACAAAGCAAGCATTATGAATATCTCTTACAACTGGCTCAAAAACTATCTCAAGAGCGACCTTACGGCCGAGGAGGCATCGGTAATCCTTACGGACATCGGACTTGAAATCGAGGATTTCGAGAAACTCGAGGCTGTCAAAGGCGGCCTCAAGGGTGTGGTTGTGGGCGAGGTGCTCACTTGTGAGGACCACCCCGACTCGGACCATCTCCACATCACCACCGTCGATGTAGGCACCGGCGAACCCCTCGGTATTGTCTGTGGCGCTGCCAACTGCCGCAAAGGCCTCAAGGTGATGTGTGCCACCGTTGGCGCAGAGTTGCACCCCATAGGCTCAGAGGAGGTATTCAAAATCAAACGCAGCAAGATTCGTGGCGTTGAGTCGCTCGGTATGCTCTGCGCAGAGGACGAGCTTGGCATCGGCTCCTCGCACGACGGCATTATGGAGCTCGACGCAGCGGCCGTTCCAGGCACCCCCGCAATGGAGTACCTCAAGCTCACCGACGACTACCGTCTGGGCATCGGTCTGACCCCCAACCGCATCGACGCAGCCTCGCACTATGGCGTAGCACGCGACCTGGCAGCCTACCTGCGCTCGCAGGGTCGCAAGGCCGAGCTTGTGCTCCCCTCGGTGGAGGCATTCAAGGTGGACAACACCTCGCGCGTAACCCGAGTGAGGGTTGAGAACACCGAGGCTGCTCCTCGCTATGCCGGCGTGAACATCTCGGGTGTGAAGGTTGCCCCCTCGCCCCAGTGGTTGCAGAACGCCCTGAGGGCCATCGGCATCAACCCCAAGAACAATGTGGTGGATGTGACGAACTATGTGCTCCACGAGCTCTGCCAGCCCCTCCACTCCTTCGATGCAGACAAGATTGAGGGCGATGAGGTGGTAGTACGCACCTGCCCCGAGGGCACCAAGTTCCGCACCCTCGACGGCGTGGAGCGCACCCTCTCGGAGAGGGACCTCACGATTTGTGACAGCACCAAACCTATGTGTATCGCAGGTGTGTTTGGTGGTGAGGATTCGGGTGTGAGCGACCAGACCACCAATGTATTCCTCGAGAGCGCCTACTTCAACCCCGTATGGGTGCGCAAGACCGCCAAGCGTCACGCCCTGTCGACCGACGCTTCGTTCCGCTTCGAGCGCGGCATCGACCCCAACATCACCGTCTATGCCCTCAAGCGTGCTGCCCTGCTGATTCAGGAGGTGGCAGGTGGACAGATCACCTCGGAGATTACCGACATCTACCCCGCCCCCGTTGAGCCCTTTGCAATCGACATCACCTACGACTACATAGACCGCCTCATTGGCAAGAAGATTGGCAACGACACCATCCGTGAGATTCTCTCGGACCTCGGCATCGACATTGTCAAGGAGAGCGAGGAGGGTCTGTCGGTACAGGTGCCCCCTTATAGGGTTGATGTTCAGCGTCCCGCCGACCTTGTAGAGGAGATTTTGCGCATCTACGGCTACAACAATGTGGAGATTCCCGAGCATGTAAACTCGACCCTCTCCTATGAGCCCAAGCCCAACAAAGACCGCCTGAGAAATATGGTGAGCGATATGCTCTCGGCCTGCGGCTTTGCGGAGGTTATGAATAACTCGCTCTCCAAGAGCAGCTACTACGAGAACTCGGAGGTCTATCCCGCCGAAAGGTGCGTGAAGATTATGAACCCCCTGAGTGCCGACCTCGGCGTTATGCGTCAGACCCTGCTCTACGGTCTGCTGGAGGTTGTGGAGCTTAATGTGAACCACAAGGCCCAGAGCGTGAAGATTTATGAGTTCGGCAACACCTACAGCTACGATGCCGAGCGAAAGGCCGAGGGTGGCCTTGCCCCCTACTCGGAGGGTATGCGTCTGGCAGTTGCCATCTCGGGCGCACACACCACCCAGTCGTGGAACACCAAAGCCGAGGGTAGCGACTTCTTCCGCTTGAAGGCTGTGGCAGAGAAGATTCTGCGCCGCTTCGGTATGGACATCTACACACTGCGTAGCGAGCCGCTCCAGAACGAACTCTACGCCGAGGGCCTCAGCCTGAAGGCCGGCAACAAGGAGCTCCTCCAGATTGCCACCATCTCGCCCAAGCTGCGCAAACGCTTCGACCTGAAGGGCGAGGTCTTCTACCTGGATATCGACTTCGACACCCTGCTGAAATATACTCGCAAGCACAAGGTTACCGCCCACGAGCTGGCCAAGTTCCCCGCCGTCAAACGCGACCTTGCCCTGCTGGTAGGCACCAATGTGACCTATGCCGAGCTCCGACAGATTGCCCTCCAGACCGAGAAGAAACTTCTGAAGGATGTCACTCTGTTTGATGTCTACACGGGCGACAAACTCGAGGCTGGCAAGAAGTCCTATGCTCTTGGCTTCATCCTCCAGGATGAGAGCAAGACCCTCGACGAGAAGACCATCGAGAACACTATGAACAAACTGATCGACGCCTTCGCCAAAAAAGCCGGCGCAACGATTAGGTAGAGTTGTCAGTCTACGGCTTACAGTTTACAGTTAGTGCAAGAATAGACAATCCAAGTGAATAAGCGCGAGTGGCAGGTGCCACTCGCGCTTGTTTTTCATTGGCGGCAGGAAGGGGCCCAAAGGGCCAAAAGGGCTAAAAGGGCCAAAAGGGCCAAAAGGAATATAGGAGAGATGGGGCCTATAAGGCCTATAAGACCTATAAGACCTATAAGGCCTATAAGACCTATAAGACTCATAAGACCTATAAGACCTATAAGACCTATAAGACTTTAAGGACTTTAAGGACCTTAAGGACCTTAAGGAACTACTTCAATTGTCAATTGTCAATTGTCAATTGTCAATTGTCAATTGTCAATTTTCAATTTTCAATTTTCATTTTTCCTAATTATAGGGTGTTGGATGTAGACAAACGCATCGCCGTTGCCGGTGCGGGTGCAGCGCAAGCGGATTGCGCGGATGGGCTCCGTGAGGGTGAGGGTCGCACAGCCACCTTTAAGGGCGCACACCTCGCGGAAGGTTTTGCCATCAGTGCTCACCTCCACAACTCCCGAGGGAAAGAGTCCGCGTGCCACATGGCGGTAGCCCGTAGTGAGCTCCACAACAACACCCACGAGGGGCTCGACAAACTCATAGAGAATCCAATCTCCATCACGCGAAGTGCGCGAGGTGCGGTGGCCGTAGTCATTGGAGTAGGCGGCGAGTTGCGAAGCAGATTTCTCACTCCTAAATGGCAGCGAGGTGGAACACCTCATAGCGGGGGTTATCACCCTGCCCTCGGGCTCGGCGGGAGTCCCTCGGCGATAGCTGATACCCATAGCCTCCAGACGACCTTTGTGTCGCTCCAGTCGCTCCGCGAAACTCTGCCAACTGCGCTCCCTCTGCGGCAGCCAGTTTATCTCCGCAAGGGCACAGGCGCGTGGGAATATCTGATATTCAGCGTAGTTTTCGTACTTATGGCGGTGGGTGAGATAGAGTTCGGTCCAGAAGGCTCCCGAGAAGCCTATGACATTCTGCTTGGCCTTGGCACTATAGCCAAGAGCGTCGAGGTCCACCGAGTAGCACTTCTCGAGCGTCACCACGCCCGCCCAGTTGTGGCCATCCTCATTTTTGCTCTGGCGCATATCGAAGTAGAAATAGGGGCCGGGCATAACCACCGTAGGATAGCCCGCCTCGGCCACCTTGCGACACTCCTCAAGGCCCTCCCAGCCGTGGATGCGAACATCGCGCGAGAGGGTGCCGCTATTGGTTGCCTCGTTCCACATCGCGGGCTTACGGCCATAGCTGGCCAGTATCTCCGTCAGGCGGTTCATAAAGTGCTCCTGAAGTTGAGCCGTAGAGGTATAGCCCATCTGTCGCATAAGCGCCTGACAGTGGGGGCAGGCGCGCCAATGGCTCATATCTACCTCGTCGCCCCCTATGTGGATATACTCCGAGGGAAAAATGTCGCAAATCTCGCGCAGGATATCCTCGAGCAGCGCGTAGTTCTCCTCGCGGGCCACACACCACACATTCTGCTTGCTATATCCTGCCGACCTCGAGGTATCAATCTCCACGGGGCAGAGAATCTCGGGGTGTACCTTACCGATGGCAAGGCTATGGCCCGGTAGGTCTATCTCGGGCACAACGGTCACTCCCCTCTGGTGGGCAAAGGCCACAATGTGGCGCAACTCCTGCTGTGTGAGGTAGCCGCCATACTTCTCCTCCCAAGCGCCATAGACGGGCCAAATGGGGCTATCGCCGCCCCTCCAGGCCGCCACCTCGGTGAGTTCGGGATGGGAGAGAATCTCCACACGCCAACCCTCGTCGTCGGTCAGATGGAAGTGTAGGTGGTTGATTTTGTGGTGCGCAAGGTGGCTAATCATCTCCTCCACCTGCTCTCGCGTGGAGAAGGTGCGGGCGATGTCAAAGTGCATACCGCGGTAGGGGTATTCGGGCCAGTCCACAATCCTCAGGGCCGGAATCTCGCAACTGCCCGCGAAATTGCCACCATAAACCTCCTTGGGGAAGAGTTGCAAGAGGGTGTGAAAGCCATTCAGCAGCCCCTCCCTATCCACGCCGCGCACCCTAATGGAGTCGGCCTTGACGGTCAGTTCGTAGCCCTCGGCGGGAAGTTCGAGGTTCTCGTCCTTGAGAATCTCCACCACGCCGCCAAAGTCAAAGAGGCCGCCAGGCAGGTAGTGACGCACATACTCTTCCACCTCGCAATCGGCCACAATGGCAACATAGGGGCTATAGATAAAGCCTCCCTCATCATTCAGCTCCACAGTGCGGGGTGCGGGCACCAGGCCCAAGCTATCGGCAGGCGACACGGCCCACGAGCACTCAATGCCAAGCACCAAGAGTGCCACAAGTCCCAAAACTCTACTTTTCATATATAAGGTATTTTTCGCGCTCCTTGCAGAAGTCCTCGACCTCGTGAATCCACATAGTCTTGATATCCTCGGCGGGGAAGCCCTGAACAATCATATCCCTCACATAGCCCACGCCCACCAGTTTCTCGAAGAAACTGCTGAGGAAGAATTTTTCGCCCTTGGCGGAGAGTTCATTATAGGTTTCCACCAGCAGACTCAAATCTATGCCGTTCTCGATTATTTGGTCTATATCCTCACCCCTGAGGTCGTAGCCGTGGCACAAGACACCCTCGTGGGGCGGATTCTTGGCCCCTTCCCTATCCTCGGGGCGGAACTCGAACTCGCCATCCAGGGCGGGGTGACCAATGACCTGAAACGGGTAGTCGGTACCGCGCCCCACACTCACCGTCGTGGCCTCGAAGTAGCAGAGCGACGGATAGAGCGCAATGGCCAGCGGCGTGGAGAGGTTGGGCGAGGGCGGAATGGGGGGCTCATACCTCATTGAGCGGCGGTAGCCCTCGCAGGGAATGACCGTCACCTGGCACTTGCGCCCCTCCTCGAGCCACCCCTCGCCATTAATCATCTGGGCCAACTCGCCGAAGGTCATTCCGTGCACAATGGGGATGGGAATAATGCCCACAAAGGAGCGGTACTGGTCCCTAATAATAGGGCCATCAACATACATACCGTTGGGGTTGGGCCTATCGAGAATAATCATCGGCACCCCCACATCGGCACAGGTCTGCATCATCAGGTAGAGCGACGAAAGGTAGGTATAGTACCTAAGACCCACATCCTGGATATCCACCAGAATGACATCGCACCGAAAGACATCGTTGGCCTTGGGGGTGCGAGAAGAGCCATAGAGGGAGATTATCTCAATACCTGTGTAGGCATCCCTCGAGGAGTCGATATGCTCACCCGCGCTCTTGGTGCCGCGAAATCCGTGTTCGGGTGCGAAAATCATCGTCACATCCACACCGAGATTCAGAAGCACATCCACCAGATGCTCACCATCGACCACCGAGGTGTGATTGGCAAGCACCCCCACCCTCTTGCCCTGCAACAGGGGAAGATACTCCGCGATGCGCTCATCGCCGACCACAATTCTCTCTTGGGCCGCAAGGCCACAAACTGCCGTCAGCACCACTGCCAGCACTAAATATAGTCTTTTCATTTTTTTGAGTGTCTTGAATTTTATTTCTCACAAAGTTAAGATTTTTTGGGGAAATAAAGTATCTTTGCGTAATATATAAACACAATATCTATGTACGAAAAGAAACTTGAGGCCGCGGCACGCCTACTGGAGGTGATGGATACCCTCCGTGAGAAGTGCCCGTGGGATCGTGAGCAGACCTTCGAGAGTCTGCGTAGCAACACCATTGAGGAGTGTTTCGAGTTGGTGGATGCAATCACGGACAAAAATATGGACGGCATACGCGAGGAGCTCGGCGATGTACTGCTCCACATTGTCTTCTACTCCAAGATGGGGGAAGAGATGGGGGCCTTCGACTTTGCCGATGTGTGCAACTACCTCTGCGACAAGCTCATCTACCGTCATCCCCATGTCTATGGCGAGGTCCACGCCGACAATCCCGAGGAGGTAATCCACAACTGGGAGATGCTCAAACTCAAAGAGAAGGCCAAGAAGGAGCGCAAGGCCGCACGCGGTGTCCTCTCGGGCGTTCCACGCTCGCTCCCCGCAATGGTTAAGGGCTACCGCATAGGCCAGAAGGCCGCCTCGGCTGGCTTCGACTGGGAGCAGAAGGAGGATGTGTGGGCCAAGGTGAAAGAGGAGATTTCGGAGGTGGAGGCCGAGGTTAAGGCCGGCAACACCGACGGCATCGAGGCCGAGATTGGCGACCTCTTCTTCTCGCTCATCAACGCCTCAAGGCTCTACGGCGTAGACCCCGAAACAGCCCTCGAGCGCACCAACAAGAAGTTTATGGCCCGCTTTTCGCACATCGAACAGCGAGCAGCCGAGATGGGCAAGAGCATAGGCGATATGACCCTCGACGAGATGGAGGCCCTCTGGCAAGAGGCGAAAAAGTAATTCAAAATTCAAACTGCAAAATTGATTAGAGTATGGCAATTATAAAGAGTGTTAGGGGTTTCACCCCAAAGATTGGCAAAGGCTCGATGGTGGCCGAGAATGCGACCATCGTGGGCAATGTGGAGATTGGCGAGGAGAGCAGCATCTGGTTTGGTGCGGTGATTCGCGGTGATGTGAACGCCATCCGCATCGGCAAGAGGTGCAACATTCAGGATGGTGCGTGTCTGCACGCCACCTATGACCTCTCGCCCCACCCCTCGGTGACCATCTTAGGTGACGGTGTGAGCGTGGGCCACAACGCCATCATCCACGGCGCACAGATTGGCGACGGCTGCCTTATCGGTATGGGTGCCACCGTGCTCGACAACGCCAAAGTGGGCGAAGGCTGCATCATCGCTGCCAACGCACTCGTACTCTCGGGTGCAGTGCTGGAGCCCAACGGCCTCTATGCAGGTGTGCCCGCCAAGAGGCTCAAAGAGGTAACACCCGAGCAGAGGGTGAACACCCTCGAGCGCACCACACGCGACTATATGCACTACGCATCGTGGTTCCCCGAGTACTATATCGACAGCGAGGAGTAGCCACGCAAAACCCATAAACCCACCTAACCCCTGAAGGAGAATGAACAGACCGCAGAAACATCGTAAGACAGCCATCAATGTAATGATAGCCATCGTATTGTCGTTGGTGCTCAACTTCTCCTATCTGGTATTTTTTATGATGGTGGGCAGTCAGCGCGAGCCCACCCCCAGTGGCCCCAAGAGGGTCGCAACCGAGAGGGTCGTGACCGAGGAGTCGGCCCCCAAGGAGAGCCTCACACCCCCCGAAGCGGCCAAAGTTGACTCCCTGAAGAGAGATATCATCATACGCGAGGAGAGCATCACCAACCGCCAGCGCCACAAAGAGGAACAGAGTCCTATGGCAAGCAGGCGTGGTAGGCTATTTATGCTGCTCGACATACTCTACTACTGGGTTGTGACGATGGTGCTGCTCACACTAATGACCAACGACCGCAAGCGTCGTGTGGCCTTCACGCGCCGCGTGCTGGAGGCTCTGCTTGTGACCATTCTCGGCTACCTGCTCACACCCCAGATGACCTGGAGGGGAGATATCATCCTCACCCTACACGCCCATCATCTGCTGAACCCCATCACGATGCTCAAGGTGCTCACTGCCCTCATCACAACCTCGATGTATGGCAAGATTTATGAGCTTCTCTACGCCAAGCAGAGGGTCGAGATGGAGAACGAGGTGCTCAAGAACGAAAACCTCACCTGGCAGTACAATACCCTTGTCAATCAGGTCAATCCCCACTTCCTCTTCAACTCCCTCAACTCGCTCTCGATGCTTGTCAGGGAGCGCAAGGAGGACGACGCGGTGACCTACATTTCGCGTATGTCGGACACCTATCGCTACATCATCGAGGAGGGCAAGGCGGAGAAGACCACCGTCGAGAGCGAGCTCCGCTTCCTGGAGGCCTACCGCTATATGCTCGAGATTCGCTATGCGGGCAAGTTGCAGATTGAGGTCGCCGTGGCCGAGGAGTACTACGATTGTCAGCTCCCTCCCCTATCCATCCAGCCCCTCATTGAGAATGCCGTCAAGCACAACACCATAACCAGTGCGCTGCCTATGCACATAACCATCACCTCCGAGGGTGACTACATCATCGTGCGCAACCCCATACACCCAAAACTCCAAGAGGAGCAGAGCACCGGCATAGGCCTCGAGAACCTCTCGCGCCGCTATGAGCTTGTGGTGGGCAGAGCCATTGAGGTCACAAACGACGGCAAAGAGTTCATAGTCAGACTCCCCATTAACAAGAGCACAAAATGAGAGCCGTAATCATAGAAGACGAGACCGCTGCCGCACGCAACCTCAAGGTGCTGCTGGCCTCCTCGCACCCCGAGATTGACATTATCGCCACGCTGGAGAGCGTGAGCGAGAGTGTCGAGTGGTTCCGCACGAACGCTGAGCCCGACCTCGTCTTTATGGATATCAATCTGGCCGACGGCAACGCCTTTCGCATCTTCGACCACATCCGCATCGAGGCACCCATTGTCTTCACCACCGCCTATGATGAGTATGCCCTCGAGGCGTTCAAAGTCAACAGCATAGACTACATCCTCAAGCCCATAAAGCCCGAGGAGTTGGAGCGCGCGGTAGCGAAGTACACCTCGCTCACCACCCGCGCCAAGGCCGAACTTAGTCAGAACATTGGCCGTATGGTGGAGCGCACACGCAACAAGACCCAACTCGTGAGGGTCAAAGACCGCCTTATCCCCATTGCCGAGGAGCATATCGCCTACTTCTACACCACCAACGAGCAGACCACTCTGGCCACCCTCGACGGCAAGGAGTACCCTGTGGATGGCACCCTCGAGAGCCTCTATGGTGAGTATGGCGGCGAGGAGTTCTTCCGCGCCAACCGCCAGTTCATCATCTCTCGCAAGGCCATCAAGGACATCTCCGTATGGTTTGGCAGCCGCTTGGCCGTAAACCTTGTGGTCCCCACCCCCGAGCGAATCATTGTCAGCAAGGCCCGAGTGCCCGAGTTCAAGGGCTGGTTGCAGTAGCACTCCCTACCCTAAGGTCGATTTTCACCCGACCGGAGCGGTCATTTCACCCCCAAATTTTGTCGTTTCACCCCTCCAAAGTGTACTTTGGCGGGCATTACTTTATATATTTGTATGAGAATTGTGCGAAACAAATAATAACTCATTAATAACTCTTAAAAACAATTACCACTATGAAAATGATGAAAACTTTGGCTCTGGCTGTTATGGCCATCGCAGCATTCACCTCGTGTGCAAGCAAGAACGAGTGCAAATTCAATGAGAAAGAGTATGCCGAGCGCAAGACTGCCCATCTGAATGAGATTGTAAACCTCACCGACGAGCAGCAGAAAGAGATCTACAATATCTTTGAGGCTCAGGGCCTCGAGATTAAGGAGAATATCAAAAATATGAAGTGCAACGAGGCAGAGTGCAAGAAAGCCGAGTGTGACAAAGCAGCCTGCGAGAAGAAAGCAGAGTGCAAGAAAGCTGAGTGTGACAAAGCAAACTGCGAGAAGAAAGCAGAGTGCAAGAAAGCACAGTGCGACAAAGTAAACTGCGAGAAAAAAGCTGAGTGCAAGAAAGCAGAGTGCGACAAGGCAGCCTGCGAGAAGAAAGCTGAGTGCAAGAAAGCAGAGTGCGACAAAGCAGCTTGCGAGAAAAAAGCTGAGTGCAACAAGGCCGAGTGCGACAAAGCAAACTGCGAGAAGAAAGCTGAGTGCGACAAAGCAAACTGCGACAAGAAGGCCGCTTGCGACAAGAAGCACCACCACCGCAAACACCATATGGTAAGCCCCGAGAAGATGAAAGAGACCTTCGAGAAGATCAACGCTGTGCTCACTCCCGAGCAGCAGGAGGCCCTCAAGGCTCACCACGCCAACCGTCGTAACTGCGCCGCAAGTATGAAAGAGTGCTGCCCCAATGGTGGCGCAGAGGCTCCCGCAGCAAAATAGTTGCCTCTTTCCCCCCTACCAACACAAAAGAATCAAACACAGCAACTGACTTTATTTAGAATACTAAAGTATAAATGAGAAAGTTAATCACACTCATTGGCACACTCTGCATCTCGCTCCTGGGCCTTATGGCCCAGACAACCGGTACCATCCGAGCGACGCTCAAGGATGCCAACACCAAGCAGGGTGTCAATGGTGCCGTCATTGAACTCGTGAAGAGTTCAGACGGCTCGGAACAATACTACTCATCGGGCTACAACGGCACTATCGAGATTAAACGAGTAGTGCCGGGTAGCTACAAGATGACTATCACCTACCTCGGCTACAAAGACTATGTCAAGAAGCTGAAGGTTGTGGCAGGCATAAACAATCTCGGTACTATCTCCTTCGAGGAGGGCGACACCGTAATTGAGGATGTGGAGGTGAAGGCCTTTATGGGTGCCTCCCAGAAGGGCGACACCGTGAGCTACAACGCCTCGGCATTCAAGACCACACGCGATGCCAGCGCCGAGGGTCTGCTGGCCAAGATGCCCGGTATCACCGTAAATAGCGACGGCTCGGTAGACGCACAGGGCGAGACCGTCGGTAAGGTATTTGTCGATGGCAAAGAGTTTTTCGGCGAGGATGTGTCGACCACCATTAAGACCATCCCCGCAGAGATGGTGCAGAAAGTGGAGGTCTACGACAAGCTGAGCGACAAGGCCGAGTTCACAGGTATGGACGACGGCGAGGGCTACAAGGCCATCAACATCGTCACGAGTATGGGCAAGCGTCGCGGTGTCTTCGGCAAGGTCTATGGCTCCTACGGCTACCTCGACAAGTATAGCGTGGGCGGCGATGCCAACATCTTCCACGGCGACGAGAAGATTTCGGTTATCGCAATGGCCAACAACATCAACCAGCTCAACTTCTCCTTTGAGGACATCGTGGGAGCAACTTCCTCGGGTGCCCAAGGTGGAGGCGGCGGTATGGGCGGCCATCGTGCTATGCGCAACTTTATGGTGAGCCCTATGGCGGGTATCTCCACCGTGCAATCGTTGGGTCTGAACTACGCCAACCAGTGGGACAAACTGGAGTTGCAGGGAAGCTACTTCTTCAACCACTCCACAACCCACAACCTCAATACCACCGACAAGACAAGCCTCTCGAGTGACGCTTATAGCGAGAACTCCAGCAGCAAGAGCACCAGCGACAGCGACAACTGGAACCATCGTCTGAATATGCGTCTGGACTACAAGTTCAGCGAGGCGCAGTCGTTGATGGTAAGGGCCAATATGAGCCTCCAGCAGTACGACAACCTCACCGAGGGCAAGGAGCTCATCACCAATGGCGCCACGGGCGAGAGCCTGAAGGATATGACCTCACTGAGCGAGCGCGAGAGCACCGGTACCTACGGCAACATCTTTGCCCTCTACCGCACCCGCCTCGGCAAGCCCGGCAGGACTATAACCGTCAATTCGAGGGTCAACTGGAACACCTCGAAGCTCTATCAGCACCCCGAGTACAGCTTTGTCATCCCCACCGACTCGCTCTACAGCAACATCATCGACAGGATGGCAACGAGCAACTCCATAAGGGGTGAGGTGACCTACACAGAGCCCCTCAGTAAGCAGGTGCAGGTGGACTTTGAGTATGAGTATCAGCACAATATGAACGACCAGGACAAACGCGCCGAGGTCTACATCAACGGCATTGAGGACACCGTTCTCGGTACTCTGCTCTCCAACATCTCCGAGAGCGGCTACACCACCCAGCGCGTAGGCCCCGGTATCAACTTCTCCTCCGAGAAGACCAAGTTCAACTTCCAGTTGCGCTACCAGCACTCCTCGCTCGGCAATGTGCAGACGCTCCCCGCGAGGGACCCTATGAACTACAAGTTCAACGACATCACCTACCGAGGCAACCTCACAATCAACTTCAACAAGCAGAATGTGTTGCGCCTCAGGACCCACTCGCGTACCTCCAACCCCTCGATTGAGCAGTTGCAGATGGCTACGGATGTGAGCGGCAGCAGCTACACGGCAGGTAACCCCGATCTGAAGCCCAGCTACTCCCATCAGCTCAACGCCTTCTACACCAACACCAACATCGAGAAGGGCCGCACGATTATGTTCCACACGGGCGTTTGGGCCACCACAAGGTCTATCGCCTCGTCGATACAGATGAACCGTCCCGACTTCGTCATCCCCGGCTTCAACGGCGAGACGCTCGGCGTGGGTAACACCTTCAGCACCTATGAGAACATCTCGGGTCTGAACAACTGGTCGGTATGGACGGGCTTCAGCTACGGCTTCCCCCTCACATTCCTCAAGAGCAACATCACTTTCAATGTGAATGCCAACCTGAGCAGCACCCCCAGCAAGATCAACGACTACCTCAACATTATGCGTGGTCAGAACTACACGGGCGGTGTGCAGATTGGTAGCAATGTGTCGGAGAATCTGGACTTCACGCTGGCCTACAACTTCAGCTACTCCATCAGCAACAACAGCTCGGAGATCTACACGATGGCCAACCACTACTTCAACCACAACGCTCGCGCCGAGTTCAAGTGGGTGGCTTGGAAAGGCTTTACTCTGACAGCCAACGGTACCTACAACCAGTATAAAGGTATCACCGACGACTACAACGAGCAGATTCTGCTCTGCAATGCCTACATCGGCAAAAAGGTCTTCAAGGACCAGATGGGTGAGGTGAGCATTGGCGTGAACGACATCTTCAACCAGAATCGTGATTTCCGCCGCTCGACGGGTGCCAACTACATCCAGAACACAACCAACCTCGCCATTGGCAGGTATGTTGCAGTGCAGTTTGTCTACAACATCCGCGCCTTCGGCAAGGGCTCCTCGGCCAAGGATTTCGACAATATCGGAATGGGTGGCCCCGGTATGGGTGCCCGTGGTATGCGCCGATAGGAGGAGTTTTTCACACCGCCACAAGGTGTGCGGTTAGTTAGAGAGATTAGAATATAAAAAATGCCACACATTCTCTTGGGAGGGTGTGGCGGGACGGAGGGATTTTTGTGGTTGCCCTCCGTCCTTTTTGTTATTTCAACTTTATTTACTACTTTTGTGGGCTCAACGCAAGAGAGCATAGGGTTGCCCGAATGGTGGAATAGGTAGACACGCCGGACTTAAAATCCTGTGGACCGAAAGGTCCGTACCGGTTCGACCCCGGTTTCGGGTACCAACAAAGGAGAGGTTCTTGGCCTCTCCTTTTCTTTTTTTAACAAAAAATAACAAACGCGCTTGGTTTTTTCAACAAAATAGTTTATATTTGCAACATAGGGGTAAAACTCTCTAACGAACCTTAAGTTTAACCAACAATAAGTAGCCTTATGAACAGATTTCGCCATCTGCTGTTATTGGCTCTTCTTGGGTTAATAACGGCCTGCTCCTACAATGAGCTACCCGAAAATCTCTCTCCGCTCACCATCGAAAATGATGGGCTCGTGCTCCAGGTTGAGACACGAGCCGAGACCTACAAGGGGCAATCTCTCGACCAAGAGTATTTTGTCACAGCGGCAGATTTGGAAAATTTTGTGAAGTATCGTCGTATTGCCTCCAAGCGCTCCGACCTTACGGTGAAGGAGGTCAAGTCCTATGGCTTCGACTCTTCACAGACCCTCTTCTACATTCTCAACTACGACAAGGGTTGGGAGGTCATCTCGGCCGATAAACGCATTCAGCCCACTCTTGCCCACGGCGATAGCGGTGAGTTCACGATGGATAGCGACAACGAGGCTATGAAGTTCTGGATGAATATGTTGGCCGATGGAATACTTCGCAAAAGACAAACCTACGAGAGCAATATTACTCGTGCTGCTCTACATGGCAAAGAGGTAGACTATGTGCTATTTTGGAATATGATAGGTAATGCGAACCAACAACTATTTATTGATGACCATAGTACAAAAGGAACTTACGGGTATCTTGTAGAAACAGAAAACATTCCCCGAACTGACACTTATGGTAATGAATTAAACACTGAATGGGGACAGAATTATCCATGGAATGCTTTTTGTCCTTATACAAATGATTCTCACGACGAATACGCTCCGGCGGGATGTGTGGCCGTTGCAGGTGCCCAAGCAATTTATTATCTAAGAGATCATTTCCAAATGGACGACGCAACTGCCCCTTTGGCAGCCACATGCACTGGAACAATAGACTCGTATTTAAGAATATTCGATAATTTATCAACAGCTACATGGACTTATATGGCCGAAACAGAAACTGATGGAACTCTGCAAAATAGATTGTTTTCTGCCAGGTTTATTGCATATATTGGCCATTTAGTTGGCGTAGATTATGGGGAAGATAGCTCTAGCGCTTCCACGACTCATCTTCGTGAGCGAGTTTTTGATTTTTATGGCATTTCGAGTGTTTTAACAGAAGAGTTTAACCTCAGTATTATCAAACAGAATGTAGAGAATAACCTTCCCGTTGTAATTAGAGGAAAGGATGCAATGTTATTCGGAAGTGGACACAGCTGGGTTATAGACCAATATCGCAGAGATGTTGTTGATAATATTAAATACTATGCCATATTCAGCTCTCCTCAAACAGACGAATACATAAGTACACTTGACAAAAGTGATGCTACCAGATGCCAAGTCACAACTACGGTTATTTCCGAAACTCTCCATATGAACTGGGGATGGGCTGGCGTTAATAATGGATGGTTTGCTACAATTCCTGATGATTGGTGGTTAAAAGATAGTGACGGAGATGACTTTAGGTTTAAATATTACATAAGAATGATTCACGATTTTTCTATAGACTAAAAAAGACAAAATAATGAAAACTATTCTCAACTATCTACTTATTATTATTGCCTCTTTAGTGTTATGTGGATGTGATAACAAGAATGACTACAAGGCGATAGATGAAAGATTTAACATTGAATCTTTACAGAATGGTATATATTTGAGCCATTCTATCAATATGACTCCATCGGACTGCATGGACTGCATATTCGTACGGTTATCTGTTGTGCACACATACGACCTCAATGAGTGGTGGAATAAAATATCACCCATCAGAAAAAAGATGGATAGTGTAATTAAAACAAATGGAAATTTTTATATATACACATCATTGAAGAATATAAGTGTTGTAGCCAATCAACCTATTGAGGGACGAGAGGTCGGAGAAGAGATTGCTGACCTGTTTGAGGTTAAGGAAACTTCGTATATATTCACATATCCGGATGGCGACCTGGTATACGCAGAGGGGCAACGAACACATTACAGCATAGATGAGTGGTGTAATAGTGGATATATGCTCCCAAAATCTTGGGCGTTGGTACCAAAGTTTGAAATACCTTCGGGACTTATGCTTGACATAAGTGTCACCATAACAACAGAAGACGGTGATATGATAATTAGGAGCGATGATTCATTTTCCTTAGACTCTTCAGTAAAATAATTATGAGCTTTGGGGGGGGTATAGCAATGTGCCACAAATTTGAGCACTCAACCTCTACCCATTTCCATATGAACTGGGGATGGAATGGCGATGATAATGGCTATTATGGATTGGCCACAGAGGCTTGGGATACAAGCGACTACGATGCCTACCAATACTACGCAGACATATTGTATAACTTTAATCTTGAGGAGGACTGATTTATGAAAAACACTATTTTGAGAACATTGTTGCTAATGAGCACGGTTTGCTTGTTGGGAGCCTGTGAGTTTGCAGGGGATAATTATGATGTTTGGACTCCCCAAAAGGGAGAGTTGACCGTATGGGATGACGCTCTTGGTATGTACCACGGCGATACTAAGCAAAAAGGAGCTGAGATAGGATTTCCCAATCTCTTTTTAATTAGCGAATACATTCACTGTGCACCCGGCGCTGGACCTGAAAACAAGTCCACTTGGGTGCAACAAAATGGGGACCTTATCGATAAGATGGAGAAGCAATGGCGCGAATCTCCATATTATACCGAAGATGCAGCTCTCGCTTTTGAATTCTCGTGCTTGGAGGATTTATCCTTCATCTCATATTACGATTTGTGGGGCAGAAAGAGTGGCGAGGAGCTCGTGGATATGTTCCTTATTAAACCTATTGGCCCATTCTTTAGTTTCCCCGATGGTGATATGCTGCCCGATGAGGAGTATGACAAGTGGATGACTCTCGAGGAGTGGAAATCAAAGGCTTGCGTGTGTCGTCTTTTCCAGTTCAAGGTTAAGGAGCCTATTGACTCCGAAAACTTAATTATGATGTTTACCATCACGGTACGAAACAGTTGGAATACTTCCTCCAATACCCGCAAAACTGCAATATACAATGGCAAGAGAGATGGGATCTACTGCGGTTCGGAGATTCTCAGCGAAGAGGAAAGCCAATGTGTACGTGAGTGGGAACGGGCTTATTGGTAGCCTAACCACATTAAACAACAGCGGGCGAGAAAGTGATTTCTCGCCCGCACTGTTTTCCCCACCACCCCACTCCCCATTTGCTCCCTTTGTTCACGGGTATTAATTTTAATACCCGTGAACAAAGCGGAGAACAGAGAACTGAAAACTGAACACTGAAAACTGAAGACAGACCTCTCCCGCCTTCGGCACCCTCCCCTAACTTAGGGGAGGGAATCATTTTGGCCATTTTAGCCATTTTCGCCCTTTTGGCCCTTTACTATGCTCTACAGACCTCTCCCGGGCTTAGCCCACCCTCCCCTAACTTAGGGGAGGGAAAAGGCCGAAAGGGCATTAAGGACCTTAGAGTCATTAAGGACTTTAAGGACCTTTGGGGCCTAAGGGGCTTATAAGTCTTATAGGTCCCATTGTTGGTAGACGGCCGACAAAAAATCGGCAAGCATTTTGCAACACTCGCTGGGTGTTTAACCACCTATACTAAAAAAATGTTTGCTTATGAAAAGATTTTTCACCACCTCCTTTGTGGTGCTATGGGCACTCTGTTCGTTTGAGGCCGTCGCACAGCGCCACCATCACCACCACCGCACCCACCCCTCGCCTCTCAAGGGTGAGAGCGCAATGATGACCGATGTGAACCAGTATGGTCAGACCGTCGGCGTTGTGCCCCTCTCGGCCGAGTCGCAGGATGGCTTCCTCGTGTTCCAAAACAAGCAAGCCAACTACCGCATCTGGTTCGACATCCGAGTGCAGACCGACGGTGCGGTCTTCTGGGGCACACCCGACGGGGCCGACAAGATTGGTAACGGTGTGAGCATACGCCGCGCCCGTTTTGCCGTCAAGGGCGAGTTTCGCAAGGATTGGTATGGCGAGCTGGATATGGACCTCGCCGACGGCGTTGTGGAGCTCAAGGATGCCTATATGCGCTACGACGGCATTCGCAACCTCCAGCTCCAGGTGGGCAACTTCAAGGAGAACTTCTCCATCTCGCGCAACACCACCTCGCGCTACCTCCAGTTCATCGAGCGCCCTATGGCCGTAGCCTTCGCGCCCTCGCGCCACATAGGTCTTCAGGCCAAGTTTGAGGTGCCCGTATTCTGGGCCGCAGCGGGTGCCTTCTTCCAGCCGGTGGATGGCGCCGAGACACGCACAAATGTAGAGGACAACAACAAGGATGCGGGCAACAGCACCGGCTACTCCTTCACAGGCAAGGTGGCCTTCCGACCCCTCTATGAGATGGAAGATGCCTCGTTGCACATTGCCCTTGCGGCATCCTACCGCACCCCCAAGGCCGACCTCTCGCCCAACCGTTACGGCTCGGTGCGCATCTCCTCGCGCAACGCAACGGTCATCAACCGCAAGAAATATCTCGATACGGGCTACATCCCCGATGTGAACTTCGAGATGATGTACACAGCCGAGCTCGCAGGCCACTATAAAGGTCTGCGTTGGGAGGCTGCCTATCTGCGCGACGATGTCCACATCGACGAGCACATCACCGACTCCCCAACCAAACACTTCTGGGGTGTCTATGCACAGGCAGGTATTCTTCTCTTTGGCGGCCACCAGAACTACGATGCGGGCGGCGCAAAATATACCCGCATAACCCCCGGGCGCAGTTGGGGCGACCTGGAGCTGTGCGCACGCTACGACCGCCTCGATTTGGACTCGCAGGACATCAGGGGCGGTGCGGCCAACGGCTGGACTGTGGGCCTCAACTACTGGGTGAACAGCAACATCAAGATGATGCTCAACTACCAGTATGTCAAGAACAACGCCAATGCCAACGGCAACGGCAAACTCAACATCGGCCTCGACTCCGCGGGTGAGCCGACGACCAACCCCGCCGATGTCGCGGGCAGCAAGTCGGGCGTGGGCTACAATATGCTCGCCTGCCGATTCGAGATTAACTTCTAATTAACTTGAGTTTTGCGGAAATGGCAGCGATATAAATTGCTAACTATTTTTGGGGGTTGCCCTCGTGCCATTTTCGCAAAACTCAAATTAGGTCTTGCTGCGCAACACCTTTTGCCCTCTTCAGAGGGCAGGAGTATTTACATTTCTCCCTAAATCCCTCCTTTGTCAAAGGAGGGACTTGGTCAAAGAGCCTTTAAGAAGGCTCTTTGAAAAGCGGATGTTTCGCGAATTTCAACAGGTTGAAATTCGCGAAACTCGGGTTAATTAAAACAATCAACCCTCACCACTTTTGGTGAGGGTTGATTGTTTGTCTACCGTCGGCCGTTTACCGCCTACCGCCTGCCGACCTGAGTCTTGTAAGGCCTTATTGCTACGATTTACTCGTTGTCTTTGGGGTCCTCGGCGTTGGGGTCCTCGATGGAGAAGTCGGTCATACCGGCCTCAACCAAGATGTTGAACCACTGGCAAACCTTGCGCATATCCGACAGGTGGAAGCGCTCCCTATCGTAGGTGGGAAGTACCTGGTCGAAGAGCGAGCGAATCTCTACCTCCGAATCTTTGTGCGAAAGGGTCTTTGCGCCCGAGGTGTGCTCGAAGAGTTTGGTGAACACATCTGCCAGAGCCACATCCTCTTCGTCGGTGAAGATGCTAATCTCGGCCAGCGAGCTAACCCTCGAGTGGGTACCCGAGAAGTTCTTACGCTTGCCATCCACCAGATTCTCGGCAATCACACCATTGCGGCTGCCGGCGATGTATTTGTGCAGACCGGGCTCACCCGAAATAACCAAAATGTCCTGAACTTTCATAAATCTCTCGTTTTTCTGTTTTATACTGTTTATTTGCGTTTCTGAACTTTCTTGATGAAGTCTTTGGCCAACTGCGAGATGTCGTCCTTGCGGTCGGCCCAGCGGCCACCTGCCACAAGTGCGTCGCGGTGACGCAGGATGGAGTATGTGATGGGGAACTTGGGGGGCTGCATAGCCTCGTAGCGCTCGCGCTCACTCGGATTCACAATCCACTCACCCATAATCTGCTCCTTCGAGGGCTTATCCTCAATGTACCACACAAACTCCTCCATACGCTGAGGCTGCGAGGCGGGAATCTTATCCATCGGGTAGATGGTATAGACGGGGTTGCCCCTATACATAATGCCCACAACGGTGTTATCCTCGATGTAGAACGACATATCGGCACTCTCGGCCACAAGGAATCCCATAAGCGCACCGTCGGCATCGTCGACCATATAGTAATAGGTCTGTGCATTGCCCACAACATCTGTGCGGTACATCACGCCATCCTCGAAGTGGGACTCAATGGTCTTACCGGCAATCTGGTTGTAGTGGGTAGTGTCGACCTCGGCACTCATCAGCGGTTTGCCCTCCGAGAAGAGCACACGATAGGGTTTCTGAGCACGGGTATAGACATCTGCCCTCTCGCTCACCACCTGATTCATCTCGTTCCACATAATGCTATTCTTATGCAGCTGAGCAGTCGAGTCGGCCGAGAACATCAGCATAGAGTCACACACGCCCTGGAAATCGGAGCGGTAGACCTTCACCCTATGGAGGCCCAACATCACCCTGTCGCGCTCACTCTTCACAGGCACGGTGTCCACCTTCGGGCGACTCAGGGAGTCAATCAGAGCCTTGCGCACCAGATTCATCGAGTCGGTCTTGGCAATCGATATACTATCAATCCTCGGATTATTAGCTCGGAGCGAGTCTATGCGTGCCACAACTGCACTCTCCACACCCAGCAGGCTATCGTTCTTCTCCGCCACAGCCAACTCCGTACGCAACGCCACAAGGCTATCGAGCTCCGCAGCACGCGCCGCAATGCGGGCTTTGGTGGTACTATCGCTCGTAAAAATCTCCCTCTTGGCATTGGCAATAGCTGTGCTATCGGCCTTGAGTTTATCCAGCGTATCCTGCACCTTCTTGGCCTGCTCGGCAGCAAGGGTTGCCGAGTCGGGGCGTGTGAGGGTGCAGTAGCCCAGAGAGTCTATCAGGTAGAGGTACATCGAGTCGGAGCGCATATATACCGAGTCGCCTAAGCCGTCGCCATCGGCATCACCAAACGACATATAGGCGGGATTCTTTGTTAGGAAGGTGTCGCCCGTCGAGTCGTTGTAGTTGCCATAGTGGCCAAAAACCACACTCTTGTGCTCCTCGTCACGAATCTGGGCCATACGGCGCAGTTCGATATACTGAATCTGCTCGTAGTAGTCAATCGTGTCGGCCCACATCTCCTGATTGGCACTCAGGACATAGGCATCTCCACGGAACAGATAGCGTTGCTCCTTGTTGTAGTAGTCGCCCTCGTTGGAGGCGAGAATCTCGCCATCGTTCTTCCAGGTGACACTGCGGGTGAAGTATTTTGCAATCTCCTTCTCGGAGTTATAGCTCACCGAGTCGGAGCGCATAGTGTAGGTTTCGTTCTTCATCTCCACATTCTCCACGCCCACAATCTCATCCAAATCGGCATAGAAATAGCCCCTCTCGGCCTCCATCGTGTTGGTGCCATTGGAGAAGGTTGCGCCGCCATAGAAGCGGCCGATATTCTTGGCCGTATTGAAGACCAGATTGTAGGTATAGAGCGTAGCATCCTTGTTTCGCACCTTGATAAGGGGCGAATAGATGCGGGCCTCGCCGCGGTCGCGGTTATACTCCACCCTATTGCCGTATATGTAGGTGTCCTCCTTCTTGACAATCACCTTGCCGAAGCAGCTCATACGGCGCTCGCTATAGCGCACCACGCTATCACAGGTGATGACAGCACCATTGTGGTAGAGCACCACATCGCCCACCATAGCATATCCCGTTGAGTCGCCCACCGGCACAGGGCGCGTGCGCCTTGCCTTGATATCCACAGGCGTGAGGTTATTGCGCGAGCGGCGCTTCTGGCCATAGAGGTCATCGGCACCCATCGTCACGCAGAGCAAAAGTAGTATGTAGAGTAGTTTCTTCACAGACCGTCGGTTGTTTCGGGGTGGATGGTGTGACTATTTAATCCAGTTTTTATTCTCGAAGTCGGAGGTGTCAATCGAGGGGTCGATGTAGATGTACATCATCGAAATCTTCTTGTTGAGCCACTCCTCAAACTCCTCCTGCTGTTTGAACTGGAGAGCGCTCTGCTCAATCTGGAGGTAGTCGTTTGCAAGACTTGCCGAGTGGGCAGGGATAATCTCAATTAGCTTGATAATCTTGGTGAGCGTATTGCCCCTCATATCCTCGCTCTGGAAGGGCTCGGAGATGTCGCCGGGCTTGAGCGAGCGCATATAGGTGTAGTCCCTGCCGAGCTCATCCTTATAGAAGGCCGTGCGCGAGTAGCTCGTATCGTTGGCACCATAGACCTCCAACAGCTCGTGGTTGGTCACAAGACCGCCATTCTGCTTGGAGTATTTATCGTCGGAGTGCTTCACTGCGGCCTCCTCGAAGGTGATGCGCTGCTCTACAATCTCGGTGCGGAGGCTATCGAGCGTGGCCATATCATCGGCGAGCTCATAGGTGGTAAAGGTGGGACGCAGCAGAATGTGGCGGCATTTATACTTGTCGCCCTTCTTATCAATGAGCTGGATGATGTGGAAGCCATAGACGGTCTCCACAACGCCCGAAATCTGGTCAGGTTGGAGGGCTGCAAGCGCCTCGGCAAAAGGCTTCTCGAGCTGAGCCAGGGGCATATAGTCCATCTCGCCACCCTGAAGTGCGCTACCGGGGTCCATCGAGTACATACGGGCCAGCATATCGAACCTCGTACCGTTGAGAATCCTCTCCCTCATCTCCAACAGGCGCTCACGAGTGCGCTGTTTGACCTGCGTGATGGAGGTGGGGAACTTGGTAATCTGCGCGTAGACATACTGCTCGGGGATGATGGGGAGCATATCGGCACGCAACGAGTGGTAGTAGCGCTCCACCTCACCGGGGGTGATGGTCACACCATTCATAATGGTTGCCTGCATCATCTTGGCATACTCGCTCTCGGTGGTCATACGCACCATATCGCTCTTGAGTTCATAGACGGGTTTGCCAATCTCCTGCTCGAGAGCGGCAATAGAGCCCATCTCGGCAATCATATCGTCCACCCTGCTGTCAATATTCTCCTGCACAGCGGTGGTGTTAATCTCAATCGAGTCAATAAGAGCCTGATTGTAGAGCAGCTTCTGAAGGAGCAGGCTCTCGAGGGCCTCGCTCTTGGGGTCGCGGTCGGAGGTGTAACCACGCTCACGACGCTGAGCCACAATCTGGTTGCTGTAATCAATGACATCCGAGTAGAGAATTGCGGAGTTGCCCACAACGGCCACCACCTTATCTGCAATCACTGTTTGCGCCTCCACTCGGGGCAGAATGAGCAGCGAAAGAACTGCTGCCAAAATTACTCTCTTCATATCGTATTGTTATTCTTCGTCTTTCTCTTGGTTTACAATCTCAATCACCCCCTCACTTGCGGCCGCACTATAGAGGCTGTCGCTGAAGTTCTGGAGGAGTTCGCTCCTGCGGCGGCCGTAGAGCATACGGCGCACCGTTTCGGCCACGCGCTCATAGGGAGCACGCTCGCCCTTCTTCAAAACGGCCGAAACCTCAATAAAGTATTTACTATCCGCATCGGCCATCTCGTGAATCTTACTCTTCGAGAGCAGAGCCTCATTGCTCTTGCCTCTTCTGACCGGAAGGTAGGACAAAAACTCGTCGAAATCCACCCAACTATCGAAGGTGTAGAGTTCGAGGTTATTCTTCTCGCAGAGGTCCAAGAAATCTTGCTGCTCCTCGGCGCCCTTCTTGCCCATAAGGTTGAAGAGTTTTACGGACTGGCGGTAACTATCGGGGAGTCTTACGATGCGGCCCTTGACAATGGTCCTATCCATCACGAACTCCTCGCGGTGCTCGTCGTAGTAGGCCTTCACAACACTATCCGACACCAGCGTATCGAGCCTCGTCGAAAGGTAGTTCTGCTCCAAGCGGCTCACCAGAAGCGAGGTGCGATACTCCTCAACCATTCGTTCAACCTCCTGAATCTCACCACTGAACACGCGAGTAGCCTCGCGAGCCCTCACCTGACGGCGCACCCACTGCTCGGTGTAGCTCTCGGCAGCCCTAAGGCTATCCTCACCCGTAAGGCCCGAGGTCACAGCCTCGAGCTGAGAGGCGTGCAGCGTGGCTTTTCCCACCGTTGCGACCACCTCGTCCTCGTTGAGCAGTCGGCACGAGGAGAGGCCCACAAGGAGCACCAGAAGCGAGTATGTAATCCTACTAAATCTCATTTACGGGCGCAAATATAACTCTTTAGAGTTAAAAACGCAAAACAAGCATTATTATTATACACCCCCGTACACAAAAAAAGGACAGAGCCCGAAACTCAAGCTCTGCCCCTTAGTAGGTTATCCACTCTCCCCCTACTCCACCTCGGTATTATCGCGCAGAGTACGCCAGAGAGTAATCATTGCAAAGATGAACAGCACAGCCGCAAGGCCGTAGACAATCCAGTAGAGCACCGTCGAGGGTATCAACTCCCTCAGCGTTACCTCAGCACTATCGCCCAGCAGCGCCATAGTTGCATAGGCGATGGCGTTATTCACGGCGTGGAGGATGATTACCGACAGCAACGAGTTGGTTTTCAGGTAGACATAACCCAAAATCAGACCCACCACGAAGGCGTTAATCACCTGCACAGGCACCACATGGATAGCACCAAAGAGCAGCGCCGAGATGAGCACCGCAGCCCCCTTTCCGAAGCGCTCCCTGCAAGACTCAAAGATGAGCCCCCTGAAGAGAGTCTCCTCGATAATGGGTGCGGCAACGACAGTAGAAAGTATTGCCCAACCACCAAGCCCAATGGCACTCTTCACATTATCGTAGGGTGCCGCGGGAAAGAGCTCCAGCAGGGGCTCTATCACCACACCTGTGGCCAAGAGCAGGAGCACACCCCAGAGCACCATAGGAAGATTCACACTCCCGATGCCAAGGTGCAGACCGCTCCCCCTACCCGCCTTGTGGCGCAAAAAGAGGATGAAGGCCACAACGGGCAACATCTGCACGAGGTAGCAGACAAAAGTAATGTCGGGTGTGGGTGACTCCACGCCGCGGCCACGCATCATAAGAAGCATAACCAGACTGCTGGCCAAAATGGAGAACACAAACACTCCGGCCGTAGAGAGCAAATCCATCCATCCGGGGAAGTGTTTATTCTCCTTCGGCATCACCTCTTGGGCCTCCTTTCTATCGCCCCCGTCGGCCTCCTTTCGGGGCTCCTCGTCGGGCTCAGCTTTTGGCTCGTCTTGGGGCTGATCGAGGGGCTCTGAATCGACCACCTCTACAACCTCGGCAACCTCCACCAAATGCTCCTTTTTGTCTAACTCCTCACTATTCATCTTTTACTTTATATTGGCGATTGTAAATATTTTACTCACCGAGAGTTGCAACCATCACAGCCTTGATGGTGTGCATACGGTTTTCTGCCTCGTCGAAGACAATCGAGTGGCGGCTCTCGAAGACCTCATTGGTAACCTCCAACTCCTCGGGGCCGAACTTCTCGTGAACCTCCCTACCGATGCGGGTATTAAGGTCGTGGAAAGCGGGCAGGCAGTGCATAAACTTCACCTCGGGATTGCCGGTTGCACGGATGACATCCATATTCACCTGATAGGGCATCATACACTCCAGACGCTCTACCCAAGCCTCGTCGCTCTCGCCCATCGAAACCCATACATCGGTGTAGAGGAAGTCGCAATCCTTCACAGCCTCCTTGACATCCTGAGTGATGGTAATCTTCGCGCCGGTCTCGGCAGCAATCTTGCGGCACTCCTCAACGAGCCAAGCCTCGGGCTCATAGCCGGCGGGGCAAGCTGCGCGGAAGTCAATACCCATCTTGGCACAACCAACCATCAGCGAGTTACCCATATTGTAGCGTGCATCGCCCAGGTAGCAGAATTTCATCTCGCTGAAGGGTTTGTTGCTATGCTCACTCATAGTCAAAAAGTCGGCCAAAATCTGAGTGGGGTGATACTCATTCGTCAGACCATTCCATACGGGAACACCTGCATAGTGTGCAAGCTCCTCAACAATCGACTGGCCATAGCCGCGGTACTCGATACCGTCGAACATCCTGCCAAGCACCCTTGCAGTGTCAGCGATAGACTCTTTTTTACCCATCTGCGAGCCGCTGGGGCCGAGGTAGGTTACATGGCCACCCTGGTCGTGAACTGCCACCTCGAAGGAGCAACGAGTGCGGGTCGAATCCTTCTCAAAGAGAAGTACAATATTCTTACCCACAAGGTGTTGCTGCTCTTTGCCTGCCTTTTTGTCCGCTTTGAGCTGTGCAGCCAACTGCAAGAAATAACGAATCTCGTCGGACGAGAAATCAAGAAGTTTCAGAAAGTTTTTGCCTTTCAACGATTCCATAGTTTTACTGTATTTAGTTAAAGATTTGAAGTGTGTTTTTCATCGCTTCGGAAACAAAAAATCGGTTTCCAACCTCAAATATAAGTATTTTCATTGAAATAATAGGAATTTTCCAAAGAAAATTGCTATTTTTGCTCCAACTTATATTGGAATATTATGGGTAAAATTATAGCACTTGCCAACCAAAAAGGTGGCGTAGGTAAAACTACAACAGCAATCAATCTTGCTGCTAATCTTGCCATTATGGGCAAAAAAATCCTCCTTGTGGATGCCGACCCACAGGCCAACGCAACCTCGGGACTCGGCTTCGACATCAAGAATGAGGGCATCTATGAGTGTATCGTGGGGCTGCGTTCGGCCGAGGATGTAATCCTTCGGAGCGAGGAGGTCAAGAAACTCTCCGTTCTCCCCTCGAGTATCAACCTTGTGGGTGCCGACACCGAGCTCGCCTCACTCGACGATGGCCACTTTAGAATGAAAAAAGTCCTCGACCCCCTGAGAGAGCAGTATGACTATATCTTCATTGACTGCTCCCCCAGCCTCGGCTTTACCACTGTCAACGCTCTGGTGGCTTCGGACTCGGTGCTGATACCTGTGCAGTGTGGCTACTTCGCACTCGAGGGCCTCGGCAAACTCCTGAACACCATCAAGATGGTCAAGGGCAAACTCAACCCTGCGCTCGAGATTGAGGGATTTGTGATGACGATGTATTCGCGTTCACGCCTGGCCAACCAGGTGACAATGGAGGTTAAGGACCACTTCAAGCACCTCACCTACGACACCATCATCTCGCGTAGCGTAAGGCTCGACGAGGCCCCCAGCCACGGCGTGCCCGTAATTCTCCACGATGCCTCCTCGACGGGCAGCAAATGCTATATGGAGCTGGCAAAAGAGTTCCTCAAACGCAACCGCAAGAAGTAAACACAATCGGAACATAATAAAAACACACAGCATAGAGTTATGAAGAAACATACCGGACTCGGTCGCGGACTTGGCGCGATTCTCGAAGCAGAGAACTATTTGGATGAGCTCCCCAGCGTAAGCCGTATGGAGGAGTTGGATGTGGATGCCATCATCCCCAACCCCAAGCAGCCCCGCACCATTTTCGATGACGACGCACTGGAGGAGTTGGCCGACTCCATCTCCACCCTCGGACTCATCCAGCCCATCACCGTACGCAAGGAGAAGGATGGCAAATATATCATCATCAGCGGTGAGCGCCGCTGGAGGGCTTCGCGTCTGGCAGGTCGCAAGACCATTGCCGCCTACATCCGCGAGGCCGACGACAAGGAGCTCCACGAGATGGCTCTGGTGGAGAACATCCAGCGTCAGGACCTTAACGCTATGGAGATTGCCATTTCGCTCCAGAGGCTCATTGATGAGTGTGGCGTAACCCAGGAGGCCGTAGCTCAGCGCGTTGGCAAGAAGCGTTCGACGGTGGCCAACTACCTGCGACTGATTCATATGTGCCCCGAGGTGCAGGCTGCCCTCAAGGAGAACCTCATCACTATGGGCCACGCAAAGGCCATAGCAGGCGCTCCCGAGGAGGCACAGCCCTCGCTCGTGAAGAAGGTAATCAAGAAGGGACTCTCGGTGAGGGCCACCGAGGATTTGGCAAGCAAACTCTCCTCGCCCAAGGCCGCCGCTGTAGAGGAGAGCGAGGAGTTCCCCGAGATTTACACTCGTGCCGTTGAGCAGCTCTCCAAGTTCATCGGTGAGAATATCAAAATCAAGCGCTCGAGCGACGGTAGTGGCAAAATTGTCATTGGTTTTGCCAGCGACAATGAGATTGGTGCTCTGGTCGAAAAACTCGAGAAACTAAACAAATAGAGATGAAAAGAGGAAGAATAGAGATTCTAAGGTGGCTTCTTGTGGCCGCACTCCTTATTCTTTTGCCCTCATCGCTTCTGGCACAGGAGGAGAGCTCCAAGAAGGAGCAGCAGAGCAGCAAAAAGAGGAACAAAAAGGAGGTTGTGGCCATCGTGGACTTCACTCAAGGCTTCAGTGTGAAGGGCGGAGAGAAAATCCTCCCCGAGGTGCGCACGCCCCAGACCGACTCGCTCGAGGCTGCGAGGCTCACCCAGCTGATAGACTCGCTCATCGTGGCACGCGAGGCCATCCTCCCCGAGGATTCGCTTGCCACCAGAGAGATAACCCACCGCATTGACTCCCTCACTTCCCATCGTCAGATGTTCCTACCCGAGGACATCCAGACCGACTCGCTTCTAACGACTGTCGATTCGCTCGCCTCCGACACCCTGCCCAAGCCTCGCTACAACTGGCTCTTCAGGGACTCCCTCTCGCTCACCACAACGACACTCATAAGTACCGTGGTGCCGGGCTTTGCACAAATTTACGAGGAGGACTACTGGAAGGTGCCACTGCAATATGCGATGATTGGTCTACCCATCTGGGGCGGAATCCATCAGAACAAAATCTATCAGGGCTACAAGGCCGAGTTCGACAAACTCGCCGCCACTGGTGCTTCACAGGCCGACCGCACACCCGTGCAGACCAAGATGCTCGAGCACAAGAGCTACCGCACAATGTTCTTCGGTGCGGCTCTGGTGTCCTATATGGGTTTTCTGGCCGACGGCGTAATAAATCACCCCGAGGATGGCAACGACATCCGCAAGGCCACTACCCTCTCGATGGTCTTCCCCGGTGCAGGTCAGATATACAACGGCAGCTACTGGAAGGTGCCCATCGTCATAGTAGGTGCAGCCTCTATGGCCTATGTCATCGACTGGAACCAGAGGGGTTACACCCGTTTCAAACTCGCCTACGATCTGGCAACCGATGGCGACGACACGACCATCGGCGAGTTCCCCAACACCTCCGAGGAGTCCCTGCGCTCGATTCGCAACTCCTATCGTCGTAACCGCGACCTTGCAATCATCGGTGCCGTGGCCGTCTACCTTGTGCAGGTGGCCGATGCACACATCGATGCCCATATGCAGGCCTATGACATCAGCGACAACCTCTCAATGGAGATTCAGCCACAGATAATTCCGACAATGAGCCCCAGCGGCTATACAAATAACTTCGGACTAAACCTTACGATGCACTTCTAATGACAAGAAAACTACTCTGCATTGCGGCCGTAGCACTCCTGCCACTTCTGGCTGCGGCACAAGAACCCACAGCCAACAACACCCCCGAAGGGGCCATAACAACTGTCGACAACGCCATAACTGCCGAGAGCGCCGCCAAGGCCGAAGAGGTAAAACAAGACGAGCCAGACACTGCAAAACTCGACTCCCTATTGCAGGTTTGGAGCAGAGAGTACAGCGCCATAATGGTCGACAAGTTCCACAACGAGGTGCTCTGCACCGATGGCGTGGACCTCGAGGCCAAAAATATTCCCGACTCGGTATATGTCGAGCGCCTCAAAAATATGGGCTCCTCAATACCTATGTCATACAATAGTGAGGTGAGGAAGTTCATCATCTCCTACACCACCCGCAACAAGGGTGTCATCAGCCGAGCACTTGGTCGCGGTCAGGTCTACTTTCCCATCTTTGAGGAGGCTATACTAAAGTACGATATGCCCTTGGAGCTCAAGATGTTACCCGTCATTGAGTCGGCCCTCAACCCCAAAGCCCGCTCCAAAGCCGGTGCATCGGGTCTGTGGCAGTTTATGTACCGCACAGCCCTCGGCTACAAGCTCCAGATGACCTCCTTCGTAGACCAGCGTTTCGACCCCGTACTCTCCACCGAGGCGGCCTGCAAATATCTTCTGAAACTCTACGGGATGTATGACGACTGGAACCTCGCACTGGCTGCCTACAACTGCGGCCCCGGCAATGTGAACAAAGCCATCCGCAAGGCCGACAGCAAAGACTTCTGGAAGATTTACCCCTATCTTCCAACCGAGACTCGTAATTATTTGCCCGCCTTCATCGCCGTGAACTATGCCTACGCCTACCACAAAGAGCACGGCATCAAGCCCGATGAGGCTCCCCTGCCACTCGAAACAGACACTATTCACATCAGCCGCATAATGCACTTCGAGCAGATAAGCTCCACCATTGGCACCCCAATAGAGGTCCTCAGGGGCCTCAACCCACAATTCGTGCAGGACATCGTGCCCGCCGTCAATGGTCGCTCCTACGACATCGTGCTCCCCCTCGCGGAGGTGAGCAAGTTCCTTGAGCACGAGGAGGAGATTATGGGCAAAGATGTTGTCTATCTGGCCGAGTATATGAGCCCCGCAAAGAACGGCGAGATTCCCGTCTTTGTCATCGACAGCAAAATCCACACAGTGGAGTACGGCGAGAGCCTTTCGGTGATTGCCGAGAAGTACAATGTGACGGTCAAACAGATTTGCAAGTGGAACAACATCTCCGACCCGGGCAAAATACGCATCGGTCAGAAGCTGGAGATTTTCCTTAAATAGCAGTCGGTTTTTGACACCATAAGTAATATTTAAACGCAATGATTCTGAATGACACCATAGTAGCCCCCGCAACCCCTACGGGAGGAGCCATAGCCATCGTGCGCATCGAGGGCAGTGGTGCCATTGCCCTAAGCGACAGCATCTTCCGCTCGCCACGAGGCCCCATAGCCGAAATGGCGGGATATACGGCCGCCTACGGCATCATCCACGACGGCGACAGACGCATTGACGATGTGATTCTGACCCTCTTTCGTGCGCCCCATAGCTACACGGGCGGCGATATGGTGGAGATTGCGTGCCACGGCTCGGCATACATCGTGGGCGAAATCGTGAGGCTCGCCGTGGAGAAGGGCGCACGAGCCGCCAGTGCAGGCGAGTTCACAAAGCGCGCCTTCCTGGCAGGAAAGATGGACCTCTCGCAGGCCGAGGCGGTGGCCGACATCATTGCAGCCGACTCTAAGGCCTCACTCACAATGGCCGATACACAGCTGCGAGGCCGCTACTCCCACTCGTTGGCCCACCTCAGGGGCGAGCTACTACGCCTTGCAGCCCTCCTGGAGTTGGAGCTCGACTTCTCGGAGGAGGATGTGGAGTTTGCCGACCGAGGAGAGCTCACTACCCTACTCGCCACCATAGACCAACAGTTAACCTCACTGGCCGCCTCCTTCGGAACGGGTAACGCCATAAAGCGCGGTGTGGCAGTGGCTATCGTTGGCGCACCCAATGTGGGCAAGAGCACCCTGCTGAACCGCATAGTTGGCGAGGAGAGAGCGATGGTGAGCGACATTGCCGGCACCACACGCGACTCGATTGAGGAGAGCGTTGCGATTGACGGCGTGAGGTTCCGATTTATCGACACAGCAGGCCTCCACCAGACAGATGATAGGCTCGAGAGTATGGGCATAGAACGCACCCACAAGGCCGTAGAGCAGGCGCAAGTGGTGGTTGAGATGTTTGAGAGAGAGGGCGAGGATTTCATTGCGCTCGGCGAGGGCCAACACCTTGTGAGGGTCATCAATAAGTGCGACCGAGAGGGTACGACGGTGCCCGAGGGCTGGGTGGGCATCTCGGCCAAGTATGACCAGGGCATCGACGGCCTCCTGAAGGCCATCCGCCAGTGCGTCGATACGAACGACATTATGAGGGGCGAGGCTGTAGTTTCAAATAGCCGCCACTATGAGGCACTCATCCGCGCCCGCGAGGCCCTCAGCCAGGCCACCGAATCGCTCGAGATGGGCATCTCCACCGACCTTGTGGCCCAAGACATCCGTGAGGTGCTCTCCATCATCGGCGAAATCACCGGCGAAGTCACCTCCACCGACATCCTCACCGAAATCTTCTCAAAATTCTGCATAGGAAAGTAACTAACGCCCTCTAACGCCTAATAGTATAGGCTACTTGGTAATCACAAATATACCATAAAGACGGCTCCGGCCGTCTTTTTTTTCTGTTTGTGTATGGCATAGTTACAGCACTACTATTACCTTATATTTATAAGATTGTTTACAAACTTTTTAGCAATAGCACCTCAATCTAACAAATTTTGCTTAACTTTGTAAGAGTTTTGACCCAACCTTATGGTAAGGAGGTACTTTCATGGCGATACGATAGAGGGCTTTCTTGCGATGCCCGATGCGCAGATTATTGGTATTCTAACCACTGCGCATACCTCGTTGCACGCTTCATTACAAGGGTTGCAAAACGATGCCTGGCGCGAGGAGATTTCGCTATTGAAAGATATTCTCACTCCCTACATCGGTCGAGGCCATATCTACTTCGAGTACACAATCCCGCGAATGGGCCGTCGTATTGATGTTGTGTTGTTGCTTGATGGCGTCGTGCTTTTATTGGAGTTTAAGGCATTCAACGAGCAATACACCAAGGCCGACATTGCGCAGGTGTGGGACTATGCCCTCGACCTGAAAAACTTCCACGAGCAGAGTCATAATCGCCCAATTGTGCCGATATTGGTTGCGACCGAAGCGGTCGATACCACCTCGGATTTTATCCCTTTTGACGACAAAGTTTTCTATCCGATACTAACCAATCGCGAGCAGCTCGCATCAACCATTGCCGAGGCGTTGCTATTCTGCGATACAGACAGTTCGGAGGGAGATTCACTGTGGGCAATTAGCCGTTACTCACCAACTCCAACCATTATCGAGGCGGCAAGTGCGCTCTACAACAACCACTCCGTAGAGGACATCTCACGTTCTGATGCTTCGGCCGAGAATCTCACCACCACGTGTAGCTTTATCTCGTCGGTTATTGAACGCGCAAAGAGGGAGCATTTCAAAGCAATATGCTTTGTAACGGGTGTGCCGGGTGCGGGTAAGACGCTTGTCGGCCTTAATATCGCCACACAACAATTTGAGAAGGATGATGTCGCCGTATATCTATCTGGTAACTTTCCGTTGGTGCAGGTGCTTACCGAGGCTCTTGCACGCGACAAGAAGCGTCGTATGGCGGAGAAGGGTGAGAAGATAGCTATCGGCACAGCACGCTCGGAGGTTAAGGCCTTTATTCAGATGATTCACCACTACCGCGACACATGCTTGGAGGGTACGAAGGTAGTGGATGGTCGCATCGTAGCCGATGAGGAGTACTTCCTCAATCCGAAAAACCTCAAAAAGTCATTCGTGCCGGTGGACCACGTTGCCATTTTTGATGAGGCGCAGCGTGCGTGGACAAAGGATGCGCTTGCAAACTTTATGAATCGCAAGAAGGGTTATCCTAACTTCCCGTATTCCGAGCCGGAATATCTGATTTCGTGTCTCGATCGCCACGATGATTGGGCTGTCGTTGTATGCCTTGTGGGTGGAGGACAGGAGATCAACACCGGCGAGGCTGGCATTAGCGAGTGGATAGAGTCACTCAACCGCGAGTATAAGGACTGGCATGTGTTTATCTCGGACCGCCTACACGATGCCGAGTATGCCGCCGGTCGCTCATTGGAACTATTGTCAGAACACGAGCACGTAGAGTTTGAGCCGTCGTTACACTTAGCTGTGTCGATGCGCTCGTTCCGAGCAGAGAATCTTGCAAAGTTTGTACATAAACTGCTTGATAGGGATATTGAGGGCGCTCGTGAGGCATACCAAACACTCGACAAATACCCAATCGTGCTGACACGTTCACTCGACAAAGCAAAACGTTGGTTGAAAGAACACGCGCGAGGCTCAGAGCGCTACGGTATGATTGTGTCATCACAGGCTGAGCGATTGAAGCCATTGGCTATTGATGTTCGCTTTAAGCCCGATGTAGTCCATTGGTTCCTTGATGATGCAAACGATGTTCGTTCGTCATTCTATTTGGAGGACGTCGCTACAGAGTTTGACGTGCAAGGCTTGGAGCTCGATTGGTCGTGCGTAGTTTGGGATGGTGATTTCCGCTATACACCAGATGGCTGGTCACACCACTCATTCTGTGGCGATAAGTGGCAGAACATCAATAAACCAGAACGCAAAGCTTTCCAGAAGAACGCTTACCGTGTATTGCTTACCCGTGCTCGTCAGGGCATGGTCCTCGTTGTCCCCGAAGGCAACCCCGAAGACCCAACCCGCAGCCCAGAATACTACGACTCAACGTATGAGTATTTGAAAGAGATAGGAATAAAGGAGGTATAATATATCAGAATAAAAAATGAAAGGTAAATTACACAAGAAATACGAATTTGCGACTATAATAACAGAGGGTGATTTAAAAGCTTTGTCTACGCTTGTTTCTTCCAAATTTGATTTTGTCAAATATGAAATCAAAACCAAAGATGGTGCGGAATATTGTGTTGACAACTTAGATGAAATATTGGGCTATGATAATCACGATTACAGAAAGATTGTATTGTTTAGAGTGAAAGGAAATCGTAATGAAAGAGATAGTTTTATATTTCCCAATATATCGATTTCTCTCTATGATAATTCCACATATCAAGAAGCTTGCATCCTTGACATAAAAGGGTTAGATGATGCTGAAATTGTTTATTTTTCTCAAAAAGTCAAAGACTTTACAAAACAAATTAAAGCCCCATACTGGTGGTGCCACAAACCGGCTTTTTACTGCGTTATGAGCTTAGTATTATATACCATCTTAACATACGTATTCTTTCGTGACTGGCTTGTCAACGAAGAAGATAAGGCTTATGTCTTTATAATGCTATCAGTGCTTGGTGCTTCTTGTGGCATGCTATCGGTATTATTAGGTAGGAGAATAGTATCATGGATATTCCCCGAAGGTTGTTTTTGCATTGGAGAACAACGGAAATATATGCATAGAAAAGAAAAACATAGAGGGATTATTCTTTGGACAATATTTGTACCGCTAATCATCAGTATAGTTGCGAGTATTATCGCACAGACGTTATTTTAATTTATGCCCAAAATATCCATTCGATTTTATAATGACCGTGAGGTGCGTGCTGTAGAGGTTGAGCGAATGGGATAATTCCCTAACTTTGCATTATGAGCAAGGTGGAACTTGACCGCCAATTCGGTTTTGTCAATATCGCAAGCCGACTCGAAGAGAACGCCTTTGATGCAGGTATATACCCAAGACGCAACAGCACTCCTACCCAGCAACGCAAGGAGCCTCGCCAAGAGGTAGTTCGTCAAGAGACAAGCGAAGAGAGTAGCCTCAGTGCCGGCTTGCTCGACCTCGCCACCTCGCCACCTCGCCACCTCGCCACCTCCCCCGCCACCGATCCCAATCCCGAAGAGGAGATGCTGGCAAAGCAATATGTAAAGAAGCCACAGCGCAAGCGTGGATTCAGATTGTGATAAGTTATTGTTAAACTCTAAAAATTTTTAGGTTAGGGACGAGTACAAAGCTAATTACAATGACCTGATTAGTGATTTCATTCTCTACCTATGCGAGAGATATGGTTACAGAAATGCGTGCAGTGTTATGTGGAACGAGAATGGCATCTGCATCAGTATTCACAGGGGAAGTTTGAATATCTATATCCGCTTCTGGGAGCACAGCAAGGGCGTGGGCAACTACCCCGAC
>JAGBFH010000012.1 GCA_017936605.1 Tidjanibacter sp.
ACGCGAGATACTACCAATAGAGTAGATAAGATTAAGGTGGTAATAGCAGCGAGGTCCCACCTCTTCCCATTCCGAACAGAGAAGTTAAGCTCGCTAACGCCGATGGTACTGCATTTAGTTGTGGGAGAGTAGGTAGCCGCCATTTTTTGTGTTACCTATCCCCCAAACCCCCTTTCTGTAAAGGGGGCTTGTCGCTCCGCTCCGATGAACAATCCGAAAGGGTTGACCTTTTTTGTGTTTACACGAAGGCAAGGTCTTACATCTGCCCACCGCTGTGTCGTTGGTCTTAAAAAAAGTGGCGTATGAGAGAACCACACTGTTCGCTACATACGCCACTGAATTCACATTAATTTACTCAATGGGAATCTGAATAATAGATAACCATTGTTCCGGGTCTTCCTGATTCCACACTCCGTCAATGTAGGAGGTGCGAAGAGGCCCAGCAAGTTTGTAGCTTTGCTCTTCCATATAAGCAAAAGCTTCGGTTAATGACTCGTGGAAGCGTTCATAAGGGCCAATGTGTTTCATACATAGTGCCTTGGGCACAGCTGAAAAACGCTTGAATTGAATGATGGTATTGTCTGTACCCATCTCTTCCACCTGTTCGCAATACTCGATGTCAATGTCTGTGGGGCGATACTCTTTGTTGTGCTCAATGGTGAAGCAATAGCCCGGCTCCGTACATTTGCATCCGAGGCGGTGCATTTCGGGGCCAATTTTCTCTACACACAGCTTACCAAGAGCAGCATAATCAGAAATCACTTCACGATGGCTTGCCACAATAATCTCGGGCAAGGATTGAATACTAAATTTTTCCATTTTTTTGATCTGTTTTTGAGAGTCCATCCATTTGAGCAGTTGACTACGGCGATCCATCAGCAGTTGCAATTGTCGCTCTGTCTCATCTATCTTTTGAGTCAGTTGGTCGATGCTTGGCATCTGCGCACCATTCTCTATGAGCTCCTTTATCTCTTCGAGTGTAAAACCCTGCCGTTGGAGTCCGCGAATGGTGCCAAGCCTCTGCATCTGCTCGACACTATAATAACGGTAGCCTGTCCACTCATCCACTTCGTTGGGTATGAGCAACCCTTTTTGTTCGTAGTGGCGTAGGGTTTTCACCGTCACCTGCATCATCTGTGAGAACTCTCCGATTTTTAACTTTGTTAATTTACTCATAATCGTACGATTTGTTTGCTAGCGAGTGCAAAGTTAATACGTGCCCTTGGGTACGAGTCAAGAGAAAAATGAAATATTTTCGGCAAAAAATATAAATATTTAGAATATTAGATGATTGTTTGGCACTTATGGAGCGCATCCTGCCCGCCACTTATTGTGTTACCTATCCCCCAAACCCCCTTTCTGTAAAGAGGGCTTATTTGTGTTTTCACTTTTGTGCTTAAGGGTTCGTTTAGCCCCACCATAATTAATGCGTCACTCTGACGCCCGTTGCCACCTTAAATAGGTGGCTGTTTGCCGCCACCTATTTATACGAGCACCCCTCCAAACCTCCCCTTTCGTAGGGGAGGCTTTTTTGTGCTTTCACGACGAGGATATGGGAGATATGGGAGATATGGGAGATATGGGAGAGATGGGAGAGATGGGGGAGATGGGGGAGATGGGCTCCTCCTCAAATTCACTAAATTCCCTAAACCAACAGACCTCTCCCGCCCTACGGGCACCCTCCCCTAACTTAGGGGAGGGAAAATAATTTTCCATTGTCAATTTTCCATTGTCAATATCATTTTTGCCCTTTTTGCCCTTTTCGCCCCTTCGGCCCTTTGGGCCATTCAGCTCCGCTTTCATCGGGGAGGTTTTTTTGCTTTCACGATAGGAGAGATGTGAGAGATGGGAGAGATGTGAGAGATGTGAGAGATGTGAGAGATGTGAGATATGGGAGATATGGGAGATATGGGAGATATGGGCCTTTACCTAATTCCCCAAAGTTCCTTAAGGCCCTTAATGTCCTATAAGACTTATAAGTCACATAAGCCCCATAAGACCTATAGGGCCTTAATGACCTTAATGACTTTAGTGAGTTTGGGGAACCTGAACCTCCTCAATTTCCTTACATTCTCTAATTTCCCTCCAATAATTCAAAAAAACTGTTTATCTTTGCGCCCATTTTCACAAATTAATAGCATACTTTATGGCACATTCAGTTGATCCCAAGCAGACCTCGCGTGCGTTTGCATACGAATTTTGGATGAAGGCTCCTAACCCAATGGTGACATTTATCAAGACTATTGATGTAACAAGACTTGTTAAAGTCAGCAGGAGGAAAGGCCTGAAATTCAATATGTTGCTCGATTGGTGTATAGGTAAGGCCGCCGCACCCATCAAGGAGTTCTATATGCTGCCGGTGGGCACGGAACTCGTACAGTATGACTCTATTGCTGTGAACACAATTGTGAAGAACAAGACCGGAGAGGTGAGTTCGTGCGACATCCTCTTTGATGACAATTTAGAGGAGTTCAACAAGCAGTATCTGCATCATACGGCCGAAGTTGCTGCCACCTGTCAGGACAGGGATTTATCTGAGGGTAGTATGGTCATCGGCACATCTGCAATCATCGACACCGAGATAGACGGCGCCATTGGTATGAATAGCGGTATTTTCAACAATCCATTCATTATTTGGGGCCGATACAAGAGGCGTTTTTTCCGCTACTATTTGACCATCTCATTCCAGTTCCACCATACCCAAATGGATGGTGCTCACGCGGGTCGCTTCCTTGCTGCCCTGCAAAACGAGATAGACAAGATTTAGGTGGGGGAGCGGCCAATAACTCTCCCACAGACCTCTTTTGCCCTAAACGCCCCCCCTTTCTTAATTTACTGGAGGGGTTTTCCACTGGGGCTAATGAGGCTAATAAGTCCTATAGCCCCAGTGGATATTTTGCCTATCTACCTTGCCCGTAGGCTTCCGACAAGGCTTTACCGTTTCCGGGCGATATAGAACACATAGCCGTAGTGTTGGCCGTAGCGAGCGTACATCTCGGCCTCGTGGCGTTGGTTCTCGACCAGCATTTCTGCTGTTGGGTTCCCTCTATGTCGGCTCAGAAACACCTCTTGTGCAGCGCGTTGTGGCTCGTAGAAATTCTCCGTCCAGCACTCTTGCGGGAGCACAAACCACTCTATTGTCCGGTAGCCGGCCTCCTCAATTATCTTCAGATTGCTCTCGATGGTTCCCATTTGAGGGTAGGCTTCCTGCCAGAAATTCTCAATCTCCTCGGGGCGTTCTTCGGTGAGCCAAGTGGCATCCGTAAAGGCAATGTGCCCTTCGTCCTTGAGCAATGGGGACCAAATTTTTAGCCCGCTTTCGATACCAATGTTATATATAGCCCCCTCGCACCAGATAGTGTCGAGCGACCTGGGCGCAAAGGGAAGTTTATCCATCGAGGCGTGCAATGTGTGGATATTCAGGCCCTTAGTTTGTGCTCTCTGTTGGACTTTCTGTAGGAATGTGTCGAATATGTCCACTGCAATAACTTGTGCTTTGGTCGTTTCGGCAATGATGAGAGCCGAAGAGCCTGTGCCACAGCCGAGGTCGGCGATGGTGGCATTTGGTCCCGGGGCACCGATGATATTTAGGGCCTTGAGAGTCATTTCTCGGCTGCCCGGTCCTTGGCGCTCGGTCAGTGAGAAGTATTCGCAAATGAGGTTAAAATCGAAGTCGTGGATATTGCTTTTGTTTTCGTTATTCATATTATTATTTGCTGGAATTAATTATTTATTAATTCAATTAATTGCGTAATTAATCCTAATTAATTATTTATTTAATTGATTTTTTGGGAGTTATTCTTGTGTTTTGGGCATAACAACCCGCTCCCTGAACGAAGTTGGGAGTGACCTTTGCCGCGCGCGGCGGCTTTATGCAATATCCAAGTAGTTGATCATCCGACACAAAGATATATTTTTCTGTTCAAATCAGCAATTTTTTATTTATACATTATTTTTGTGTAAGGCTTTTTGTGATTAATTAATAATAATTATTTCGATATGGCTTTTGATTTCAAGAAGGAGTACAAGGAGTTCTATATGCCTGGGGCGAGGCCGCAGTTGGTGGAGGTGCCCGAGGCCAACTACCTTGCTGGGCAGAGGCTGCTTGCAGGCTATGCTCTTGCTTCTGGTATCGGTCCGTTGGGGAGATGTTCGGTTGGCCAGTAATAGAATATATTTTTTTTCGTGATGACTTGCATAAATCGATTATATCGTTTACCTTTGTATCGGCAGACGATATAACGATAGGCGAAATAAATAATGTAACTTATTAACCGATGAATACAGCAAATAATGCATTAACTGAGGCGGTCTATTACATCCTACTTGCGCTGGTGGAGCCGATGCACGGCTACGGAATTATGCAGCAGACGGCTGCATTGAGCAATGGTAGAGTGCGACTTTCGGCGGGAACGCTCTATGGGGCATTGGCTTCGTTGCTCGACAAGGGGTGGATTGAGCAGCTCCCAGATGATGGTCGTAAAAAAGATTATCGAATAACGGCAGCAGGTCGCAAGGTGTTGGAACAAGAGCTTTTGCGTCTTGCGGAGCTGCTCGAGAATGGTCGAAATATATTAAATAGTCCAAGCGAATAAGTTTATTCTAAACAGCTAACAATTATGGAGAAGAAGGAGATAAGGAAGATTTGGCGATTCTATTCTATTGCCGACTACGAGAAGGAGGAGGCTTTTTTGAATGAAATGGCACGAGCAGGATGGAATCTTACGGCTGTAGGTTTTTGTCAATATATCTTCCGTCGCGGCAACGAAGGAGAGTATATTTATAAACTCGATATGGTGGAGCGCACTGAGTCCGACCAGGTGAAAGAGAGCTATTTCAACTTCCTTACCGATTGCGGAATACGCGTTGTGGGTGAGTTTAAGGATTGGATTTATCTCCAAAAGCGCGCCTCGGAAGGACCCTTTGATATGAAGAACGACACATATGCCAAGTTGCGCCAAGTGAATAAGGTCTATTCGTTTTCGTTGCGTACTGTATGTAACTTGTTGCGCATCTTTGCTGTTATAGTGCTGGTACTTATTCTTTTGCAGGTGTTAATGTCGGCAAATGTAAGGGTTGCGGAATTTTGTGGTGGCGCAATGCTCGGTGTGGGCATCGGCAGCTTGATAGCCCTGGTTATTATATGGGTACCCATCGTCAATAAACTTCGTCGCAAGGTCAATAAACTTATTGACGACATAGGTGTAAATCTGTAACAATCATTTCGATATGGCTTTTGATTTCAAGAAGGAGTATAAGGAGTTCTATATGCCTGGGGCGAGGCCGCAGTTGGTGGAGGTGCCCGAGGCCAACTACCTTGCTGTGCGCGGCAAAGGCGACCCCAACGAGGAGGCCGGTGAGTACAAAAAGGCCATAGAGATGCTCTACTCGGTGGCCTACACTCTGAAGATGAGTTATAAGGGCGGCCGCCAGATTGAGGGCTTCTTTGAGTATGTAGTGCCGCCGCTGGAGGGTTTCTGGTGGCAGGAGGGCATCTGTGGTGTCGACTTGGCGCACAAGGAGTTATTCTCGTGGATTTCGGTCATCCGCCTGCCCGACTTCATCACCCGCGAGGACTTCGAGTGGGCAGTGCAGACGGCCACAAAGAAGAAAAAAATAGACTGCTCAAAGGTGGAGTTCCTCACCATCAGGGAGGGCCTCTCGGTGCAGATTATGCACATCGGGCCCTACGATGACGAGCCGCAAAGTGTGGCACTTATGCACGCGTGGGCCGAGCAGAACGGCTATGAGATAGACCTCTCCGAGGAGCGCTTGCACCACGAAATATATCTCTCTGACGCCCGCAAAACCCCGCCCTCAAAGCTCCGCACCGTCATCCGCCACCCTGTTCGCAAGAGGTAGGTGGAGTCGGAGGCATAACGCAGATGAGTGGGCCGAATTTAGGCGCACAAGGAAATCCCCTCCTCAGTTGCCAATGCAACTGAGGAGGGGATTTATCGCGCAGTGCAGCGTCAAAGACGCCGCCGATATGCTTTTTTAGTAGGAGCGGGCGAAGAGTACGCGCCTATGCGAAGGCTTGCCGCTGAAGACGCAGGTGCCCTCCTCGTCGACGGTGTCGAAGGGGATGCAGCGGATGGTCGCCTTGGTTGCCTCCTTGATGGCCACCTCGGTCTCGGTGGTGCCGTCCCAGTGGGCAAGGATGAAACCGCCCTTATTCTCGAGCACCTCTTTGAACTCCTCCCAGCTATCCACCTTGGTAATCATCGAGTCGCGGAACTTGAGGGCCTTCTCGAAGATGGTCTTCTGCATCTCCTCGAGGGTCTGCTCCACGAGGTTCTCGATGCCCTCCAGAGCCACATTCTCCTTCTCGAGCGTATCGCGGCGCATCATCTCAACGGTGCCGTTGGCCAGGTCGCGGGGACCTACAACGAGCCTTACGGGCACACCCTTGAGCTCATACTCGGCAAACTTGAAGCCCGAGCGCACATTGTCGCGGTTGTCGACCTTCACGCTGATGCCCTTGGCGCGCAGTTTTGTGGCAATCTTCTCGAGCTCCTCGGTCATCTTCTTGAGCTCCTCATCGCCCTTATAGATGGGAATCATCACCACCTGAATAGGTGCGAGCTTGGGAGGCAGCACGAGGCCGTTGTTATCGGAGTGGGCCATAATGAGCGCACCCATCAGTCGGGTCGAAACGCCCCACGAGGTAGCCCACGCGTAGTCCATACCGCCGTCGCGGGTGGCGAACTGCACATCGAAAGCCTTGCCGAAGTTCTGGCCGAGGAAGTGGGAGGTACCGCTCTGGAGAGCCTTACCGTCCTGCATCAGGGCCTCAATGGTGAAGGTATCCACAGCACCTGCAAAGCGCTCATTGGCGCTCTTGGTACCCATAATCACAGGTACACCCATCCAGTTCTGGGCAAAGTCGGCATAGACGCGAATCATCTTCTGTGCCTCCTCTACGGCCTCCTCACGGGTCTCGTGGGCGGTGTGGCCCTCCTGCCAGAGAAACTCGGCGGTGCGGAGGAAGAGGCGGGTGCGCATCTCCCAGCGTACCACATTGGCCCACTGGTTGCAGAGGATGGGCAGGTCGCGGTAGGAGTGAATCCAGTTCTTATAGGTATTCCAGATGATGGTCTCGGAGGTGGGGCGCACGATGAGCTCCTCCTCGAGGCGAGCATCGGGGTCAACGACTACGCCGTTACCCTCGGGGTCGTTCATAAGGCGGTAGTGGGTAACCACGGCGCACTCCTTGGCAAAACCCTCCACATGGTCGGCCTCACGGCTGAAGAACGATTTGGGGATGAACAGAGGGAAGTAGGCGTTCTGGTGACCTGTGGCCTTGAACATATCGTCCAGGGCGCGTTGCATCTTCTCCCAGATGGCGTAGCCGTAGGGTTTGATGACCATACATCCGCGAACAGCCGAGTTCTCGGCCAAGCCTGCCTTAACTACCAAATCGTTGTACCACTGCGAGTAGTTCTCCTCGCGAGGGGTGAGTTGTTTGAGTTCTTTTGCCATTTCTATTTGTTGTTTTTTATTGTAAAAATCGAAGTTATGTAACGGAAACTCTCGCAAAGTTTGTATATTTGTGCATAGTATGCGTAGTTTCGGTGACAAAGGTACACTTTTTTGCCGAAAACAAGGGAGCCAAGCGGGGCTTTAGGAAAGAAAAACAACTTTTTTTTGACCCCCGTGCAACAAATTGCCCTCTTTTTGCATCTATATAGTAAAGGACAAAGTGTAACACAACTTAAAAAAGTTTAGAGATATGATGAGAATGAGAAATATAGCAGCCCTTGTGGCACTCTTGGCAGGGTGCTTGGCACTGACCTCTTGCGGTGTGAGCCTCACCCTGGGTGGTGGCTCGGCCGCCTATGCAGATGACCTCTATGGTGTTCACGACCGCGCAGCTCTGGCAGCCGCCGAGGCGGAGATTGCAGCACGCGAGGTAGCCGCACGCGAGGCCAGCGAGAAGCGCATTGCCGCTATGGTGGCCGCCGCACAGGCCGAGGACGACATCGACGCTATCCTCGGCAATGTGGAGGTGGGTGGCTCCTACGCTTCGGTGAGCACCTCTGGCTCGTCGGGCAATGTGAGCATCTACAACAACATCTATGTGGATGACTACAGCAGCGCCTATGCTCGTCGCTTACAGGGCTTCAGCTCGCTGACCTACCGTATGCCCTCGTCGTACTACGACTATCGCTACGGCGACTCCTACTTCCTCACCTTGGCCTACGACCCCGCGTTCTACACCGTGATGGTTGTTGGCGACCAGGTGTGGGTGGAGCCCCGCTACATCACCAATATGTTCGGCAGCTGGAACAATCCCTATTACTATGGCTACCGCTACGGCTACAACCCCTACTACTATGGTTATAGCTACGGCTACTACGATCCCTGGTGCTGGAACTCGCCCTACTGGGGCTGTGATCCCTACTACCACTACTACAGCCACCACTACTGGCACGGTCCCCACTACGGACACCACCACAACCACTACCATCCCGGTTACCACAACCCCGTACACAAACCCGGAGGTCCCGGTCACCACGGCGGTAATCACAAACCCGTAGTTCAGCACCGCCCCAGCTATGGCACAACAGGTGGCTCGTCGGCACGCCCCGGCGGAGGCAGGCTCTCCTATAGCGACCGCCTCGGAGGTGGCACCATCACCGCGGGCTCGCGTGGCAACGACCGCGGAGCAACCCAGCTCACAGGTCCCGTTGCGGGCGCAGGTGGCGGCGGCAACAGAGGTGGCAACACCGCCATTGTGGGCGGCTCGTCGACTCGCCCCGGCACTACCGTAACCAATGGTCGCCCCGGAGGTACCCCCACCGTAACCCCCAACAATGACCGCGGAAATGGTGGCTCATCAACCACTCCCACCACAGGTCGTGGTAATGGCACAGTGACTTCTGGCGGTGTGCGCGGTGGCGTAGCAATCACCGACGACTTGGCAGGCAGCCTCTCGGGCTCCACCATCCCCGCAGGTGCTATCACTCCCCTTCGTGGCAACTCCTCGACGGGCGTGAGCAACTCCTCGAGCCGCGGTAGTGCTGGCAACCGTGCGACCTCCACAAGCAGCAGCTCCTCGAGTCGTAAGAGTTCGGGCGTGCGCTTGGGCACCAGCTCGGGCCGCGCAAAGGTAAACAGCTCTTCCACAGGGTCTTCGAATACTAAATCCACGCGCAGCACCTCCACCCGCTCCTCGAGCACCAGTTCGCGCTCCTCGTCGGTAAGCTCCAGCTCTCGCAGCTCTTCGAGCCGCAGTTCGTTCAGTTCGGGCTCCTCGAGCAGAAGTAGCTCCTCGTCGAGCTCTTCGCGCGGCGGCAGGGGAAGATAGTGGCAGGGGATTTGCACCCGCTACGGTAAGTTTAGACAACAGACAGCGTTTACTTTCATAGGATATAGACAGCAATATGAAAAGAGTATTCAGTATAGCATTGGCGATAGCGCTCTCGACCCTCGGGCTGAGGGCGCAATCGACCCACTTTGGCGGCGAGCTTATCTCGCCCGCAAATATGAGCCATATGGAGGCGGCCAAATTCTCCCAGACCGAGCATACATTTATGTCGGCAAGGGTGGCCGCAATGGGTGGTGCCTTCACCTCGCTCGGTGCCGACCTGTCGAGTATGGCCATCAACCCCGCAGGCTTGGGTATGTATCGCGCCTCGGAGATAGGTATCTCGCTCGCCTACGACCACACATCCTCCCAAAACGGCAACTACCACTCCAATGTGTGGGGCGGCAATCTGAACTTCAATCAGGTGGGTGCGGCCCTGAACCTCTATCAGTCCTCGGGCCCGCTGGTGAGCTTCACTCTCGGCTTTGCCTACAACCAGCTTGCCGACCTCGACTATGTCAATAGAGGTCGCTGGGAGCAGGGAGCGGTGACCATCGGTGAGTTCTTCGCCGAGCAGATGTATGGCTTCGACCCCACCGCTCTGAACGGCTCGGCCGACCCATTCCGCAACAACAACATCTACCCCGATGAGTGGGGCGGCGTGGTTGCCTATCAGACCTATCTCATTGACCCCGAGATGGATTCGTCGGGCAAGTTTACGGGTAACTACCTTGTGCCCAGCGTTCCCATGAGCGCGCGTATCGACTCGTCGTATAGCTCCAAGAGTGAGGGTAGCGTGGGTGAGTACGACTTCTCGATGGGCTTCAACATCGCCAACATCCTCTATCTTGGCACCACGCTCGGTATTCAGGATGTGCAGCAGCTTGTTCACTACAGCTTCCACGAGTCCATTCCCCCTACCTATAACATCGACGAGCTCAAATACCTGGATTACCACCCCTCGGTGGCCTGCTACGGCTCGGGTGTGAACTTCAAGATTGGTGCTATCCTGCGCCCCGTGAGCGCCCTGCGCCTCGGTATCGCCTACCATACAGGCACAGCTATGAGCCTCACAAGGGACTACTATACCAATATGACAACTGCCTTTTATGACGGTTCGAGTTATCAGGCCGAGTCGCTCATCAATAGCTACACCTACCACTACAACTCGCCCAGCAAGATGCTCCTCGGTGCGTCGTTGGCCATTGGCGGCAGGGCCATCATCTCGGTGGACTACGACAAGGTGTGGTATGGCAATATGAGGATGAAGACCGACGGTCTGGAGGATGCCTTTGCGGCCGATGTGGATGCCGACCTGGGCACCTCGGAGAACTACCGCGTAGGTCTTGAGGTTGTGCCCATCAAGGGTGTCTACCTGCGCTGCGGCTACGCCTACTACGGCACTCCGCTGAACGATGCGGCCCAGAAGTATGCCAACGATGGCAACGCCTTCTTCGGCACCTATAAGACCCACACAGACAACATTTCGCTGGGTGGTGGCCTGAGGTTTGGCGACTCGTCGGTGGATTTGGTTTGGACCATCTCCAACGCCCACTATACCAATAGTATGATGTACTACTACTCCTATGTGGACGACGCTACCGAGATTCTCGTTACGGGCCCGACGCTCACCAACCTGCGCCATAGGACCAACAATGTAGCCCTCAGCTACTCGTTCCGCTTCTAATCTACAGTGGGCACTCCCCCAAGCCCACGCACTTACCATACACAAACTCCCCACGACACCGAGTGTCGTGGGGAGTTTTTATATTGGTCTCTTTATTAATCCCCCTCTAAGTTAGACAGGGGGCCCTTTTAGGGCGGGGGCGTGTGTTATTCTTTGTCTGTGCCGTTTGGGCGAACTCAAATGGATTTACTGAAGTAGTTGTTGGCGGAGGAGGTCGTTGTGGGTGCGGAGGGCGCGGGTGTTGTGGCGCTCGGTGAGGGTGCGGGCGCGTTCCTGGCCCACAAAGAAGGTTGTGCTAAGGCCGCCACAGCCCACAATCCAACCACTTAACCATTGGCCCGCCATCATCTCGCTCACGCCAAAGGCGGCGAGAGCTCCGTTGGCCACAAGCGACACAAGGCCACTCCAAACTTCGCCCGCATAGAGTTGTCCGAGGCCGGGGACGAGGCTCAGCCAGTAGGCTACCTCGGGGTTGCGTAGGCGGGGGGTGTCCTTATATAGTTCTGTGAGAGAGTGCGTTAGCTCTTCGCTATTGGGGCATGTCGAGGCGTAGCGTATGGCCGCCTTTTGGGAGCGTTCCCAGTCGCCCTTCTCGCCCGCGGCAAGGGCCTCTACAAGCAAGAGCATAGGCTCCTCGGCGCGCCCAGGGAGGTAGATGCGCCTCTCGTCAATGGCTCCGAGCGAGAGGTCGAAGTCACCCGCGAGGTAGCCAACAAGTGCGCGCTCATAGTAGTAGGCGGCCAGTCCCTTTTCGTCGAGCGCATAGGGGCGCACTCGAGAAAGTTCACCGAGAGCCTCGCGGTAGAGTCCCTGTTGTTTGCGCACCTCGGCCTTGGCCAGCACGGCCTCGTTGTGCGCGGCAGGGCTGTCGGCCGCGTAGATTCTACGCTCCAACTCCAGTGCCTCGAGGTCCCAGGAGGTGACCTGCGCGTTAGTCGAAAATGTTGCGCAGAGGAATATGAATACTGTACATAACAGCCTCACGGTTAATCTCTTGAAAATTCTGATAGTATATCTTGACCGAAGCTACGCTTCCGAAAATATTGCCAATGTAGAGTAGCGACCCAATGGTGCCATATGTTATGGTGCGCCAATTCAGGGGCGTGTCGGCCTTCTCCCACGAGGTGGCCGTAAGGGCCGCAAAGGCTCCGACAGCCAAGAAGGAGGCCACACCCTCGCCGACATTACCCGCATATATCTGTCCCAGGCCCGGCACGACGGCCGAAGCCACGCCTGCAACCCACGGCTTAAGGTTGCGGGGCCTATGGGCGGCTATCTCGTCGAGCCTCAGCTGCTCCTCGGCAAAGCTGAACGACTCGATATCTATCTGCTCGCGCCAATGGTGGTACTCCTCGAGGTTGCCCTCCAGCAGGGCTATGCCCTCGCGCTCAAAGGCGACAAACTCTCTATAGGGCTCCGAGGCGGCGGTGGCGGCAAAGAGGTCGAGCCTCGATTTGGCCCCCACAATGTCGCCCTCCTCGAGCAGGCATACAGCCCCGAAGAGCGAACTCTTGGGGTAGAATGGGGAGGCGGAGCCTACCTCGGAGAGGGTAGTGGCGGCCTCCGCGAAGCGCTGATTGTGGTAGAGTGTCCACCCCTTAAGGTAGCGCATTGTATCGAGAGCTTCGGGGGTGTAATCGTCACCGAGAGAGTGAGTTAGCGTCAGTGCATCACGCATCATACCGCCACCAAGCAGATAGCTGCCAAAGCGGAAGTCCTCCATCGCGTGGCGTTGGGCCGTAGCCTCCGTAAGGGTGGCAATAAGGAGCGTGAGTATGACAAACATTCGCCTCATTGACGGTAGCGTTTAGGGTCATCGGTGATGAGTCCGCGCCCATTCTTGGGGGTTGTGGCGCGGCCTATGCGGGTGTTGCGTATGACGCGGTCGGGGCCGAGGAAGAGTGCTCCCAGGGCTCCGTACTCTATGGTGAGGGCTTTGAAATAGTGGGTGTTGGAGTCGCTGTAGCCGCCCGGGGCGCACACATCAGGTGCGATGAGGTTCTCCCACAGCCATAGGGCGCTACTTGTCAGGTGGTAGAGCGGTGAGAGAGTCTTTCGGCCCGGCTCGATGCCGTAGGGCACATCTGGGTCCTCAGCAGAGGCCGCAAAGGTCACCTCGCCGAGAAGCTCCAAGTCGCTCTTCTGGGCCCACGAGAGAGTGGGGGAGCCCACCAGAACCACCACGGTCAGTAGCAATATGCGCAGGCCTACACGAAACATTATTTGCCGACTAATTGGTTGAGGTTTACGCTCGTACGCTTGGCGTCGGCGGGAATCTTGTAGTCGAACATAGGCGAGGTGGCCGCGCCGCCCGTGAGCAGATTGGTGTAGGTGCTAAGGCGCACCACCGAGTCGCGGGGCGAGCTGTACTCCACCTCCGTAATGCGCAGCGGCATAGATATGCGCTCGTGCTTGTAGTTGGAGAAGTAGACCTTCCTGAGGGGTTGGTATTTGCTGTCGTAGTAGATCATACAGATGGGCAGGTGGTTCTGGAAGACCAGCTCTACCTGCGAGATGTTGGTGCGGCTCTTGGGGGTGAAGGTCTTGATAGTCAGCCCCTCCTCGTAGCGCACATCGCTCTGGGTGAAGCCATAGGAGGGCAGCCCCATATCGCCGTAGGTGCCCCACGCGAAGACTGCTACCATATCCTTGCCCGATGCCAACTCCTTGTCACTTACCATTGCCACCTCATTCTTCGCGGGGTCATAGATGCGCATTTCGCCAATGGAGTTGGCGAGCGAAACGAGGTGTACCGGACGATGTTGTTCGGAGATGAGCCTGCCATCTTCGGTGAGGTAGATACTTCGTTCGGTGGTCACCCTCTTTCCCTCGGCAACCTGCACGGTCTTCACATCGACCGAAACGCGCTGTTGGGCACATACGGAGAGGGTTGTGGCAACAAGTAGGAGTGTAAGGAGTGTGCGACGCATAGAGAGTAGTTGTTCGATTATTATATATATAAAAGGTATAGCGGAGAGTGAATTAAAACGGGGCGCTGGGCCTCTGCCCGCGCCCCGTAAGAAAAGTATCCTATAGAAGATGTGACCGATTAGAAGAGGTCAGCCCACATCAGAATACGCTCGTTGTTGAGGAACTTGCCGTCAATGGTGTTGTCCAGCGCGCCCACAAGCAGCAGAACGGAGTCGATAACATAAACAACGCCAAAGCCACCACCGGTCAGCAGGTAGGGAAGTACCATCCAAGGAGCGGTGCCGAGGTAGTAGCGGTGAACACCACACCAGCCGAGGAACCACGAAAGAAGGGTAGCAATTACGGGGTTCTTGCCAGCCGAAACATAAGCAGCAGCTGCGGGAGCGGCAGCCATATCGGTGTCGGCCATAACAACCATCTCAACCGAATTCTCTACCAAGTTGTCAATAGCAGCGTCGTTGGCTACATAATTGTTGGCCGAAGCCGAGCAGATTGCAAACAGAGCAACTGCCAAGGTGAGCAAAAGTTTTTTCATAACACTTAAAATTTTAGTTAATAGAATGTGTGTTCTTACTCTTTTGGTCCATTGAAATGGAGTCATTCCATCTCATCAGACATACAAAAATAACAAAAATATTTGTTATTATACTCTCTTGCTCTGATTTTTTTGCTCTTCTATGCTCGCCGACAGCAAAAAACACCCCTTCTGCACTATGGCAGAAGGGGTGTTTTTGTGAGAGTGGAGCGAAAATGCTATTTGGTCGCAACGAACTCTGCGCCGTCGGGCATACGGAAGGTGATGCTCTTAACTGTGAGTGCGTCGTTCTCTACCGAGAATGCGGGAGTCTTGGTGAGGCCATCCCAGAGCGACTTGAAGTCACGAGCCACATTCAGAGGCACCTTCAGGGTGAACTCGCCATAGGTGAGGTCGGTAACCTTGAAGGTCTCCTTCTCGGCGTCGTAGCTGCCAAGCGAGAGGCGCAGAACTACGCTCTTGCCGCGCAGTTTCACATACTCTGCCTCGGCCTCCTCGGTGAGCTGCTCACGAAGAGCTGCAATGGTCTCCTCGTTTACGCGCGACTCATACTGTGCAACGGTCTCAAACTCATCTTTGGTCTTGAACTCCTCAATCTTGGGAGCAATGTACTCGGCTGCATAGTTGGAGAACTTCTGGTAGTAGAGGAAGTCTTTGCAGTGGTCGGCGGCCTCGTCTACGGTGTAGATGAGGGGCACAACCTCGCTACCGATGCGGTTGATGTAGCCACACTTGCCGCCAATCGAAACGGGAGCAACCTCGTTCTCGAACTCGCCGATGGAGTCATACTTGGGAGCGGTGATGCCGCGGCCATCCTTGTCGATGAGGCCATATTTGCCCTCGAACTTCACGAGTGCAACGCCACCTACGAAGTCGCCAATCTCGTCATAGACGGGAGCCAGCACCTCTTCGTACTTGCTATCCATAAGGCCCCATTTGCCTGCATATTTAATCTTGGCAATACCATCTACCATCTCTCCAATCTCGGAGTATTTCAGAGCGGTGACATTGTTGCCGTCTACATCAATGAAGCCCCATTTGCCCTCGCGCGAAACCTTGGCTACGCCCATCTGGAAGTCGCTCACGGAGTCGTAGGTTGCGGGGATTACCTCGCGGTAGCTGGTGTTGATGAAGCCGGTTTTGCCGTCGGCCTTCACGCGAGCCAGACCGTCGGTGGTGAACTCGCCAACCTCCTCATACTTGGGAGCAACAACCTCGTTGCCCTTGCGGTCTACCCAACCGAACTTGCCCTCTTTCTCAATCTTTGCCAGGCCGGCAACATCCCAAGCGCCTACCGAGTCGTACACTACGGGTACTACCTCCACGCCGCTGCGATTGACATAACCCTCTTTGCCATTGGCTTTTGCCTTCGAAAGACCCTCGGCGTCGGCCTCGCCAACCTCCTCATAGGTCTTGTCGTTGATGGTCTGGCCGTTTACGCCAATCCAGAAATACTTGCCGTTCAGAAGAACCATAGCGGTGCTCTGCGAGAAGCCCCAAACCTTGTCGTAGATGGCAGCTACACGCATAGTGCCTGCGATGTCGCAGAAGCCCCATTTGCCCTCCACCTCGATGGGTGCAAAGCCCTCATTAAAGGTGAGTGTGCCCACATATTTGGGAACTACGGTGACGGTGCCCTGGGGGTCAATCTTGAACCAGGTGTCGCCGCTCAGTACCATTGCAAAACCGTCGGGGTTGAAGGGTTTAGCCTCGATGTAGGTAACGGGGATAATCTCTTTGCCGGTGCGGTCAATCCAGCCCCACTTGCCCTCGCGCGAAACCATTGCGAGGCCGTTGCCGTCGAAGTCGTCGGCCTTCTCGAAGCCGATAGGAATAATCTCCTTACCCGACCTGTCAATCCAGCCGTAGAGGCCCTCCTTCTTCACCAGAGCCAGGCCCTTCGAGAAGTTGTTTACATCGTCATAGATGAGGGGGATGACAACCTTGCCGTTGGCAGCAACCCAGCCATACTTGCCGGCCGAGCATACCCAAGCCAGACCCTCCGAGAAGTTGCCTGCATCGGTATATTTAGCCTTGATGAGCTCCTTGCCGTTGAGGCCCACGAAGCCCCACTTGCCGCCCGAGTATTTGCCCTCGCTCCAAGTACCCTTGGTGCTCACGCGAGCCATATTCTCCGAGTATTTGTCGGCGTAGTCGTAGCTTACCCTTACGACAGCCTTACCTTTGGCGTTGTAGTAGCCCCACTTGCCGCCCGAGTAGTTGCCCTCTGCGTCGTAGGTACCCTTGACACCAACCCTCACCAGACCATTCACGAAATCCTCTGCGTAGTCGTTCTTGGCGGGGATGACCTTCTTACCCTCGGCGTTGATGAAGCCATATTTGCCCTTTGCGTCACGGAACTTGGCAAGACCCTCGGCCGAGAAGTCCCAGATGGCCTGGTTGTTCACCTTGAGAATCTCTTTACCCTTGAGGTTCACCCAGCCCCATTTTTTCTCGCCGAGCGAAGCCATAGCGATGCCGTTCTCGTTGAAGTCGCCCAGAACGGTGTATTTGATAGGTACAACCTTCTTACCTGCGGTGTTGAGCATACCGTAGAGGCCCTCCTGTTTTACCCAAACAAGGCCATTGGGGTTCCACTCGCCAACCTCGTTGTAAACAATGGGCGAGATGAGGTCGCCCTCGCGGTCAATCCAGCTCATCAGCTCTCCCTTGGCAACCTTGGCCAGGCCGTTGGGCTCCCAAGCCCAGAGTGCGGTGTACTCAACCTTGGTGATGCGTTTGCCGGTGACATCAATCCAGCCATAGAGGCCCTCTTTGCAGATCCAGTTCAGACCATCCTCGGTCCACTCACCCACAGCACTGTTCTCTACGGGTACAATCTCGCGGCCACCGCGGTCTACCCAACCGATGAAGTCGCCAACGGTCACGGTAGCCAGACCGTTCTGTGCGTAGTTCGAGAAGGAGTCATACTTGATGGCGGTAACCTCTTTGCCGAGGTTGTTGATAACGCCCCACTTGCCCTCGATAGATACCTTTGCGAAGCCGCCCTCGAAAGCGCCGATGGAGCTATACTTCACGGGGGTGATAATCTCGCCGAGGTTGGTCACGATGCCATACTTGCCATCGTTGAGAACCTGTGCGGTGCCGTTGTCGGCAAAGGCGCCAATCTCATCGTAGGCGGCCTTGAGAATCTCTTTGCCGGCCTTGTTCACAAGACCCCATTTGCTCTCGACCCTCACACAAGCGGTACCTACCTCGTTCCACTCGCCCACCTCGTCGTACTTGTTGTCCGAGAGGCGTTTGCCGGTGGCGTTCAGCAGACCATAGCGGCCCTCCTTGACACCCCAAGCCAGGCCCTCTTCGTTCCACTCGCCGATGCTCTCGTACTGGGGACGGTGAATCTCCTTACCTGCTTTGTTGATGACGCCCACCAGGCCGTCAACCATAATGCGTGCGGTGCCGTTGGGGGCCCACTCGCCGGGAGCGTCGTATTTAATCTTGGCAATGGTTTTGCCATCGCGGTTGATGACGCCCCATTTGTCGGCCTGTTTAATCCAAGCCAAGCCGTCTACCGTAAACTCGGTAACCTTCTGGTAGCGAACCTTGATGAGCTCTTTGCCCTCTTTGTTGATCATACCGTAGTTCTCGCCAATGCGAACAATGGCGGTACCCTCGGGCGAGAAATCCTCAATCTCGTCATATTTAACCTTGGCCACAACCTTACCATTGCGGTCCACAAGGCCATATTTGCTGTCATCCTGCACCAGGCAGAGGCCGTCAATGGTGAAGTTGCCCAGCCAGTCGTAGCGAAGTCGTACAACCTCCTCGCCTACTTTGTTTACATAGCCCCATTTGCCCTTGGAGTTTTTCACCTTTGCAAAACCGTCGGGCGTGAACTCCTCGGCAACCTCATATTTGGCCTTGATGAGCCAGTTGTCTTTGGTGTCCACATAGCCCCATTTGCCACGGGCATTCCTCTTGGGAGTCAGCTCCTGTGAGAGCGCGGGAAGGCTCAGGAGCGCCGCCAGAATAACAACAAGTAATTTCTTCATAGTTGTAATGTGTTGAATGTTAGTATATAAATTATTTTGTATGTTTCCTCGAGATAGGGAGTTGCTGGCCCGTGTGGTGTGGGCGGCGGCTCGATACCGACTATAATTCCCCCAAAGTTATGATTTTTTTTGCAGACCGCAAATTTTTTGTACATATATTAATAAATAAACCACTCGCTTTGATGAGAAATTACTCTCGGGCAAAATGGACCCGTAGGATGTGATGGGGCACGATAGTTGCCCTACAGGGTGCAATGGGCTCAGTCTTAATTGGCTGCAAAAAGAGGAGAGTGAAGGCGGCGGCAAAACAAAAAAATTGCAAAAAAAACGCTACAATGTTGTAAATTAATTGAATAATAGTGTATATTTGCAGTCCGATTTGAAAATCGAATCAACAAACTAATTAACAAAAATATCATACAACTATGACTAAAGCAGATATCGTAAACAACATCGCTAAGGAGACTGGCGTTGAGAAAGTACTCGTACAGCAGGTAGTTGAGGCTTTTATGGAGAATGTAAAAGGTTCGCTCATCGAGAAAGAGCCCGTATACCTGAGGGGTTTTGGTAGCTTCATCATCAAAGAGCGCGCTCAGAAGGTTGCCCGCAACATCTCGAAGGGTACCACCATCACCATCCCCGCTCACAGCATCCCCGCTTTCAAGCCCGCTAAGAGCTTCGCAAGCAAGGTGAAATAAGCTCCCCGCACAAGACAAGAAAAACTTTTTTTATAAACCCAATAAAAATTAAGAACTATGCCTAACGGTAAAAAGAGGAAAGGTCCCAAAATGGCGACTCACAAACGCAAAAAACGTTTGCGCAAAAATCGTCATAAACACAACAAGAAATAGGTTGTCGGTTTACCTTCAATAAGAAAAAATAGAGCTGAAAGCCTATACGGGTTTTTGGCTTTATTTTTTCGTGAAGGGGCTATGCCCCAGTGCACTTCCTCCTATTTAACCCGAGCCTCCTCTTGGCGCTTTGACGAGCGAATGTTTCGGAATTTCAACGAGTTGTAATCCGCGACACTTGGGTTAATTACTTGCAATAGGAACCACGCTGAAAAAATGAACAGAGAATTAATTATCAATGTAACGCCATCCGAAGTAACAATCGCCTTGGTCGAGGACAAACAGCTCGTCGAGCTGGACAAGGAGAGTTGTAAGAGCGGATTTGCGGTAGGCGACATCTATCTGGGCAAAGTGAGAAAAATTATGCCCGGACTGAATGCCGCATTCGTCAACATCGGCCACGAGAAAGACGCTTTCATCCACTTTCTCGACCTGGGCCCTCAGTTCACCACGCTCCATAAGCTCGTGGCGAACCTCTCGACGAAGAAGAAAAACATGCGAATTGAGAGCCTGAAGCTCGACCAACCGCTCGGCAAGACCGGCAAGTTGGCCTCCTTCATCGCAGGCGGACAGCCCATTATGGTGCAGATTGCCAAAGAGGCAATCTCGACCAAGGGACCTCGACTTACCTCCGATATTTCGCTCGCAGGTCGCAATGTAGTGCTCATCCCATTCTCAAACAAAATATCCATATCCCAGAAGATTCGTTCCAACGAGGAGAAAAAAAGGCTCAAAAAAATCTGCGACAAGATTCTGCCCAAGAACTACGGTGTGATTATCCGCACCGCAGCGCAGGGTAAGAGCGACCTCGATATAGAGCAGGACATCCTCTCGCTCATCAAGAAGTGGGAGTCGGCTCTGGAGGGAATCAAAACCAAAGTACCCCCCGTGCAGCTCCTGAGCGAGATGAGTAGGGCCAACACCATCATCCGCGACTCGCTCAACTCGTCCTTCAACGCCATCCATGTGAACGACGAGGCTATCTACAACGAAATCAGGGAGTACATAAAGGTCATCGCGCCCGAAAAACTCAAGATTGTCAAGCTCTACAAGGGCTCGCAGCCCATCTTCGACAACTTCGACATTTCGCGCCAGATTAAATCGCTCTTCGCCAAATATGTGTCGCTCAAGAGGGGTGCCTACCTCATCATCGAGCACACCGAGGCCCTCCACGTGATTGATGTCAACAGTGGCAATCGCGCAAAGGTGGCCGACGACCAGGAGAGTACGGCTATGGATGTGAACCTCTCGGCTGCGGCCGAAATCGCCCGTCAGTTGCGCCTGCGCGATATGGGCGGTATTGTGATTATCGACTTCATTGATCTCCATAAGGCCGAGAACCGCCAGCGTCTCTACGAGGAGATGCAGAAACTTATGGCGGGCGACAAGGCCAAACACACCATCCTGCCTCTGACCAAGTTCGGTCTGATGCAGATAACCCGACAGAGGGTGCGCCCCGAGGCTATCAGCAAGGCCGAGGAGACCTGTCCCACCTGTGGTGGTACGGGCAAGATTTCGCCCTCGATTCTCTTCGACAAGCAGATTGAGAATCAGATTGCCTACTACGCCATCGAGAAGCATATGCGAAGCCTCCGCATTGTGGTGAACCCCGTGATGGAGGCCTACCTCACAAAGGGCGGCCTTAGGAGCATCCGTCGCAAGTGGCGCAGGCGCTATCTGTGCAATATCAAGCTGCTTGTGGACCAGTCGCTCGGTGTTGTGGAGTACAAATTTGTAGACAAAAAAAGACGCGCCCTTTCATAGCTTATTCGTTTGGGTGTCGTTATTTTAGGAATGAAAAAAGGCCAAGATTCACCCATCAAGGGGATTCTTCAGCGAGCCGCACAGTCTGCACCCCTAAAGCAGCTTGTGGGGTATATGGAGAGCCGAACCGTGACAGAGATTTCCTCTCTGGCAGGTTCGGCTTTTGCTCTTTATGCCTCGGTGGCGGCAGCCAAACTGGGGGGTGTACACATCTTCGTGGCCGACGATAGGGATGCTGCGGCCTATCTTGCGAGTGACCTCTATCAACTCGCCGACCCCGAGAGGGTTATGTTCTTGGCTTCGAGCTACAAACGCTCGATTCGTTATGGTGGCGGCGACGCTTCGAGTCAGGTGCAGCGCACCGCGGCTCTGGAGGCCATCCGCAACCACAAGGAGGGTTACCTTATGGTCTGCACCTATCCCGAGGCGCTCTCTGAGAATGTGGCCTCGGCCGAGAGTGTCGAGGGCTTTTCGGTGGCCGTTACGGTGGGCGACAGGATACCTATGGAGAACCTTCAGGAGAGGGTTGAGGCACTCGGATTCGAGAGGGTGGACTTTGTCCACGAGCCCGGCCAATACTCCCTGCGCGGCGGCATATTCGATGTCTTCTCCTACTCGGAGAACAAACCCTTCAGGATAGATTTCTTTGGCGACGAGGTGGATAGCGTGCGTCGTTTCGACCTCTCCTCTCAGCTCTCGACCGAGAGGGTGGAGAGCATAACGATTCTGCCCGACCTGAAGAATCTCTCTGCCGAAAAGAGGGTGTCGGTTGCCGAGTATGCGGGCGAGGCTGTGTGGTGGGTGCCCAATCTGGACCACCTGCTCTCGAGGCTCGACGACATTAGGCGTCGTTTGCTGGCCGATAGCGACAACCCCCAGGAGGATATCCTAAGGGTCACCTCGGCAAAGGCCTTTCTGGCTAATACTGAGGGGCTTTCGATGGTGCTCTCGAGGGCGAGCGCAAAACGCTCGGCAGGGGGTGAGGTGAAGTTTGCGACCCTGCCTCAGGCAGCCTTCAACAAGCAGTACGATATGTTGGCCGACGACATCGAGGCCAGGGCCCTGCAAGGCTACACCACATACCTCCTCTCGGAGAACCACGCCCAGTTTGAACGCCTCGAGAATGTGCTTGCAGCCACCCATCGCAAGGCCCACTTCGAGCCGCTCAAGATGACGCTCCACGAGGGTTTCACGGATAGGAACCTGAGGGTGAGCCTCTATACCGACCACCAGATTTTCGACCGCTACCACCGCTATGCCCTGCGTGGCGAGATAGACCACCGCGAGAGCCTCACGATTGCCGAGCTGAATCAGCTCAAAATAGGCGACTATGTGGTCCACATCGACCACGGCGTGGGCCGCTTCGGAGGCCTTGTGCGCACGGTGGAGAACGGCAGGGAGCAGGAGTCCGTAAAATTGGTCTACAAGGATGGTGACACTCTCTTCGTAAAGGTCCATTCGCTCCACCGCATATCGCGCTACAAGAGCAAGGATAGCGACACGCCACCAAAGATTTACAAGCTCGGCTCGGGCGCTTGGCAGAGGGTCAAGGAGGCCACAAAGAAGGCTGTCAAGGATATTGCTCGCGATCTGATAAAACTCTATGCCGAGCGTAAGGCCAGCGGCGGATTTGCCTTCTCGCCAGATAGTTACCTCCAGTTCGAGATGGAGAGTTCGTTCCCCTGGGAGGAGACCCCCGACCAGCAGAAAGCTGTGGAGCTCATCAAGGCCGATATGGAGTCGCGCGAGCCTATGGATAGGCTTGTGTGCGGCGATGTGGGCTTTGGCAAGACCGAGGTGGCCATCAGGGCGGCCTTCAAGGCGGCCTGTGATAGTAAGCAGGTGGCCGTATTGGTGCCTACTACCATCCTCGCACTCCAACACTACCGCACATTTGCCGAGCGCACCCGAGGCCTCCCCGTGAGGGTCGAATATCTCTCGCGCACGCGCTCCACAAAGGAGACCAAACAGATACTCGCCGACCTCGAGGAGGGTAAAATAGATATAATTGTGGGCACCCACAAATTGTTGGGTAAAGATGTGAGGTTCAAAGACTTGGGTCTGCTGATTATTGACGAGGAGCAGAAGTTTGGCGTGGCGGCCAAAGAGAAGCTGCGCAGCCTGAGTGTGAGTGTCGATACGCTCACCCTGACGGCCACGCCCATCCCCCGCACCCTGCAATTCTCGCTTATGGGTGCTCGCGACCTCTCGGTCATCTCCACTCCGCCCCCCAACCGTCAGCCCATTGTCACCGAGTCCCACACCTTCGATGAGGCCATCATCTCCGAGGCACTCGACTATGAGCTCGACCGTGGCGGTCAGGTCTATTTCCTGCACAACAGAGTCGAAGATATTGAGCGTATTGCCGCGCTGGTGAGGAAGTTACGCCCCACAGCAAGGGTCGTTGTGGGCCACGGTCAGATGCCTGCCGCACAGCTCGAAAAACTCATTATGGACTTCATCTATGGCGAGTACGATGTGCTGGTTGCAACGACCATCATCGAAAACGGCATAGATATCCCCAATGCCAACACCATAATCATCAACAATGCCCACCGCTTCGGACTGAGCGAACTCCACCAGTTGCGCGGCAGGGTGGGTAGGAGTAACCGCAAGAGTTTCTGTTACTTGCTCTCGCCCCCCGATGAGCTCTTGACGGGAGATGCCCGCCGCCGCATAAGGGCCATTGAGGAGTTTTCGGACCTCGGCTCGGGCTTCAATATCGCAATGCAGGACCTCGACATTCGCGGCGCGGGTAACCTGCTTGGCGCGGAGCAGAGCGGCTTCATAGCCGATATGGGCTTTGAAACATACCAAAAGATTCTGGCAGAGGCTATTACCGAGCTCCGCACCGAGGGTGTGGAGGGGGTTGAGGAGCTCCTCACGGAGGGTGAGGGCACCTCGGAGCAGATGGCCTCTTTGCCCGAGAATATGACCTATGTGACCGATTGTCAGGTCGAAACAGACCAGGTGGCTCTGCTGCCCGACAGGTATGTGGGCCAGGTGAGCGAGAAACTCCAGCTCTACCGCCGTCTGGATGGTATTGTGAGCGAGCAGGAGATGTCGCGCTTTGTGGCCGAACTGGAGGATAGGTTCGGCAAGCTACCCCCACAGGCAGAGGCACTTGTGGATGTTGTGCGTCTGCGCTGGAGGGCTGTGGCACTCGGCATCGAGAGGGCTAAGGTGAAAAATGGCGTTATGCTCCTGTGGTTCCCCTCCGATGGGCGCAACCTCTACTACAAGAGCCCCATCTTCAGCGGCATACTGCGCTACATAGCCGCCCATCCCGACAGATTTGTGCTCAAACAAAACAACAATAAGGTCTATATGACCGTTAGAAGTGTAGACGGATTGGCCGAAGGGTGCAATGTCCTCGACCAAATTGCTCTTGCTCTACGCCCCCAAGAGGGCTCCGCAACGGCTGCGAGATAGAAAATTTGCATAAAAAGTGTCGTATTTTTTGGTGAGCGAGAGAAAATACTTTGAAAAGAGATTAAAAAGTACGATATTTGCAGACTGTATAGACTTTGTCTATAAGGGACAGAGTCGCGATAGAAAAGAGAGCAATATGAGTTTTAGAACGAAAATACTTGCAGTTGTGGCGTTTGTGTTGGTGGCTGTGGCTCCCCAGTGGGCTGTGGCACAAGACGCAAGCCTCAATACCTACTCCCCCTATACCTTCTACGGCATTGGTGATATCCACGCCGAGGGCATCGCTGTCACCCGCGCAATGGGTGGCGCCTCGATGGGTTTCCGCAACTACATCTATGTAAACCCCCTGAACCCTGCATCGTATAGCTCCGTAAGGAGCAACTCGTTCCTCACGAACTTCGATATGGAGGGACAGAACTTCTATATCCGCACCACCGATGCGAAGACCTCCTTCAACACCTTCAATGTGAGGGATATTGCAATGTCGTTCCCCCTCTACAAGGGTCTGGGTGTGGGTCTGAGCGTCACCCCCTATAGCTCGGTGGGCTACAATGTGAGTTACTACGACCCCAATCCCGAGGTGCAGGCAGGCATCGGCCAGATGCTCTACTCCTATGCCGGCTCGGGCGATGTGACCCAGTTCAAGCTCGGTGTGGGCTATGACCTCTTCAAGAACTTTTCGATTGGTGCCGATGTGATTTACTACCACGGCAGCATCGAGCGCAGCTATACCGTTCAGCCTACCACTATCACCGGTACAGGCACCTACTACGCTATGGCCGGCACCTCGACCGAGTATGTGGGCAGCTTCTTCGGCACCCTCGGTATGCAGTGGACCCCCATCGCAAAGGAGAGTAGTGTGCTGACCATCGGTGCAACCTATAAGTTTGGCGGCAGGATGGGCAACCAGGTTGTGGAGCAGATTCCTCTGAACTCGACGCTCAACCCTGGTGAGATGGTCGTTGACCGCACCTATACCTCCTCGCTCCAGATGCCCTCGGTCTATGCTGTGGGTTTCTACTACCACCGTCCCAAATATAGCTTCGGTGCCGACTATGAGTTCGCCGACTGGGGGCTGAGGAATGTGGGCGATGTTACCGACCACCTCTCGTTCCGCAATACGAGCGCCGTAAGGGTGGGAGGACAGTATACCCCCAACCCGGGCGATGTGCGTAACGCCCTGAAGAGGTTTACCTACCGTGCAGGTCTCCGTTGGAGCCAGAACTACTTGGTGCTCAACAATGAGTCCTTCTCGGATGTGGCGCTCACCTTTGGCGTGGGTATGCCCCTGAGGATGACGGGCCTGTCGAATGTGAACCTCGGTCTGGAACTCGGCCAGAGGGGAACGATGAGGGCCGGCCTCTCGAGGGAGAACTACCTCAAATTCACCATCGGCTTCAGCTTCTTCGGCGAGGACTACTGGTTCGTGAAGATGAAGTATGACTAATGTGCTCGAAATAAAGAGATTACAAACTAAACATAAACACAAAGAATACCTAAACAAATGAAAAAAGTCGTTATCAAATCGATGGTTGTCCTGTCGCTCCTTATGGCAGGTACAATGAACACTACTACCGTGTTGGCACAGACCCAGCAGACCGAGCAGAGGGAGGAGACCCCTGCAGAGCGCAAAAAACGCGAGAAGGAGGAGAAAAAGGCTCGAAAGGCTGCCGAGAAGGCTCGCAAACAGCGTGAGAAAGAGATTAGGGATAGTATCAAACAGGCCGAGAAACTGGCTAAAATCGTTGCCGCCCAGAAGAAAGATGGTACTCTCGACAACCAGACCCAGACCTCTTCGACCAACGCTTTCGGTGAGGAGTGGGGTGCACCCGAGGTAAGGGAGCAGAATGCTGCAACCTACCAGTTCTTTGAGACCGCATTCAAGAATAAGGAGTATGACAAGGCCCTCGAGTATATGTATAAACTGATTGAGGTCTGCCCCAAGGCTCGTGTGGGTATCTACTCGACCGGTGCAGAGATTTTCCGTCACCGCATCATCTTCTCGAAGACTATGGAGGAGAAGAGCGGCTATGTAAACAAACTGATGGAGCTCTACGACTATCGTTTGGCAGCTTTTGCTGACCACAAGGAGTATGGCGAGGTTTACATCCTCAAACAGAAAGCTAAAGACTACTTCCAGTACCGTTCGGATGACAAGCAGGGTATGCTGAGCCTCTTCCGTACGGCTATCGAGAAGGACCCCGAGATTGACGCTACCTTCATCAACCAGTACTTCAGCGTTCTCGTTGAGGAGTATCTGGAGCTCAATGTTGAGACCGACCACTTTATGGGCGAGTATGAGTACTTGGCTGCCAAGATGGACCAGGTTACCGACGAGCAGGCAAAGAGCACCTTTGATGGTCAGCTGATTCTCTCGGGTGCTGCCGATTGCAACAACCTCGAGCTTATCTACCGTGGCAGGGTTGCCAAGAACCCCAACGACGCTGCTCTGCTGGCTAAGGTTTTCAACCTGATGTCGCGTAACCAGTGCCAGAGCGAGTTCTACCAGGAGGTTGGTGAGAAGTACTACGCTGTGGCTCCCTCGACCGAGGTTGCACGCCGTGTGGCTGCCGCATTCGACAAGGCCGGCAATAGCGCCAAGGCTCTCGAGTACCTCCGCGTGGCTGTTGCTTCGGAGAACGACCCCGCTCTGAAGGCAAACCTCTGCGTTCAGATTGCAGGTATCGAGCTTGCTGACGGCTCGGCTCGCGAGGCTGCTAACTTTGCCCGTCAGGCTATTGAGCTTGATGCTTCCTCGGCAATGGCATACTTCATCCTCTCGCAGAGCTACGCACAGGCTGGCTGTGGCGACGCTTTCGCAAAACAGAGCGTTTACTGGCTCGCATACGACCTGGCTGCTAAGGCTCACAGCCTTGCACAGGACAACGAGCAGTTGCAGGATGTTTGCTCGAAGTGGATGGGCACCTGCCGTGCATACTTCCCCAAACAGAGCGACTGCTTCTTCCGCGGTTTGCAGGACGGTCAGGGCTACAATGTAAGCTGTGGCTGGGTATCGGGTCGCACCACCGTTAGATCGAACAAATAGTGTTTCTCAAACACCTATATAAAACAGTAATGGTAGCATCCCTTGTGGGGGGTGCTATCTTGCTGTTTTCGTGCTCAGGCGCTCCGGCTACCAAGGAGCTCAATATGGAGACGATGATTACCCAGCAGAGCGACTCGCTCACGATGATTAATAGCACCAACGGCCAGAAGGAGTACCGCTTCTGGACCCCACTGATGGAGCGCTATGAGTTTGCCAAGGACCCCTATATGGAGTTCCGCTATGGCATCAACATCATCACCTACGACTCGCTCGGAGGTGAGGCCTCCCGCCTTAGGGCCGACTATGCTATCTTCTACGAGAAGAGGGAGTTGTGGGAGACGCGCGGCAATGTTGTGGGCAAGAGTGCCGACGGCCGCGAACTCTACACTCAGCAACTCTTCTGGGACCAGAAAATCGACAAGGTCTACTCCAATGTGGATAGCAAAATCATAGACGGCTATGATGAGTTTGTGGGCGAGGGTTTCGAGTCCGACTCGGAGTTCAAGGAGTGGGTTTTCAAGGAGAGCGAGGGCCGTATGTGGGTGGAGTCCGACGACAAGGGTGACGGCTCCTCGGGTGATGCCGACCAGAGGGTCGAGAGCCCCGCAGAGGTGCACCGCCCAAGTGAGAGCGAGAGCTATCTCGAACAGCAGGAACAACGCCGTCAGGAGCGCCTGCGTCGTGATAGAAAAGAGCGCCCAGATGAGGACTAATAGGCTGAGATTGAAACATATAAGTAGTTAGGAATAATTGGATATAATCGGATGGAAACATTGTCGAGTGTTGTGGTCATAGTGGTGGTGTCGGTGCTGCTCTCTGCCTTCTTTTCGGGTATGGAGATTGCCTTCACCAGTGCCAACCGTCTGCGTATGGAGATTGACCGCAAACGAGGCGGGGTGGTGGGGCGCATCATCGAACTCTTTGCGGCCAAGCCGGGTGAGTATATCACGACAATGCTCGTGGGTAACAACATTGTGCTTGTTATCTACTCGCTCTATATGACCAAACTCATCCATCTGATAATCCCCTCGCTGCCCCAGGAGGCTGTTGTGGTCGAAACCCTCATCTCGACCATTGTGATTATCTTCCTGGGCGAATTTACCCCCAAGAGCATCTTCAAGATGCGCCCCAATGCCTTCTTCAAGGCGCTACTGTTGCCCGTCTACTTCTTCTACCTGATTCTCTTCCCCGTTGCCAAAATCTCCACAGCCATCTCTTTTGGTATTCTGAGGCTTGTGGGCCTGAAGGTTAGGGAGGAGCATAACATCAAGAGTTTCGGCAAGATAGACCTCGAAAATCTGATTGACGAGAGCGCCGAGAGCGAGAAGGTGCAGGCCAATGACATAAAGATTTTCCAGAACGCGCTGGACTTCTCGGACCTGAGGGTGAGGGATTGTATGGTGCCCAGGGTGGATGTGGAGGCCGTAGAGTCGACCATCTCCATTGAGGAGCTGACCGAACGATTTATCGAAACATCCTTCTCGAGGCTTTTTGTGTGCGAGGAGAGCATTGACAATATTGTGGGCTATGTTACGACCAAGAGCCTCTTCCGTAACCCTCAGAGCATAAAGGAGATACTTATCCCTGTGAGGTATGTGCCCGAGACGATGGCCACGGAGAAACTTATGGGCGAGATGATTCGCACCAAGCAGAGTGTGGCGGTCGTCATAGACGAGTTTGGCGGCACGGCCGGCATCATCTCTTTAGAGGATGTGCTGGAGGAGATTGTGGGTGAGATTGAGGACGAGCACGACGAGCCCGAGATGGTTGAGAAGGTGCTCAAGGACAACCAGTGGGTATTCTCGTGCCGACTGGAGGTTGCCTACCTCAATGAGCGCTACCAGTTGGGCCTCTCCGAGGAGGGCGAGTATGACACTCTGGCGGGTTATATTATTGACCACTACGGCAGTATTCCCACCGTCGGAACCGTCATTGAGTGCGAGGGTAAGGAGATAAAAATCCTAAAATCTACCTCTTCGAGGGTAGAATTGGCAAAAGTTAGGGTTTTGTGATAGGTTTTTTTGAGAAAATCACTATATTTGAGGCCAATTTTGTGAATACAAAAACGAACGAAAATAATAAACAATAAAAAACAAAACTTTCAGTATGGCAACTTTGAATGATTTGAGGACCAAAGGTGGCGTAATCGTAACCATCGTTATCGCCGTTGGTCTTGTCGCTTTCTTGCTTGGCGACCTCTTCAGCAGCGGTAGCAACATCTTCTCGTCGCGTGCTAACCGCGTAGGTACTATTAACGGCAAAAACATTGACTATCAGGAGTTCCTGGTGCACTCGGAGAGTGTGAAGAACATCTACGCTATGTCGCAGGGTTCGGGCGCTTTCGACTCGGAGGCTTACGATGCAATCTACCAGGAGGCTTGGAACGATATGATTATGACCTACTCCTTCCAGCCCTCGTTCCAGAATATGGGTCTTACCATCTCAGAGGCCGAGATGAAAGATATGGTCAATGGCAACTTCATCTCGCCCGTGTTCAACGCTTCGCCCGAGGTGCTCTACCAGTTCCTCGAGGCTGCACAGACCGACCCCGTGGCTTACCAGAGGTGGAACTATTTCAAGAAAGTTGCTGCTGAGCAGAGGCTTATGGGTAACTACTCCGACCTTGTAGCCGCCGGTTTCTATGCCAACGCTCTCGATGTGGAGAATGCAACCAAGGCTGCAAATACCGCTTCGAATGCCAAAATCGTGACCAAACCCTACTTTATGATCGCCGACTCGTTGGTTGCAGAGCCCACCAGCAGCGAGATTAAGAAATACTACGATGAGCACAAAGAGCTCTTCCGTCGCGACATCGAGAGCCGCGCTGTTGAGTATGTAGTATTCCCCGTAGACCCCTCCGAGGCCGACTATGCAGCAGCCAAGGCAGAGGTTGAGACTCTGGCCGCAGAGTTCAAGGCTGCCGAGAATGTTTTCCAGTTTGCAGCTGCCGAGACCCACGACTCGATGGACGAGAGGTACTACTCGGAGAGCAATATCCCCGCTGAGTACAAGGCTTATGCCTTCGGCAACAAGCGTGGTCAGATGTACGGCCCCGTACAGAAGGGTGACACCTACACTATGGCTCGCGTGTCGGACATCCGTATGATGCCCGATGAGATTGGCGCAAGCCACATCCTGCTGCCCTACAGCGAGATGGAGCTCGTTGACAGCATCGAGACCGCTCTCAAGAAGGGCGCCGACTTCGCTGAGCTCGCACAGAAATACTCGATGGATACCGCTTCGGCTGTCAATGGTGGCGACCTCGGTCGTTTCGCCCCCGAGGCTATGGTTTCCGAGTTTAGCGACGCTCTGCTCGCAGCAAAGAAAAACCAGATTGTAAGGATTGAGAGCGAGTTCGGTGTACACATCGCCAAGCTGACCTACTCCTCCAAGCCCATCCGCAAGGCTCAGGTTGCAACCATCGTCTATGAGGTTGTTGCCAGCGACGCTACCATCCAGCAGGCTTCCAACAAGGCAGGCGAGTTCCTCGCAGCCATCAAGAAGAGCAACTTCAACAACGCCGTTGCAGAGCTCTCGCTCGTGAAACGCAACGCCAACATCGGCCAGTATGACCGCAATGTTATGGGCTTCACCAACGCTCGCGAGCTCGTACGCTGGGCATATAACAATAAGGTAGGCGAGGTTTCGTCGGCTATGGAGATTGATGGCGACTATGTAGTGGCTGTGGTTGCTGATATCAAGGAGCAGGGCTACGCCCCCGTGAAAGAGGTGTCGGCTCAGATTGCTCGCCAGCTCCGTATGAACGCCAAGGCAGAGTATGTTGCTGCTCAGGTTAAGGATGCCGCTACCATCGAGGAGGCAGCCCAGATTCTGGGTGCCGAGGTGCTCGACGCTGCTGAGGTGCTTGGCAACGCCACCAGCATTGTGGGCGTAGGTCCCGACGCTAAACTCGTGGGCGCTATCGCCAACGCTGCCGAGAACGAGCTCGGTACCGTAGCCGGCAATAGCGGCGCCTATGTATATGTAGTGACCGGTCGCAACACCCTCGAGAACAGCACCGCCGAGAGCGCTAAGCCTCTCTTCGAGTCGACCGCTGTTCGTAACCTCCAGAACAACCTTGGCGCCGACCTGAACAGGGGTGCGGAGGTGGAGGATAATCGCGTACGCTTCTTCTAAAAAACGCATATAGCGGGTGAATTTTTCACCAAACTTCAGAGAGCGAGTTCCTCACTTACCTTGAGTAAGCTGCGGACTCGCTCCTTTGTTTGGCACAAAATTCCCTCCGCTCTATGCGTTTTTTACATTTTCAAGGGAAGGGGATAAGTCGGTCGGGAGCACCACCCTCACTCGCTGGCACCGTTGTGCCCGTTCCGACCCCGCTCTATGCGTTTTTACTTTCAATGGAAAGCGGTGGGTTGTGTTCCCATCACCCGCTGGCACCGTTGTGCCTCGCTGCGGCCGTTGCCGCCTGCGGGCTCGCCTTCTTGTTTGGCACAAAATTCCCTCCGCTCTATGCGTTTTTTTTATCTTTTCAAGGGAAGTATTAGGTTACGATGAAATATACTACACTTAAAACCATTTGTTTGGCTGCTGCAATGTTGTTGTCGGTGGGTGTGGGGCAGGCCCAGGAGGTGTGCCTTAACGCCCTGAAGTTCACATTCCTTTCGTGGGCGAGTGGCAGCACCAAGATCTCCTATGAGCGTGCGCTGCCCGAGCAGAAGCAGAGTGCCGAGATTTGCGCGAGTCTTATTTCGGCGGGCTACGACAAGTACCACAACAACCCCCTCGGCTTCACGCTCCGCTATGGCCACAAATTTTTCCTCGGCGACTACTCGGCCGAGCGCCCCTTTGACGGCTTCTACCTCCGTCCCGAGGCCATCTTCTGTCGCTACACCTACGACTCGGCCGCTCCTGCCCACCCGCGCACCCTCGCGCAGATGGGGGCACTCCTGGCCACCGCCGGCTATCAGAGGACCTTTGGGCGCTTTCTGGTGGATGGTTGGGTCGGTGGCGGCTACTCCTTCGGCACCCCAGCCGATACGGGCTACCACCACGGCTTCCAGGTGTGGAACTGGTTTGGCACCCGCAACGATAACATAGCCCTCTCATTCAGCATCCGCCTGGGATGGTGCTTTTGATGATAGCTGTCAGCAATCAGCGTTCAGCTGTCAGCCATCAGCTTTGTTCACGGGTATTAATTTTAATACCCGTGAACTTTTTGTCTAAAGTCTAAAGTTTAAAGTCTAAAGTCTAACGTCTAACCGACCTAAGTCTTTATAGTCATTAATGACCTTAAGGACTTTAAAGACCTTAAGGAAACTCCCATCTCTCCCATCTCTCCCATCTCTCCCATTCTTCTACCGAAGCACAACCGACAACAGACCTCTCCCCGCTTTGCGACCCTCCCCTAACTTAGGGGAGGGTAGTGCCTTTTGTTTTACCCCCCCCCCCCCCTCCTGCATTATTCCGAGCAGGCTCGATGAGGCAGGGGGATAAAACAAAACCTCCACTCGAAAGAGTGGAGGTTTACTGATTTCTTGTACTCGGTATGGGATTCGAACCCATGATTTCAAGAATGAGAATCTTGCGTCCTGGACCAGCTAGACGAACCGAGCATTGTTCCGTTTTGGTGGTGCAAAGATAGAGCAAAAATCTAAACCTCCAAAACTTTTCGCAAAAAAAATGCAAAAAGTATGCTTTTTCTTGCTTTGACCACCCAAAACCTCATTTTTCTCCACCTCTCAACGGTGATTTTGTACACAAGAAAGGGCCGACAAACTCATTTGTTGCCGGCCCTTTGTTCTATTGGACTATCTGCTTCGTGGGAGAAAAACTACTCCTCATCGGGGAAGGATACCAGAATCCTACCGCAGTACTCGCAGATGATAATCTTCTTGCCCATACGAATCTCGCTCTGGCGCTGGGGAGGAATACGGTTGAAGCAGCCACCGCAGGCGTCCCTCTTGACCGACACAACAGCCAGGCCGTTGCGTACATTCGAGCGGATGCGGCCATAGGCGGTCAGAAGCCTCTCGTCGATAACCTCGCGAGCCTTCTCCTCCTGAGCCCTGAGCTCCTCGATATCCTTGGCGGTCTCGGCGTCGATGCTGTCGAGCTCCTCGCGTTTGGCGTTCAGGTCAACGCTCCTATCGGCCTTGGCAGCCTCAGCCTCCTCGATGAGCTGTTTCTTCACCTTCAGGGCGGCGTTGTACTCCTTGATATGTTTCTCGCAGAGGGCGTTTTGCAACTCCTGGTACTCAATCTCCTTGCCGATAGCGTCGAACTCGCGGTTGTTGCGAACATTGTTCTGCTGCTCGGTGTACTTGGCGATCATAGCCTTGTTCTGCTCGATCTCCTCTTTTGCCTCGCGGAGCAGGGCGTTGAGCTCGTCGATTTCGCTCTGGATGTTGTCGATGCGGGTCTGGAGGCCTGCAACCTCATCCTCAAGGTCTGCGACCTCCATAGGGAGCTCGCCTTTCACCTTATTGATTTCGTCAATTTTGGAGTCGATTTTCTGCAACTCATAGAGAGCTTTGATGCGCTCCTGCATGCTATAATCGTTGTTCTCTGCGTTTTTTTTGTTAGTTGTTGCCATAGATTAACCTCTTTATATCTTGCTCTTTAGTTGTTTCACCTAAACCATATAGCACACCGGGTTCTCACAGCGTGCACTCTTGCGGACTGCAAAAGTATGTATTTTTTTTGACAATAGTTCAAATAAAATGTCGATTGCGCAAATTTCCGTCTCAAAATGGCCTGCATCGACCAAAATCATCCTATCCGCATCGACAAAATCGTGGTACTTGAAGTCGGCAGCCAGGTAGAGGTCGGCACCTGCGGCCTCGGCCTGAGAGATGAGGCTGCCGCCCGAGCCGCTGCAAATAGCCACGCGCTGTACGCTCCCACGCCTTATGGGGCTATGGCGCAGGGCCCTAACGCCCAACTCGCGCTGTATGCGCCTCAGAAACTCCTCGCTCGCCACGGGCTCGGGGAGAGTGCCCACAATGCCAATGCCAACCCCCTGCTCTTTTGCCGAGGGCTCCAGCAGAGCCTCCTCCTTGAGGCCCAACTTGCGGCCCAGCAGGTGGCTGATGCCCTCCGAGGGGGCGCTGTCGAGGTTTGTGTGGGCGGCGTAGAGTGCCACGCCACCGGCAATGGCCTTGGCGATGGTGCGCTGCTGAGGGGTTGTGCAGGTGAGCTTGCGCAGGGGCTGGAAGATGATGGGGTGGTGAGTGACGACCATCTGCGCTCCCATCTCGATGGCCTCCTCCACAACCTCCTCGGTGGCATCGAGGGCCACCAGTACGGTCGCGACCTCCGCCTCGGGGTCGCCCACAGCGAGGCCTGCGTTGTCGTAGGACTCCTGCCAATGGAGCGGGAGGCTCTCCTCCAGCAATCGTGCAATATCTTTTACCTTCATATTCAATGTTTATTAGGTGCGTGCGTCTTCGCGCGAGGCTCAAATTTAGAACAGCGTCTGCTCGATGGCCTGCTTCTTGGCCTCCTTGGAGTTCTTCTTGGAGTTCTCCTTGGCCACCACAAGGCGGATATCCTCGGGCGAGAAGAGGTCACCTCCAATGAGTGTGCCCACCTTCTTCTCACGAGCGGTTTTCTTGGGCTCCTCGGGTGCGGGCTTGGTGGAGGGCATCTCCATCTTGAAGTCGGCAAGCTCCTCTTTGGGGGCCTCCTGTTTGGTGGCTGCGGGCTTGGGAGCCGCAACCATCTCCTCCTCTACATCATCCTCGATGTCAATAACTTCCACCTCTTCGCCCATCTCCTCGCGCAGAGCGGCAAGCATATTGCGTACCTTCTGTAGACGCTCCACAATCTCGGCCTCACGCTTGATGCTGTCGCGGTTCTGACGCAGGCGTTTGCGTGCGCCATCGAGGGTCATACCCTGCTCCTTGACCAGGTGGTAGATGAGCCTCAGGTTGTCCACATCACCGGTGGTGTAGATGCGGTGTCCGCGGCTGTTTTTGGCAATCTTCAGTACGGGGAACTCCTCCTCCCAGAACCTCAGGAGCGAGGCGTTCACACCGAACAACTCGCACACCTCTCCGACGGAGTAGTAAATTTTACCTTTGGGATGAATAATCTCTTCCATAAAAAATGCGTATATTTGGCGCAAGTTACGAATTTTTTACAATAAGGACAAACCGAAAAGTTGAAAACCAACAATCAGACAATAAAAATAGTAGGTCGTGTCACCTCGGGAAACGCTTTAGGTCACCGTCTGGGCTTCCCAACGGCCAACCTCGCCCCCGTCGACTCGCTGCCCGATGCGGCCGATGGTGTGTGGGCCGGTTATGCCTCGGTGGAGGGGCGCGAATATAGGGCCGTAATCAACATAGGCCGCAGCCCCTCGGTGGTCGAAAATGGCGAGCGCAGAGTGGAGGTTCATATCGTGGATTTCGATGGCGACATCTATGGTCGAGAGCTCTCCGTGAGCCTCTGTTTCCACCTTCGCGAGGAGCGCAAATTCCCCAGCCGTGAGGCCCTTGTGGAGCAGATTGCACGCGACAAACAAGAGGCTATCAACATCTTGAAAAACAACGAGTAACACATAATAAAATTTCCCTTAACAAGAGTATGGAAAACAATCAGGACAACCAGCACAAAATCGAGATCGAGCTCCCCGCAGATGTGGCGGGCGGCCAGTACTCCAACATTGCAATTATCGCCCACTCGGCAGCAGAGTTTATTGTGGATTTTGCAGCCATTCTGCCCGGCGTTCCCAAGGCCAAAGTCAGGAGCCGAATCATCCTCAATCCCGAGAACGCAAAGCGCCTTATGCTCTCGCTCCAGGAGAACATCGCGCGCTACGAAAAACACTTCGGCACCATCAAGTCCAACGGCGCAAAGAACCCTATGATGGGTGGTGGTTTTGCATAGTGGCGACCTTTAGCCAAAAAAGCCTCGCAGGTATCTCCTGCGAGGCTTTTTTGTCTAAAGTCTAAAGTCTAAAGTCGAACCGACCTAAGTTACCAAGCTGTCTACCGTCTACCGACAATGGATCCCATAAGACCTATAAGACCTATAAGCCCCATAAGCCCCATAAGCCCCATAGGACCTTAAGGACCTTAGGGAAATTAGGGAAGGGCCAAAAGGGCAGAAAGGGCAGAAAGGGCGAAAAGGGCCAAAAGGAAACTGGAAACTGACAATTTGTGTTAAATGTGTGAGGTTGTGATAGAAAATGTTAATTTTTCTTGGTTTGTTGTAATTTTATTAATACATTTGTAGCTATTGAAGACAACCCAAAGAGAACCAAATTTTAATTGGCACTTTGTGCCTCGTATTTATTTATGAATCATTATTTTAGCAGGTTGCTAATGGCAATCTTTCTGTCGGCTACGCTCCTTATGTCCGCGTGCTCGGAGCCGGAGCCGATTGTTGTTTATGGAGTTACTCTCTCTCAGAGGAGTGTGGCCTTCGATGCCGAGGGTGGAGAGATGAGGGTGGAGGTTGTGCCCTTCCCCGAAGAGGAGGCTTGGATCTTGGAGGGCTGTGAGGCTGAGTGGTTGACCGTCAGCGCTACCGATGGGGGAGTGGATGTTGTGGCTATGGCCAACACCTCGCCCGAGGTGCGTAGTGCCGCCTTCAGCATTGTGAGCCCCGAGAGCAAATTTGACCCCTATAAGGTGACCGTTTCGCAGGAGGCAGCCGAGAAGGTTGTCTACACGACCAGCGCCGAGGAGAGCTACACTTTCGATTCCGAGGGTGGCAGCTTTTCGTTCTCGATGGTGAGCGAGTCGATGTGGAGCGTCACCAGCAGCGAGGGATGGCTGGCTGTGGAGATAGACGAGAGCGTTGTGACCCTCTCGGCGGAGCGTCACGAGGGCGATGAGCGCCGTGTGGCAACCCTCACCCTTGAGGTTGGCGAGGGCGTGCAGCAGCAGACTCTGGAGATTGCCGTGGAGCAGCAGACCGTTGCCGAGAATAAATACCTCAACCTTGTGGGCAAGTGGGAGATAACCTCCGACAAGTGGTTCTACTCGCCCAATGGCTCGCTCAACTCGCTCAGCTATAGCCCCAACCCCACGGACTACTATCTCATCTTCGATATGGTCGAGGGCGAGTATGGCAAGACGCTCATTATGCAGAACTTCCTCTACCCCGGCACAGAGCTCGAGGTGCGCTACGATAGCGCTACGGGTGGCATTGTGATACCCTTCGGTTGGACCGTCCTCTCCTATGATGTCTTCCTCTATATGACCCTTGTGTCGGACCGCCAGTTCTCCTATGCGGCGGGCGAGGTTGACGCTGTGATTGCCAACGAGGAGGGTACGGCCCTTACGCTCGAGCTGCCCACAGTGAGCGGTTTCAACTATGTAGGCTTTGGCCTTTGGACCTATAATGACAGCGGTGCCAAGATTGCACTGGGCTCGCAGTATCGACCCACAATGTTCCCAATGGGCCCCATTGTACTGAGAAAACAGAACATCTAACCAGTGATTGAAGAAGTAAGTATGAAACTTAGCAGAATGATATATTGCGCTGCGCTCGCTCTGGGCGTGGTGTCGTGTGGTCAGGAGCCCGTGGTTGAGATTGTGCCTCCCCAGTCGGAGGGTCGTCTGACGCTGGAGGTGAGCTCCGAGAGCCCTCTTTTTACTGCGGCCGAGGGAGCCGATGGCGCCGTACTTTTCCGCTCGCGTGGCGGTGAGGTTGTGTTGGATGTGGTGACCAATCAGGATGAGTGGAGCTACGATGTGGCCGAGGGTGGCGAGTGGCTCGAGGTGGAGTCCAACGACTTCTTCCTCACGCTCAAGGCCGAGGCCAACAAGACCGAGGCTTCGCGTACGGCAGAGATTCTGATTCGTGCCGACAAGGGCCCTGTGACGGCCTGCTTTGAGCTTAGTGTGACGCAGAACCACGCGGGCGTGCCCGAGATTGCACTCGAGAGCGGGGAGCTTCGTGTGAAGGCCCACACCGAACTTGTGCAGATAGTTGATGTGGAGTGCAATCAGGACGATTGGAGCTTCGATGTGACCTGCCCCTGGCTGCTCGTTGAAAAGTGCGACGAGGGTCTGCGCCTTACGGCCGACGATAACGAGAATCGTGAGGCTCGCACCACCGAGGTTGTGCTGCTCTCGGGCGAGGGTAGCGAGGTGGTGTCGGATGTGCTGCGCGTAAGTCAGGACGGCGACGCTTTCATCGTTCTCTCGTCACAGAATGTGGCAGTGGATGATAGGGGCGGCCAGAGGAGTGTCATCATCACTACCAACCCCGAGTTGGAGTGGGATATCGAGAGCGACGGCAGCAGCTGGTTCACAGCCACCAAGGGCGAGAACGAGATTATCGTCACCGTGGAGCCCACATCCGATGGTCTGGAGCGCGTGGGTGTGCTCACGGTCACCGTGGGCGAGGATGACAACAACTACACGACCACTATGAAGGTACACCAGATTGGTAGCGACACCGCGGAGCTCATCTATGAGGTGGAGATTTTCGAGCCCGACTATGAGCTTGTGGCAGCCCCCGTGCTGACCACCTCGACGGGCGGAAGTATCACTGTGGATTGGGGTGATGGCTCGGAGCCCGAGACCTTCGAGGCTCGCCGCGGTAGTCACATCTACAAGACCCCCGGCCTCTACACCATCTCCATTACGGGTGAGGCCAAGTCGTTGGAGTTCAGTGATGGCGAGGGCTTCTGTCCCGAGCTGAAGAATATCATCTCGTGGGGTACACTCGGACTGACCAATGCGGCCGATATGTGCTTGGGTTGCAACAATCTGGAGAGCATCCCCAACGATGTGGCAGGCTCGTTCAGTAAAGTCAAGTCGTTCCTCGGAGCCTTCTCGTGCTGCGAGAGTCTTAGGGAGATTCCCGAGGGTCTGTTCCGCTACGCTACGGTAGCCAAGAACTTCGAGGACTGCTTCAGTCACTCGGGCTCCATTAGCAAGATTCCCGCGGACCTCTTTGTCAACTGCGTGGCTGCCGAGCGCTTCATCTACACCTTCTATGGTACGGGTACGGGCTATGTTATCACCAACTCGACCCTCTCCAACTTCGAGGAGGTGAGGGATATGGTGAAGGTGGGCAAACTGACCGAGATTCCCGCAGGTCTGTTCCGCAACTGCCCCAACGCGCTGCGCTTTGAGTATGTCTTTGGTGCGACCGCCATCGAGGAGGTGCCCGCCGAGATTTTTGCCAACAACACTCTGGCAACCATCTTTACTGGTGCCTTCTCGGCCTGTGTGAACCTCAAGAGTGTGGCCCCCGAGTTTATGACCAAGGCGGTGAGTGCCACCGACATCAAGTATATGTTCGCCGGCTGCGAGAGCCTTGTGGACCTGCCTCTGGGTATGTTCAAGAACAACTCGGCTGTGACGAACCTCGAGTATATTTTCTACAAAACGGGTGTGAAAAAACTCTCCGCAGGCCTCTTTGAGGGCCTCTCGGGTGTGAAGACCGTGGGTGCCGTATTCCAGGGTTGCGAGAGCCTCTCGGAGATAGAGGAGGGCGTCTTTGATGGCCTCACGGCAGCCAAGTCGTTCCGCTACTGCTTTGCGGATTGCACCTCACTAAGGAGCCTCCCCGAGGGCTTATTCAGAGGCCTTTCGACCGCCTATGAGTTTACCCACACCTTCGATGGCTCGGCCATAGAGAGCGTGCCCGCAGGGCTGTTTGCCGACGCGAGGGACTACTCCTCGGCCGACTTTACCTATATGTTCGCCGATTGCAAAAACCTCAAAACCGTGCCCGCCGAACTCTTCAACACCTTCACGACGGTGACTTCGCCAGGCTTCAAGAATCTCTTTAGCCACTCGGGCTTGGAGGTGGTGCCCGAGGGTCTGTTTGCGGCCAATGTGAAGGTCTCGACCGGCTTTGAGGGTGTCTTTGAGTATAGCGACGCGCTCAAGACCATCGAGGGTCCCATCTTCCCCGAGACCACAACCGTAACAACAATGAATTACGCTTTCTGTGATTGCAAGGCGTTGGAGAGCATCCCTGAGGGGCTCTTCGACTGCTTCTCCACAGCGAAGGTTAAGTTCAATAGCACCTTTGCGGGCTGCGTGAGCCTCAAGACTCTACCCGATGAGCTCTTTGCTGCCAACACTATGGCCACTCAGTTCTCGGAGTGCTTTGCCGACTGTACGGCTCTGGAGAGCGTGCCCGCAAATCTCTTCGGCTCCAAGGAGAAGACCACAACCGTCAAAGGACTCTTCCTGGGTTGCAAGTCGCTGAAGGCTATCCCCAGCGGCCTCTTTGCCCAGATGCCGGCCATCACCTACTTTGAGGCCACCTTTGCCGAGTGTGCGGCACTCGAGGAGGTGCCTGCCGACCTCTTTGCAGCCATCGGCACGAAGACCTCGAGCATCAGCTTTGCGGAGTGTTTCGCAGATTGCACGAGCCTCAAGAGTGTGCCCGCGACTCTTTTCGACACCGTGCGACGCATAAACTACATCGACAGCTGCTTTGAGGGTTGCACCTCGCTTGAGGGAGAGTCGCCCTACACCATCATTGTGGCAGAGGATGGCACCGAGCAGAAGGTGCACCTCTATGAGCGCACAAAGGGCACCGACTTCCCCATTGTGCCCAGCTCCACTTCGGCACACAAAGGGTGCTTCTCGGGCTGCACGAAACTCAGCGACTACGACAACATCCCCTCTTCGTGGAAGACTAATTAATCGACAAAAGGCAATAACAGACTATGAAAAAGTATATCATATATCTCCTTGTGGCTATGACGCTTGTGGGCTGTGAGAGCACTCCCGCCGACATCCTTCAGGCCGAGCCCGACTATGCAACCATCACCCTCTCCTCTCCCTCGGTCATCATCGCCGAGGAGGGCGGTCAGAAGACCCTCTTTGTGGGCACCAACCGCACCGAGCTGGAGGCACTCTACGAGGCCGATTGGCTGGATGTGAGCGTCGAGGGTGCGGCCATCACACTCTTTGTGGACGCCAACCCTACGGGCCAGAGCCGTCAGGCTGTGGTGGATGTGGTTGCAGGCGATAGGCCCGATGTGGCCAAAGCACGCCTCAGGGTTGTGCAGAAGGGTGAGGGTACTGTGGACCTCTCGGCCGAGGCTACCGCCAACTGCTATATGGCTACCACAGGCTCCTCCTACCTCTTCGACGCGAGCATCAAAGGTAATGGCGCAGGCGACGGTAGGAGTAACTACATAGCCCGCTACGGCGTGGAGATTGAGGGTGCAGCATACGCTTCGCTGGCGTGGGAGGCCACCTACGATGGCGACAAGACCCGCAGCACGAAGATTATCGAGGGTGAGCCCGTCTACATCGCCGAGGAGAGAGCAATCTACTTCGCTACGGGCGAGAGTGAGGGTAACGCGCTTGTGACCCTCCATAACGCCTCGGGTGAGATTTTGTGGAGTTGGCACATCTGGGTGTCCAATCAGGAGGTTACGACCTCGATGGCCAACGACCTGGAGTGGATGGACCGCAACCTGGGCGCCCTCAGCAACAATGTGGGCGACATCGCAAACCGCGGTATGCTCTACCAGTGGGGCCGCAAGGAGCCTTTCCTGCCCTCGCCTGTGGAGTACCAGGAGGTGCCTATACACCGCTACGACGAGAACTACAACCTTCTGGAGAGCGAGGAGGAGTACTACGCCATTCAGGCCGAAATTGAGGCCGCAAGGGTTGTCATGAATGTGAATAATTACCAAACCGGTAACGGTGAGATGGAGTGGGAGTATGTGGGCCATCTGGCCCCCGTGGCACTCACCGCCCCCGGAAATATCGACTACGCACTCCAGCACCCCACAACCGTCTTGAGCTGTAGGGACGACATCGCCATCGGTGAGTATGTCTTCGACTGGTTCTTGGTGATGGATCTCGAGGGTGCAGGTGCCACTATGCAGCAGGCCGACTCGGAGCTCTGGGGCTCGGGCAATGCCGGTACGGACTATAAGACCATCTTCGACCCCTGTCCTGTGGGCTATGTGATGCCTCCCAAGGGGGCCTTCAGCACCCTGCCCGATGGCTACGCCTGCACCTATGTGAGCGATGAGTGGCAGGTGAGCGACTACGGCTGGGAGTGGGCAGGTGGCAATGGCGACTACTTCCCCAGCAGCGGCAATCTGGATGTGTCGGGACTCATAGGCGAGACGAGCGAGAAGATGCTCTACTGGAGTGCCGAGACTATGGGTAGCGGCTCGCAGGGCTTCGGCAAGGCCGCCACACTCTTTGTGGCCTACAACGATGTCTACTATGGCGTCTACCCCTTGATGGACCCCGCCGAGGGTGCTTCGTGGTATAGCTACGGTGCGCGTTGCTTCGCCGCCTCCGTAAGGTGCGTAAGGGAGCAGAAATAGCGAGAAAACAACAAACAAAACATAATATCAATCAAACAATCAAACAAACTATGAAGAGAACAAAAACAATCTATGAAGCGCCCTTTATGGAGGTCGCGGAAGTTGAGGTGGAGCGTGGCATCGCCACAAGCCCCTTTGGTGAAGCAGGTATGCCTGGTCAGGACTCCGGATTTATTGGCGGAGAAGGCGAAGATGAGGATAGCATTTGGATCTAAAATCGTGTCTGGAGTATGAAAAAGATGATGAAAACTTGGGCCCTCGTTGCAGCAGCTGCAATGGGCCTCACCGCTTGCCAGAACGATTATGAGGAGCAAATCGAGGCAAAAGATAAAGTTGTTGTTAGCTTCTTGGCCGATGCAGCCGAGGGCCGTACTTCGGTGAATACCGAGGGTGAGGCTCCCGTGTTCGCTTGGGATGATGCAGAGAGCTTCGCAGTTCTCGAGCAGACCGACAAGCTCGCTGTGGCTACCGATGTGAATTTCTCGAAGAAAGAGAACGGCTCGGCAGAGATTACCGCAGCGTTTGACTATTATGAGTACGCAGAGGGCTACAAATATGTGGCGGTTTACCCCGAGACGGGCTATGTAAGTGGCGATTTTGCCGAGGCTACCCTCACTCTGCCCGCAGAGCAGACTATGGTGGCAGGCTCCTATGACCCTGCTGCCGACCTTATGGTTTCGAAGGTTGTTGCTACTGATCAACAGCCCACCGAGATTCAGCCCTTGCGCTTCACCCGTCTGGCGGCTGTTGCCAAGATGAACTTCAGGGGTATTGAGGCTGGCGAGAAGGTAGAGAGCGTAGTATTCCAGGCAAAGGGCAAAACCCTTGCTGGCAATGTTACCGCTTCGCTTGAGACCCCCTATGAGTTCACCGTAGCCGAGGGTGGTAGCAATAGCGTGACTGTCAAGGCCGCAGGCGAGGGTGCTGTCTATTTCACTCTGCTTCCCACCACTCTTGAGGTAGGCGATACTTTTACTGTAGCTGTTGCCACCGATAAGTATCTCTATGTCAAAGAGGGTACTATTGCAGATAAAGCTCTTGAGTTTGCCGCAGGTATGGTTACCCGCTTTGGTGTAGACCTCACAGACATAGACCCCAGCGACAAGTGGACTCTCGTAAGGGATGTGAAAGATATTAAGGCCGGTGATGTTGTGACCATCGCTTCGGATGCCAGCAGTGTTGTTATGGGCGCTAAATATAACAGCTCATATTATCCCTATGGCTCGCAGACTAATGTTGTGAAAGTCGGCGATTACCTCTATCACCCCATCACTCCCGAGGGAACAACTGATGGTAAGAGTGTAATTCAGCAGTTGGTTGTTCTTCAGCCCGATGAGGCTAAGGACGCATTCTACTTCTATAACGGAGTAGACTACGATGGCGATAGCAAAAATGGTTTCTTGCGTGTGGAGTATTCAAATAAACTTTCACTCCAGGATAACCTCGATGCTAACTCGTTGTTCTATGTGGATATTGATAGCGAGAGTGGCGTAGCCTCCATTGTGGCTACAGATAGTGAGGAGGACAACAAGTATGTTTATTACTACCCCAGCGCTTCACTTACCTCCCGCTCTTTCAGAACCAAAGATTCTGCTCCTGCGGTTAACCAACATGTGCGCATCTACAAGATTCCCGGAGCAAAGGGTATTGTTGATGCTTCCTTCAGTGCGCCTACCAATATTACGCTCACCAACGAGGCTGCAACAAATGCAATCTTCGAGGATGTAGTATTCAACTATGTTGACGGTTGGACTATTTCGGTTGAGAATGTTGATTCGAGGGAGTGGATTTCTGTATGGTATGACAATGGTAAACTCAAATATACTGTTGAGGCCAACAACGACTATAAATACCGTCAGGCTTATATAACGATTACCGCAAAGCGCGAGGGTAAGGAGGATATCACCGAGAATGTTTGGATTTATCAGAAGGGCCAGATTATGCCTATTGCCATAAGCGAGTTGAAAAATCAATCGATTATCGATTACAATGAGTATCGAGTAACGGGTATTTTGGCCACCAAAGCCACAAAAGAGAGCGGCACAACCACTCTCCGTGACATTAATGGAAACGAGGCGAAGTTTACTTACATCCACACCACTGATGGTAAGACATTCCACGACAATAGTGACGATGTGAATGTTGGTGATGTTGTTACCATTGTTGGTGTTATCACGGGCAAGTCGGGAGATGTGGCTACCTTGGGTGACAAGGATGATCCCGCAATTTATGAGGGTTACTACAATTTCTCGCTTGAGGTAGATCCCGACCACATTCCCTATACCGGTGGCAGCACCGAGATTACCATTACCAAAAAAGGTACTTTGGAGCCCTCTGCCATCACTATGACACCTTCGTTTGTTGCTTCCGAGGAGGAGTTTGCAGAGATTGAGTACAATGGTGGCGAGAAGGCAACCGTTACTTTCGAAGCAAACAATGGTGCACCCCGAATGGTTAGTGTTATAGTTACCGATGGCTATTACCAGACTAATATTATTGCCGTTCAGGGCGCAGATGACAGCAAGGGCCTGACTTGGGAGCGTGTAACCGACGCATCCACTCTCAGGGCCGGCGATAGGGTGATTATCGGTGCTACGGATGTGAGTATGGCTATGAGTACCCAGTTGTATAACGGTGCAGATGAGACCTCGACTTCCGCAAAACGAAGTGCCGCGATAGCTACCAGACTTGGTAAATACTACATCGAAACTAACGATGCTGTGCAGCAGTTTGTGCTGATGAATGGTAGTGTGGCAAATACCTTTGCATTCTACGATGAGGCTCGCAAAGCATTCCTTGTTTCGACAAACAAGACTTCCAAGTATCTCATTAACCAGCCCTACATTGACGAGAACGCTTCGTTTGCTATCAGTATCGCAGACGGTATTGCGACCGTAGGCAATGTTGAGGGTACATATAGCGAGAACAAATTGTGGTATCACTCGGATATGTACTTCTATAGCGGTACTACCGAGTCCGAGGCCATCTGCCTCTATAGGCTCGCGGGCGTTACCAACCCCATTGTTCCTGTGGCTCCCGCAAGTGTTACCGTTCCCGAAGCAGATGAGTATGTTGTTGTTGCCGAGGAGGGCGTAGCGGCGGCTACCGCTATCGAGGAGGTTGTATTTAACCATGTTGGCGACTGGGCTATTTCGGTTTCGACCGAGGCCGAGTGGCTCAATGTGAACTATGCAGATGGTAAACTCACCTACACCGCCGATGCCAACACGAGCATCGTTCGCGAGGCTACCGTAACTATCACTGCAACCCACGAGGGCGAGGAGAATCTCACTTGGAGCTTCGGTGTTCTCCAGAAGGGCTCCGCACTGGAGATTTCCATTGCCGACTTTATCGCCAAGCCTGTGGATGTGAATGTTGAGTACAAGATTACCGGTAGAGTTAAAGTAGTTCCCAGCTCCAACTCCAGTTCGGCAACCTATGAGATTGAGGATGAGGATGGTAATGTTGCCAAAGCTACTTATTTCTACACCGAGTCTGATGAGTTGGTTAAGACCAATGATGAGATTGGCCTTGAGGTTGGCGATGTTGTAACTATTACTGGTGCAGTTGCTAAAACTAATGGTACTATCGGTGGCATTGCTAACTCCGTTACATACAAGGCTACCTACAAAGGTCACTACCGTTTGACTGCAACCGTAGAGCCTGCTATCGTTAGCTATGAGGGTGGCGATGCAACCATCAGCGTTACCTTGGCAAAGAATGGCACTCTTGGTACTCTCTGCGCTCCCACTGCCGTTATTGGTAGCATTTCGGATAATGACTTTGCAACAATGACCTACACTCCCGATGCAACTTCTGCAACCGTTAGCTTCGCGGCAAATGCTGGTGCACCTCGCGAGGCAGTTGTAACCTTTAGCTCTGGCTTGGCAGAGGCTTCGGTGAAAGTTGCTCAGGGTAGTGACCCCAACAATAGGGTTGGTTGGATGCTTGTTACCGACAAGAGCGAGTTGGCAGTTGGCGACAAGATTATCATTGCAGGTCAGAACAAAGATTATGCTATCAGCACCTCAAATCAAAGCACTAACATTAGGGGTGTAGCTATTAGCAGGGTGGCTAGTTCGCTTCTCGGTGTAGACGAGTCAAGCGTGAGGGTGTTTACTCTGATGAATGGCTTCAAAGATGGCGAATTTGCTATTACTTATGTCGCCAGTGACAAAACTTACTATCTCTATACCGATAGCGCTACTTCTGATAGATTGAAAGTAACTCAAGAGCTCATATACAATTCGTCGTGGACAATAGATATTGATGGCAATGGTGGTGCATTCATTGATACAACCTATGGCACAACGACTCCTACAACCAGGCGAATTATGTTGAATTATACAGATAGTAATCAGACTTTTGTCACATACAAGACTTCTACAACTAATAAAGAACCTGTTTGTATCTATAAGTACTACGAATAGTAATTAAAACAAGGCGAATAGTATGAAATTCGTGAAAAATTTGGCTCTGATGGCTATGGCGGCGGTGGCTGCCATAGCCTTCACCGCGTGCGATGAGGTGCCTCAGGGTGAGCAGAAAAACCCCAATCTCAACCACGACCTCACTATCACCGTAGACATTGAGAGTGTGACCTCCCAGAGCGCTAAGGTGAAGGTGACCCACAACGGCTCCTCGACCGACACCTGGTATGGTTTCCTGACCAACGAGGTGACTCGCAGCGACCGTGAACTCATCAAGGAGCAGGTGGATGCCTTCAAGGTGAGCGCAAGCACCATCTCGCTCCACGCAAGCAAGAGTTATGTGCAGATTCTCGCCAATCTCACCCCCGATACACCCTACAAGTACATAGCCTTTGGACTCTCCGAGGAGGGCGAGGAGTATGGCAACTACGGCGTGTTGGAGTTCACCACCCAGAGCCTCGGTGGTACCACCGGTGGTGGTGGCGGTACCGGCGGCGGCGAGATTATCAACGGTATGAAGGAGAACAGCGCCTGGAGCGTAGAGTACATCGGCAAGGGCACCCTCTATGAGGAGGAGTATGACCACATCGTGAAGGTGACCAGTGTCGACCAGAACCCCTATATGATGACCGTTGTCTACGCCTCCGAGTGGGACCCCTCACAGTTGCGCGACCTGGCCGAGATGCTCGTGGAGAGCAATATCGCCTATATCGAGGAGTTCAATAACTACTACGGCACCTCCTACACGCTGGCCGATATGCTCTTCGTGGGCGACGGCTACGACGCCTTCAACCTCTACCCCGGCTACTTCAAGGCTGTGGCTATCGGTGTGACCCCCGAGGGTAAGGTGAGCGGCCACTACGCCGTGAGCGACACCTTCGAGGTCAAAGAGGAGGTCGCCTCGGCCGCCTTCCGCGCTTGGCTCGGCAACTGGGAAGTGGTGGGCAACAACGATGTGACCTACACCGTCAACTTCTCCAACGGCTTGGCCAACAGGTATTTCTATATGTCCTACTGGGAGGGCGATATGGATTTCGTTGTGAAGGTTGACTATAATGCCGACCTCGACGCGCTCTTCTTCTACTCCCAGACCGTTCAGGAGGGTGTGAACTTCGGCGAGTATGGCACTGGTAACCTCTATTTCTACGGCATCGACCGCGAGGGTAGCCTCTACACCAATGAGAGCGGCGACTACGGCATCGCCATTGCCGGCATCCTCGACGGCGGCCAGAGGGCTATCGTGCGCTACGATGACGACTCGATGCAGGGCTATCCCTTCTTCGACTATATGCAGTTCATCGCCGACATTGATGGCACCTTCTATCGCCTCACCGATGCCGAGCTGCTGCAGATGCCCGCGGCTATGAATCCCGCAGGCGGTCAGATTGCGGTTTCGCCCTCCATCAAGCGTAGCCCCGAGGCGCTCCGCACCTCACTCCGCAAGCCCGAGTGTGTGTATCGCGCCTATCCCTCTATGTTTAGGCCCGCGAGCTTCTAAGGCGGCAGCTGGTAGTTTCGGAGAAACCTCCATCTAATGTAAATAAATCTCACCCCCGAGCCCTCCCACAAGGCCTCGGGGGTGAGTTTTTGCGTTGAAGAGTGATGGATGACCATAGGGAGGATGATTGGAGGGGCTATAAGTCTTATTGGTCACATTCATTTCTCCTCGAAGTTGAAGAATGGGCCGCTGTGTAATGGAGGTATGTACACTCCAATGCTAAACAATTTTCAAAAAAAGTTTGCGTTTTTTTTGTGGGGAAGAAAAATTGCCCTATATTTGCACCCGCAAAACGAAATTAATGCGGAAATAGCTCAGTTGGTAGAGCACAACCTTGCCAAGGTTGGGGTCGCGAGTTCGAGTCTCGTTTTCCGCTCAACGCACAGCGATAATCGAAAGATTATCGCTTTTTTTGTGCGTTTCGCGGAAGAGTCCGCGACCATATAGACAATCCCTCCAAACCTCCCTTTGATAAGGGAGGCTTCGCTTGGAGCGGAAAACGAGATTCGCCACGAGCGACCCCAAAACTCCCCTTCCAGGGGCTGGGGGTGTAAAAATAGTTCGCGAGAAATGCCCGCGAATGCGGGCTCGTGTCTCGTTTTCCGCTCAAAGTCCAAAAGTTTTAAGGACAAAATCAAGCAAAACCCTTTGAAACATCGTTTCAGAGGGTTTTTCATTTATTGTCGGTAGGTATCGCTCCGACACGGTGGAGCCCCTACCCGACAGAGCCCGAACCTCGAAGTGTCCCTCCGAATATCAACCGTGAAAATAAGGGACACTTACTCCGAAATGAGGGGACACTTTGATAATTTTTCGACTTTCCACAAACTTTTCAGGCTGACAGTTGCCTACACTTTCTAAAAAACAGTCAGATGAAAAGTACATTCAGAATCCTATTCTACGCCAAGTGGGAGGCAAGCGATGAGGCAAAGATGCTCCCAATCTATGTTCGCATTACAATCAACGGTACAAAGGCTCGTTTCAGCCTTAAAATCCGCGTGTCGGAGAAAATTTGGGACGCCAAGAGTGGTCGTGCCATCGGGCATAGCC